>JAJDXS010000028.1 GCA_022823145.1 Gemmatimonadota bacterium
TGTGGATGCCTCCTCCCTCTGATGGTCAGACCTCTCAAGGTCGCAATCGCTTCAGTACCATCCTTGGCACATTGCGATGCCGCCGGGAGGGGGCGTCCACTCCATCAGTTTAGGCCATAAACTGAACTATGACCCGCACGGGCACGGACAAGTGCAACAGACCCGTAGGGGGGCCGATCGACCGCGGTGCCTTTCGGATCGGACCGCTACCTGCGAACGAGTCGCGTCTCCGGGTACTGCGCGTACCACCCGAACCAGAAGGCGCGATGCGCTGGGAGCCGTTCCAGGCGCTCGCCCGCCTGGCCCACCAGCCCGCCCTCGGTGACCGCCCACCGCGCACCGCTGTCGTCCCAGGCCGTGGTGTCGTTGTCCCAACCGGTGAAGCGGCGGCCTGCGCTCTCATAGACGCGACTCGCGCCGCTCTGATCGGTCAGGATCACGAATTCGGTGTCACCGAGCCTGTCGTGGTACACCCGGTTCCTGGACAGGAAGACCACCCAGATCGCGAGCTGCCGGCCGGGGGCGTCCGGGAACCGGAGCGCCAGGACCTCGTCCTTGTTCCGCAGGCGGGGATCCAGCCTGGGAACCCCGAACATCAGCCTGTCGGTCGCGAAGTACTGGCGGTAGGCGACGCCCTCTCCGTAGTCGCGCTCGTGCCCCGTGTCCAGCGAAAGCACGCGGGTCCCGGGGTGTCGCCTGCGCCATTCGCCCCAGGTGGTGGTCACGACATGGCGCGGCTCGAGCCGGAATCCCTGGCCGACGAGGGGGCCCACGGCGGGCTCGCCCGCGAAGGTCGACCACAGCGACCGCGTCGCATGATCGTACATGAGCTTGTTGGAGCGATAGAGGAATCCGCTGGTCCCCAGCTCGTGGTGCACGCCTTCATGAGCCGACCGATACAGGATCATGGTCCCGCACAGGGTGCAGTACACCCCGGTATGGTGCTCGCCGGCAATCGAATCCTTGAACATCTCGTGCCAGGCGAGGATCCGTTTTGGATAGGCGCGCACGTCACCGTCGAGCGCGATGCCGAAGACGACGTTGTCGTCCTCGAGGTAGGCGGCTTCCGCGGCGGCGATCATCTTCGGATGGTCGAGGGGCGGGATGCCGTCGCGGCCGACACCGCCCCATCGGATCTCGTCGAGCCGGATGTTCGCGGCCGGATTGTCGTCGAAGTAGTCCTCGAAGCTGGGGTCGAGCGTCGCGTACAGTACCGCCTTGAATGCCGCGTACTCCGGATGCGTGCCGGGGTCGGTCCGCCAGATCCACTCCCACCACCCCTCCAGGTCGCGCCCCAGCCTCTGACCGGTCCCGCGCTCGAGCGCCGAGATGATGCGCCGCCGACTCTGTTCGTCCGGGACGTAGCGCATCAACTCGACCAGGATCGACGCGTGGGAGTCGTCCCAGTACTCCGCGATCAACTGGTCCGAGGCGGCCATCTGCAGACTGTCCCCGGAGACGAGCAGCCAGAAGGCCTCGATCGGAGGCTGTGCGACCAGGCGGGAAGAGGGCGCAAGCAGCGCCGTACCGATCAGCGGCAGGATGAACGCACGCATGGTCCTCCGGATGGTCGGCCGCTCCGCTTCCAGGGGTGACAGAATCGGGTTTGCCGTATGCTCAAGCCCAGGTCCAAGTTACTCTGCGCGGAAGGGTCGCGCTCCTGCTCGCCGGCGGCCCACCTCTTCGAGCCTGGAGGCAACGATGTCGTGGAAACAGAGTCCCGGGTGGGTATCTCTCATCTCTTGTTCGGTCATCAGCCAGCTGTACGTGAGCACCCAGCTCGTAGCGCAAGACGACGAGGAGGCCGAGGAGACCCGGGAGGAGTGGTCCATCGAGGAGATTCACGGCCCTCCTCTCCCCTTCGAGATCACGCTCGAGGAAGGGACCTGGATGTCCGTGGATGTCTCTCCGGATGGACGGACTCTGGTCTTCGATCTTCTCGGGAATCTCTATACCCTTCCCATCACCGGGGGCGAGGCCACCGTCATATCGAGCGGACCGGCCTACGACCAGCAGCCCCGCTTCTCTCCGGACGGCTCCAGGATCGTCTATATCTCCGACAAGTCAGGCTCCGACCAGGTGTGGATCGCCGATGTGGACGGAAGCAATGCCGAGGCACGCACCAGCGCGCCCAACGCCCAGTTCCGCTCGCCTGAGTGGACTCCGGACGGAAGCTATGTGCTGGCGCTTCGACACGATGACCTGGTCCAGGGCTTCACCTACGACCTCTACATGTACCATGTCGACGGGGGCTCGGGGGTCAAGGTGATCGACAGGGCCGAAACGCCGGCGGGCCCCGCCCCGTCGCCCGATGGTCGCTGGATCTACTTCAACAACGCCGAGCGCCAGAACTCGACGATCTGGCGCTTCAACCGGGAGACCGGAGAGAGCTACGTGCTGGCGGCAGGATATGGGGGTGCGGTGCGGCCCGCGGTGAGCCCCGATGGCCGCTGGCTCGCCTACGGTCGTCGCTTCGACTCCGAGCAGAGGTTGGTGCTGAGAGACCTGCAGACCGGGGCCGAGAGGGTGCTGGAACTGCTGCTGGACCGGGATCAGCAGGAGGGAATCGGAGACGGGGACGTTCTTCCAGGCTACTCCTTCACCCCGGACGGCGCGGGTATCGTCTACTCGGCCCACGGCAAGATCCGGCGCTACGATCTCGCAACCGACACTTCCGCCGTGATCCCCTTCCGCGCCGCCTTCGAGCAGACCCTCACCGGGAAGGTGCACTTCGACCGCGAGATCCAGGACGGCCCCGTCCGGCTCAAGCTCCTGCGCTGGACCCACCAGAGCCCGGATGGAGGCACCCTCTACTTCAATGCCGCCGGCAGGAACTATCGCTATGACATCGCGAGTGGCGGCGCGTCCCCGATCGCCGACGGTCCGAACATGGAATACTCGCCGGCTGTCTCGCCCGACGGACGCTGGCTCGCATACTCGACCTGGTCGGACTCGGACGGCGGCCACATCTACAAGGTGCCGTTGGACGGGGGATCGCCGGTGCAGCTCACCGAGACCGCGGGCCACTACGAGCATCTGGCCTGGGCGCCCGACGGTAGCAAGCTGACCTTCCTCCGCTACACCGGCGGCGCCTTCCGTGGCGAGGCCACTCTGGAGGAAGCGCTCCAGGTCGAGATTCACTGGCTGGACGCCGGTGGCCGGGGAGAGACCCGCTTCGTCACGCCTCTTCAGCCCCGCGGAACCCGACGCCAGACCGTTCGGCCGGTCTTCAACACCGACGGCGAGCGCATCTACTACGGTGAGACGATCAACCGGCAAGGGTTTGTCCCACAGGACAACCACCTCACCTCGATCCGGCTCGACGGCACCGATCGCCAGAGACACCTGGAGTTCAGGTTGGCCGACGATGTCATTCCGTCGCCCGATGGCAGATGGGTCGCCTTCACCGAGCAGTTCGAGGTCTATCTCACGCCAATGCCCCAAGCCGGCGGGGATCCCGTGCCGGTCCGTCTCACGGACGGCCAGATCCCGGTCTACAAGCTCAGCGACGAAGGCGGCTACTTCGTGAATTGGGCCGACGGGGGCGAGAGCATCACCTGGGGATGGGGGCCGAGCTTCTATCGGATCTCGCTGGAGGATGCGCTGAGCCGGGACGAAGAGTCGGAACCCGAGGAGACCGTGATCGAGATTACCGCGCCGCGGGCGCTGGCCACCGGGCAGGTGCTGCTGCAAGGCGCCCGTATCATAACCATGGGCGACGCCGGGGTCATCGAACGGGGTGACATCCTGATCAACGGGCACCGGATCGAAGCTGTCGGCCGGTCGGGAGAAATCCAGGCGCCCCCCAGCACGCGGGTCATCGACGTCTCCGGCAAGACCATCATGCCCGGGATCATCGACGTCCACGCTCATCATCTCCGGGGCTTCGACAGCGAGGTCCTGCCCGAGGAGGACTGGCAATACGTCGCCCAGCTCGCGTACGGCGTGACGACCATTCACAACCCCTCGGCCCGGGCCCAGATCGTCTTCGCCCAGGCGGAGATGATCGAGACCGGTGCCTACCTGGGGCCCAGGGTCTACAGCACCGGTGACATCATCTGGCTCATCGAGGCCGCGATGGCGCGTCCCGTGACCGACCTGGACGACGCGCGCATGCAGGTTCGACGGTTGAAGGCGCTTGGAGCCACCTCGATCAAGCAGTACCTCCAGCCCCGTCGCGAACAGCGCCAGTGGGTCGTTCAGGCCTCCCGCGAGGAGGGACTCATGGTCCTGCCGGAGGGAGGCGGGAGAACCTTCCACGACATGACGCTGGTGATGGACGGCCACACCACCATCGAGCACGCCATCCCGATTGCTCCGCTGTATCAGGACATGAAGTCACTTATCACCCATACGGGCACCTACTACGTGCCAACCCTCATGGTCGGATACGGCGGCCCCACGGCGGAGGCCTACTTCTACCAGATGAGCGACGTCTACGAGGACGAAAAGCTGCTCACCTTCACGCCGTACACGGACGTCGCCTCGCGGGCGCGTCGCCGCCAGATGGCGCCCATGGAAGATTATCACTTCATAACCATTGCGAAGACCGCCGCCGAGATTCTGGACGAGGGCGGGAACGTGGCCCTCGGGGCCCATGGGAACCGGCAGGGCCTGGGCGCCCACTGGGAGCTGTGGGCAATGGCAATGGGCGGGCTCTCGAACATGGATGCTCTGCGCACGGCCACGACCATCCCTGCCGAGTCCATGGGATTCGACCGCGACATCGGGACGCTGGAGCCGGGGAAGCTGGCCGACCTGCTGGTGCTGGACGCGAACCCCCTCGACGATATCCGCAATACCAATACCATTCGGTATGTGATGAAGAACGGATTCCTCTGGCACGGCGACACCATGGATCAGATCTGGCCGGAGCAGAAGGAGTTTCCGGGATTCCACTGGGAGCGGTACCAGGCGTGGCAAAGGGGACGATGACACGATGACCGGCGGAATGACACGGATCGACAGAGTCGCCGTCCTGGGTGGCGGCAATCTCGGCGGAGCCATAGCAAGGGGCTTCGCGACATCCGGGTTCGTCGCGCCGGGGAATGTGGCGGTCACGAGAAGGCGGGTGGAGCTTCTCGCGGATTTGGCCGCCGAGGGCTTTCACACCCTCTCCGACAACCGCGAGGCGGTGCAGGGCGCAGATGTCGTCATCCTCTGCGTCCAGCCGCAGCAGATGGAGGCTCTGCTGGACGTGGTCGCCCCCGCGCTCGACACCCGAAGGCAGGTCGTGATCTCGACTGCCACCGGCATGTCGATCGCCGACATCCGCCGCTGGGTCGGATCCGAGATTCCGGTTCTGCGGGCCATGCCCAACCTCGGGATCGCCATCGGCGAGTCGATGACCTGCCTGGCCGCCGACGAAGCCTCGATCGACGCCGTGCCCGTGGCCCGGACGGTGTTCGACGTGATGGGCTCGACCCTCCTGATCCGGGAAGACCAGATGACGTCGGCTACGGCGCTGTGCGCGTGCGGCATCGCCTTCTTCCTGCGAGCGATCCGCGCGGCGTCCCAGGGAGGGATCGAGATCGGCTTCCACGCCGAGGAGGCGCTACAGCTCGCGTCCCAGACGGCGAAGGGGGCTGCCGCGCTGCTGCTGTCGAACCGCAATCACCCCGAGATGGAGATCGACAAGGTCACCACCCCTCAGGGATGCACCATATCCGGCTTGAACGAGATGGAGAATCGCGGCTTCAGCTCGGCGATGGTTCGCGGCATCATCCGGTCCGCCGACAAGGCGGGCGGGCTCTACCAATCCGGGGAGTGACTTGAGATCCAGCTGTCCGGACTGATCGCACCGGCCCGTGCGATCAGCTCTCGATCCCATGACACCAGCTGGCCCTCCACTGCCCGTGCGACGGCGGCGTACAGAGCATCTCCCGCGCGAAGGTAATCTCGAGTCCCCAGCTGGATGGCTCTTCGCAGCACCGCCCGACTCGCCGAATGCGTGGACATCCGGGGCGACTCCAGCATCCGATCGGCAAGACTGCGGCCGCGCTCGGCGTTGCGAAACCGACGGGCCAGCGCGCACGCGATTTCCAGCTTCGCGAACTCCGGCATGACGATCGGGAGTTCCTGGTCCGCGACCCGGGTCAGAAAAGCCCGGCTGGGTTCCGACATGGTATCCGTCGGATCCGCGGCCGAGACCCACACGCTGGCGTCGATGACAAGAGCTGTCACTTCGGCTCAAGGCGGTTACGGTCCGCCTCCAACTCCTCCCTCGCCGAAGGGCCTGCCGGAGCCCGTTTGATCGCCTCGTCGGCCGCTTCCAGCCAAGAGCGAATCCACGCTGACGAGGTCCCCCGGGTTGCTCCACTCTCCCCCTCGGCCAGCCAGCGTCGATAGAGCTGCGTAGTGACCTCCCGCACGGTCACTCCCCGCAGAGCAGCCTCTGCCTTGACCTGCCTGTACAGATCATCCGGAATGTCGATGGTCGCTTTCATGTGATCATGGTAACCGTATTACTGTATAGCTGTCAATTGGCGCCCTCTTCTGCCGAGCTTGCGTCTGAAGTCAGGTGCTGGAGCTCACGCCCCTCGTCCTGTCGCGCGACCGCGCCGGGAACCGTAGTCTTGTTTGCAGGGACACGGTTCTGGTCCCCGTGTCCCGGGACCACCCGCGCAAAACCCTGAAGGAGCCGCAAACAAATGACCACGCGCCGCCTGTTCAGCCGAGCCGCCCTCGCAGCCGCACTCATCGTTCTCGCCGCCGCATACGCATTCCTCGCCGCGCCTGCCGCCGCTCAGGAGGGGCCCGACCGCGAGAACACCTCGAACCTCCAGCGCCTCAAGCACGTGCCGCTCGAGGTGGGGCCGCAGTTCAGCCGGTCGGACGTCGAGATCGAGCAGGAACTGCACCGCCCGTTCATCTACGCCAGCCGGATCATGAACCCGACCTTCGGCTTCGACATCATCTCGATCGAGGACCCGAACAACGCCGAGGTGATCTACGAGTGGCGGATCGAGGACGCGGAGTTGCACGTCGGGCTCGGGGGCATGGACCCCAAGTACTTCAAGCACGACGACCGCTACTACCTGGTCCAGTCCATCCAGTTTGCACCCGGCGGGCCGAATGTCGACCTCGGCGCGGTGGTCTTCGACGTGACGTCGCTGCCGGACACCGAGGGTGTCACCGAGGTCGGCCGCATCCGCGCCCCCGACACCCCGGGCGGATTCCACAACATCTTCATGTACAAGCACTCGTCGGGGGCGCCGCTGCTCTTCGCGACCACGAGCGGCCAGCACGCCAACGTGTACGACATGGCGAAGTTCATCGCCGGCGACGCCGAACAGGGGCTGGTCGGCCGCATGCCCTGGCCGTCCACCGCCACCCCGTCCCCCTACGGAATGCTCCAGGGCTACCACGACTTCTACGTGGCCTTCGACCACGCGACCGGCAAGGACATGGCGTACGGCGCCGGGCTGGACGGCTACTACGTCTATGACGTGACCGACCCGGCCAATCCCGTTCTCGCAACCTCGGTCGTCGGGGTGCTCGGCGTGCAGCTGGCCCACACCATGAGCGCCACCCCGGATCACAAGTACGCAGTCGGGCAGACCGAGTACCTCTACTCGCCGGTGCGCCTCTACGACCTGCAGCCGGGACTCTCGGGCGAAGTCGAGACGATCAACGAGGAGATCGCGGTGTGGACGCCCAACTGGAAAGGGTTCACCCACAACCACGAGATGCGCTGGCCCTATGTCTTCGTGTCGTCGTTCGAAGACGGGCTCTACGTCTTCAACATGCGCGACCCGAAGAACCCGTCGACCGTGGGCTTCTTCGACACCTACCACGGCCCCGAGCGCCGCGGACTCGACCCCCGCACCATGGGCGAGGGCAACACGGGCTTCAACGGTGCCTGGGGGATCGACGTGCGCAACGCCGACGGCCTCATCGTCGTGAGCGACTTCACCACCGGCGTCCACATCATGAAGCTCGACGGCTTCGACGGCTGGAACGGCGCCGATTGGGGCATGCCGAACGTGTCCAGCGTCCAGGACTGGGACAACGCGCCCCGCCGGGTGATTCCGTAACCTGATTTGACTGAAGTACGAGTGTTGAGATCGCGCTCGCGACGCCGCGTCCCGCCCCTCGGCGCGTTGCTGGGCGCGGCCCTGGTGGGGAGCACCGCCATCTCGATGCCGGCATCGGCCCAGACCGTGGCGCCCCCGTGCGAGCCCGTCCTGGACCACGCAACCGCCGAAATCGGGCACCTCGCGCGCTTCAACCTCGGCCCCGCCCCGGGCCGCGAAGGCTGCGGCCTGGCCGAACTCGTCGGCGCGTGGTCGCCCTTCGGCCTCGCGGTCATGCGCTCCGGCCACCTCGAGCAGGAGCTGCGCCTCGTCCTCGACCTCCCGCCGGCCGAGGGCGAGGCGCGCTACGTCGCCTGGGTCGCGACCCCCGCCCTCGACCGCATCGAGGCGCTCGGCACGATCACTCCCGGCGAGCCCTTCGCAGCCCCCGTCCACTGGAACAAGATGGTGATCGTCGTCAGCCGCGAGGACGGCGCCCCGGCCGCCGACGCCCCGCGCTGGAGCGGACCGGTCGTGCTCTTGGGGCGGTCACGCAGCGCCCTGCTCGAGAACCTGATGGGGCACTCGATCTTCCGCAGGGCGGAGATGTAGGGCGCAAGATGTGCTGACTGCCAGCGCGAGGCAGGGAACTACTGGCCCGGATAGGAAAGGTCTCTGCGGGCCTCGTCGTCCGAGTACAAGATGCTCCCGCTCCCCTAGGCTCCCCGAAACGCCGCCGGCAACTCCTCCTCCCGCTCCGGCGCCAGCCCCGAGCGCAATACCTGCCGCTCGGCGTCCTGCGCGTTGAACCACTCCAGCGTCTCGACGGCGGTCTGTTCCAGGGGCCGCATCTCGAAGCCGGCCGCGTGCGCCCGGTCGCCATTGACCTGCATCATGCCGAGGTAGTCGCCTGCGGGTTCGGTCCAGTAGGTGAGGGCGGGGAGGTCGTGCTCGCGCAGGAAGGCCGCATCCACCCAGGTCAGGGTCGCGTCGGAGCCCACCGCCGCGCGGGTGCCCTCCAGCAGGCCCCCCATGGTAAGGGGCTCGCGCGGGCCGACCACGTTCATGGTGCCCGTGAGGTCGTCCTCGACGGCCTTGATCATGAAGGCGCCCAGGTCGCGCACGTCCACGTGCTGCATCGGGTCGGACGGGTCGCCGGGAGCGAGCACCTCGCCGCCCCGCGAGAGCCGGACGGGCCAGTAGGTGTAGCGGTCGGTGGGGTCGCCGGGCCCGATGATATACGTGGGGCGCACGACCAGGTGGTTGTCCGGGAAGGCGCCCCGGGCCTCGTCCTCGGCCAGCGCCTTCAGCGCGCCGAACGTGCGTCCGTCCACGACCTCTGTCTCCGGATCCTCGATGGTGTCCACGGGCGCGTCCTCATGGATGTCCGTGGTCAGGTACGGGACGTAGACGCCGGTGGAAGAGACGTAGACGTACTTCCCCACCGAGCCGCTGAGCGCTTCGGTCGACAAGCGGACCCAGCGCGGAATGTTGGCCGGGTTGTCGATCACGACGTCCCATTCGCGTCCCGCGAGCGAGGCGAAGTCGCCTTCGCGATCGCCGATCAGGGTCTCCAGGTCGGGGAAGAGATCCGGGTTCGTGATGCCGCGGTTGAACAGGGTGACTTCGTGTCCCCGCGCAACGGCAGCCCGCACCTGGTGGGGCCCGATGAAGTTGGTGCCGCCGAGGATGAGGATCCTGAGCGGGGTCGGGGACCCGTCTCCACTCGCGTCGGCGCCGTCCTCCGCACCGCACGCGCCGAGCGCCAGGCCGCCGACCGCGACCGTGGCCGCCCCCACGAACTGTCGCCGCGTGAGGTCCGTTGCATGTTGTGGAAGATCCCTCGCACTCATCGTGCCGTCGTCCATGCCTTCGCTCCCCGTTGAGCGCCGCCGCGGTGAAACCCGGCCCCCGGCCCAGCCCCCCGGCACGCGCGAATCGCGCTACCTTAAGCGCCACAATGGACACGGGCGACGGAAAACACAACCGGGCGGGGATGGGGACGGCGGAAGCGGAAGGCGCCCCCGAGAGCTGGTGGCAGGTATTCGTCCATGCCGTAAAGGGCACCGGTGGCGACCCCACGGACGGACCGATCCGGCGCGCGGTCATACTCCTGGCCATTCCGATGGTGCTCGAGATGGCCATGGAGTCGCTCTTCGCGGTGGTCGACATCTACTTCGTGTCCAGACTCGGGGACGCGGCGATGGCGGGCGTCGCGCTGACCGAATCGGTGCTGGCGCTGATCTACACCATCGCGATTGGACTCAGCATCGGGGTCACGGCCCTGGTTGCGCGCCGGATCGGCGAAGGCGACCGAGGCAGGGCGGCCCGGGGAGCGGCACAGGCCATCCTGCTCGGGCTGCTGCTCGCCATTGCCTTCGGCGTCGCCGGCGTGGTCTACGCGCCCGACGTCCTGCGGCTCATGGGCGCCGACGACACGGTCGTGGCCACGGGCCTTCCCTATACGCGCATCATGCTCGGGGGAAACGTCGTCATCATCCTCCTCTTCCTGCAGAACGCCGCTTTCCGCGGGGCGGGCGACGCCGCGATCGCGATGCGCGTGCTCTGGATCGCCAACGGGCTGAACATCGTCCTCGATCCCCTCCTCATCTTCGGTATCGGCCCCTTCCCCGAACTGGGAGTGCAGGGGGCGGCCATCGCCACCACCATCGGCCGCGGCACGGCGGTCCTGGTGCAGGTCTACACCCTGCTTCGCCTGGGAGGGAAGCTCCGGGTCCGCCTTCCCCACCTGCGGATCCAGCCACGGGTCATGAAGCGGCTGGTGGAGCTCTCGGCGACGGGCATGCTCCAGACCTTCATTGCGACCGCAAGCTGGATCGGGCTGACGCGGGTCACGGCAATGTCGGGGGCCGAAGCGCTGGCCGGCTACGTGATCTCAATACGCATCATCCTCTTCGCGATCCTGCCGGCGTGGGGACTCTCCAACGCGGCATCCACCATGGTCGGGCAGGGCCTCGGTGCCGGCGATCCGGTCCGGGCCGAACGCGCGGCGTGGATCGCGTGCAAGATGAACCTTGCGTTCCTCGGGGCGCTCAGCGTGCTCTTCATCGCCTTCGCCCCCGCGATCGTCAGTCTCTTCGGCGGCACCAGCGGCGCGTCCGAGGTCGCGGTGACGGGCCTCCGCATCGTGTCGATCGGCTTCGTGTTCTACGCCTACGGCATGGTGTTGACGGCCGCGTTCAACGGCGCGGGGGCGGTGTGGACACCCACGATTCTCAACTTCTTCTGCTTCTGGCTCTGGGAGATTCCGCTCGCGTGGGTTCTCTCCGTCTCGGGGGGGCTCGGCCCCACCGGGGTGTTCATCGCCATGACTGTGTCGTTCTCGACTCTGGCGGTCGTCGCCGCGCTGCTGTTCAGGCGGGGAAGGTGGAAGGAGGCAACGGTTTGAAGTTGACACGGGGCAATCCTGAAGGGCAGTTTGCGTGCCCGATCCGCCGTCGCCAAGTGCCCAGGAGGCCGTATGACCTGGCGGAAATGGTGGCCCGCATCAGCCCTGAGAACCGCCACGCCGAGGTGGACACCGGCGCCCCTCAGGGGAAAGAGGCGTGGTAGCGCCGGTAAAGCCAATCCTGACCGACTATTCGCCCCGCCACCGAGGCTGATCATCGCTGCGGGGGTGGCGCTTTCCGCCTGCGCTCCGATTGCCCCCGGGCCGGAGCCGCTGCTCCCCGCCGCGGCCTGCTACGATCGCGCCACCCAGCCTCAGACCGCCGTCGTGGACAGCCACCTGCACTTCCGCGCATTCGGCGGGCCGTCCGTGCCCTTCGACGAGGTCATGGGATACCTGCGCGAGACCGGTGTGCGCTTCGTGAACATCTACGGGATCGGGCAGATGCTCCCGATCGGCTCGCCGTGCACGTACTACCTGGACTGCCCAGGTACGCCCGTCATCCCGACGTTGAAGAACGACTTCGCGAACGCGGAGAGTCTTCTCGCAAACCCGCCGGAGGGGATCCATGCTACGCTGGCCATGACCTTCCCCGACCTGTCCCGGCCCGAGTCGGTGGTGGCGGGGATCGAGGTCCTCGACAGGGAGTTTCCGGGGATGTTCCGCTGGATGGGCGAGGTCAACCTCGTGAAGCAGGCGCTCTTCGGGAACGCGCACGAACCGGTGCCACTCGCGACGATCCGCGGATGGGCGCCCTTCATGAGCCTCCTTCGCGAACGCGGCATCCCGATCGCCATTCACTCGGATCTGGGGCGCGACGAGGACCCCACCCTCTACCTCCCCCTCATGCAGGAAGTCCTCGACCGCTACCCCGACAACCGCGTCGTGTGGATGCACATGGGGCTGTCGCTGGAGTTGACGACCCTGTCCGCAGCGGAGCACATCGCGCTCATGGAGTCGATGCTGGACCGGTATCCAAACCTGATGCTCGACATCACGTGGCGGATCATCGACGACAACTACTTCTCGCGGGCCGACTACCAGCCCCTGTACGTCGCGTTTCTGAACGAGTACTCGGACCGGATTCTGCCCGGGACCGACTTTCTGGCGTCGTCGAACAAGGATTTCGACGTGTACAGAACCGAGCTGGAGGTCACGAGCCGGATTCTGCAGTTCGTCGACGACGAGGCCTTCCGCAACATCGCGCTGGGGGAGAACTACTTCCGGCTGCTGGGGCTGGAGTACGAGGCGCCGATGGTGTGTGCGGCGGGATGAATAGTAAACGCCACATTACAGAATGTAATGTCGATATTACATTTTTCGATTCTCAGGTAGCCCAAACCTACCCTACCGCATCGTTACGTCGATCACCCCCGCCATGTAACCCGTGCCCCATCGGGTCGTGGCGTCCGTCGAGTCGATGTATCGAAGCTCCGTAACCATTTCGCGTCGGAAGGTCCGCAGTTCGCTGAGTCCTCCCCTGGGCGCACCGTTCACGAACACCTGGGGTGAGCGCCCGGACCGCTGGGTGAACCAGGCCGGCCGAAGCAGCTGAATCACCTCGTATGCATCATCGGCAGGGACGCTCTGCAGCTCTTCGCTGGTGATGAGGTACGGGTTCCGGTCGGTGCCGCTGGTGCCCGCCCGAGCAGGATAGCAGGCCGCAGCAAGGAGGGTGAATAGCGCGAGGGCCGCCAGCCCCGATCTCCTGGTTTTCATGAGAGTCCGTTCCTTTTGCTGTTCTGTTGGGGCCCGGCGCAGCCCGTGGAGCGTCGTCCACGGGCCGCGCGGTCAGCGCTCGAGGGTGATGAGAATCGCTCCGTTCACGTAGCCCGTGCCGTAGCGCGTGGACGCATCGGGGCCATTGAGGAAACGCATCTCCCGGACGTCGCGGGCGTCGATCTCTTCCAGTTCGGCGATGTTCTGCAGAGGCACGCCGTTGAGGTGAACCCTGGGATAGGTGCTGGATTGCCCCACCGCGATCGCCGGCCTGGTCCCGCCCCGGAGCCAGGCGGGACGCAGGCGGCGAATCGCATCGAGGGCATTGTAGTCCGCCAGCTCCTGGAGCTCCCAATTGCCGATCAGGTCGGGGCTTCCTCCGGAGCCGGAATTCGCCCTGCCGGGATAGCACGCTGCGAGAAAGCCGACGGTCAGCAAGAGCCAGACGGATGCCACGCAAATCCGGTGATTCCGCATGGTGCGTCAGCTCCCTACACCGGGGCAGGTGATATCACCGTTCGCGTCGCACTCGATGTCCGCGATCGGCATGCAGAATGCCAACCTTGCGGCCCCGTTTTCGGCTTCCACCCGGGGATTGATCGCGTGCGCCTCGGTGATGTACGGGTGCTGCCAGCGACGCATGTCCGCGAACCGCCGGCCCTCCAGGTGCATGAGCGTATAGCGCTCACCGTCCAGGATCGACCAACCGTCATCCAGCGCGTTCGGGTACTCCAATGCACCAGCGGTGGCCGGTGTCTCGATGGGGTCCATGCCGTACACGGCTCTCCCCTGGTTCACCAGGTTGGCGAACTGCGACAGGTTGCCGTCCATCAGCGCCTTCTCAGCGCGGATCAGGAGCATTTCGGTGCCCCGAACCATGGGGAAGTCGGCGTCCTCGCCGGTCTCGCCGTCCGGACGCGTGAGCAGACCCTCGGTTTCGGATTTCAGAGAGGAGTAGAGCGGCATCCTGTTGCTCTCGGCGCGGAACTCGCCTCCGTAGCCCGCGGCGAAGTCGCACCGGCCGGTGTCGATGATGTCGCGGGCGCTCCTTGTATGTGTCGTCCGCAACGTGTCGCTCCGCCACTCGCCGCACTTGACCCAGGGGACCCGGGGGTCGTCATGGAAGACCCGGTGCACCGGCGTGTTCCAGAGAGTAAAGTCGTCGTTCTGGAAGGAGACGTCGAACCAGCCGTTGTCCTCGACCTCCGGGTCGGCGTGGCTGTACAGGATGAAATCGTCGGGGACCTGCGCGGCGTGCTGCACCGCCAGATCCCAGTCGCCCATCAGCATCGCCGCCTGCGCGATGCCGCCGTGCGCGGCGTACATGAGCTTCAGCGGGTCGAAGATGCGCGAGTCCCCGTCGGGCGTGGGGGCTCCGCTCGCCACGGCGGCCTCGGCAACGGCCAGCGCGTTCTGCATGGCGTGCACCGACCTCCTCATGATCGAGTCGGTCTGGACGATTTGTGAGGGGTCGTACTGGTCGTTCGGCCCCATGAGAGCTCCTGCATCCGGCCCGTAGTTGTAGATGGACTCGCAGAACAGCTCGCCGATCATGCGCTCGGCCCACCCGGAGATGATCCATGAGCGTGCGATCAGGGGATGGGAGGCGGCCTCCTCGGCGAAGACCCGGTTGGTGACATGCACGCCGTAATAGCCGGCCCACGCGGCCTCGTGGAGCTGCGCCCACGGGAAGTTCCCGGGACGGTCCGAGTAGTTGCGGTACTCCAGGATTTCTTCGCCGCTGGAGCTGGTACCGTCGTTGTTGAAGTCGTCGGTCGCGGAGCCTGCGAACCACCACACGCCACTGAAGTCACGCATGTTGTCGTGGAGTTCGGAGTTGATGCCCCGGACAAATGGCACCATCAGGTTGGGATCCTCGATGTCGTCCTCGATGATCACGCCGGTGATCTGCGTGTCGACACATCCGGCCGTCGCCAACACGGCGGCAACGGCCAGCAGTCCGCGGAGCGAGCTTCTCTTCTTCGTTGTCTTGTTCATCGTCATGCTCCTCGGTGCGGTCAGAAGTTCAGGCGCAGGTTCAGCGAAAACTGTCGGGCTGGCGGCAGGATGTAGCCGTTGCCGCGCGCCGTCTGCTGGGCGGGTCTGATCAACGCGTCGGGATAGAGACCCGAGAAGTTCGTGAACGTGAACAGGTTGGTCGCGCGGAGCTGGACCGTTGCCCCCGTTACGCCGCCTCGCAGCCATTCCTGCGGCACCCGGTAGGAGAGGCTCGCGGACTGCAGCCGGAAGTAGTCTGCGGGCTCCATCCAGTCTTCGTTGTCGGACTCGTTCTCCCAACACTGACCGATCTCCCTCGCCGTGTACTGGGAGTACAGACTCGGGTCTTCGGCCTCGATACCGGCCTTCACCGCGTTGTTGACCGGCCAGCACGCCGGCCACAGGCCGTCGGCCGCGAGCTCCTGGGCCATGTCGTCGTAGAGCCAGTGCCCCATCTGCGCGACACCGAATACATCGAGAATGAAGTCGTTGAAGAGGGTTGCCCTGACGCCCACCGACGCCTCGTGGGGCGGCCGGCTGGGCGCATAGAAGAAGGTGTCGGGATGGTTCTGTATCTCGACGCCGTTCAGGATGCAGTTGTCGTCATCCGTGTAGGTCGGCAGCGCGCCCATTTCGTCGCCGTTGCAGATCTTCTTCCCGTACAGAGATGGGATTGGCCGGTCCGGCCGGTAGCGGTTCAGGTAGTTGAACGAGAATTCCTCGAACTGGGGATCGCCCAGGTCGACCATTCTGGTCTGGTTGTACTGGTAGTTCGCGTTGATGCTCACGCGGCTCGTGAAGCCCTCGAAGACCAGGAAGTCGACGCCAACCTCGATGCCCTCGCTGTCCCAGATGCCGACGTTCTGCGGAATGGACTCGGCGACGCCGTTGGACGGGGCCGGGGCAACGTAGATGAGGCCGTCGAAGGTTCTCCGTTTGTAATAGGTGCCGTTGAGGGCCAGAATCCCCTGGAAGAGCGAGGCGTCGAAGCCGCCCTCGTACTCCTCGGCCCTTTCCGGCCCGAGCGAGAGGTTGGCCAGGTTCTGGATGATGAAGCCCAGGTTGTTCTCGTCGGCCAGAGAGGAAGCCTCGAAGACCGTCACCGAGCCGGAGGCCGGCGGTGCCTCGCCCGACTCGCCGTACGCCCCGCGCAGTCGGAAGGTCTCCCACCAGGACGGCCAGAAGTCGTGGTCGGAGAGGGTATAGGTGGCCTGGGCCTTGGGGTACATCGTGAAGCGGACATCGCGGGTGTATTCCCGCCCGAAGGAACTGTGCGTATCGGCGCGGAGACCCACGTTGACGAATAGCCGGTTCCTCCAGCCGATCTGCTCCTGGACGAAGAACCCGCCGCCCTCGGTGGCACTCCGATCCTCGTTGTAGTTGGTGACGTCCTCGGCGTTCTCCAGGACCTTCGCTCCGGGCCCGATGAAACCTTCCACGTCGGTGCGGTTGCCCAGGTGCTCGTTCTGGTTGTACTGGGCACCGATGGAGGTGGTGGAGGTGAAGTCGCTCGTCAGCTCGTGCAGGTACGTGGACGCATAGTCCAGCGTGATCACCCGGCGATTCTCGATGTCCACGGTGCGTGTGCCGCGGGGGTTGTTCCAGAAGAGCCAGGGCCGCTGGGTGACGAAGTGGGAATTCGAGTAGTCCAGGCCGAACGTCAGCCGATGGCGCATGTTGTCCATCGGTGTCCAGTCGATGTTGGCGCTGGTGTTGAAGTGGTTGATGACCTGGTCCTGCGTCAGATCGAACACCGCGGAGTCGTCGTTGTCCGGTGTCTCTCCCTGGTCGCCGCGGGCCACGTTGAAGAGCAGTCCTTCGGCGTTGTCGCCGTTGGGGATCCAGGTGATGTCCCGGCGCGTGTAGAAGTTGTTGAGGTTGATCTGAAAGTTCTCGAAACCGGAGAAGGTGAAATTCGCGCGGACATTCACGTCCTCGGACTCGTTCGGATCGATCACTCCCTCGGTGATTCCGTATGCTCCGGACGCGAAGTAGGTGACCTCCTGGCTCCCGCCCCTGACGGACATGGAGTAGTCCTGGACGTGGGCGTCCCGGAGCCAGGTACCGCTCGCCGGGCAGCCGGGATCCGACATCAGTGCTCCCGACTCGTCCCGGTTGAAGTGGTAGCCCTCTTCGAGGGAGTGGTTGAACTGGCGGGTACAGTCGTTCACGCGGAGTCCGGTGGGGTCGATGTCCGGCCCCACGTGGCCGATCCGCTGGACGGCCTGTTGCACGTTCATGGTCCAGCGCGGCGCGCCGGGCGCCCCCTTCTTGGTGAAGATCTGGATCACCCCGGCGCTGGCGTCGGTGCCGTACAGACTCGACGCCGCCGGCCCCTTGATGATCTCGATCCGGTCGATGTCCTCCTCGCGGATGCTGCCGAGGAATGTGGCGTGCTCCTGCGATTCTCCGGTGGCGTCCTCGAAGGTGCCCGCGGGCATGCGGACGCCGTCGACGTAGATCAGCGGCCGGTTGCGTCCGTTCACGGAGTTGGTGCCCCGGAGCAGAATGTCGGATCCCGCGCCGGCCGTGCCGGACGACCCGGTGACGCTTACACCCAGGGCGCGGCCGCGGAGTGCGTCCTCCAGGTTGATGGCACCGGCATAGAGAAGTTCGTCGGATGTGACCAAGGAGATGCTGTTGCCGACCTCCCGCTTCTGTGCGGCGATGGCCGTTCCCGTCACCACCATGCCCTCCAGCTCCACCGCCTGAGGGTACATGGAGAGGTCGACGAGCGCCGACTCTCCGGCGCCTACGGACACCGTGGCCCGCTCCTCCCGGAAGCCGATCAGCTGCGCAACGAGTTCGTGCTCTCCTGTGGGCACCTCCAGGATCAGGAACCTGCCCTGGTTGTTGGAAACGGACCCGAGCCCGCTGCCCTGGATCGACACCTGGACGTTGGAGAGGGGTTCTCCGGTCTCACCGCTCGTCAGTGTGCCGGTGACGGTTCCCGATTGTGCCGAAAGGGGGTTGACAGGAAGGGCGAGAGCAAGGACAAGAAGCGTCGCTCCTCCCCCGATTCCGCCACATGTGGTTTGTCCGCGGCCTTTCCGGGTTTCCCGGGACCGCTGTCGGTTGTAAGCGAACAGACGAGTTGACATCGTTCCTCCTTTGCGAATGGACGCGCCTGGGCGCTGCAATGGCCTTGTGTCAGCCATGGGGAAGGGCGTACGGATGTGGAGGGGAGTGGTTTCCGGTTCGAGGGCGCACGCCCCGCGACGAAGTGCGACCTTAACGGCCTGCCGTGAAGCCCCGTGCCCGGCCATGGATGCATCGTCCAGCTCCCTCTCGAGACGAGATTCGGCGGAACCCGGTCATTCGGACTTCCGGCGCGCACCCTGACGACGGGGCGAATCGATCATTCTTCGTCCTCCACCCGGCCTCCCTCGCCGTCGCCCGGCTGCGGCCTCACCTCGGTACGGCATTGTATTGGTGCCGCGCGGCCTCCGCAAACTCTACGACACCGGCCGCTGCCCCGGCCAGTCGCCGCGCTGCACCACGACCTTCCCGTCGCTGACGACCATCAGAACGTCCTGCACGACCGCGATGTCGTCGAGCGGGTTGTGCTCCAGTACGATCAGGTCGGCTTCGAGGCCCGGGGCGATTGCGCCCACCCGGCCCTCGAGGCCAAAGAGCTCGGCGGCGGTGGTCGTGGCGGAGCGCAGCGCTTCCAGCGGCGTCATTCCGATCCCGGCGAACTCGATCAGCTCGTGGGCGAGGGTGGTGGTGCTTTCCGGACCGTATCCGGTGTCGGTCGCGGCGACGATCTTCACACCCATCTCGTGGGCGTTGCGTGCCATCTCGCGGACACGGGGCAGCATGTGGCGTCCGCGGATGTTGAGGACGGCGTTGTCGTAGTCGCCGCCGGGGATGGTCAGGTCGCTGACGATCGCAATGGTGGGGACGAGGTAGGTCCCCATCTCGACCATGGTGGCCAGCGTCTCGGGGCTGATGTAGGTGCCATGCTCGATGCTGCGGACACCGGCCAGGACCGCGGCCCTGGCGCCGGCGTCCCCGTGGGCGTGGGCGGCGACCGGTATCCCTGCTCTGCGCGCTTCCTCCACGATCGTCCGCAGTTCGGCTTCCGAGTAGAACTGTCTGCGTGGGTCGGTGTCAGGCAGGCCGGCGCGCTCGGTGGCGTTTGTCTTCACGAAGTCAACGCCGCGGGAAACGATCGCACGGGTCATGGCCCGAACGGCCTCTCCGCCCCGGACGTCCTGGCCATAGAGGTGGCCCAGCTCGGGGTGGTCCTGGAAGAAGGCCTCGGCGGCGGGTGGACGCACGTGGTATCCGGCGGCGAGGTATTGCGGGACTTCGAGGTGACCCGCGGCCTGGAGCTCGCGCATGCCGACGTCGACGTAGTGGGAGGTGCCCATGCTGCGCATGGTGGTCACGCCCTGGAGCAGCGCGCGTCTGGCGTCGGCGGCCGACGAGACATGGACGTGGGCGTCGAGCAGGCCGGGGGCAAGGTAGCGGCCCACGAGGTCGACGGTGGTCGCACTTTCGGGCACCTCGGCGGCGGCAATCACGGTGATGCGACCACCCTCGACGACGACCGTCGTGGGCTCCGAGACCGTGCCGTCGTTCACGTCCACGACGCGTGCGTTGGTGATGACGAGGTCCTGTGCCGCGGCATTTCCCGTGGCGATGGGGGTGAGCGCAATCGCAATCGCGAGGGCAGCCTGCCTGGCGGTCGTCATTCGTTTTCCCCTTTCAGCTTCCGGTCGAAGAATTCCTCGGCGCGCGTGTACATGTCGATCCGAGCCGCCGGGCGCAGGCCGTGAGTCTCGCCCGGGTAGCTGCGGCTCTCGAAGACCTTTTCGTGGCGCTCCAGCTCGGCAACCGCGATCTCGAACTGCCGGTACGGCGCGCGCACGTCCAGCTCACCATGCATGATAAGCAGCGGCGTGTCGATGTTCTCTATGCGCGCGAGGGTGTTGCTCACGGCGTAGATCTCGGGCTGCTCCTCCGGCGACCCCGAATGCCCGGTCTTGATGAATATCCGGCCGATGCGGTCCGCGTTCGTGTAGGCGTCGCCGAAATCGTAGATCCCGGCCATCGGAACCGCCGCGTCGAAAACGCCCGGCACCCGCGCGATCGCGGCCATGCTCGTGATGCCGCCGTAGCTGTAGCCGTAGATCCCGACCTTGCCGTTGGTGTAGTCCTGCGTGCGCAGGAAGACGCCGGCCGCCGCCGCGTCGCGCGCCTGTCCGTTGGCCCAATCGTTGATGCCGAGGTCCTGGAACTCGCGGCCGAAGCCGGAGCCGCCGCGGTAGTTCACCGCCAGCACCACGTAGCCCTTCGACGCCAGGTACTGTTCGAAGAGATTCTCGCCGTGAAGGTACGAGTTGGTCCCGCCGCCGTGCACCTGCACCAGGGCCGGGTGGCGCTCGCCCGGGGTGTGGTCCGGCGGCATGTACAGGAAGCCCTGGATGTAGAGGCCGTCGTAGCTGCGGAACGAGATCTCGACCGGGTCGACCACGGTGTTCCACGTCGCCGCGAAATCGGTAAGGCGTTGGAGTGGGCCTCCGGCAGAGGGGATGAGGTCGACGTCGGAGCCGCGGGTCGGGGTGGCGCGGGTGAAGGCGAAGGTCTCCGCCCCGGCGGAGGATGAAATGGAGCCGAGTGATCCGCCCATGTTGGTCACGCGCGTGGCGACCCCGCCCTGGGAGGGCACTGACCACAGGTCGAAGTCGCCGCGCTCGTGGTACGGGAAGTGGATCCGCTCGCCGTCGCCGGACCAGAAGATGCGCATGCGGTGCAGCCAGTCCGTGGCATGGATCTGCATGTCCACCGTGCGCTCGGTGCCCGCCGCCGGATCGAGGATGAAGATGTCGGCGAGGTCCTCGTACCAATACCCGTCCTTGTGCGTGCCGAGCAGCGCGATCTTCGTGCCGTCGGGCGACCACACGGGCTCGGTCGAGGCCATCAGGGTGCGCGAGACCTGGCGGGTGTCCATGGTCTCGATGTCGACCACCCAAATGTCGTCGTGCCAGTAGTCGGCAGCGTTCGACACGTAGGCGATCCGGCGGCTGTCCGGCGCCCACGCCGGCGACCAACGGAAGTCGTCGGGCGCGAAGGCGTCGAAGGTGACCTGGCGGGGATCGCCTGAACCGTCGGCGGGCACCACCCAGATGTCCTGGTAGCCGGAACGGCCCGAGTAGAAGGCGACCAGGCGACCATCTGGCGAGACGCGCGGCGCGCGCTCGTTGTCGTCGTCGTTGGTGAGGCGGGCCGATTCGCTGCTGCCGACCGCGACGGTCCAGAGGTCGCCGCCGCGCCGGAAAACGATGCCGTCGCTGGACGGGAACCAGGACGGGGAGTTGCCGTCGCTCCAGAGGGTACCGGTGGTGGGCTCGCCGGGCACGGGCGCTTCGCCGGCATCGGTCTCCCGACCTGTCGGCACCAGGTAGATCCCAGACCCTTGAGGCCCCGTGGCCGACACCGCGACGTACCTCCCGTCGGGGCTGATCTCGCTGGCGCCGGCGCGGCCGCGGGGACCGAAGATGTTATCGAGGGTGAGGTCGAGAGGCTGGGTGGATCGGCCCGCCTGAGTGCCTTGATCCGGAGTGCACGCGAAGAACACGCAACACGTCAGAAAAATGCTGGCTGGTCCGGATTTGTTCATCACCGCTTCTCCCACGGATTGAGGACCGCGATCTCGATCCCCTCGAAATCGCGGACGTTCCTGGTTACCACCGTCCCACCCCGTGCAGCCGCAATGGCGGCGATCTGGCAGTCGGCCTGCGAGATCGGTCTGCCGGACCGCCGTCGGGCGGCGGTGATCCCGGCATAGGCGTGCGCTGCCGATCGGTCGAACGGTAGCACGCGGTCTGCGAACATTCCGTTGAAAGCACGATCGGCTGCGGCGGCCAGACCCTCTCGCCGTTGCCCTGGGGGCATGATGGCAATGCCGGTCAGAACCTCGGCCTGGGTCACCGCCGTAACGAACAAATCGCGCTCCAGTCGGTTGTCGAGCCAGTGCACGACCGAGGGATGCGGTCGCTCCTGCATGAATTCCGAGACGACGTTCGTGTCGAGAACGAACATTTCACGCCTCAGCCGAAACGGGGAGGTTCACGCATCGGTTCCCGCGGGGGAATCTCCAACTCCACTCCCCTAAAGGGTTTGAACAACTCGTGGAGCTTCGTTCCAAGTCCCTTTTGCGAGGCTTCTTCCTCCACCGCCTCGCGCAGGATGACACGCGCCTCTTCCTCCATTGAACGACCGTTCGTCGCCGCTCGCACACGCAGCTTCGTTTTCACCTCGTCGGCAAGGTTGCGGATTGTGATGCTGGCCATCGCCGGCCTCCCTTCGGTCCCCTGCGTTTCACCCGGTCAGCTTTGGGTCAAGTAAGATAGTATGATTGCATTGCAATCACGTCAACTCTTCTGGCGGCTCCCCGCGGCCTGGTTGGCAACCTCGCGTCGCCCCGGCTTGATCAGTCGGCTGACCCTGCGTAGAGTTGCTGTCGGTGCCGGCCTCGCGAGGCCGGTGTGTGAGTCTGCGGGGAAAGGCGGAACGGACCATGGCCCACCTGATCGGTCCAGGAGGATCGCAGGGGGGCATGCGTGCGTTGGTGGGAATCGCCATCGCCCTTTCGGTGCTCGTCGCCACCACCGTCGAGGCTTCCCACATGCACACCGGATCCGACATGTCAGCCGTGTGCTCCGTGTGCGAGATCGGCCACCAGGGCGTGCCTGCATCCGCCGCAGACCCACCGGTCGTCGTCGGGGCGGGAGTGCTGCAAGCTCCCACACTTCCCGGACACCAGCTGTTTGCCGGAATCGTCCATCTCTCCCCTCATCGCAGCCGCGCACCGCCGCTTCCCGTCTCTCTGTAGCGATGAGCCCCTCTGCCGACCCGGGCGTCGGCGGAAGACCTGTCCATGGTTGCGCCGGTGACGGCGTACCCAACGCGAGAGATGGAAAACACATGCAGAACGGCGAATCGCGGGCGGGGCACGCACCCCTTCTCGAAGCCCGCGGACTCAGCAAGAACTACGGTGCCACCCGAGCCCTCGACACCCTCGACCTGGCCATAGCGCCAGGAGAGGTCTACTGCCTCCTCGGCCCCAACGGCGCGGGGAAGACCACCACAATCAACCTCTTCCTCGGATTCGTGTCACCCTCGGGGGGCAAGGCCCTCGTCTCCGGCCTGGACGTGGCCACCCACGACCGCGAGACGAAGCAGCGGCTCGCCTATATCCCCGAGCAGGTGATGCTGTACCGCAATCTCAGCGGACTCGAGAACCTGGAGTACTTCGCCGCATTGGGCGGCAAGGGAGTGCTGGGTCGGGAACGGCTCACCGACATCCTGGTCGAAGCGGGCCTGGAGCGCGACGCGGTCAACCGCCGCGTATCCGAGTACTCCAAGGGCATGCGGCAAAAGGTCGGCATCGCGATTGCCATCGCCAAGGAAGCCGACGTCCTCCTGCTCGACGAGCCGACATCCGGGCTCGATCCCAAGGCCGCGAACGAGTTCTCGGCGCTGGTCGAGCGGCTCAGGAATCGCGGCGTCGCGGTGCTCATGGCGACCCACGATCTGTTTCGGGCGAAGGAGACCGGCACGCGTGTGGGCATCATGCGATACGGTCGCCTGGTGACGGAGTTGAGCACGGAGGAGATCGGTCACGCCGATCTCGAGCGCATCTACCTGGAACACATGCACGATTAGGAGACGGTCATGATCAGGCATATCGTCCGCAAGGAGTTCACCGACGTGCTGCGGGACGGCCGCTTCCGCTGGTGCTCGGTTCTGGTGGGAGCGCTGCTGCTGGTCTCGCTGGGGCACGGGTGGGTCCAGGCGCGCAGTGCGCATGAGGAGCGCGCGGCTGCGCAGGCCACCGCCCGGGAGCACTGGGAGACGCAGGGTGAGAAGAATCCCCATTCGGCGGCGCACTACGGGATCTACGCGTTCAAGCCCCGTCTGGCGCTGTCGTTTGTCGACGAGGGCGTGGACCCGTACACCGGTACGTCGGTGTGGCTCGAGGCCCACCGGCAGAACGACTTCCTTCTGCGACCGGCCCAGGACGCGACGGCGGCGCAGCGCATCGGGGCACTTACGGCGGCGCAGGTGCTGCAGCACCTTGTGCCGCTGCTCATCATCCTGCTGACCTTCGGCGCGCTGGCCGGTGAGCGGGAACGTGGCACACTGCGCCAGCTGCTGGCCTCCGGAATCGGCCGGCGCGATCTGGCCGCCGGCAAAGCGCTGGGCGTGGCGGGCGCACTGGGGTTGCTGCTGGTGCCGGCTGCCGTGGTGGGAGCGGCAGCGCTGGTCGTTGCGAGTCCCGGTCCGGCGGCATCGCCGCTGGCTCGGGGCACCGTCCTGGCCGGCGTCTATCTGGCGTATTTCACCGCCTTCCTGGCGCTGTCACTCGCCGTATCCGCATGGGCGCGCTCGGCGCGCACTGCCCTGGTCGTCCTGCTTGCCGTGTGGGTGGTGAACGGGCTCGTGGCGCCTCGCGTCGCGGTGGATCTGTCGAAATGGCTCCACCCGACGCCCTCCGCGTTGGAGTTTGCCCGTACCGTGGAGCAGGAGATGGCCAGCGGCGCAGGGGACATCTCCCCTCCGGACCGGGACGCGTCGACCCAGCGTCTGCTCGCCGAATACGGAGTGGCGCGGGTCGAGGACCTGCCCATCAACGCAGTGGGCGTCTACCTGCAGGAGAGCGAGGAGTTCGGCAACCGGATCTTCGACCGCAACTACGGTGCGCTGTGGGACACCTTCGAGCGCCAGAGCGTCGTGCACGAGACGGTTGCGCTGGCGGCGCCCCTGCTCGCGGTGCGCACGCTCTCGATGGGACTGGCCGGTACGGATGTCGAGCAGCACCGGCACTTCGCTGTCGCCGCCGAGACGTACCGCCGCGACCTGATGCGGCAGATGAACGGCGACATGACCGAGAACTCCCTGACCGGGGACTTCACCTACACGGTCGGGGCCGAGGTGTGGGAGGCAGTTCCCCCGTTGCAGTACGCCGCCCCGACACTGGGTTGGGTGCTGGGCAACCGGGTCCTTTCACTCCTTGTTCTTGGAACGTGGCTCGTCGGAGCGATCATTGCCGCCGCAGTGCGGGTACGGCGCGCGGAGGTGGCGTAGATGACCGCGCGCACCGTGTTGCGAAACGAGTGGCGGCTGCTCATGGCCGATCGGGCGCTCCGGATCGCGCTGGGGCTCTTCGCCGTCCTCCTCGTCTACGCGCTGGCAAACGGCATGGTCTGGTTGCGGTTTCAGGAGCACACCGTAGAGGCCGTGGAGAGCGGCAACGCCGAGCGTTCCAGCGCCTTCGAACAGGAACTGACCGCCATTGCGAACGGCGGCGAACCGTCTTCGCCCTTTGCGGATCCGCGCTCACCGCTCGTACTGGGTGGGCCCAGCGGCAGCCACACCGCGGCGCTGGCGCCGGGTCCTCTGACGGCTCTGGCGGTCGGGCAAAGCGATCTCCTGCCCTACTACTACGACGTCAACATCTACACCAACGAGTCGTCGTTTCAGCAGAACGGCGAGGTCGAGAACCCCCTCAACCTGATGGTCGGGCGCTTCGACCTGGCCTTCGTCGTGATCTACCTGCTGCCGCTTCTCGTTCTGGCGATGAGCTTCAACGTGCTTTCGGAGGAGCGTGAGCAGGGGACGCTTGCGCTGACGCTTTCGCAGCCCGTGTCGGCCCGCAACGTAGTGACCGCGAAGCTCGCATTCCGGGCGTTTCTGGTTGTGGGAATGGTGCTGGCGGTCTCGTTGCTCGGCATTCTGGCCACGGGGGGATTTGGCTCGCCCGGCCGAGTGCTTCTCTGGTGTGCCACGATCGTTGCCTACTCGCTCTTCTGGTTCGTGCTTGCGGCCTGGGTGAACACGCTGCGGCGGTCCTCGGCCTGGAACGCCACGGTTCTGGTCGGTGCGTGGCTGGTGCTCGTGGTGGTGGCGCCGGCGGCGATCAACATCGCGGCGGGCCTGCTGCACCCGTTGCCGTCGCGCGTCGAGATGATCACCGCCCAGCGCGAGGCCTCGAACGACGCCGTGAACCAGCGCAGCGAGCTCCTCGCGCGGTACCTGGAGGACCACCCCGAGATGGCCGAGGGCGTAGTGGCCGACGAGCCCGGGCTGGGCGCGCTCGCGTGGGCCGCCACCGACGCCGTAAATCGCCGCCTGGAGGAAGTGACGTCGGAGCACGATGCGCAGCGTGCCGAACAGATTGTCCTGGTCCGCCGTTACCGCTTCCTGTCGCCGGCGCTCCTGGCCCAGGAAGTCCTCATCGACGCCGCAGGGACCGGCGACGCGCGCTTCGCCCACTTCCAGGCGCAGGTGCGGGCATTCGCAGAGCAGTGGCAGGAGTTCTTCGTGCCCGCGATCCTCGCGGACGAGCAGATGAGTGCCAGCGTCCTCCCCGACCTGCCGAGGTTTCGGCTGGCGAACGAAGAATCCGCCGATGTCGGACGCCGTGCGATCGTTCCGCTCGTGGTGCTGGGCGGACTCGTGCTGGTGGTGGGCACGGGCGCCGGGGTCGGGCTCGGAAGGGTGCGAGGGGCGGACTAGGTGGGACTCCGCAACACGCTGCTCGTGGCACGGCGGCAGCTGGGCACGATGCGCGAGGATCGGTACATCCTGTTCCTGCTGGTGCTCGTCGTCGCTCTGGGGGTCGTCTCCGTGCTCGGGGCCCGGCATCACACCGCGAGTGAGACGGAACAGCGTGCCCGCTATCAGGGGCTGGTCGATCGCCAGTGGGCGGAGCAGCCCGACCGCCATCCGCACCGGGTGATCCACTACGGGTTCCTCGTCTTCCGGGAAGAGGCGCCCCTGGCGTTCTTCGACCCGGGGGTCGGCACCTACGCGGGTACGTCGCTCTTCCTAGAGGGACACCGGCAGAACACGGCCAGCTTCGGGGACGCCCGGCACGCGACGGCAATGTTGCGTTTCGGGCGTCTCACCCCGGCCGCCGTGCTGGGGCTGCTCCTGCCGCTGTTCGTGGTGGCGGCAGGTTTTTCATCGATAAGCGGCGAGCGAGAACGGGGCACGCTTCGGCTGCTCCTGGCGCAGGGCGCGACTCCCGCGCAGATCATGGCGGGCAAGGCGCTGGGCGTCGGGGCGGTGGCCGTCGCGGCGGCGCTTCCGATCGGGCTGATCACAGCCGGGTTCGTCGCCGTTGGAGGCCCGGACCAGCCCTCGATCGCACGGATGCTGGCGCTCGCGGTGACCTACGCGGCGTATCTTGCGGGATGGGTGCTGCTGACCGTGTGGGTCTCGTCACGCAGGGCCTCTTCGCGGGCCGCGCTCGCCCAGCTGGTGGCCATATGGGTCGCGCTTTGCGTTGCCGCCCCGCGCCTCGGTGCTTCCCTCGCGGCCGCACTCCATCCCATCCCGTCGCGCGCCCAGTTCACCGCCCAGGTGGAGGCGGCGCAGAGGGAGGTGGGAGACAGCCACAACCCGGACGATCCCTTCTTCCGCGCCTTGCGCGACGAGTACCTGGCGCGCTACCAGGTGGCGTCGGTCGAAGAGCTTCCGATCAACTGGGGCGGAGTGGTGAGCCGCGAGGGAGAAGAGGTCACCAGCCGGATCCACGAGGAGCACCAGCAGGAACTGGTCGCCGCGTATCGCAGGCAGGACCAGGTCATGGCGTGGCTCGGGCTGCTGTCCCCCTACCTGGCGGGCCGGGACCTGTCAATGGCGGCGGCGGGCACAGGCCCGGAGGCGGTCGAGGCGTTCCGCGCGCAGGCCGAGGCCCACCGCTATGACATCATTCAGCGCCTCAACGACCTGCACATCCACGAGATCAGATACGAGAACGACCGCGCTCAGCGCATTGAACGGCAGGAATGGACCCGGTTCCCGGTCTTCGAACCGAGTCTTCCTTCGCTCCGCCTAGCTCTGGCCGACCGTCCCCAGTCGCTGGCTGCACTGGGACTGTGGGTCGTCCTTCCCCTCGCGGGCCTCGGGCTTGGGCGAAAGCGGCTGCCGCGCGTAGGTGTGGACGGGTCCGGATCCTGAGCGCCGACACGATGAGGTTCGCAGGCACGATCGCGTGGATGCGCCTGATCCGGCTCGAAATCGCCCGGGTCATCCGCGCTGGCGGTGTCAGGGTCGCGGTGCTTCTGCTGCTGGGGCTCGGAGTGTATGCGGGCTGGCAGGGGCATCAGAGGATTCAGACGGCCGACGCCGCCACCGCAGCAGCTGAGGCCGCCTACCGGGATCAGCTCGCCTACCTCGCCTCCATCTACCCCCCGACGACGGAAGCGGGCGAGTTGCTGTACTACCTGGCCTTTCCGGCACCACAGCCATCGTCCCCGCTGTCGGCGCTTGCCAGCGGCAGGGCGGAGGTCGAGACGGCAAGCCTGCGGATACGTCTGCTGGCGCTCGAGGGACAGCTGTACGAACACGAGACCCTGAATCCGCGCCTAGCCGCCGCAGGGCACCTCGATCTGGGCTTTGTGCTCATCGCCCTGCTTCCGCTCTTCGTCATCGCCATCACCTACGACATCGTTTCGGGCGAACGCGAGCGCGGCACCTGGCAGATGGCCCGGCTCTTCGCCCGGCCGCGGCGGCTGGTCGCCGCAAAGGTCGGCGCACGCATGATTCTCGTGGCAGGCCTGGTCATGTCGCTGGCCCTGATCGGGATGCTCCTTGCGGGAATCGATGCCGATGGCCGTGCAGGCTGGGCGGTTGCGCTGATTTCCCTGCACACGCTCTTCTGGTTCGCGCTCTGCCTGGGTGTCGCCGGCGGGCGCCGCTCCTCGACCACCAACGCGATGCTCCTGGTGGGCGTATGGGTGGCGCTCACGTTCCTGGCTCCGGCGGTCCTTAGCCTGACGAACGCGATCCTGCACCTCGTACCCGAAGCCCTGGAGCTGACCGTGCGCCAGCGCCAGGGGTATCACGAAGCGTGGGATCTTCCCAAGGCGGCGACGATGGACGGCTTCTTCGAAGACTACCCCCAGTGGAGCGGCCAGACAGTCCCGGAAGATGAATTCACGTGGGCTTGGTACTACGCGATGAATCACCGTGGCGACCGGGCCGCCCGCGATGCATCACGCGCCTACCGCGATATCCTGACGCGGCGGGACGAGTGGGCCCGTCGCTGGTCGCTGCTGGTGCCGCCGCTTGCAGCCCAGGTCGCGCTCGACCGGCTCTCTTCCAACGACCTGGCCACGCAACTCGCCTACCAGGAAGCGGTCCGGCGGTACCACGAACGACTCAAGGCCCACTTCCAGCCGATTCTGTTCTCGGCCGCGCCGATCGCCGAGGTGGACTGGGAGCGGACACCCGCCTTTGAGCCGGCTGCTCCCGTGGGTGCGGCATCGCAAGCCGGACTGCCGGCCGCGGCCGCTCTGATCCTGATCTCGGTCTGCGTGTTGTTGCCTGCGGTCCGTGGTGGCGGCGCGTAACGCTACGCGCTACAGTTATTCATGAAGATCAGCCACAAGGGACTGCGGGCACTCCATGAGCGGGACGATCGGGCTCGGCTTCCGGCACACTTGGTGCCACGCCTTCGACGCATCCTGTTTCGGCTGCAGGAAGCAACCCACCCCAGGAGCGCGGACGCGCCCGGTTTCCGGCTGCATCCGTTGAAGGGAGACCGATCATGAACGGCGAGCGCGTGGATGCGATGCTGAACCCCCCGCACTTGGGGGAACTGATCCGTGAGAGCATGGACGAGGTCGGATGGAACGTGACCGAGACGGCATCGCGTTTGGGGTGTGAGCGGGGGACCTTGTCGCGACTGCTCAACGGCAAGGCTGGCGTCTCGGCAAACATGGCGCTCGCGTTGGAGGCCCTTGGCTGGGGTACGGCCGATCACTGGATGCGAATGCAAGCGAGCTACGAGCTTGCGCAAGCTCGAAGGGCGCGCGGGTGGCAGAATGAGATTCCGGTGCGCGATGCGGTCCCGCAGTAATGCGTTGACCCAGAGCGCATCCCGGCGATCGGTAGCAATCGACCACCGGGCGTCGCCCGCGCCGGCCTACCCCGTGACCTTTCCCGGATTCATGATCCCCTGCGGGTCGAGCGCCGCCTTCACTGCCCGCATCGCAGCCACACCCGCCGTCCCGAACTCGGACTCCAGGTAGCCGATCTTCCCCAGACCGATCCCGTGCTCGCCGGTGCAGGTGCCCTCCATGGCGATCGCACGCCGCACGATGCGCTCGTTGATCGCCTCGGCTTCCGCCAGCTCCGCCTCCGAGTCCGGATCGATGATAAAGACCGCGTGGAAGTTCCCGTCGCCCACGTGCCCCACGACACCCCACGGCATCGAAGCCGTCTTCAGATCCTCCTCGCTCTCGGCAATGCAGCGGGCCAGACGTGAGACGGGTACGCAGACGTCGGTCGTCAAGCCGTGACAGCCGGGCCGCAGCCCCAGCAGCGCGGGGTAGGCGTCGTGGCGCGCCTTCCACAACCGCGCCCGCTCGTTCTGCTGGCGGGCGTATTCGAACGCGCTCCCTCCGAGGCCGCGGCTGATCTCCTCGATCAGGGCACCGTGCGCCCGCACCTCGTCCTCCGAACCGTGGAACTCGAAGAACACGGTGGGCGCCTCGGCGTAGGCGTACCCCGAATAGCCGTTGACTGCCCGCATGGCCGTCCCGTCCAGCAGTTCCGCACGCGCGACCGGAATCCCCATCTGCACGGCCTCCACCACCGACCCCACGGCCTCCTCCATGCCCGGAAAGGCGCACACGGCGGCGGCCATCGCCTCGGGCACCGGATGCAGGCGCACCGTAAGCTCGGTGATCACTCCCAGTGTCCCCTCCGACCCGACCAGCAGATTGGTGAGATCGTACCCGGCCGACGATTTCCGCGCGCGCCCGCCCGTCCGCACCACCTCGCCGCTCGCGAGCACGGCGGTGAGCGAGACCACGTTGTCGCGCATGGTGCCGTACCGCACGGTAGTCGTCCCCGATGCGCCCGTGGCCGCCATCCCGCCGAGCGTCGCGTCCGCCCCCGGATCGACCGAAAAGAACAGCCCCGTGCCGCGAAGCTCCCGGTCCAGCTGCATCCGCGTCACCCCGGCCTCGACCGTCGCGTCCAGGTCGTCGGGCCGGACCGCCAGCACCCGGTTCATGCCGCTCATGTCGATCGAGATCCCGCCGCGCACTGCCTGCACGTGTCCCTCGATCGAGGTGCCGGCGCCGAACGGGATCACAGGCACCCCGTGCCGCGCGCAGGTCCGCACCGCGAACGCGACCTCTTCGGTGGACTCCGCGAAGACCACCCCGTCGGGCGGAATCACGGGGTGGTGCGAGTCGTCCTTGCCGTGATGGTCGCGGACGGCGGCCGCGGTGGAGTAGCGCTCGCCAAAGCGGCCACGGAGTTCGTCGTGGAGGTTGGTGTCGGCGGCGGCAGTCAGTTCCGCTTTGGCCATGTGCCGCTTTCCACTGGACCGCGGTTCGGGTAAACCCTGGTGAAGATCGGGTCTGGAAGAAGCGGATCGGCCAGGAAGGGTTCGGCCGAGAGCGGACTGGCCCCATGGAGAAGCCGGACGAGTGACGTGTCAGGAATCGGGCCAACCGGCTCCATGAACATCCTTTCCCTGCAGTTGTTCACCCTGCGCAACCCGGTGTAGGACGAGAAGCCGAGTCCCCCGCCAAGGACCGCGCCGAACCTGACGGCATCCCCGTCGGAGCTGGTGAGGGCTGTAACCAGAGAGGCACCGGCTCCGACGGCGTCCAGAATGGGCAGAACCCTCTCTATGCTGCACGACCCGGGGGGTACGGGCTGATCGGCGGGTATGAAGTCCGGCGGGCCGTCCACAAAGGCCAGCGAGCAACCAGACAAGAGAACCAGGGAGCCGACCGAAAGTAGTCTGGCGAACATGAGATCTCCTCTCTGCCGGGATGGATCGCGGGAGAAAACCTAGCGTGCGCACGCGAAGAGCAGCAAGAACTTGTATATACGGTATTTATTCGGTATCTTGTCCGGCCCATGGCCACCCTGCCGAAGACGAAACGAGACGCCGCAGACGCGCTCCGCCGGACGATCCGCGGAATCGAGGAAGCCGCATCGCCGGAGCAGCCGCGTTTGCCCCTGGGTGTTTCAAGGATCGACCGGGCCCTCCCGGGCGGCGGTCTGCGCCTGGGCTGCATCCATGAAGTGGCCGGGGATGAAGCCGCTACCGGGTTCTGCGCGGCACTGTTGACCCTTGCCCTGGCTGCCGGGGCGCCCGGTGGAAAGATCCTGTGGCTCGCTCGGGGCGACGACCTTTACGCGCCCGGCCTCGTCCGCTACGGGATCGAAGCCGGACAGCTCCTGGTCGTTTCGGGGCTGCGCCGCCAGGAGGACATGCTGTGGGCCATGGAGGAAGCGCTTCGCTGCCGGGCCGTGAGGGGGGTGGTGGCCGAGATGGGAGGGGTGGCCGGGGGGGGAGGGGTCGGCCCGGCGGCGGGGCGGCGCCTGATGCTGGCGGCCGAGGGGACCGGGGTGCTGGGGCTGGTATTGTCGCGCCGCGACGGAGAGCGGCGGCGGGGTGGGGGGGGAGTGCAGGTGGCGGTCAGCCGCTGGCGGGTCACGGGGGTCCCGGGCGGACATGGAGGCAGCGACGGGCCCGAGACGCGGTGGCGCGTCGAGCTGCGGCGCTGCCGCGGTGGCAGGCCGGCGGAGTGGATCGTGGGGTGGGGAGACGAGGGCTGGAAGGCGGTGCCACCCTCGGATGCGGCCAGCGGACCGGGCATGCGCCGCGCCGGCTGATCCGGTGCGCCACAGACATGTTTTCAACGATTTCAGAGACAGATTTTCAACGCATTCAGAGACAATAATTCAACGCTCGTCCATCAGCTGCAGCAGCCTGGTCGTCGTGTTCCAGTTGCGGATCGTCATGCTCTGGTACACGGGCATCGAGGCGAGACGGCTGAGATGGCTCCGGGACGCCTTCTCGATCAGCCGCGAGAAGTAGAGAACACCTTCTCCCGCCCAGGCTTCGTCCACGCCGGGCCGGGTACGGACATGCTCCATGGCGGCAGCCGCCGTCAGGGGGGCCATCACGAAGAGGACGTCGTAGCGGTAGACATCCGGTCGCGAACCAAACCCCTCCGGCGCTTCTTCAACAACCGCCCGCATCTGCCTGCGGGATCGCAACGCGACCTTCGCGCTGTAGTCGAACGCTGCCGCCAGCATACCCTCGATTCGGGCCGTCAGCGTGCCGGGAGCCGACGCCTGTGAACGGAAGATCACGTTCCCGCTCTGGATGTATGTGACGACGTCCTGGAAGCCTTCGGCCTCGAAGCACTCGCGGAGGTCCGCCATCCGGATCACGTTCCTGCCGCCGACGTTGATTCCGCGCAGGAGCGCCAGATGGATCGTGTCCGATTTCCCGCGCATGGTCAGCGCTCGGGGTTGCGAGAATGCCTGCCCGCGCTACCGCGAACTGCGTGCCACAAACGCCGCCAGCAGGAGGGTGACGACCGGTACCACGACCTGTCCCATCTGGCCCGCCCTCAACAGCGTGAAGATCGCGCCGAGCATGACGACGATCACGGCCGCGGCAGCATGGAAGCGCGTCTTGCTGATCAGGAGGCCCACGCCGGCAGCCGTTTCGGCCACGCCGATCAGGTACTGGAACCAGGCGGGATAGCCCCACGCGCCAAACTGTTCGACCATCATCCCGGCGAGCTTGGTGACGCCCTGGAACAGGAAGAGCAATGCCAGCACGATCGATACCACCGTCGTCAACTTCCCTGTCTTCGCCTTGTCGGCCATTGGTCCGCTCCTTGTGGTCCGCTGCGCATATCTGAACAACCCCGGAGAAAGTACGTGCGACCGGAGTCCGGGACCACGCGGCAGGCTTTCCCCTCCGTCAACCCTGACGTAACGTTAGGGTATTGATATTTCGGTATATATTCGGTTACCCTACACGGTTGCAGTCTGTGGTGAAACCCCGCGTAGCACCGAGAACGGCGAGGCGCCCGGCTGACAAGGCGCGACGAGAGAGAATAGCAACGCTATTCGAGCGAGGAGCAACGATGAGCGAAGCGATTCAGCCGGGATGCATCGCCGGTCGAATGCAGCGGGGATTTCCACTGCGGGCTGCATAATGTCCCGTGAACGAAATCCCGCGACTCAGCCCGGTGCGCCTGCCCTATCGGGACCGCGCATCTCCCGGCGCATCCTCGCCGCCTGGCTCCCCTGGTGGCCCAGTGAGCGGCTCGCCCGGCACCGTCCCGAGGCGCGCAGCCGCCCCTTCGTCACCGTCGCCGAGCACAACGGCCTGCTGATCGTCGACGCGGCCAACCCCCGCGCCACGCGGGCCGGCCTCACTCCCGGCATGCCCCTGGCCGACGGGCGTGCCATCGTGCCCGACGTGATCGTCCGCCCCGCCGACCCTGCCGCCGACGCCCTCGCGCTGGAGCGCCTCGCGCGCTGGGCCGACCGCTTCACCCCGCGCGTCATGCCCGACGGAACCGACACGCTCTTCCTCGACATCGCCGGCTGCACGCGCATCTTCGGCGGCGAGGAGGCGCTGACGGCATCGTTGCGGAGTGCCCTGGAAGGCTTCGGCCTGACCGTGCGGCTCGCCCTCGCCGACACGCCCGGTGCGGCCTGGGCACTGACCCGCTACGGTGCCGAGAACCCTGCCGTGGCGCCTTCCGGCGCTGGCCCCGACGGGCTGAAACGTGCGCTCTCCCGGCTGCCCGTGGCCGCACTGCGACTCGGTTCCGACGTGGCGGAAGCGCTGGTCTCCTTCGGGCTGGACAGAATCTGCACCCTGTTCGCCATCGAGCCCGTCGAACTGATCCGGCGCTTCGGCACGGAACCGGTAAGGCGGCTCGATCAGGCCCTGGGCCGGATCGACGAGCCGATCACGCCGCTGCGTCCCCTGCCACCGCGCGAGGCCCACCGCGCCTTCGCCGAGCCGATCTCGACGGCGGCGGACATCCGCGCGGCGGTCGACGGTCTCCTAGACGACCTCTGCGGGGAGATGGGCCGCGCCGGCGAGGGCGCGCGCCGACTGTACCTCGTCTGCCACCGGGTCGAGGGAGACCGGCGGACCCTTACCGTCGGCACCAGCCGTCCCCTTCGCCGCAAGAAACCCCTGATGGGACTCTTTGCTGAGAAGCTGGACCAGGTGGAGCCCGGCTTCGGCATCGACGAGATCGTCCTGGCCGCCGACATCGTCGAAACCATCGACGAACTCCAGACCGACTGGTCAGGGGAGACCCCCGGGGGATACCGCGCGGCCGACGAGGAAGAGCTGGCGAACCTGCTCGACCGGCTGGGGAACCGCTTCGGCTTCGGCCGCATCGGGCGGCCGGTACCGCGTGAGAGCTGGCTGCCGGAGCGCGCGGCTGTTCGGGAGGGATTGCTGGGTAGTGGGTCAGGTGTGCGCCCTGGATCGGGCCCGCACCCCGGGTCCGCCGCGCAGCCGAAGCCGGCCGCTCACCCCGCGGTCCCTGCCAGCTGGCCGGAGGACCGCCGCCGGCCCCTGCGGTTGCTGTCCCCTCCCGAACCGGTGGAAGCCGTCAACCTGGAACCCGGCGGTTCCCCCTTCGGATTTCGCTATCGAGGCCGGTTCCGCCAACTGCGCGCGGTCGAAGGCCCCGAACGACTGGAGTGTGAGTGGTGGCGTGAAGACGCGCCGCGCCGCGACTACTATCTGGCCGAGGACGAGGCGGGCTGTCGCTACTGGATTTATCGAGCGGGCACGCAGGACCCCGGGACAACGCCCCGTCCCCGCTGGTTTCTGCACGGGGTATTCGCGTGAGAGACTCTGTCCCCCCCTACGCCGAACTCCGGGTCACCAGCAACTTCTCCTTCCTGAGGGGCGCTTCCCACCCCGACGAGATGGTCGATCGGGCTGCCGAACTGGGCTACCGCGCCCTCGCGCTCACCGACCGCAACACGCTGGCCGGAGTCGTGCGCGCCCACGAGGCCGCTCAGCGCACCGGTCTCCACTTCATCCCGGGTGCCCGCCTCGACCTCGGCGACGGCCCCAGCCTCCTCTGCCTCCCCACCACCCGGCACGGCTACGGCGCTCTCTCCCGCCTCATCACCACGGGACGCCGGCGCGCGCCCAAGGGAGAATGCCATCTCACCCGCGAAGACGTGGCCGCGGCCGCCGACCCGCACGGCCACATCTTCATCGCCGTCCCCCCCACTTCACCCGGCGACGACTTCGCCGACGCCCTCGCCTGGTACCGCGACCGCCTCGCCGCCCCCCTCCACCTCGCCGCAACCCACTACCACCGCGGAGACGACGACCGCCGTCTCGCCCACCTTGCGCGCCTCGCCGAGGGCCACGGCGTCCCCCTCGTCGCCACCGGTGACATCCACCAGCACGACCCCACGCGCCGCCGCCTCCACGACACGCTCACCTGCATCCGCGAGCACTGCACGATCGACAACGCCGGCTGGCGCCTCGAAGCCAACGCCGAGCGCCACCTCAAGCCCCGGACCGAACTCGCCCGCCTCTTCCGCGACCACCCCGGCGCCCTCGCCAACACCGTTGCGATAGCCGACCAATGCCGCTTCTCCCTCGGCGAACTCCGCTACGAGTACCCCGACGAGGTGGCCGAAGACGGCCGCACCCCCCGCGAGACCCTCGCCACGCTCACCTGGACGGGCGCGGCCGAGCGCTATCCCGACGGCATCCCGCCGAAGGTGCGCAAGATCATCGAACACGAACTCGCCCTCATCAGCCAGCTGGAGTACGAGCCCTACTTCCTGACCGTCGAGGACATCGTGCGCAAGGGCCGCGAACTCGGCATCCTCTGCCAGGGCCGCGGCTCGGCCGCCAACTCCGCCGTGTGCTACTGCCTGGGCGTCACCTCGGTCGACCCCGCGCAGATCGACCTCCTCTTCGAGCGCTTCATCTCGGCCGAGCGCGACGAGGTGCCCGACATCGATGTCGACTTCGAGCACGAGCGCCGCGAAGAGGTCATCCAGTACATCTACGGCAAGTACGGGCGCGACCGGGCCGGGCTGACCGCGACCGTCATCACCTACCGCGTCAAAAGCGCGCTGCGCGACGTGGGCAAGACCATGGGCCTGAGCGAGGACGTGATCGGACGGCTTCTCTCCATGGTCTCGTGGCGGTCGAAGCCGGTGGGCGAAGAGCGCGCCCGCGAAGAGGGGTTCGATCCCTCCGACCGGCGACTGGCGCTCACCCTCGAACTGGCCCGCGAGCTGTGCGGATTCCCCCGACACCTGTCCCAGCACACCGGCGGATTCGTGATATCGCGCGGGCCACTCTGCGAGATCGTCCCCATCGAGAACGCTGCCATGGAAGACCGGACGGTGATCGAGTGGAACAAGGACGACCTGGAGGCTTTGGGTTTGATCAAGGTCGACGTGCTCGGGCTCGGGATGCTCTCGTGCATCCGCAAGGCCTTCGCCCTGCTCGAGGAGAATTGCGGCCTTCGCTACACGTTGGAGAGCGTGCCGCAGGAGGACCCGGCCACGTACGGGATGATCCAGCGTGGCGACACCGTCGGGGTCTTTCAGATCGAAAGCCGCGCCCAGATGGCCATGCTGCCCCGGCTGAAGCCGGCCACCTTCTACGACCTGGTCATCGAGGTGGCGATCGTGCGCCCGGGACCGATCCAGGGCGACATGGTCCACCCCTACCTGCGCCGCCGGCAGGGGCGCGAGCCCGTCGAATACCCGTCCGAGGAGCTGCGCCAGGTGCTGCGGAAGACGCTGGGGGTGCCACTGTTCCAGGAACAGGTCATGCGGATCGCCATCGTTGCGGCGGGATTCACGCCAGCCGAAGCCGACCAGCTGCGGCGCGCCATGGCCAGCTTCCGCAATCCGGGCACGATCCACCGTTTCCGGGACAAGTTCATCGATGGCATGATCGGCCGCGGCTACACCCGCGACTTCGCCGAGCGCTGCTTCCGCCAGATCGAGGGGTTCGGCGAGTACGGCTTCCCCGAGAGCCACGCCGCCAGCTTCGCGCAACTGGCCTACGTCTCGTCGTGGCTGAAGTGCCACCATCCGGCGGTCTTCGCGTGCGCACTACTTAATAGTCAGCCGATGGGCTTCTACGCCCCGGCGCAGATCGTGCGCGACGCCCGCGACCACGATGTCGAGGTGCTGCCGACGGACGTGAACCGGTCGCAGTGGGATTGCACGCTGGAGGGGGGCGGCGCCCGCGACGAGCCCGGCGACGGCCCCCTTGCCCTCCGCCTCGGCCTTCGCCAGATCCGCGGCCTCACGGAGGAGGACGCCGACCGGCTCACCGCGCTTCGAGGCGCCGGCTACCGCTCGCCCCTCGACCTCCGCGAACGAACGGGGATCTCCACGACCGTCCTGACCCGCCTGGCCAGCGCCGACGCCTTCAACTCGATGGGGCTTGACCGCCGCCAGGCCGCCTGGGCGGTGCGCGCGATCAGCGAGACCGGGCCGCTGCCGCTCTTCGAATCGGCGAAAAATGCCCGCGCCGCCAGCGATCAAACCGCCGGCATCCGCCCCGAGCCCGCCCTCCCCGCCATGTCCGTCGGCGAGCAGGTGGCCACGGACTACCGCACCACGGGCCTGTCGCTCAAACAGCACCCCGTCGCGCTGCTGCGCGGCCGCCTGAACGAGCGCGGCGTGCTGCCCGCGAAGGATCTCGAAAGGCTCTCCGACGGCGACCGGACCATCGTCGCGGGAATCGTCCTCACCCGCCAGCGCCCCGGCAAGGGCATCGTCATGTTCGTCACCCTGGAAGACGAGACCGGCACCGCCAACCTGGTCGTCTTCCCCTCCATCTACGAGAACCAGCGCCGCGACACCCTGACCTCACGGCTGATGATGTGCCGCGGCAAGCTCCAGAAGGTCGACGGCGTGATCCACGTCATCGCCGAGCGCATAACCTCCCTGAACGACTGGCTGGCCGAACTGGGAGCGCCGGGTGGCGATAGGGGCGTTGTGCGAAGTGACGGCAGCGACACGTCGTTCGTGGCCCGGGGGCGGTTTTTTCACTGAGGGGGAATCAGACCGATTTGAACATGGGAACGCCCCCGATCCCCGATTACCTTTTCCATTCCGAAATCGTCATTGAACCCGGTTGGCTCGCCAACGAGCCGGAAGTCGTCCCTGAACTCGAAAAACGCGATGATGCCTGAAGACCAACCACATAGCAATGCGGACGCAGCATCTGAGGGAGCCCACTTCGTCCGAAACGTTGTCCCGAAAGGCCGTCCCTACGACGTAGCCTCCCCACCGCGCCGTTCTCTCACTCCTCATCCCCCAGGAACTCACACAGCGCGAACATCTCCACCCCGAGTTGTCGCAGCCGCTCCGCACCTGGCAACTCCGGCAGGTCCACAACGAACCCGGCGCCCACCACGTCCCCTCCCATTCCGCGGATCAACTCGATCGCAGCGGCAGCGCTTCCTCCGGTGGCCAGCAGGTCATCGATCAGCAGCACACTCGTTCCGGCGCTGATGGGCGCAACCGCCTGCATCTCCAGCCGCGCGCTCCCATACTCCAGGTCGTAGTCCACACCGCTGACTTCTCCCGGCAGCTTCCCCGCCTTCCGGACGGCCACGAACCCCACGCCGAGTTCCTGCGCGACCGGCACCCCGAAGATGAAACCGCGCGCCTCGATGCCGACCACGACCTCGGGCGCAGCGGCCCGGAACCGGCGGGCCAGGGCCTCCGTCGCCGCCCGGAAGCCATCGGAGTCCTCCACCAGTCCCATCACATCGCGGAAGCGAATCCCGGGGATGGGGAAGTCCGGCACTGCGCGAATCAGAGACTTGACGCGGGCCGCGAGGCGGTCGTCCCGGTCCGCGTGCGGCCGCATCGGAGGGGTCGAGGGCGCAGCGTGCTTCGATACAGTCATCTTGCCCGTTCCGTGAGTTGACCTTCGAGAGGATCCGGCGATAGTGGTGGAAACAGAACGCCGTCAATCAGGCACTTCAAGGCCGAATTCACTCACATGACGATACTCCCGGTCGCTCACGCCGCGCTCGCCCTCGCGGCCCTCACCCTCGGTGCATGGGTAGCCCTCGCCATCGCCGCCCTGTTCGACCGCTACGCGATCCCCCGCCTTGAGGATGTGGCGCCACCTCCCCCCGACGACCCCCCACTCCCCCGCCTCTCCATCATCGTCACCGCCCACAACGAGGAGCGCTCGATGGAGCGGGCCCTGCGGTCCTTGCTCGCCCTGCGCTACCCGGACTACGAGGTCGTCTACGTCAACGACCGCTCCACCGACCGCACCGGGGAGATCGCCGAACGCCTGAGCGACGGAGACGCGCGGCTCACGGTGCTGCACATCGACGAACTCCCGCCGGGGTGGTTCGGAAAGCCTCACGCAGCCCAGCGCGGTGCGGACGCAGCCACTGGCGAAGTCCTGCTCTTCACCGACGCCGACGTGACCTTTGCCCACGATGCCGCGGCCTGCGGCGTGCGACACCTCGTCCAACAGCGACTCGATCATCTGACCGCGGCCCCCCGACTCACCCTCACCGGCACCATGCTGCAGGCCTGCACGATTGCATCCCGCCTCCTGGTCGGGGCCAGGCAGCGGCTCTGGAAGGTGCGGGATCCACGGAGTTCCGCCTTCTTCGGAGTCGGCTCCTACACGATCATGCGCGCCGACTCCTACCGCGCTGTCGGGGGACACGAACGGCCGCTTCTACTGGCTACCGGACAGCCCGCTCGCTGGCCTGCTCTTTGCTGTCTGCCCCCTCGTCTACTGGGTGGTCGCCATGACCGTCTCACGGGACGACTCCTACCCCTGGTGGAGCGCGCTCCCCTTCCCGCTTGCCGTCCTCGTTTTCGTCTACGCGCTCTGGCGCTCCACGTTCCTCACCATGTTCCGCGGTGTCGTCTGGGGTGGGCCACCAATCCCGCTTTCCAGGTTGCACACAGCGCGGATTCGCCGGCGTTCCAGCTGAAACGCCCCTCCCGAGGGCGCCAGAGGATGCGTCAGCAGGCGCGCGTTGCGCGGGTTCGCGGCCGCCATGATCTCGACGTGAGGCCGGTCCCCGTCCCGGCTCACCAGGTAGTCCGGGCTCACCACGATGCGGGGCTGCGCTTCGGCCTGCCGGGCCTGGGCCCCTTCGACGACGCCCGGCGCCAGCAGACCCGGCGCCAGCAGCGACCCGAATGCGGTCCAGATCAAAATGCGTAAATTGCGTATTTTACGTATTTCCATGTTCAGCGTGCAGGTTCAAGGGGCGTCCATCGTCGCTAATCCAATGCCTCGATCACCAGGTTCGCCAGCTTCGGCAGGTGGTCGCCCATCCGTGAATCGTCGGAATTGATCTGGATCGCCACCGCGACGCCGTGGTCGGCATAGTACGTGACCAGCGAATTGTACCCGGGGAAGAACCCGCCGTGGCCGTAGGTCAGGCCGTGCTCGCTCTCGGCGACAGCCACCCCCAGCCCATACCCCAGATGCGGCTTCCTCTCGTCGGTCGGGAAGCCGATCCGGAACAGGTCGGGCAGATCGTCCCCTTCGATCGCCTCACCCTCGTACAGCAGCTTCGCCCAGCGCACCAGCGCCTGCGGGTTGTTCACGACGCCGCCCCCCGTCCACTCCTGCAGCGGGTGGACCACCAGATGGCCGTCGACCACGATCTCGAGCGGCGTGTCGAAGAGCCGGACGCTCGCGTGCGCGTAGCCCTGCGACAGCCCGGGCAGGTCCCGACGGTCGGCCGGCAGGGTCAGGTCGAGCCCGAACGGACCCAGGAACATCTCGTCGAGCAGGTCGTAGTAGTCGCGGCCCGTCGCCGCCTCGATCGCCAGGCCCGCGAGGGTGTAGTGGACGTCGCTGTAGTGGTATCCCTCGCCCGCGGGGAAGAGCGGCTCGGCGTCCAGCACGGCCTCGGCGATGAACTGCTCCGGGGTCATGTAGGCGTCGGGGTCGCTGAAGAACTCGGCCAGCCGGGCCGCGAAATCGGGGTCCTCGAAGTACGGCTGGATCATCCCGGCGGTGTGGCTGAGCAGATTGCGCAAGGTCAGATCCACGTGATTGGGGACCCGCGAGAACCAGTCCTCGTCCTCGAGCCAGGTCGAGACCGGCGTGTCGAGGTCCAGCTCCCCGTTCATCGCCAGCTGAAGGGCGACCGCCGCAACGTACGTCTTCCCGATGCTGCCCGACGGCATCCGCAGGTCCGGGGTCATCGGAATGTCGTCGTCCATGTCGGACTCACCGGTGGCGAAGCCCTGGATGCTCCCGTCCGGGAGAATGAACGCGGCCGTCGCCCCGGGGAAGTTCTCGTCGGTGTCCTGCGCCTGTGCCCACGCCGCGTCGAGTTCGGCCTGAAAGCGCTCGCCGAGCGCCGCGGCCACCTGCGGGGACAGGGAGGGCTGAGGCCCGGCAGTCGCGTCCCCGTTCGAATCCGCCGCCGGGCCGCAGGCGGCGACGACGAGAATGCCCAAGCCCGCGAGGTGCAGCCCCGCCGAGCGGAGCAGGAACTTTCCCGGCTGTGCATCAAACATCCTGTTGTCCTTTCCCGTGACAGGCGCTTGCGGTCATTCAGCGAGACTCCGGGAGTCGCTCGAAGAACCCGTAATCCAGGAAGAACTGTCGCATCCTGAAGCCTTCGATCTCCCCGTCGTCGCCCTCTCTGAATTCGAGCTCCAGATCGAACGATCCCCTCTGGAAGAAGCGCGTGTCCGATTCCGGATAGAAGACCAGCGGTGAACCCGGGTTGAGGTCGAGGTACTCGAACAGAAGCCTGCCGTCGATGGCCGTGACTTCGACCCGCGACTCGAAGTCGTCGTCCCAGTACATGCCGGTCAGGCGATTCAGCTGGGCCAGCTCGAGGTCGACGGCAACTCGCGCGACCGGCCCGGAGTATTCGTCGCCGCGCAGCAGCTTCACCGCAGCGTCGGCAACGCGATAGTTGGCCTGGGTCGACGCGTTCGCCATGGCGTAGACGCCCACGCGAGCGTCCTTGTCGCCGATCATGGTGACGCTGTAGCCGTGCCCCATTCCACCGTGCAGGATGAGCCTGTGGCCCTGCTCGTCCACCCTCGTCCACCAGCCCAGCCCGTAGTCTTCCATGTTCGCGCGGTGCGCCTCTTCCACCAGCTCTTGCGAGAGAATCCGGCTCCCGCCGAAAACCCCTCCGTTCAGGTGCGCCCCGAGGAATCGGATCATGTCCTGCGGTCTCACCCAGGCGTCGCCGGCAGGATACAGGTCGGTCCAGGTTCTGGCCACCGGTCTGAAGGAACCATCGGGATCTTCGAGGTACGGGAACGTCATCATCTCCGCCATGGCATCGGTCGGGTTCACCGGATGGGCCGCGGCAACGCCCAGCGGTGCAAGGACCCGGGTCACGATGTACTCCTCGTACGAGATCCCGGAGAGCGTTTCGATGAGGAGCCCCGCAACCGCGTACGCCGAGTTGTTGTAGCGCCACCTTTCGCCGACGGGCCACCGGGTGTTCATCGTCCCGGGTATCTCGTGCAGCGCGACCGGGTGCGGCGGCTGCCGGTCCACGACGCTCGTCATCGTCTGGCCCAGCTCGTCGCTGAGCCCGGAAGTGTGGTCGAGGAGGCTTCGTACCGTCACGCTGTTTCGCGGGTCATCCATGACCGGATGTTCCCCGAGATACCGGTTGACCGGATCGTCCAGCCCGAGCCTGCCCTGCTCGACGAGGGTCAGCACCGCGGTCGCGGTAACCGGCTTGAGCGTCGAGGCCGTGTTGTAGAGCGACTCGGTCGTGGCGGGCGCCTTCAGTCCGACGTTCGCGTATCCGTAGGCCCCGGACCAGACGACCTCGTCACCCACCAGCAGGGAAAGGGAGATGGACGGAACGCCCGCATCGAGCTCCTCCTGGATCAGCCCTTCCAGCACGGAGATCGTGTGCGCCAGGGTCGCGTCCGCCGAACCCTCTTCGCTCCGTCCGCAGGCAAGACCGGCGACAGCGATCAGAACCGCGGTGGCGGCGGCGCGGATCCTCAATTCAACTCCAGCAGCCGGCTCGCCCCCACCGGCACCATCGGCAGCAGCACATGCGACGGATACTCCGGCGAATGGTGCACCGCGTTGTGCGCCACGACCCACTCGGTCTCGTCGTAGTTGTTGCCGCCCGTATTCAGGTTGCGGTCGAAGCGCGGGAAGCTCGCCGACGCGACCTCGAGGCGGATCCGGTGGCCGGCCGGGAAGTAGTTGCTGGTGGCGTCGAGGACGACGGTGATCTCGTAGACTTCGCCCTCTTCCATGAAGATCTTGCGGTCGAAGCCCTCCCGGTAGCGCGCGCGCAGGACGCCCTCCTGCAGGAAGAACGCGGTGCCGTCGGGGTGGACATCGACCAGCTTGGCGGTGAAGTCGGTGTCGCGAGCGTCCGATGAAACGTAGAGCGTTGCCGTGATGGGGCCGGTCATCTCCACGCCGGCTTCGAGGGGTGGGGTCGTGTAGACGAGCACGTCGTCCCGCTCCTCGACCGGACGCTGGTCATAGAACCCCTCTTCCATACCGTAGGAGCCGGACAGGGAGGGGGTCGGCGCGCCGGGATCGTAGGTGTATCGGTCGACCGCCCCGTTCTGCGGCGCTTCCGTGGTGAGCACCCCGTCGCCGTCGAGGCTGTTGGCCGCGCCGCCGCTCGTCAGGTAGTACCGGGTGAACTGCGTGCCCGAGATCGGCCACTCGTCGGCGGCCCGCCATTCGTTCCTGCCCATCAGGTAGTACTGCACGGGCGGCATGTCGGTGACACCGTTGTCCTCGCCCTTGAGCCAGTGGTCGTACCAGCGTACGTAGAGGGTCCAGAAGTCGTAGCGGGCGTCGCCCAGGTCGCGTTCGCCAACCCGGGTGGGAGCGCCGATGCGCTCTGAGTCGCAGTGCGACACCGGCGAGATGACCACGAACTGGTTGTCGCGGGCGGTGGTCGATACGGCGTTTTCCTGAAAGTAGTTGAACTGCCAGAGCGTCTCGTTGACCCCGAAGTCATGCCACGAATTGATGAAGAGGGTGGGCACGTCGATCTGCTCGTGGCCCTTGTAGTAGGGGAACTGGTCCCACCAGGGGTCGGCGAGACCGTAGCTGAGGATCGATTCCCAGTCGGTGTGCGGGCGGTTGGCCCTCTGCATCATTTCGATCAGCGGGAGCGAGTTGATAATGGCGTCCAGGTCGACCTCGGGCGCGTTGACCGGGCCCGGCGAGTACTGGTACGCGATCCGCTGGAATTCCTCGTCGGAGACGTGGGATGGGGGACGCAGGTAGACCTTCGACCCGGCGAAGACCATCCACCCCGCGGCAGCCGCCAGGTTGAACGCGCCTCCGTTGTACGTCCCGAAATACCGGTAGATGTTGTCGGCCGGACCGTTGATGCTGCCCGAGGCCTGCGGGATCATCGCGGCCAGGCTCGGGGGCTGCGCGGGCGCCATCCATACCTGCGCATCGCCCAGGTCGGAGCAGCCGTAGGTCCCCACCTTGCCGTTCGACCACGACTGATCGGCCAGCCACTCGACCGCGTCGTAGCCGTCGACGTCCTCCCTGACGGCGAGCGAATACACCCCCTCGGACTCGAAGCGCCCGCGCTTGTCCTGCACGGCCACGACGTAGCCCTGCCCGACGAACATACGGACTACCTCGCCCGCGTAGCCGGCGCGGAACGCGGATTTGTCGTACGGCGTCCGGATCAGGATCACGGGGAGCGGCTCGTGCGCGCCGTCCGGAAAATGGAGATCCGTGGACAGGCGGACACCGTCGCGCATCGGCACGCGCACCGCCTGCTCGACACGAATGTCGTAGCGCGGCTCCAGCATCGGGTAGGGGGCGCCGTCGGCGGTCTGGGCAGAGGTGTCGGCATCGCCGCCGGTAGAGGACGGCGCGCAGCTCGCCAGCGCGAGAGAGCCGATGCAGACGAGGAGGGTGGTGGGGCGCATCATGGTGCAGCCTCCCGTGCCTGGTGTAGTGTCCCGTATCTGACATCCATTAGGCAACGGAGCCGCCGGGCGCGCCAGTCGGTCACGCCGGGGCGCTGGCCGCCCGAGAGAACGAACGCCCGACGACGCACGAAGAGAAGTCTGCCATGACCCAGCCAGGAGCCCTCAGATTCAGGCCTGCATCCCTCGCCATCCTTGCCCTGGGTGCCGCTTGCGACGCCCCGGCCCGGAGCACCGCCATGCCCCGGGATTCGATCATCGCCCGCCTGGCCGACCTGCGAGCGATCCACACGCCGGAAGGGGTCGAGGTCCTGGAGCCGATCGAGGTCAACGGCTCGACCCAGTGGCTGTCGATCCGCGGGCTGAACCGCGCCAACCCGATCCTCCTCGTGCTCCACGGCGGACCCGGCAGCCCGGTCATGGGAATGGCCTGGGCGTACCAGAAGCCCTGGGAAGATTTCTTCACGGTGGTCAATTGGGACCGCCGTGGCGTCGGCAAGAGCTTCGCCGCCGCGGACTCCGCCCGCCTCGCCCCCACGCTGACCCTCCAGCAGCACGTGGACGACGCCCTGGTGGTCGTCGAACACCTCTTGAACAGGTTCGGACAGGAGAAGCTGGTGGTGCTCGGATACTCCTACGGAAGCTCGATCGGCCCCCGGCTCGTCGAACAGCATCCGGACCGGTTTCACGCCTACGTCGGGCTCGGCCAGTCGGGCGGCCCGGGCAGCGAGGCGCAGCTCTATTCCACGCTCATGGAGCGCGTCCGCGAGGCCAACGACACGACCGCGATCCGCGAGCTGGAGGCCCTGCAGCCCTACCCGCCGCCGCGAGGTCCCGGCGCCGTCGCCAAGCTCCTGGCCGCCCGCAAGTGGGCCCGGGAGTACGACGGCGGCTGGTACGGCAAGCCCACCTTCGACCTGTACTTCGCACTCCCCGAATGGGGACCCGAGTACACCGAGGACGACGTGGCGCACCTGCAGCCGGCGATGGCATGGGCGGAGCGGCACCTGATCGACGGGGCGCCCGAACCCCGGCCAAGCGGGATGGTCGAACGCTTCGAGGTTCCCGTCATCATGCTCCACGGCCGCTTCGACCTGCACACGCCGTACGAGAGCGCCCTCGCCTACTTCAACCGAATCGAGGCACCCATCAAGCGGTTCGTGACCTTCGAACGCAGCTCACACATGATCATGTTCGAAGAGCCGGGCCGAATGCTGATGACCCTGGTGGACGAAGTGTTGCCGCTGGCGGAGGGTCGCTAGGAACCCTCTTTGGTCTTCGTGAAGATCTGGATCACGCCGTTCCGGGCCTCGCTGCCGTAAAGCTCCTTCGCGGCGTCGCCCTTGAGCACTTCGACACGGTCGATCTGGTCGGGTTCGAGCAACTGCATGGCTTCGTCCCGGTCACCTTCGACGCGGACGCCATCGATATAGATGATCGGTTCGCCGCCCGATTCCAGGGACTCCGACGAACGGATTCTGACCGTAATTCCCTCGCTGGTGGCCGTGCCCCTGACCCTGATCCGTTGGGCTTCGACGCGCTCCGAGGCCTCGGAAAGCCGCTCCGACAGCCGCTCCGTCAGTTCCGCAACCGCCTGTTGCCTGGCATCGACCTGCTCGGGTGCTTCGGCCGGCCCGCGTGTGGCCACGACCGCGAACATGGTTGCCAGCACCCCCACGGTGCCCGCCCCGGCGATGAGTGCGATGACCCCCAGGTCGTTCCTTTTCTTTCTCATCCGGGTGGCTCCTCTCACTGTGGTTCAAGTCAAGTGCGGACTTCCAGCACTCTACACCCAAGCGGCTCCCCACCGCAACTCGGACGCCCTCAGAAGCGCTCCGGCGAGAACGCCTCCAGCCCCACACCCGCCGTCCCCTCCAGCATCAGTCCGGCCAGCGCCCATCCGCTGCTCGGCGCCAGCGTCACGCCCAGCATCTGGTGGCCGGTGTTCACGTACACGTTGTCGCGCGACGGCAACTTCCCCATTACGGGGAGGCTGTCCGGCACGATCGGGCGCATGCCCACCCAGGCGCGGCCTCCGTCCCTGGCCTCCGGGATGTCCACCTGGCGGCCCACCTGCCGGCGGAGCGACTCGATCCGCGCCACGTCCAGCCGCCGGTTGATCCCCGACAGCTCCATCGTCCCGGAGAAGCGCAGCGCGCCGCGGAAGGGGGTCAGCCCGATCTTGGCACCGCCCAGGTAGAGCGGTTGGCGCAACTGGTTGACCGGCTCCTCGATGGTGATCGAATAGCCCTTCCCCGCGGTCAGCGGGATCGGCCACCCCGCCATGCGCGTGAGTGAGCCGGTGAGGGCTCCCGCCGCCAGCACCACTGAATCGACCTCCAGGTCGCCCTGCGAGGTCACGAGCGCCCTGACGCGCCGCCCCCGGGTGTGGAACCCGGTCACCAGCGTGCCCTCGTGGATCTCGGCGCCGCCCTCGCGCAGCGCCGCGCCCAGCCCAGCCGTCAGTGATTCGGGCCGCACGTGGCGTTCGTCACCCACGAGAAGTCCGAACCGGAACCCGGGCCGCAGCATGGGCTCGTGCTCGTACAGCTCGGCCTCGTTCAGCTCGGTGCAAGACGCCGCACCCGCCGCGGCGATCAGCTTGACCTCCTTCTGCGCCGCCGCGGCCTTGTCGGAGTCGCGGAACACCATCAGGACGCCCGTCCTCGAGTACTCGAAGTCCACGCCGCCGTCCGCCAGTTCGTCGTACCGCTCCATCGTGAACCGGTTGAGCGCCGCGAGTACCGCTATTCCACGCTTCTGGTCGGCGTGGTTGCAGAACGAGCGGAACCGGAGCAGCCACGGGGCCAGCTTGAGCAACGCAGTTGGTTTGATGTAGAGCGGACTGTCCGCGCGCAGCATCCAGGACAGCGACTTGAGGGTGAGACCCGGCGCGGGGAGCGGGCTTGAGATCGACGGACACACCCAGCCTGCGTTTCCTTGCGAACAGCCGCCGCCGAGCGTCCACGACTCCACGACGACCGGATCGGCGCCGAGCTTCCTGAGGTAGTACGCCGTGGAGAGGCCGATCACCCCGCCGCCGACGATCCCGACCCGCATCAGCCGGCCGGCCTGTACCCGGGACCGCGCACGATCCGCCCCGGCTTCGCGCCCGTATGCTCTCCACCCCGCAACACCGCCACCCCGTTCACGAACACCTCCTCGACACCGACCGAGAGCTGGTGCGGATCCTCGAAGGTGGCCCGGTCGGCCACGGTCTCCGGGTCGAAGACCACCACGTCCGCATACATCCCCACCCTGAGAAGGCCCCGGTCCTGGATCGACAGCCGCGTGGCAACCGCCGACGTCATCTTGCGGATCGCGTCTTCCAGGGTGACCACACCCTCGTCGCGAACGTACTTGCCCAGGATGCGCGGATACGTACCGTACGACCGGGGGTGGGCCATCCCGGTCGCGCTGTCGGGGTCGAAGCCGGAGGCGTCGGTCCCGATCTTGATCCAGGACTGCTGCAGCTGCAGCGCGACGTTGGCCTCGTCCATCATGAAGACGATCATGCCCGCCTGGCCGCCGGTCATGAGGATCACCTCGATCGCCGCGTCGACCCAGTCCACCCCCATCTGCTCCGCGACCTCGGCCAGCCGCATGCCCACGAAGCCGCCCGCGCCGCTCGGCTCGCCGTCCGGCCCCACCTCGGCCGCCGACGTGATCATGACGCCCTCCGGCGTGGCCAGCATGCCGAGGTTCTCCCAGTCCGCCGTGTCCGCCAGGACCTCGTCGTGGATGCGCCGACGGATTTCGGGGTCGCGCAGGTTGTCGAGGAGCGCTCCGTCCTCCGACGCCCACGGCGGAAGCAGCGCAGGCAACCCGGTCCCGCCGGCCGTGTAGGGGTACATGTTGGCCTGCACGTCGAACCCCGCCGCCCGCGCCGAATCGATCTTGGCGATCGCCAGCGCGGCCTTGTGGTAGTTCCGCACGCCCGCCGCCTTCAGGTGATAGATCTCGACCGGCACGCCGCCCCGCTCCCCGATCTCGATGGCCTCGTCGATCGCTTCCAGGAACCGGTCGGCCTCGGAGCGCATGTGGGTGATGTACACGCCGCCGTAGGGTGCCGACGCCGCGACCACCTCGCCCAGCTCTTCCGCGCTCGCGAAGTTGCCGGGCGGATAGATGAGGGCGGTGGCCACCCCGAAGGCGCCGCCCTCCATGGCCCAGCGGGTCGCCTTGCGCATCGAGTCGAGCTGGGCCTCGCTGGCCGGCCCGCCCGCCTCGCCCATTGCGTAGACGCGAATCGTCGTCGCACCCACGAACGAGCCGAAGTTGGGCGAAGCACCGTTGGCCAGCATCGCATTCAGCCAGGCATCGAAGCCGCGCGGTCCGGAAAAGTCGGGCCGTTCGCCCGCGAACTCGGGGTCGATCAGGCCCTCGCCGCGGGCCGTGTTGGCGTTGGCCGGCGCGTTCGTCCACCCTTCGCCCATGATCTCGGTCGTGATGCCCTGCGTGATCTTCCCCAGCAGGCGCCCGTCGCCCTCCAGCAGGGGGCCCCGCGCGTGCGACTGGATGTCGATGAAGCCGGGGGACACCACTTTGCCCGTCGCGTCGATCCGGGTCCCGGCATCGACGTCCGCCAGACCGCCGGCCTGCGTCACCGCCGCGATCCGGTCGCCGCGAATGCCCACATCGCTGTAGAACCAGGCCGCGCCCGTGCCGTCGACCACGCGGCCGTTCGAGATGACCACGTCCATCGCGCCGTCGGCGCCGCTCGAGGGGGCGCCACCGTAGAGGCCGGTCCCCGCGCTTGTGCCGCCGCCCTCCCCGCAGGCGCACAGGAAGGCGGTCAAGCCGAATGCGACGCCGCCGACCAGCGTCCGGGGGTTCGCTCTCGTCTTCATCACTCCCTCAATTCTCCCTCTCGTGGACCAGCTGCCCGCCCACGTACACGCGGGTCGCCCACGTTCGAATGCTCAGCGGATCGCCGTCGAAGACGACCACGTCCGCGTCCTTGCCCACCTCCAGGCTGCCCAGGCGATCGGCCACCCCTAGCACCTCGGCCGGGCTCAGCGTGACCGCCCGCAGGACGTCCGGCTGGCTCATCCCGTGGCCGTGCGCGATCGACGCGTCGATGAGCAGCCATTGGCCGGCCACTCCCGGCCCGAAACTTCCGAAGCCCCGCGAGAAGCTGGCCAGCGAGACGTGCACCCCGGCCTCGTGGAGCCAGACCGCGTTGCGCTCGTCGACGTCTCCGTAGTCACCTGGATCCGGGATCTCCTCGCCCGAGATGTAGGGGTGCGAAATCGGCCCGAGGACGACCGGAATCCCGCGGTCCGCGAGCTCGCCCGCCATCTGATGCGCCCCCGCACCCCCGTCGATCACCAGCTCGAAGCCGAATTCCTCGGCGAGTTCGATCGCCACGCGGATGTCGCGCGTCGCGTTGGCCTGCACGCGGGCGGGCACCTCGCCGTTCAACAGCCGCGCGAGCGCCTCCATGCCGAGGTTGCGGGGGACCGCGGGCGCCTCGTCGGACCCGCCTTCCTCTCCGGATTCCGCACCCGAACCGGCCATCCACTCCCGCGCCCTCACCAGCAGGTCCCGGAGCTGCGCCACCACCGCCATCCGCGTCGAGGGCGACCGTGACTGCTCGCGGTAGGTTGCCGCCGGCTTGCCCCCCAGCGTGATGTCGATCGCCGCCGGCTCGCGCACGATCAGGTCGTCGAAGCGCGCCCCGGCCGTCTTCACCACCGCGCCCTGCCCGCCGATCACGGTCCCGTCGCCCGGTCCGATGTACGTCGCCGTCACACCGCCCGACAGCAGCTCGCGCACCCGGATCTCGCCCGCCGGACCCGCACCCATCGGCCCGAACGGGCTGAACGCCTCGATGATCCGCAGCTCGGGCGTCAGCGGATTCGGCACCTCGTTCATGTCCTCGCCCGCGATCCCGTAGTAGCTCATCGCGTCGATGATCCCGGGCATGACCACGCTCCCGCTCACATCCACGACCTCCGCGCCCGCGGGGATCTCCACGTCGGCGCCCACCGCGGCGATGCGGCCGTCCACCATCAGCACCGTCCCCCCTGCCACGGGTTCCGATGAGACGGGGTAAACCAGCCCCCCGATGAGCGCGACGGTCTGTGCCTGGACTCCGGCCCCGGCGCCGTGGATCGCGGCCAGGGCGACTGCTGCGACCCGCGCTGCCCCTCTCATGGCACCTCTCCTTCCCTGTCGTACGCGACCATCCCGTTGACGTACACCCGCGTCACCAGCGTGCTGACCTCGTACCACGTCCCGTTCAGCACCACGATGTCGGCGTCCTTGCCCACCTCCAGACTCCCCACACGGCCCTCGACACCCGCGATCGCGGCCGGGTTGATCGTCACCGCTTCGAGCGCGTCCTGCTCGGTCATCCCGTAGCGGATCCCGAGCCCGGCGTTGCCCCGCTGCCACTTGGAGCCCACCACCGGATCGTCGGTGTGGAAGGCGAAGCGCACGCCCTTCTCGTTCATCAGGGTGCCGGTGCCCATGACCTCGTCCGACAGCGCGATGCGCGTGAAGAGCGGCATCCCCACCACGTCGATCCCGGCCTCGGCGATGTCGTCTGCGACCTTGTAGGCCTCTGTGGAGTGGTGGATCGTGAGCCCGAAGTCGAACTCCTGCGACAGTCGGATGATCGCGAGGATGTCGTGCGCCATGTGGACGTGGGAGCGGATCCGGTCTTCGCCGGTCAGGACGCGCACCACGGCTTCCATGGCCAGGTCGCGCGGCGGGGCCGGGCCCTCCCGGCCTCCCTCCTCCCATGCGTCCCGCGTGGCCTGGTACTCCTGCGCCTCGATGAACTTGGCGCGAAGCAGCCCGGTCACCGCCATGCTGGTCGTCGGCGACTGGTCGGGACGCTTCCGCCCCATCGCGATCTTGAGCCCGCCGCGCTCCTTCACGATGCGCTCCTCGAGCGACGACCCCCACGTCTTGACCACGATCGCCTGCCCGCTCGACACCTCGCCGCTCCCTGGTCCGGTGATGACCGTGGTCACACCGCCGTTCACGGCGTCGTACCAGAACGCATCGTCGGGCGAGAGCACGTCGCGGATGCGGTGCTGCGGCCCGAACCGGGTCGGGAACTCGTTGAGGTCGCGGCTGTCGGCGCCGATGTGGGAGTGGTTGTCCAGCATCCCGGGCATGACGACCATGCCGCTCACGTCCACGACTTCGGCGCCGCCGGGCGGGGAGACGTCCGCGCCGATGGCGGTGATCACGCCGTCCTGGAAGACGATCGTGCCGTTCTGGATGGCGGGCCCGGCGGCCGTGTGAATGCGCGCCCCGACCAGCGCGACGGGGGTGGCCTGGGGCGCGGCGGGGGCGGGAGCGGCGCCAGATGCGGCCACCACGGCCCCGAATGTCAATCCCACATTACATAGTGTAAAGCGCACGTTACATTCTCTCTCTCTCTTTGCTGAACCGGTGCCCGGACGGGACGCCTGCTCACACTTCCCAGATCTCACCCAGCACCCGCTGGAAGTTCCCCCCCAGAATCCCGCGTATGTGATCGTCCGTGTATCCCCGCCGGATCAGCGCCTCGGTCAGGTCGAACATGCGCTTGGGGTGATCGACGCCCTCGATGTCGATCTTGTCGCGGAACGCGTACGAGTCCTTGTAGGCGCTCTTCAGCGCCTCGTACTCGTCGGCCGGCATGTCGTCGTAGCCGTGCAGATCGACATCGCTGCCCACGCCCAGGTGCTCGACGCCGATCAGGTCGCGCACGTGGTCGAAGTGGTCGATGTAATCCTCGATCGTCGTGGGCTCCCTGTCCTTCACGAACATGCGCACGCCCGTCATCCCCATCACGCCACCGGTCGCGGCCATGGCTCGAATGGCCTCGTCGGTCTTGGTGCGGGGATGGCCGCCCGACAGCACCCGGCTGTTCGAGTGCGTGAAGAGGACGGGCCGCGACGAGACCTCGCAGGCATCCAGCGTCGTGCGATCGCCCGAGTGCGAGACATCGACGGCCATCCCGATCTCGTTCATGCGCTCGACGATCGCGACGCCGAAGTCCGATATGCCCCCGTCGACCCGCTCCGTGGCCCCGTTGCCGATCATGTTGCGCGAGTTGTAGGTGAGCTGTGCCACCCGCTGTCCGAGCCAGTAGAACTGGTTGACGTCGTCGAGGGTATGGAAGTGGGACGAGGTCTGCAGGCCGATGAGGATCCCCTGGCGCCCCGACCCGTGCACGTTCGCCAGATCCTCCGCCGAATCGATCCGCACGAAGAGATCGGGCCGCGACGCGATAATCGCATTGTAGCCCGCCACGAAGAGCAGCGTGTTCTCGTACTGGTCCTCGAAGTCGCGCCCGCCCACCCCCACCGCGATGTGGAAGACGTCGATCTGGGAGTCCCGGAAATCCTGCTCCTCCTCGGCCGTCATGCCGCTCAGATCGGGACCCCACCGCTGCTGAATGGACCGGGAGATCACCAGGGGCGACAGCATGTCGATCACGAGCGACCCGGTGACCAGGTCGACGCAGCGCGTGGAGTATTCCTGCGGCGTGCCGGCCAGGCCGTCACGGCCGCGAGCCATCAGCTTGACGCGGCCGAGGTTGAGGAATGGAGCGGCGATGGCGAGTCCTGCGGCTCCACCGGCGGTCTTCACCACGGTCCGACGGGTCAGGATTGCGGTCGGTCTCTGCCGGGCGCTGTCTTTACTCATGTGGCTTCTCATTTACCCGAAGATTCGTTTTCGGAACGGTTTCGACCTGCATGTACCGAGCAGCGCGAATCAGCGCGCGGTCGAGCGTAGCAAGCTGAACACCACGCCTCATGGCCAGCTCAAGATAGGCTGCGTCATAGGTGCTGAGGCTGCATTCGCGGGCCAGCAGCAGGGTTTCTCGCAGCGCACGCTCATCGGTCTCGGTATCGGTGACTATCGCGAGCCTTCGCAGGAGATGGAGATAGGTTGCGACCTTCGCCTTCGCAATGCGCTTCACCCTTTCAGCGCGCACCAGAACATTGCCGATTTCCAGGTGCCAGATCCCTGGGACCAGCGCACCCTCGCTCCCCAGCCGGTCCAGCAGTGCCTCGGTCTCCGGCGTACCCTGGTCCGGGAACAGCCACGTAGCCGTCACTGAGCAGTCGAGCACGAACGCGCTCATGGACGCCCCTCGTCCCGCAGCTCCTTCCAATCCAGATCGCCGAGAGTGACGCCCTCGCGGATGGACCGCAGCTCCCGAATCGCGTCCGCAACATCCCGCCTGTCCGGCTCCTCGGCCGGAACGAGGCGCGCAACGGGCACACCTCGTCTGGTTATCAGGACCTCCTCACCTTTGGCCACCCTCTTGAGCAACGACGAAAGGTGTGTCTTGGCATCGAACGCGCCAACCGTGATCATGATGATCCTCCCTCGAAGACACAGACAACTAGTTTAGTAAACTAGTATAACCGTAATCTGCGTCGGCACACCACCAGAGCAGCTTCATCAGGCCGCCGCGCCGAAACCGGGACAAGCCGTTAGCTCGCCATCCCCCGGTACCGGTCGAACCACCCCACGATGTACTTGATCTTCTGCATGAAGTGGCTCGGCCGCACCCGGATCCCGTGCGGCTCGCCCGGCACCTTCACCAGCACCGCCTCCACGCCCTCGAGCTTGAGCGCCTGGAAGTACTGGTCCGACTCCGACATCGGCGTGCGGTAGTCCTCGACGCCGGTCATGACCATGGTCGGCGTCGTCACGTTGCCGACCAGCGAGATCGGCGAGCGCGACATGTAGTGCTCCGGATCCTCCCAGGGCATCGACGGGAACCAGTACTTCGACACCGTGATCGGAATGTCCGCGCTCACGGCAAAGCTGTACCAGTTGATCACCGGGTAGAGCACGGCCGCCGCTTTGTAGCGGTCGGTCATGCCGATCGACCACGACGACAGCACCCCACCGCCCGAGCCGCCCGTGATGTAGAGCTGCTCCGGGTCCACGTACCCGAGTTCGATCACCGCGTCCACGCCCGAGTCCAGGTCGTAGTAGTCGTTGCCGGGGTATGAGTGGTGGATGAGATTGCCGAACTCCTCGCCGTACGAAGTGCTCCCCCGCGGGTTGGTGTAGAGCACGACGTAGCCTGCGGAAGCCATCGACTGCTTCTCTATGTCGAACCTGTCGCCGTAGTTCGCGAACGGCCCGCCGTGGATCTCCAGGATCAGCGGATAGCGCCGCGACGGATCGAATCCCGGCGGCTTGATGATCCACCCATGGATGTCGAGGCCATCGTGCGACGAGGGCCACCACAGCTCTTCGACGGCCCCGAGGGTCTTGTGCCCCAGCACGTCCTCGTTCACCGCCGTGACGATGCGTACATCTCCGCCATCGTCCCCGACCGCCAATTCGCTCATCACCGTCGGTGTCGATGTCGTGTAGGCGAACACGCCGTCCGGCCCCACCGAGAAACTGCCGCCCCCGTACGCGGACCCGCTTCCGCCCATGTTCTCGGCCACCACGTGGACCTCGTCGCTGCCCGGCTCGACGTACGCGATCTTCGTGTTGCCCATGTCCGCGTACGAGAAGTAGAGCCGTCTCGAGTCCGGCGACCAGGCGAGGCCGCCCACGGAGCGGTCGAGCTGGGCAGCTACCTGGCGCGCGTCCGATCCGTCGCGATTCGCCATGTACAGCCCCGTCACCTGGTACCCCTGGTAGCGGTCGTCGAACCCGGTATACGCGATCCGGAGGCCATCGGGCGACACCGCCACGCCTCCGTCGGGACCCTTGCGGTCCGTCAACGCTCTGATCTCCCCGTCCAGCGAGACCTCGTAGATCTCGGTGTTGCGGTTCTCAAGCTCCCAGTCCGCATGCCGGTTCGCCACGATCAGCACCGACTCGCCGTCCGCCGACCAGACGGGCCGGCCGCTCCCCGAGCGACCCACGTAGCCCCCGTGATGGAAGTCCCCGCTGGTGATCTGCCGCGGCGTTCCCCCTTCCGAAGGGACGACGAACAGGTGGGTGAAGCCGTGCTCGAGGTCACCCGCCCCGTCGAAGCGGTGGACCAGCTCATGGATGACGCGCGCGGGCTCGGCCCACTCGGCCCCTTCCGGAGGCTCCGGCATCGAGATCAGCTGCATGCCGGCGTCCGGCACAAAGGATGAGAACGCGATCTGCGAGCCGTCCGGCGACCAGGCGGGGACCCGCGGCTCCTCGGCCAGGTTCGTGATCCGGTTCGTGGCCCCGGTGTCCATCCAGCGAATGTGAAGCTGCGCAGAACCGGTCATGTCCGACACGTAGAGGAGGCGGCTGCCGTCGGGTGCCCAACGCGGCCAGCTGTCCGACTGCTTGCCCGAAGTGAGGGAACGCTGTCCCGAGCCGTCGCCGTTCATGATCCACAGGTTCGAGTACCGCGTGTCGGTGTGCGGGTCCGCCCATTGCCGGACGAAAACGATCTGCGAACCGTCCGGCGAAACCTGCGGGTCGCTGACGAACTCGAGGTCGAAGACGTCTTCCGCGGTGAGCACATCCATGTTCTGCTGCGCCAGGGCGCTCGCGGGAACCGCGACGGAGGCGACGAAAACAACGATCAGCAACCGGTTCATGGGGGGTGTTCTCCTGCGTTCGGGTGCTAGCGAGAGACCACGTACCTGCCGTGCGTCTCCCCCGGGATGAATTCGCTTATTGCGTACGGCCCGCTCAGCAGGTGATTGAACGCCCGGCGGGTCGAATGCCTCCAGCCGAGCGCCTCGTCGAAGGAACGGGCTTCCACTTCTTCGATGTCGCGCGGGATCAGAACTTCGATCACGTCCGCGTCCGATGGGGGCAGCCCGTCGCTGCCAGGGGCCCACACGACCCGCCGGCACGCCGATCTTCCGCCGGACGCTCCCGGGCGTGTGCTCCGGGGCACCTCCCCCGACGCACTCGCCAGGTCGACTTCCCCGGCCGCGTCCGCGCCCCCGAGGTCCCATTTGGCGATGAACCGGTCGGTGCCCAGCTGGTGGAGCTCGCTGTCCGATGTCCCGTACATGTCCTGGACGAACTCGTCTACCGTGGCCCCGAGCAGGTTGAGGTTGAGGTGGGCGTTTCGGGCCACCAGGGGGTCGAAGGTCCAGTACATGGTCTTCACCCCCACACCGCGGAGCTCCTCCTTTTGCGCGAGCTTGAGCCGCCGGCCGATCCCCTGGTTCCGCGCTTCGGGGCGCACGGCCAGCATGTGCGACCAGTGGGCGAGTTCCCCCCGGCGCAGCCCCGTCACCCCATACACGAAGCCGTACAGGGCTCCGTCAGAACCGAATGCCCCCGTCACGACCCCCTTCATCTTGGCCGTGATCTGCAACATGCTGAGCGGCACCACGTCCGAGAAGCCGTGGCCCCAGGTTTCGCGCTGGAGATCGACGCACGCGACGAAATCGTCGCGAGTCTCAGCCGGGCGAATCTGGACCTGAAACGCGCCGGCGGAGTCTGTGCCGGAGGCGGGGGCTTGCGAGGTCATCACGGCGCTCCCTTGAGAACGTCCATTCCCTGGCGTCACTTGGGACGGCAACCTAGCTTGCAGTTTCGCATACGGCAAGGTATACAATGATTCGAGCCCACGCGGAGTACATTTCTGCGTTATGTTATCAGGCTGGACAAGATATTTCGGGGTCCTGCTGGAACAACCAGCGGAACCGGGAACAAGGGAATCTAGTAAGGAGGCGGATTCCGCCAAGATGCGCGGTCCGCAATGACACAGAGCCATGAGTCTAGTCAACACCACTGTCGATCTCGGGACGCAGGCCTACGAGCGTCTGCGCGAACTTATCGTCCACGGCCGCCTCGCCCCCGGCTCGCGTCTCATCGAGACCGAGATCGCCGACCGGCTCGGGCTCAGCCGCACTCCCATCCGGAGCGCGCTCCAGCGTCTTATGCAGGAAGGTTACATCGCCGATACCGGAAACGGCCGTCAGAGCCGCCCGTACGTTTCGCCGCTCACGAAGGACGACGCGCTGGAACTGATGTTCATCGTGGGCGAGATCGAGGGGCTGGCCGCCTGCCGAGCCGCTCTTCTCGACACCCGCCCCGCCCTGGTGACCGAACTCAACGCGATCAACTCCGAGATGCTCGCGGAGGCGAGCCTCCGCAGACCCTCCCGCGAGCGGCTCTTCCAGCTCGACAACAGATTCCACAGCGCGTACGTGCAGGCGGGGGCCGGCCCCCGGCTCCTGGTGCTCAACGACTCCATCAAGCCGCAGGCCGAGCGCTATATACGCCTCTACGTCGATGCGCTGATCGATCAGATCGCCGTGTCCGTCGAGGAGCACGAGAAGATCGTGAGCGCGATCGCGTCCGGCGACCCGGATCAGGCCCAGGCCACCGTACGGACCAACTGGCGCAACGCCGCGGAGCGACTCGGCGGTGTCATCGCTCGCGCCGGGGAACTGGGCAGCTGGTAAACGCCCGCCCACCCGGACCCTACAGGAGACCCCACCGATGAACCGCACCCGATTCCTTGCGCTTGTCTTCTTCGTCGTTTTCGCTCCGGCCGCGGCCGCGCAGCAGGGACTTGAGGGCCTGGGCGCCGAAATCGAGCAGATGATCGGCGACTGGGGGATCCCGGGAGCCGCCGTCGTTGTCATTCAGGACGACGAAATCACCTTCGCGCAGGGCTTTGGCGTCAGGGAGATCGGTGGCGGCGATCCGGTCGACGAGCACACGATCTTCGCGGTGGGGTCCACCTCCAAGGCCTTCACCGCCGCCTCGATCGCCATGCTCGTGGACGAAGGGAAAGTGTCATGGGACGATCCCATCGGCGATCACGTGCCCATCTTCCAGCTCAGCGACCCCTACATCACGCGCGACCTGCGCGTGCGCGACCTCATGGCCCACAACTCCGGCCTGATGCGCGGTGACCGCCTCTGGTACGCGAGCGGCCGCAGCCGCGAAGAGGTCCTCGAGCAGGTGAGACACCAGCCTGTGACTTTCCCGCTGCGCTCGACCTTCCAGTACAACAACACGACGTGGATCGCGGCCGGCGAAGTCATCGAAAACGCCTCCGGCATGAGCTGGGACGACTTCGTGGCCTCGCGCATCTTCCGGCCGCTGGGCATGACCCGGAGCACGACCTCGGTCGAGGCGCTCAAGCGGCTCGACAATGTCGCCACGCCTCACAATCCGTCGCTGGACGGCGAGGTGAAGGCCATTCCATACCGCAACATCGACAACGCGGGGCCGGCGGGCTCGATCAACTCCAGTGCGCTGCAGATGGCCCAGTGGATCCGGCTGCAACTCGGTCGCGGCGAATTCGAGGGTGAGCGGCTGATCTCCGAGGAAGCCATCGGTGAGACGCACACCAGCCAGATGCTCATCCGCAAGGAGGGCACCTGGGCGCTCACCTGGCCCGAATCCGATTTCCTGACCTACGGGCTCGGCTGGTTTCTGAGCAGCTACCGCGATGTCACGATGATCTCCCACGGCGGCAACATCGACGGCATGACCGCCTACGTCGGATTCGTCCCAAGGCGCGGCTACGGAATGGTCATCCTGTCGAACCTGAGCAGCGCAAACGGCTTCAGCTCCGCTCTGGCGCACCGGATCATCGACCGCCTGGAGGGCGGCGAGGGCCTGCCCTGGAACGAGAACATGCTCAAGGTCTTCAACGAGTTCACGGACCGGCAGCGCGCCGCCGCCAGGGAGGTCGAAGAGAGCCGCGCGGAGGGCACGTCGACCACGCTGCCCGTCGCCGAGTACGCCGGCACCTACGCCAACGACATGTACGGCGAGATCGCGGTGACCGAGGACGGCGGGGTGCTGAGCGCCAGCTTCGGCGCCGGCTACCATGGCTCCCTGGAGCACTGGCACTACGACACCTTCCGGGTCGGCTGGGGCGGCGGCGCCGAGCCCCGTGAGTTCCTGCGCTTCGAGATCGGAACCGACGGCAAGGTCGCGGTCCTGCACGCGGAGATCGAGGGAAGCATCGCATTCAGGAGGCAGGAAGGGTAAGCGGAGGCTCCTCGTCGGCGTACGGTCTGCCATGGAATCGTTTTGACAGTCCGTCAGGGAGGATGAACCGATGAACCGCCGCCTGATCGCCCTTCTTGTCACCGTAGCGGCCGCGGGTTGCGTTCCGGAATCACCCGCCGAGAGACCATCGCGCGAAACGCTTCCGAACGGAGCGGTCCTAGTGCGCTATCCAGGCCTGCCCGCCATCGATTCGGTCGGCCCGGAGATCACCGAAGCGCATGTGGACCTCCGGATCGGCACCGTGGACGGGGAAGATCCCAACTACATCTTCGGGGACATCCGGGGCGTGCAGGCCGCCAGCGACGGCACGATCTACGTGCTCGACTACCAGGCCGTGGAGGTGCGGGCGTATTCTCCCGATGGCGAACATCTTCGGACGATCGCGCGGCGCGGTGAAGGCCCGGGCGAGATCATGGAGGCCAACGGGATCCGGCTCTCGGGCGACACACTCCTCTGGATCAACGACCACGGAAAGTATCAGATCTTCGGCGTGGATGCGGCTGGTGAAGAGGTATACAGATTCGATATGCCGGTCCGTAGCTATGGATACATCTGGGACGGAACCTTCGACGCGCTGGGCCGTTTCTGGAAGAGTGATTTCCACTCGGACGAGGAGTTCAGCTGGCCGCCGGAACTGGGGTACGGCGCTGCCAGCTTTCGTGACTACTACAAGTCCTACCACCTGTCCACGGAGGCCCTCGACTCCGTTGCCATCGGCGAAAGTACCTATGAGGAATACGTGGTTGAAACGAGCAGCGGCGGCTACAGGCACTACCCCATCCCGTTCGTGGCCGCGAACGTCACGGTCCTGGACCCCGCCGGCGGGTTCTGGCAGGCGAACACCGGGTTCTACCGCCTGGCCCGTACCGCCGAGAGCGGCGACACGCTCGTTGTGGTCGAGGCGGGAGTGTCGGCCCTCCCGGTCACTGCCGATGACCGCTCCGCCCACATCCAGGGAATCGTGGACAGGAGACCGGAGGACCGGCGTGCGGCCGAAGCAATCGCCGCGCTCATGCCGGATTTCAAACCGATCCTGGAGAGCTTGTTCGTGGACGACGAAGGGCGGCTCTGGGTGGAGCGGGCCACGCCGAACGAAGTTCCTCCCTTCTACGACCTCTTCGCGAGGGACGGCGACTACCTGGGCTCCGTCCGTTTCGCGTTCGAACCGCGGGCGAACAGCAAGGTCTGGGTCCAGCACGGCAACATCTACACCTGGGTCGTGGACGAGTTGGATACGCCCTTCGTCGTGAGGGCCCCCGTGTCATGAACCCGGTCCCGCGTCGCGACACCGGCGGCCGCGGGAGTACCCACACCACCGACGTCGTCGTGATCGGCGCCGGGATCGTCGGGGCGTCCTGCGCGTATCAGCTGGCCGAGCGCGGCCTGTCGGTCGCCGTCGTGGAACGCGAGGCCGCACCCGCGCTCGGCTCCACCGGGAGGAGCGCGGCGGGGGTGCGCGTGCAGTTCACCACGGCGCCCAACATTGCGCTGTCGATGTACTCGCTGCCCGTCTACCGCACCTTCCGCGAGCGGCACGGCCACGAGGTGGGCTACCGCGACATCGGGTATCTGCTGCTGGTCCCGCCGGAGCGCTGGGACGACCACCTGGCCTCGGTCGCGCTGCAGCGCAGCATGGGCGCCCCGGTCGAGGTGCTCGCACCGGAAGAGGCAGTGCGCTACGTCCCCATGGCCACGGAGGGGCTCGCCGGTGTGACCTACGGTCCCTGGGACGGGGTCATCGATCCCCACATGGCAACGCACGCATGGGTGTCGATGGGCCGCCGGGCCGGGGTGCGATACCATCTCCGCGAGGCCGTGACCGGTGTCCGTCCCGAGGGTGACGGATGGTTCGTCGAGACGGAAACTCGAACCTTCTCCTGCGAACACCTGGTCAACGCCGCGGGAACCTGGTCGGGACGGGTCGGCCGGCTCGCCGGGCTCGAAGTTCCCGTCAGGCCGAAGCGCATCCAGATCTTCCTGAGCGCGCCGATCGCCGACGAGCGCACCTACCCGCTCACGATCGACCTGGGCACCGGCGTGTACCTGCGCAGCGAGGGCGACCGCATCCTCTTCGGCATGGACACCCACGCCGACGACGGATTCACGGAGGGGGTCGACTGGGGCTGGCTGGAGGAGGTGCTGGTGGCCGGCGTCGACCGGTACCCCTGGTGGGTGGACCTCGGGGTGGACCGGCAGGGAAGCTGGTGGGGATATTACGGCGTCACACCCGACAACAACCCGGTGATCGGCTTCAATCCGGGGGCCAGCCGCTGGGTGGACGCTTGCGGGTTTTCGGGGCACGGGATCATGCATGCGCCGGCGACCGGGCTCGCGGTCTCCGAGCTGATCGCCGACGGACGCGCGCACACCCTTGACGTGACCGCCTTCCGTCATGGAAGGTTCGAGGAGGCGGGGGTGGCGGTGGAGGCCAACATCTTCTGAGGAGACCGGACCGGGATGACGCTTAGATTCGCCGAAGAGATCATGCTGCTCCTGCTGGATGACGAAGAGGGACGCTTCCTGCGGGTACCCGACTGGTCGATGCGGTATGCGCTCGGCGGCGCGGTGCTGATGGACCTCGCTCTCGAGGACCGGATCGACACCGACCTCGAGAAGCTGGTCCTGGTCGATTCCACCCCGCTGGGCGAAGATCTGCTCGATCCCGTGCTCGCCGAAATCGCCGGCGAGGAGGGTACCCACAACGCGCGCTTCTGGGTGGAACGCGCCGCGGGACATTCCGACGCGATCCGCGAAGCCGCCGTGACCCGCCTCGTCGAACGCGGGATCCTGGAGCGCAGGGAGGACCGGTTCCTGTGGGTCTTCCGGTCGCGGCGCTACCCCGTCGTCGACGGGACCGCCGAGCAGGAGGTCAAGCTGCGGATCATGGAGCTGCTCTTCAGCGAGATGATCCCGACTCCGCGCGACGTCGTCATCATCTGTCTGGCGGACGCGTGCGGCATCTTCGCCGAGCTGCTCTCCAGGCGCGAACTGCAGCACGTCATGCCGCGCATTCAGTTCCTGCGCCGGATGGACCTGATCGGCCGCGCGGTGACGGACGCCGTATGGGACATCGAGGTCTCGCTGGCGCAGGCGATCCGACCCCACTTCGGATAGGCCCCGGTGGCGCGGTGGGGGCACACGTCTGACAAGTAGGCTTTACATTATATAAGGTAAACCTTACATTGTCGGAGTTGTCGGGCCACGCACCAGCACCAGGGAGACCCAGCATGACCGATGTCCAGCTAGACAACCGGGTAAGACACTATCGCAAGGCGAACCGGATGTCGCAGCAGAAGCTCGCCGAAGCCCTCGGCGTGTCGCGTCAGGCGATCCACGCGATCGAGACGGGCTCGCAGGTTCCGTCCACGAGCCTCGGGCTGCGTATGGCACGGGTGTTCGGGTGTGCCGTGGAGGACCTGTTCAGCCTGGCTGCGGATCCCGCAATCCGCGCGCGCCTGGCGCCCGCCGGGCCCGACAACCAGGCGAGTTCGCGGGTCGTTCTCGGGCAGGTCGGCGGCCGCTGGGTCGCGCACCGGCTTCCTTCGCTCGGTATCACCGCCGCGGACGGAATCATCGCCAGCGTGGACGGGGACGAAGCCGATGTCACCCCGCTCGCCGATTCGGCGTACCTCGAGCGCAACGTGCTCGTCGCCGGGTGCGCGCCCCTGCTGGGGGCGGTGGCGCAGCGGGTCGGAGCCCGGTTCAGCGACGCTCGTGTAACCTGGCTGCGCACCGGGAACAGGAACTCGATGGGACTTCTCGCGGGGGGGCTGGTGCACATGGCAGGGCTCCACCTGTCGGGAGGCGGAGGCGCGGAAGCCACCGCTGCGGTCGCGCGCCGAGTGCTTCCCGGCCGCCGACTTCTCGTCGTCAACCTCACGCGCTGGCGCCAGGGGCTGGTGGTGGCGGCGGGGAATCCGCGCGGCATCTCCGGCGGAGCCGATCTCGCCAACCCTGACCTGCGGGTCGTACGCCGCGAAGAGGGATCCGGCGCGCAGGCGCTGGCCACCCGGCTCGTGGAGGCCGAGGGCGACTGTGCCCTTCCCGACTCGGGGCCGATGGCGCGCGGCCACATCGAGGTGGCCAATCTGGTGCGTTGCGGCGCGGCCGACGTGGGCATCGCAATCGAGGGCGCAGCGCTCGCCGAGGGACTCGATTTCGTGCCGCTCACCGAGGAGCGCTTCGACCTGGTCGTCCCCGCGGACGCCGCGGCCGACAGGCCGGTGTCCCGGGTCATCGACGCCCTGGACGACGCCGCCTTCCGCACCGAAGTGAGCCACCTGCCCGGTTACGACGGGTCGATGAGCGGACAGGTCACGACCGTGGACGCGGCGTGAGGACTCGCGGGGCGGCGGCCCTGAACGCGGCCGTCCTGAGCGCGACACTCCTCCTCGCGGGCTGCGGCTCCGCCGATCCGGAACGGCAGCCGCTGCGGGTGTTCGCCGCTTCGTCGCTGACCGACGCGTTCAGCGACATGGCGGGGGCCTTCGAAGCTTCGCACCCCGAGACCGAGGTCGTGCTGGTGTTCGCCGGAAGCCAGGTGCTTCGCCTCCAGATCGAGCAGGGCGCTCCCGCCGATGTCTTCGCCTCGGCCGATCCCCGCCACATGGAGTCCCTGGTGGGCGAGGGGCTGGTGACCGGGCAGCGCGTCCTGGCCGAGAACGAGCTGGTGGTGATCGTGCCGCGCGGCAACCCGTCCCGCATCGAAGCCTTCGCCGACCTGGTGCGAGCCGAGCGCCTCGTGATCGGGACGCCGTACGTGCCGGTGGGGGCCTACACGCGAGAGGCGCTGAGGCGCGCGGGGGCCGACGGCGGCCTCCCCGGTTTCGAGGCGGAGGTGCTGGGCCGCGTGGTCTCCGAGGAGAGCAACGTGAGGCTCGTGCGCGCCAAGGTGGAGCTGGGCGAGGCCGACGCCGCGATCGTGTACCGCACGGACGCCGCGCCGGGGCGGGTGCGGACGGTGCGGGTGCCGCCGGGGGCGAACGTGCGCGCGCAGTATCTGATCGGGGTGGTGGCAGGCGCGGAAAACGCGGCCGGGGCGGAGCGGTGGGCGGGGTTTGTGGCTTCGCCGGAGGGTCGCCGAATCCTGTCCCGCCACGGCTTTCTCACCGACGTCACGACCGCACAGTAACAGCCCCGGGTGAAGCACCGCCGTTCTCTCGCGGAACGCGCGCCGTTCCTGGCCGCGCTGCCCATGCTGGCCATCCTCGCGATCCCGCTGGTCGCGCTGGCCGGCGCGTCCTCTCCCGGCGACATCGCCGCGGGTGCCCGCCACCCCCTCTTCGCCCCCGCGCTCTGGCTGAGCACGCGCACGACCCTGTTCTCCCTGGTCGTCATCGTCCTGGCGGGCACCCCCCTCGCATGGTGGATGGCGGCCCGCACGGGACGCGCCCCGCGCCTCGTCGAGACGCTGGTGGATCTGCCCATCGTCGTCCCGCCCGCGGTCATGGGCATCGCCCTGCTCGAAACACTCGGGCGCAACGGGCTCTTCGGCCCGGCGCTGTCCTCCCTCGGCCTCCGGCTCCCCTTCACCACCACCGCCGTCGTGGTGGCTCAGGTGGTCGTTTCGGCCCCCTTCTACGTCCAGGCCTCGGCCGCGGCCTTTCGGCGCATCGACGACGACCTCCTGACCGTCGCCCGCACCCTCGGCCACTCCCCGGCGAGCGCCTTCTTCCGCGTCGCGGCCCCGCTGGCGCTACCCGGCATGGTTGCGGGCGCGGCCCTCGCCTGGGCCCGGGCGCTGGGAGAGTTCGGCGCCACGCTGCTCTTCGCCGGCAACCTCACCGGCACCACCCAGACCATGCCGCTGGCGATCTACACCGCCCTCGAATCCGACGCGCGGGTCGCCGTCGCGCTGGCTCTCGTTCTCGTGGCCGCGAGCGCGCTCCTCCTCATTCCCCTGCGCGCCGTGCCCGCGCTGCTCGTGCGCCGGCTCGGGGTCGAGCACGGCGCCTGACCCGTGGATTGGAGCGTCCGCGTCGAGGCGCGCCCCGGCGGCTTCCACCTCGATGCCTGCATCGAGGGCGACGCGGCCCCCGTCGCCGTCATCGGGCCGAACGGCTCCGGCAAGACCACCCTGCTCCGGGTCATCGCCGGTGCCTGCCGGGCCGACCGCGGGCGCATCCGCGTGGGCGACCGAGTCCTCTTCGACTCCCGCGCCGGCGTCTTCCTGGCACCCGAGGACCGTCGCGTCGGCTACGTGCCGCAGGGGTACGGGCTCTTCCCTCACCTGACCGTCCTCGACAACGTCGCCTTCGGGCTCGCCGCCGGACCCGCCCGCGCATCAAGGGCCGACCGCCACCGCATCGCCGCCGGCATCCTTGGCGAGATCGACTGCGGGCACCTCGCGCGGCGCTATCCCGCCATGCTGTCAGGCGGCGAGAAGCAGCGCGTGGCCCTCGCGCGGGCCCTCCTCCCGGCGCCCGAGATGCTCCTCCTCGACGAGCCCCTGGCCGCCATGGATGTCGCCGCCCGGCGGGGACTGCGCGGCTATCTGGCCCGCCACCTGGCGCGGCGGCGCCAGCCCGCGATCGTCGTCACCCACGACCCCCGCGACGTGCACGCCCTGAGCCCGCCCGCGGTCTACGCGCTGGAGCGGGGCAAGGTGGTGCAGAGCGGCCCGCCCGACCGCCTGGCGGCGGAACCCGCCACCGACTTTGTCGCCGAATTCTTCGCTTGAGCCGGCGGGAGTTGACTACGCGTGGCCGAACCCCCCCGGGGGGTATTTGTGGTTTGCGAGCTACTGCCGGAACATGTAGCGCACCGTGAACGACAGCGCGCCGTTGTAGATCTCGCTCCCCTCCATGGACGCCTCCATGGCGCGCACGCCGGCTTCGTAGCGCGCGCCGATCCCGAGACCGCGCCAGTCCACCTCGCCCCCCACCACCACGCCGAAGTCGATCTTGCGATGGCCGATCGGCTCGATCTCGTCGCAGTCGTCGTCCTGCAACTCGCACCCGAGCAGTGCTCCGATGGACAGTCCGCCGAACAGGTGAGGGCGAAGTGCGCTTCCAGGCGCGGTCCGCAGCTGCGCCAGGATCGGCATCTGGACGTAGGTCAGGCTGAAGACTTTGCTGGGACCGAGGCCATAGTCGCCCAACACGGTGTTCAGCCGGGCCCCCTTGGCGGAAACGTAGAGTTCGGGCCGCATGGAGAACGTTTCGCCGAAGGGAACGTCGCCCGTGACACCGATCAGGAGCTTCGTGCGCGCGCTGACCTCGATCGCGCCGCTTCCGGTGAATCCGGCGCGGCTGACACCTCCGATGACCCCGAGTCCCAGCTGGGCCGAGGCGTTGGAAGCGAAGGCCGCCATGAGCGCTGCCGCGATCAGCAAACGGCGGCCGACCGCCGCGCTGCCGCCGACCCGCCGACAGGAACCAGAATCGGCGCGAACGGCCCGGCGCCGGATCTGTGTGGACATTGCACCTCCAGATGGTATCACCAAATGTAGTCCCGATCGGCCCTTCCTGTTCCCCTGCTTGCGGCGCAAACGCCCGCCCGAGCATACTCCAAGCATGCAATCCACCACTGCAACCGCCAACGCAGCGCCCGCCGCGATCGGGGATCCGGCCCGGACGACCGTGCGCAATCTCCTCCGACAGACGCGGGTCGACCTTGCCGCGGTGCACCGGATCACCGTGCTGGAGGGACTTCACGAAGGCACCTGGAACCACTTCAGCGCCACGGTTCCCGGCCGTCCGGGATACCTGCTGCTGTCCCCCGGGCGGATCGCATGAGGTCCAAATCACGGCAGAAGATCGTCTAACTGTATACGGGACTGCACGATCTGCGCTTTCTGCCGTTGTGCCGAACCCTGCTGGACCGTGCCGCGAAAGCGGGAAAAGCATACCTGATTGGCGGGATTTCCCCCGGTCGTTTGGGCTGGCATATCGGTGTCCTTTCGCGGTGCTTCCAATCACTCAGAACGTGAAGTCCAGTGCAAGTCTGATTCCGAGGTCGGGTTGTTGACCGGGCATTTGGCTGCGCGAGCCCTCGACGCCGAGTCTGAGCGTCTGGCCGACGCGGTATCCGGCCCCAAGCGACCATGCCCGGTTCCCGCCGTGGGCGGACATCCGGGTGTAGCTGTCGAGCGCGCCTCCGCCCGCGGGCGTCTTGAGCGCATATCCGGCCTCGGCGTCGAGACGCCATTGTCCGTGCGCGCCGGCCGGCATGGTCCGAAACCCGTGGCCGTCCATGAGCCCGTGGACTCCGCTCCGGTCGTGACCCTGGCTGGGGCTGATCGCGAAACGGAACCCTTCGCCTGGGGTACCGGGATCGAACGCGAGCCGTAGCGCGGCGCCCCATTCGCGGTGCCGGCCGGAGCCAAGCGCGAGCCTTCCCCTGAGGTCGAGGTCGAGCCCGCGGCCTGCGTAGCCGACCGAAGCACCGGTCTCGGCTCCGCCGCCGGTGTCGGCGTCGCCGCCGTCGTATCGGGCTCCGGCCTCGGTGGCGAGCTTGAGTCCTCCGATCATCCATGACGCTTCAAGGAGGGCGCGTGCGCGCGAGGCCATGCCTTCGCGCCGCCCGTCGTCGGCGCGCATGCCGACCGTGAATGCGTCGCCCTTGAGGGCGAGCCCGAATGCGCCCCGTTGCGCGAGCGGCGCGTTGACGCCGCCGGAGATCATGCGGAGCGACGCGTCGCGGGTGTCCCCCCGATGGTCGTCGTCCCCCACTTCGCCGCCGCCGTATCCGGCCATGGCCCAGAGTCCGATGCCGGCGGAAGGCTGAACAAACAGGTAGGGATGCACGCTGTTCATGGCGTGTCCGATAGAGCCGTCCATGGACCGGTTCTTGTAGTCAATGTCGCCGTCGCTGCGCATGAGCGACACTCCGAGCAGCGCGGACGAACCGATGCGCGCATCGGCCCCGACGGTGAGCGCGCGCAGGCCGCCGTCGTACTCGACACCCGGCTCGCCGCGGAACGATTGCGCGGAGCCTTCGGCCCAGAGCCCGAACCATGGCAGCCCTTGGGTGGACTGCGGCCCGAGGGAGGTGGCGAACGAGACGCTCGGCAGCAGACGGGCTGCGGCCTCCCGCGCGCCGGGCAGTTCGGGCGACCCGGAGCGGCGTCCGATCTCGGCGGCAGAGGACGGGTTGAGCGAGACGCCCGCGAGCGAGGCGAGCGTTCCCGCGGCGCGGCCCGCCCAACCGGAGGGGGAACCGGACGCGACCGAGCCGCCCGACGCGGGCCGCATGACGGCATCGATGCGCGCGCCGACTGCCTGTCGCGCACCTTCGGCCACCGCGCGTCCGAATACCGCGAGACCGACATCGAACGCCTCGTCCCGGAGCGCGCCGTCGTCGCGCGCCGCGATCTCGACAGTGGCGGAGGCGGCCGTGCCCGCGCTCACCGCTTCGGGCAGCGCCCCGAACCCGAGCGCCAGGAGGCCGGCCGGGGCCTCGGCCGGGATGTCGAGCGTGAACGCCGCGAGCGAGTCGCCGGGCTCGAAGACGACCGGCTCCGGTGCGACGGACGTGGACATCCCCGGGTTCATGACCGCCGTGAGAGGCACCGCCACCCGCCGGTCGGCCGAGGGGCTGATCCGCAGCGTGACTTCGGTCCCTCGTGCCCCGGCCGTCGCCGTGTACGCCGCCGCCGCGAACTCGACTTCGAGTTCGGCGGGCGCGCCGTCGATGGCCATCGCGGCGGCGGCCCTGTCGCTTGCAACCGCCGCGACGACGACTCGCGTGGTCGCCGGCACTCCCACGGCCACGCCGTCGGGCAGATCGCCGAACCGGACCTCGACGGTGTCGGACGCCGAGAGTCCCGCCGTGCCGACTGTGACGTTGGCCGAGCCCGCTCCGGCCTGGAACGTGACGGTGTGCTTCGAGTCGCCCGCAACGACCTCGATCGAGAGCGCCGCCGAACCCGCGGGCGACAGCAGCACCGCGACATCGACCGATCCGCCCTGGGCGACGGTGTAGGTGTCCGCGCCGAACGAGACCAGCGGCGTGTCGGCTCCGACGACCGCCACCGCCGCGCTCTCCGCCCGCTTGCCGGGTCCGTGGCCATCGGCGTAGGTGAACACGGCGCGCAGGTGATTGCCCGCGTCGGCTTCGGCCGGCGTGTAGAACCGGGTCCTCGCGCCCGCGATGTTCGTCCAGGATGCGCCGCCGTCGCCCGAGCGCTGCCAGCGCCGCGTCTTCCCCGCCTCCTTCGAGCCGTCCTGGTCCATGAGCGTCGCGGTCAGCTGCTCGCCCACCCGCGCCACGTCCGCGCTCAGCGCGATCTTGCCCGGATCGTCCGCGTTCGTCACCCGGATCCTGACCGACGCCGTGTCGGCAAGCTCGCCGTCGCTCGCCTCGACCTCGACGGCGTACTGCGTGTTGCCGCTCTCGAAGTCGAGCACCGCGCCCTCGGCCACCGTGATCTGGCCCGTCGATGCGTCGATCCCGAACGGCGCCTCGTCCCCGCCGGGCACGAAGGCGTAGGACAGCGACGCGCCGTCGTCCGGATCGGTCGCGGCCACCGGCGCGCCGACCGCCGTGCCGCCCGGCGAGTTCTCCGGCACCTCGCGGTCGTGCGCCGCGGGGAACTTCGGAGCCGTGTTCGCGGGCAGCACTTCGACCGCCTCGCTCGACGCCCGCTTGCCCCGCCCGTGGCCGTCGTCGTAGGTGAACACCGCGCGCAGCCACCGGCCCTCGTCGTTCGTGCCGGGCGTGTACTTGCGGCCCGATGCGATGTCGTTCCACGAGCTGCCGCTCCTGGACCGCTGCCACTTGCGTGTCCTGCCCGCGCTCAGCGCGCCGTCCTCGTCGGTCAGCATCGCGGTCAGCTCGACGCCCACCCGCGCCACCGCGGGGCTCAGCGTTACCACGCCCGGATCGTCCGCGTCGGTCACGCGGATCGTCACCGATGCGGTGTCGGCCAGTTCTCCGTCGCTCGCCTCGACCCCGACCACATGCAGCGTGTCGCCGCTCTCGTAGTTCAGCACCGCGCCGTCGGCCACCCTGATCTGGCCCGTCGAGGCGTCGATCCCGAACAGCGCGTCTTCATTCCCGGAGGCCAAGCTGTAGGACGGCGAGGTGCCGTCCGGGTCGGTCGCCGCCACCGGCGCGCCGACGGTCGTCCAGCCCGGCGAGTTCTCCGGCACCTCGCGCTCGTACACCGCCGGGAACTTCGGAGCCGCGTTCGCGGGCAGCACCTTGACCGGCGCGCTTACCGCCCGCTTGTTCGGGCCGTGGCCGTCGGCGTAGGTGAACACCATGCGCAGCCACCGGCCCTCGTCGGCGGTCACGGGGTTGTACATCCGGCCCGTGCCGATGTCGTTCCACGAGTTGCCGTCGCGCGAGCGCTGCCATGTGCGCGTCCTGCCCGCGCTCTTCACGCCGTCCTCGTCGGCCAGCATCGCGGTCAACTCGACGCCCACGCGCGCCACCGCGGGGCTCAGCGTGACCTCGCCCGGATCGTCCGCGTTCGTCACGCGGATCGTGACCGACGTGGTGTCCGCAAGCTCCCCGTCGCTCGCCGCGACATTGACCATGTAGAGCGTGTCCGCGCTCTCGTAGTTCAGCGCCGTGCCCGCGGCCACCGCGATCCGGGCCGTCGCCGCATCGATCTCGAACAGGGACGCGGCCCCGCCCGTTGTGAAGCTGTAGGCCAGATCGTCCGCGTCCGCGTCGGTGGCCGTCACGGGCTCGCCCACCGCCGTGCCGG
>JAJDXS010000009.1 GCA_022823145.1 Gemmatimonadota bacterium
TCGGAGCCCGACTCGATCAGCCGGGCCACTGCCTCAAGGTCCGGCGGACGTTCGGGCCGCCGCGCACCAGGCACGTAGGCGGCATCCCGGTCGTGCGGCATCCCCAGGATGGCATGGTGCAGCGGCGTGCTGCCGTTCTCGTCGCGAGCCAGCGGGTCGGCACCTGCCTCGATACAGCGGACGATGTCGGGGGCGAGCGCCACGCGGCCGAACATCCACCTGTTCCAGTGATCGCAATGGGTGGGGTCGGCCACGCGGCCGAACTTGTCACGGGCGGTAGGATCGGCCCCGAGCCGCAGGAGTTCGCGTGCGACGAGCGGGTTCGAGTTGCCCCACGCGCGATGCAGCGGAGTGGCTCCGTCTCCGTCCCGCGCGTTGAGATCGGCTCCGGACTCGACCAGCGCGCCGACCACCGTCGGATCCGGCGCGTACAACGATGCGCGGTGCAATACGGTCGCGCCGAAGTTGACGCGGGTGTTCGGGTCGGCCCCCAGCCGAAGGCAGTCCGCAACCCGCATGACGGAGGCCGATTGGAAGAACTCCCAGCTGCCCCAGTCGTCGCAGCCTTGGGCGACGGCGGACGTGGAAGGCACGAACGCGAGAACGGCGAGAGTGCGGACACACGCGATCGTGCGCCGCCAGTGCGGAAACCTGACGGTGGCTGAAGCCACGTGCTGGCTGACTTGGAGCGTCGTCTTCGCTACGCCGGAGACGTCGAGCGCTCGGATTTGATCGCCGCATTGGGGGGACAGGCTGCGGGACGGAGTCAACAAGTACATGCCCCAAGGTGTGTGGGTGCACCGCTTAGCGACAAGTGCCCAGAACCCAAGGCAACCGCTGTTGGTTCGGGAGGCGGGGGCGCGCCAAGGTCCGCCCGCTGCATCCGAAAGCGGAGCGGAGCGAACAACCGGGGGTTCAAGGGGGAGCCCCCTTCGCCAGGCGTCCGTGTTCAACACGGAGTCGGCTGGCTTGTCTCCCATAATCATGCAGATTCCCGCTTGATTTGCACGACCGGGTCACGGGGAAGGCCCGGGCTGTTGAGCGCCCGCAGAGGCAAACGGAGCGAGCCGGAGCGGGCGCTCAACAGGGACGGTGGTCGGATCGATAGGCTGGCAGGCCGCAAGGGGCCGTCGTTCAGTGTGATCGCCACCGTCCTTCCCAATGTCCTGAATGGATACACGAGCATCGAGGCTCGCATGACAAAGCACAGGAGAAGGGAAGAACACATGAGCGGCATCCTCCGCACCGTCGGGATCGACATCTCCAAGGACTGGCTTGCTTGCTCATGTAAGGCGGAAGCGACGCTGCGAGCGCACCGTCCCCGAAACCGGTGTTTCGAGAAAACGCCGACGACGCTGAAAACCCGGCGTTAGCCCACAGGTAGCCATTCGCACCCGGAGGTATCGATCTCGTAGACCCGTATCCACGATTTCATCGTGTCGCCGACTGCCGTCAGCGTCCGGTCGAGCAGGAAGAGCGTGTCTCGGGCCGCGTCAATCTGAGTCCGAAGCTGGTTTGCGAACGGGACTGGCCCGTCCACGCATGCGGTCCGGCGGTCGGGTGACAGCACCGTCAAATACACATCCGCAAGGAACTCCACCATCGGTGGCTCCCCGTCAATCAGGCCGTCGTGGTGGACCGCCACAATGGAGCCATCGGGCATCCTGTAGAGGCCCTCAAGGGTCGAGAGCATTTCCATCCGCTCCTTGAACGAGACCTGGAGGCTCGGATCGTCGATCCGCTCCTGTGCATCTCGGGGGACGCCCCGGCGACGCGCTCTCGGGAGGTGCAGCGTGTCGAGCATTCTGTCGTCCCAAGTCGCCATGTACAGTTCGTTCTCCGCCACCGTCCCGACGAGGATCGTATCGGTCCACGCCGCGACGGATGAGCCCGCGAGAACTCCGAAGTAGACATCCATGCCCCGAAGCGACCGCCGGTAGGGGTCGGGAAGATCAATGGCGGAGCCCACCATCACATCCCGCCCCCAATCCCACAGCCTTACCATCTTGTAGTCCTGAAGATCAATGGCCGGGACGAAGGCGAGATCGCCTGCGACCGCCGTCCAGCCATCCTTGAACCCCTCGTACCGGGTGGAGCCCAAGTGCGTCCCATCACGCGAGAACCTCGTCAGCAGATTCCGGTGATTGTCCCTGCCCACAACGACCGAGTCGTTCAGGATGAACCCCCGACCCAGCCCCGCGAACTCGCCGGGCCCTTCGCCCGGGCGACCGTACGAACGCACGAAACCACCGTCCCGCCGGAAGCGCAGCATCCGGCCCGAGTAGCCATCGGCGATGAGGAACGAACCATCCGTCGTGTCCGCCGAGAGGCTGTACGGGCGGCCCACGTAGAACTGCGTCTCCTCCAGCAGGATGCTGTCTACCTGCACGACCGCAGGCCCTTCGGCATCCCGATACACGAGGTCGGCGACATCACTCGCGGGTGCGGGCGCGTCGCCACCGGAACACGCCGCTACGGCTAGCGCCGCGAAGAGTTGAGCTCGAATCCGACGCGGCATGAGTCGTTGGGAGTTCGGCGGTTACCCCTCGACGATGATCGCCGGTAGCTGGAAGCACCAGCATCCCGCGACCGGGTTGTAGGAAGGGCACTCCCTGTCACAGCTGGAAATCTTGTCGATCCTGTACAACTGGTCGCTCAGCCCGCAAACCGTGCCGATGGGGCCATCGGCGATCGCGGGAACCGCCAGAGTCGCGAACAGGGGAACCAAGACGATGGACGCCATCATCCCAATCTTCCGCAGGGTTCTCATCGTTCTGCCTCCGGTTCAGAGGTGGAGCCTTCCCGAGCCGGACCAGCGGGTCGAGAGGCGAGGGAATGTCTCACAGGTAAGGGTATCGTCACGTCGATGTCAACCGCCTGGAACAAGGGTGCACCTCCGATCATGGGTCTTGGATGACTCACTCTCCCTTGCAGCCCGGTCCGAGCGGACGGTACACTGTCCGTTATCGATCGACTCCGTCGAAAGGAAGATGCATGAGACGCATTTTGCTCACCGTTCACTCGCTCGGGTTCTTGGCGTTGGCGGCGTGGACAGCACAGCAGGAGTACACCAACCCCGTGAGTTGTCGCTACGCCGGTGGCAGATGGATCAATGTCCAGGAAACGCGGGAGTACGTCTGTGTACAGCCCCTGTCCAGCGGCTTCCGAACACAGCTTCTCCAGACCATCTCAGACATGACCTTGGACGCCAGCGCACCAGAGTACTGTCAAGGCATCATGGACCATCTCGCGGGCGACCTTGCAGCACAGGTCAGGGGAGGCGACGTGTGGGGATTCTACTCAAGAGGCATCACGGGAGGGTTCCACAACCCACGTTACGACCGCAACCAGAGCAGTCTGCACTACAGCTTCAATCGCCGTGATTGGCACACGTTCGGACCAATCACCATGTTCCACGAAGCCGCGCACCACGAAGGATACGAGCACAACGGGAACCCCGGAACGTATACCGTCACCGAGGAATGCCTGAATCTCTAGGAGGGGATACGTCATGAGAAAAGCGCTAATGCCCTTGCTGCTCATGGTCGCCTGCAACGACATCGAGGCACCTGAGAGCGTCCAGCCGGATCCAGAAGCCGTCCCGCAACTCGCACTTGAGGTGGCCCTTGGGACCATCGTGGAAGAGCCCGACGAGCTGACGGGCGTGTTCCTCAAGACCGCAGCGCCGGGAGAATTCCTCACCATAGGAGAGGTTTTAGTTCCCTACTTGACCAAAGAACAGGAGTCAGCATCAATGCGTTCCGCTGGCGTCGCGGAGGCGGCAGTGGACGACAGGCTAATCACGATGAAGGTCTACCAGAGAGATGTGTTCCGTAGCCAGAAGTTCGGGGTGGACATAATCGGCGTTGAGGAGAGTGACGTCGTCTTGGAGAAAAGGGGCATGGATTGGGTCGTGAAATCCGTAGTGCCCGGGCATTACTGGCACCATTACCGGAAGATTCCAGGCGTATCAATGCGCTTGCCGGGGGCTTCTGGCAACTGAGCGACGACGCGGGCGAGAGTCCCGCCACTCAGGTCCGATCTTCCCGCTTTGCGGCTCAGTCCAACAGGGTCCAGTCCAACGGCAGGAAACGCAGATCGTGCAGCCCTGTATATGGTTAGACGATTTCCTGCGTGCGCCGTGGAAAGGCGCGCCTTCCTAGCGGGTGCGAATCCCGCCCGGCAACTGTCGCTCCAGCCGGTAGCAGCCAGAGCGGCG
>JAJDXS010000057.1 GCA_022823145.1 Gemmatimonadota bacterium
ATGCGAGCCTCGATGCTCGTGTATCCATTCAGGACATCGGGAAGGACGGTGGCGACCACACTTACGAACGGCCCCTTACGGCCAGCCAGCACATCGATCCGACCACCGTCCCTGTTGAGCGCCCGCTCCGGCTCGCTCCGCGCGCCACTGCGGGCGCTCAACAGCCCGGGCCTTCCCCGTGACCCGGTCACGCAAATCACGCGGGAATCTGCATGATTATGAGAGACAAGCCCAGATGATCTCGTTCATGAACGAAGCGCGCCCGAAGATCTCGTCGAGCAGAATCTTGCAGTAGTGCGCTTCGCGGTAGTCGATGTGGAAGAAAAGCGACCCCGTGGGCGCAAGCACCCTGTGCGCCTCCCGAAGCCGCGGTTCGAGAAAGGCCAGGTAGTCAGGGTGGCGGTCGTCGTAGCTGCTGCGTCCCAGGATCGTGGTGCGGTAGCGGGCGCCCTGGAAGCCGCTGCGGTCACCCTCCTCGTCGCGCTCGACGCGGATGCGCGTCCGTGCCTGCGCCCGCCCGGTATTGAAGGGCGGATCCACGTAGATGAGCTGGACGCTCTCGCCTTCCATCGCCCGCAGCACGGGGAGGTTGTCGGCCAGGATGATCCGCCCCGAAGGACCACCCTGGCCGCTCTTCATCCAAAGCACCCTCGAATGGCGGGGGGCCTCTAGCTCCCTCCGTCCGAGACCGCGCGGTCCGCTTTCGCCTGCCGGACCATTTCGCGCACGTCGGCCAGCAGCTGCTGCGCGTCGTAGACGATGCCGTCCTTGATCGTGTACTTGATGCCGCCGACGCGCTCGGTCTCGCCGGTCTCGTCGTTGAGCCGAGGGGTGCCGTTGCCGTAGAGCACCTTGAGGTTCTGGAGCGGGTTCTCGTCCACCACGACCATGTCGGCCTTGAGGCCGGGCCGCAGGATGCCGAAGTCGATGGCTGTCCCCTTGGGGTCGTGGAGCTCCTCGGCGCCAAACAGCGTTGCCGAGCGGATCACCTCGACCGGGTGGAAACCGGCCTCTCTGAGCAGCTCCAGCTCACGGATGTAGTCGAAGCCGTACAGCTTGTAGATGAAGCCCGAATCGGAGCCGGTCGTGACGCGCCCGCCCGCGTTCTTGTAGTCGTTGAGGAAGTGCATCCACTTGTTGAAGAAGCGCTTCCAGTGGTACTCGTCCTCGCTGGTCCAGTAGAACCAGTAGGAACCGTGCGCGATCCGCGACGGCTGGTAGAAGTCCCACTGGCTGGGCAGCGTGTACTCTTCGTGGAAGTCGGCCTCGCGGGCGCGCATCACGTCACGGCTGGCCTCGTAGATGGTCATCGTGGGGTCGAGACCGAAGTCGAGTTCCAGGAACCGGTCGATGAGGTCGTTCCACTGCTCGGACCCCGGCTCGGCGGCCTGATTCCAGAGGCGCCCGACGTTGCCGAAGCGGTGCTGCTCGTCCTGGTAGTTGTAGTCGAGCGGCCAGTCCTGGACGCTGAAGTCCGTCAGCATCGACTCCATGAGGCCGTAGTAGTGCGTCATCATGTCGAGGCCAACCTCGGCGGCGTCGAGCGCGGTCATGCGCACCACGCCCATCTGGCCGAGGTGGGCGACGCTGCCGAGGCCATACTTCTTCGACTCGTCGATCACCGCGGCCATGATGTCAGGGTCCATCGCACCGAGCTTGAGTCCGTCGATCTTCGCGCCCTCGACGTCGACTTCGGCGGCCCACCGCACCCACTCGCGTGCCTTCTCGGGCGAGTCGACCGGGCCGTTGTCCCACGCCTCGCCCGGGCGCGCGTAGGTGAACATGCGCGGCGCGACAATCTCGTTGCGGGCCGCGGCGGCCTTCTCGGCAAGCGCCCACATCATCGGACCGTGGCCGACCCCGCGCGAGGTGGTGATCCCGTGTCCCATCCAGAGCTTGTAGGTGTACTCGGGCTGGGGGGCCTTGCCGCCGCCGCCGGTGTGCGCATGCATGTCCACGAAGCCGGGCATGATGAACATGCCGGTCATGTCGATCTCCCTGGTGGCGCCGGAGGGGCGGCGCTCCTCGTTGATCGGGACGCCGGGATATCCGACGGTCTGGATCTCGGATATCCTGTCGCCTTCGATCACGATATCCACAGGTCCCATCGGCGGGGCGCCGGTGCCGTCGATGATCGTGGCGCCACGGAGAATGAGCCGCTCGTGGGGACCGTCCCCCTCGTCGGCGCCGCGGGGAGTGGTGGGCTGCATCTGCGCGGAAAGTGCGGCGGGAACGGCCATCGCAACGGCGACGGCGAATGCGAACGTGCGGATCGGGCCGCGGGACAACTCCATCCGGAACCTCCTGTGTGGCGAACCTCGTGAACGGCGCAACAATCTAAGCCGGGAGAGCGGTGCGCGGACAGAAGCAACGCCCTGCATGGACAGGCGCCACGCCCCGAATTAGCGTTTTCCATGGCCCGGAACGACGCCGAAATGGCTGACACAGGGGAGCCCGGCGGGGCAGGTCCACAGGACCTCGGCCCCGGAGAGGCCGCGGCTGAGATCGCCCGACTCCGCGCAGAGATCGGCCGCCACAACCGCCTCTACTACCAGGAAGCGCGGCCGGAGATTTCCGACTCGGCGTACGACGATCTCTTCCGCAGCCTGCTGGCCCTCGAAGCGGCCCATCCATCGCTGGCCACCCCCGATTCGCCCACGCAACGGGTGGGCGCGGATCCGCTCGAAAGCCTTCCCAACATCAAACACGCCGTCCCCATGCTGTCGCTGGACTCCGCGCAGGATATCGACACGGTACGGCGCTTCGACGAGCGGCTCCGCAAAGCCCTCGGCGACGAAGAGATCCGCTACGTCCTCGAACCGAAGCTGGACGGCGCTTCGCTGGAGCTCGTATTCGTCGACGGCGTCCTGGACCGGGCGGTGACCCGTGGAAACGGCCGCGTCGGCGAGGGCGTCACCGAGAATGTCCGCACCATCCGCTCGGTCCCCCTGCGCCTGCGCGACGACCAGCTGCCCCCCCCGTCATTTCTGTCGGTGAGGGGTGAAGCGATCATGTACCTCAGCGACTTCGAAACGCTCAACCAGCGCCGTATCGAAGCCGGTGAACAGCCCTACCAAAACCCCCGCAACGCCACCTCGGGCGCACTCCGCCAGCTCGATTCGCGCATCACCGCGAGCCGCCCGCTGACCGTGCTCGCATACGACATCATGTTGGCCCGCGGGGTCTCGTTCGACACCGACTCCGACGGTCTGGCGGCGCTGAAGGCATGGGGACTACTCACCCCGGAACGGATCGAAGTGGTGGACTCGGTGGACGAGATCGCCGAGTACCATCGACGCTTCGACACCGACCGCGACACGCTGAACTACGAGATCGACGGCGTGGTCGTAAAGCTCGACGCACTGGCGCCGCGGGATGGGCTGGGCAGCACGTCGCATCACCCCAGATGGGCGATTGCGTTCAAGTTCGAGCCCCGCAAGGAGATCACCACGATCGACCGGATCTTCGTGTCGGTGGGCCGCACGGGTGTCCTCACGCCGGTCGCGCTCCTGCGTCCGGTGGAAGTGGGCGGCGTCACGGTCTCGCGGGCCTCGCTCCACAATCGCGAGGAGCTCGAGCGGAAGGACGTGCGAGAGGGGGACAGGGTCCGCATTCAACGCGCGGGCGACGTGATCCCACAGGTCGTCGAGCGTATCGACGAGGCCGGGAGGGAAAGGGGGCCACCGTTCGAGATGCCGGCCGCGTGCCCGTCCTGTGGCACCCCTCCGGTTGCGAAGGGCCCCTTCACGGTGTGCCCCAATCACTTCGCGTGCAGCGCGCAGCTGAAGGGACGGATCACCCACTTCGGCGCACGCAGCGCGCTGGACATCGAGGGGCTGGGTGCCGAGACGGCGGCGCTGCTGGTCGATCAGGGGCTCGTCGCGGAGCTGGCCGACCTCTTCGACGTGGCGGAAGACGACCTCCTCCCGCTGGAAGGCTTCGCGGAAGTGTCGGCGCGGAACCTTGTGTCCGGCATCCGGAAACGCCGCCACGTCGAGTTGGCGCGCTTCCTGGTGGGCCTGGGCATCCCGGAGGTGGGCGTGACCGTGGCGCGAGACCTTGCGACGCACTTTCGCAGCATCGACGCGCTCCGTGGGGCCGCGCCGGAAGAGCTGGAGGAAGTGCACGGCGTGGGCCCCACGATGTCGGCGGCCATTCGCGGCTTCCTGGATGAGCCCCGGGTTGCGGACGCGCTCGACCGCCTGCTCGCGAAAGGCTTCGAGTTCGCCGTACCGGAGGAAGTCCGGGCCGACGATGAGAGTCCCTGGGCCGGAAAGACCGTGGTACTGACCGGATCCCTCGAGACGTTCACAAGGAGCGAACTGAAGAAGATCCTGCAGGGGCTCGGCGCCCGCGTCACGGGTTCGGTCAGCGCGCGGACGGACTACCTGGTCTCCGGCGCGAATCCCGGGTCGAAGCTGGCCCGCGCCAGGGAACTCGGGGTCGAGGTGGTGGACGAGGCACGCCTGCGGGAGTTGCTGCACGGGGACCCCGCGGAGACGCCCGGCGCCACCACCCCGTGACCAACGCCGCGCTCGCCCGACACATCGCCGAACTCGCGGATCTGATGGCGCTGGACCGCACCGGGCCGCAACGGGTCCGGCACTACCGCCGGGCGGCCACCGCGATAGGACGTTTCGAGCACCCCCTCGCCGACCTGATCGGCGCCGGGGCCGATCTGACCCGCGTGCCGGGGATCGGGAAGGGTCTGGCCGGGGTTCTGGAGGACCTGGTGCTGCGTGGGGCGTCGCAGCGGCTGGAAGGGTACCGGGCCCGCACCCCGGCGGGGCTCGTCGATGTGATGCGGCTGGCGGGCGTGGGCGCGACGCGCGCCCGCGTACTGCGCCGGGCCGGTATCGACTCGCTCCCAGCACTCGAGGACGCGGTCGCGAGCAGGCGGATCTACGAGCTGGACGGCTTCGGTCCCGGTGTGGTGAGGCGCGTGCAGGACAGCCTGGCGGCCAGGGCCGAGATGGAAGGGAGGGCCCTGCTCCCGGAGGCGGACCGCCTGGCGGCGCGGTTGGTGGCACACCTGCGTAGCGCGGGGATCGAGCCGTGTCTGGCGGGTGACATACGGCGCCGAACGGAGATCGTGGCTGTCGTCGATGTGGTTTGCGGAGCCCCGCCCGGGGCGTTGTGGGACGCGGTGGGCGGCATCGGGGATGCGCGTGTGGACGGAAGCCGCGGGGACAACCCGGTTCACGCAAGGCTTGAAGGCGTGGCCGCGAGGCTGGTGGCGGCGCCATCCGACCGGGTCGAGGCGGTCGCGCATCACCTCACAGGCCCACAGCCCTTCATCGAGGCTCTGGTTGCGAGGGCGCGGGCAAGGGGGCTGCAACTGACGCCCACGGGAATCGCCGGCGGGACGGGCTCGGCGACGGGAGGCGAGGCCGGGATCTACGAGCGGCTGGGCCTGCCCTGGATCCCGCCGGAACTCAGGGACGGTGCCGATGCCATCGAGCGCGCCGAGTCGGGGATTCCGCGGCTGGTGACGGGCGGTGACATCCGGGGCGATCTCCACATGCACACCACCTGGAGCGACGGGGCGGCGACGCTTCGGCGCATGGTGGAGGCTGCGCTCGAGCGCGGATACGGCTACGTCGCGATTACCGACCATTCGCCCTCGACGCGGGTTGTCGCGGGACTGGACGCAGCACGGTTGCGGGCCCAGGCCGCCGAGATCGCCCGGGTGCAGGAGGAACTGCCGGCGATACGGATCCTGCGGGGGTGCGAGGTCGACATCCTGCCGGACGGTTCACTCGACCTGGGCGACGAGACGCTCGCGAAACTGGATCTGGTGGTGGCGTCCGTGCATTCGTCGTTCGACATGAGCGGGGCACGGATGACGCGTCGGATCATCTCGGCGATGGAGAATCCCCTTGTCCATGTCCTCGGCCATCCAACGGGACGCCAGCTGGGGCGTCGGCTGCCCTGCGCCGTCGACCTGGACGAGATTCTGCGCGTTGCGGCTGCTCTGGATGTCGCCGTGGAGGTGAACGCCAGCCCCCGGCGGCTTGATCTCGACCACCGCGGACTGCGGCTCTGCGGCGACCTCGGCGTGGAGGTCGTCGTCGCTTCCGACGCACACTCGGTCGCGCAATTGGATAATATCCGTTACGGGATCGACCAGGCTCGGAGGGGTTGGTTGCAAGCACACCGGATCGTCAACACGAGAACACGCGGCCAGTTGCAGGAATGGCTGGGCCGGAGGCGTGCATGACAACGCTGGCCAATGTCCTGCTCCTCCTGGGGGGCTTTGGAGCGCTGTACTTCGGTGCAGAGTGGCTGGTTCGGGGGGCCGCCCGGATTGCGGCCGCGATGGGGACGAGCCCGGTGGTGGTGGGGCTGACTCTGGTCTCGCTCGGCACCTCCGCTCCCGAACTGGTCGTGGGTGTGATTGCCACGCTGAACGACGAGGGCGGCCTCCTGGTGGGCAACGTCCTGGGCTCCAATCTCGCCAACATCGGGCTGATCCTGGGCGGTACCGCGCTGATCAAGCCCCTTGCCGTCGCCGACCGGGTGATCAGCCGCGATGTCCCGATCATGATCGTGATCACGATCCTCGCTTTCCCGTTCGTCCTGGATCTGGAGGTCGACTGGGGAGACGGACTGATCCTCCTGGCTCTGCTGGTTGCCTACGTGAGCTTCACGTTCTGGACCGAAGACGACGAGATAAGGGACATCCGGGAGGGAGTGGGGACCTACGCCGGTGACGAGGAAGAGGGCGGGCAGGACACTCTCCGGAACCTGGGATTGGTGGTGATCGGGGCGGCGGGACTGGGGGTTGGCGGCAAGGCGATCGTGGACTCCGCCACGTACCTGTCGGGAGTCCTGGGCGCGAGCCCGGAAGTCATCGGCCTGACCATTGTCGCGGTCGGGACATCGCTCCCGGAGCTGGTCACGTCGATCGTTGCCGCCGCACGCAAGCAGGCCGACATCGCGGTCGGCAACATCGTGGGCTCCAACATCTTCAACATCGCCGCGGTCATGGGAGCTTCCGCGCTCGTGCGGGGCTACCCCGTCGATCAGTCGATCCTCACCCTGCAGTTGCCGGCCGTCCTCATCCTGTCGATCCTGGTGTGGCCGGTTGTTGCGAGCGCCCGAAGGGTCAGGCGCTCGGAAGGCCTGCTTCTCCTGCTTGTCTATTTCGGCCTGATGGGCTGGATCACCCTTGGCAGCTGACGAGGAGCGAACCGACTGGGCAACGCGATTGTCGCGCGTCGAGTGCCGCAACGTCACCTGTCTGAGGCCGCCGCCGCCCTTCTGGACCGAAGCGTCGGGTGCGCGCGTGCGGGACGCCGACGGCAACACCTATCTCGATTTCACGGGGGCCTTTGGCGTCGCGTTCGCCGGACACCGCCACCCGATGGTCGTGGAGCGGATCCGGCAGCAGGCCGACCGCCTGATCCACGGCATGGGAGACATTCAGCCGCCGGCCGTCAAGGTCGAGTTTCTCGAGAAGTTGGCGGCGCATATGCCGTGGCCCGAGTCCCGGACGATCCTTGGACTGAGCGGCTCGGATGCGGTGGAAGCCGCGCTCAAGACGGCACAGCTGGCCACTGGCCGCACGGGGGTCATCGCCTTCGAGGGCAGCTACCACGGTCTGACGCTGGGCGCGCTCGCCACGACTCACAGGGAGCACTTTCGCCGCCCCTTCACCGATCGGCTGGCGGATCATGTGCACTACCTGCCGTTCCCTTCGTCGCCCGAGGGTGCGGAGCAGGTGCTGGCGAGGGTGTCGAGCCTGCTTTCCAACCCGGTTTCCGTGCCCGTGGGCGCGGTGATCGTCGAGCCCATCCAGGGGCGGGCGGGGGTTCGCACTCCGCCCGATGGCTTTCTCGCCGAACTTGGAGAAAGGGCGCGGGCGGGAGGGGCGCTGCTCATCGGCGACGAGGTCTTCACCGGCATGGGTCGCACCGGTGCCCTCCTCGCCTGCGATCCCGAAGGCCTTGTTCCGGACCTCGTCTGCCTGGGCAAGGCCCTTGGAGGAGGAATGCCGCTGTCGGCCTGCTGCGGTCCGCCGCAGGTCATGGACGCGTGGCCGCCATCGACCGGCGAGGCGATTCACACGAGCACGTTCCTGGGGCATCCGCTGAGCTGCGCGGCGGGACTGGGATTCCTTGCCGCGCTCGAGGCGGACGGTCTGGCGGAGCGGGCGCGGCGCCTCGGGGACCGGGCAATCGGCTTTCTCGCCAGGGAACTGGGCGGTCAGGAGGACGTGGTGGAGGTTCGCGGCCGCGGACTGATGCTTGGTGTGGAGCTGGCTCGGCGGGCGAGGGGTGCGGCTCCGGCGGCAGAGGTGGCAGAGCGGGCGCTCGCCCTTGGGCTCATCGCGCTGCCGGCCGGCGAAGACGGGAACGTGGTGGAGCTGACGCCGCCCGCAACCCTGGCCGGAGCGGAACTGGAGAAGGGGCTGGGAATCCTGGTGCGGGCGATCCGGTCAGCGCGCTGATGTCGCGAAATCGATGCGCTCCGCCAACCCGATGTCCTTCGTCGTGACCCCGCCCGCATCGTGGGTGGTCACTGCGAGCGACACCGAGTTGTAGCGGACGTTGATGTCGGGGTGGTGGTCCAGTTCATCCGCAATGGTGGCCACGCGGTTCACAAAGACGATCGCGCTGCGAAAGGTGGGGAAGGTGTACTTCTTGTGGATTGCACCATCCCGATACTGCCACCTCGGATGTATCGCCACCCACCCTTCAATGTCCTCCAGGGGTAGCTTGTCCGGCATCATTCCCAACCTTTCCGCGGTCCTGCCATCCACCGTTTCGCGGCTACTGCCCCTCTAGTATGATAACGCCGGGAACGACCGGTCACCATGGTATTCGGCGGGTGGGACCGCGGAAGACGGGCAGGCAGGTGATCGACGGGGATGTTGACGGGAAACGCCGGGTTGCTTGAGAATCAGCCATGGCCACTCTGCAGGAACTGCTGACCCGGTCGAGCCGCACCTTCGCCGTGGGGATAGAGATTCTTCCCGAGCCGCTGAGGGAAGAGATCACGGTCGCGTACCTCCTTCTGCGCGTGTCGGACTACCTGGAGGACAATCAGGAACTGGCCGACGATGACAAGTCGGCGCTGCTGTCGGCCTGGCGGCGCGTTCTGGGCGGTGACGAAGAACCCCGGGAGTTGGTCGAACGGCTCGGTGCAGCCCGGGAGGACACGCCCGACGCCCTCGTCGCCCGCAACGCGACGACCGTGCTCGAGGGCCTGGACAGCCTCGCTCCGGAAGCGAGGGACATCCTCGTGAGCCGCGTACGGGAGTCCAGCGCCGGCATGGCCCGCTGGGTAGAGCGCGGATCGAGGTTCGAAACCGAGGCCGACCTCGACGACTACATGCACGAGGTGGCCGGCCGCGTCGGACTCCTGTTGACCGAGCTCTTCGCGTTGCGGCTCAAGGGACTTGAGGGAGCCGGAGACCGGATGATGAGGCTCGGGCGCGAGTTCGGGCTGGCGCTCCAGACCGTCAACGTCATACGCGGTCTGCACGAAGACCGCGACCGCGGCTGGGTCTATGTGCCCACGGACTACATCGCGGATCCCGACGTGCGGCCACCGGATCTCTTCCGGCCCGGCAATCACGAGGTCGCGATGAGGGTCCTGTCGCGGCTGGTCGAAAAGGCGGAATGCCACCTGAGCGCGGCGCGCGCCTACATTCGCATGATTCCGCGCCGTCATCACGGAGTGCGCCTGTTCTGCATGCTGCCGCTCTTCTTTGCGGTGCGGACGCTGGCGCTGAGTCGGGGGAACCCCGATGTGCTCGAGCGCGAGACGAAGATGACCCGCGCCGAGGTGATCGCCGTCACCCGGAACGCGAAACTCCTGGGGCTGTCCAACCGTTGGATCGACTGGTACTGTCGGCGCCTGTCGGCAACGGTCTGAACCGTCATTGACCCGGGGCTCAAAATCCAATAACTTTCAGATCTCACTGCGGGGTGGAGCAGTCTGGTAGCTCGTCGGGCTCATAACCCGAAGGTCGCGGGTTCGAATCCCGCCCCCGCTATGACTGCATCGGAGCCAGGGAACGCCGCCTTCGCGCGGCGTTTCTGACGTAGACCGGCCAGGCCACCGGGGATCGCTGAACCAGGGGGTTCGGCCCACCGGCAGGACCCGGTCGGTTTTTGTCGGAACGATGCCGGTACGGGCCAGGTAGCTCAGTTGGTAGAGCACGCGACTGAAAATCGCGGTGTCGGCGGTTCAATTCCGTCCCTGGCCATTGGGGAATCACAGGTCCGTAGCTCAATTTGGTAGAGCACCGGTCTCCAAAACCGGCGGTTGGGGGTTCGAGTCCCTCCGGGCCTGTACGACGGGGTGACGCCCTCATCGTCTAACGGTTAGGACACCACTCTTTCAAGGTGGAGATCGGGGTTCGATTCCCCGTGAGGGTATACGGTCGGGGTTCGCCCCGGCTGCGCAGTGAAGCAGGGGCTGTAGCTCAGTTTGGTTAGAGTGCCGGTCTGTCACACCGGAGGCCGCGGGTTCGAGTCCCGTCAGCCCCGCTGCTGGTTGGTTGGCCACACGATTGGCCGGGTTGATTGACAGTTCGGGTCTTGGAGCGAGTGTTCCTGGCTCAGGTTCGCAACGATGGGGCCGTAGCTCAGTTGGGAGAGCGCCTGAATGGCATTCAGGAGGTCAGGGGTTCGACTCCCCTCGGCTCCACTGCGTTTTACCGAAGTGCCGGGGCTCGGGTGGCGGAATTGGCAGACGCGCAGGATTCAGGATCCTGTGGGGGTTAACCCCGTGAGGGTTCGAGTCCCTCCCCGAGCATTGATGGACGTGGTACCGGTTGGCGCCCACGTGCTGGAATTGGTAGACAGGCTGGTTTGAGGGACCAGTGTTCGAAAGGACGTACAGGTTCGAGTCCTGTCGTGGGCATTTCCTGCCGAGACTCTTACGGAGCGCCCGTAGCTCAATTGGATAGAGTACCTGACTACGGATCAGGGGGTTGGGGGTTCGAGTCCTCCCGGGCGTACTTGCCGGCCCGAGCGCCGGATGAGGGCGCGTAGCTCAGTTGGTTAGAGTGCCACGTTGACATCGTGGAGGTCACAGGTTCGAGTCCTGTCGCGCCCACTGGAGGCCTGCGGTTCCGTCGCGGGTCCGGCGGAATCGGGGCCGTAGCTCAGTTGGGAGAGCGCAGCGTTCGCAACGCTGAGGTCAGGGGTTCGAATCCCCTCGGCTCCATTGGCAGAGGCAGCGGGTCCGCCGGCTTGCCGCCTGCCCGAAACATCGCCACCGTAGCTCAGCTGGTAGAGCACGTCACTCGTAATGACGGGGTCGTCGGTTCGAGTCCGACCGGTGGCTCTACCCTGACGCAACGTCAGGGTTTGCGGCGAGCAGAATACAGCAAATAGCCCCGTGGTGTAATTGGCAACACGTCTGACTCTGGATCAGAAGAGTCCTGGTTCGAGCCCAGGCGGGGCTACTTGGAGGGATGGCTGAGCGGCTAAAAGCGGCGCCCTGCTAAGGCGTTGGTCCCTGTGACCACGTGGGTTCGAATCCCACTCCCTCCGTGAACGAGCAGTGAACGGAGGGAGTGGGATTCGAACTTGTCGAGCCGGAAGCGTTCGCGCTGGCCGGCGCGAACGCTGGAGACGGCCGAGGACGGCGAAGCCGCCCGCAGGCCAATCCCACTCCCTGGGTGCCGAGTCGACCATGTGGAACGCGGTTCGTCCGAGCCAAAGGCGATGGACGCCAATGCCGACCAGCACCAACGCCGCCGCCGGCCCATCCACCTCCCCAGTCCCAGCCTGTCACACACTCCCTCCCCCGACCCGAGGAGGCGTAGTCCTAATTGGTAAGGCACCGCACTCGAAATGCGGCGTGCGTCAAGCACTTGGGGGTTCGAGTCCCTCCGCCTCCGCTCCAGACCCCCGCCGCTCTCCCCGGCGGCAGGCGGGAACATTCATCTTCACGGGGCGTGGCTCAGTCCGGTAGAGCGCTGCGTTCGGGTCGCAGAGGTCCCCGGTTCGAATCCGGGCGCCCCGATTATGCCGGAAAGCAGGACGGGTGGCCGAGTGGCTTAAGGCGCACGACTGGAAATCGTGTGGGCATCTGCCCGCGTGGGTTCGAATCCCACCCCGTCCGTGAACGTCAGTGAACTGACGGTGTGGGGTTCGAACTTGTCGAGCCGGAGGCGGCCGCGCCGCCAGGCGCGGCCGCCGTAGACGACCGAGGGCGGCGCCAGCCGTCCGC
>JAJDXS010000051.1 GCA_022823145.1 Gemmatimonadota bacterium
GTCTCCTCCGTTCGATGGAGACGCGATGGTAGCCAACCCGCCCTCGTTCCCGGCCCAACCTCCCACAGAGCCCCACGGCCAACCGCCCGCCATGAGGCTCAACCCTGACACTTTCAGTGCCCACGTTCCCGCAATTTTGCATGCCCGGTAACAATTGGCCAGTCGGTCGTGGTAGGACAGCGCATCTTGCGGGTTGATCCCCCGGATTCGCCTGTTGCCGTCGGCCACGACGTGTCGGGATTGGCGGTACGCTACTCCGGCGGCGCGACGATTGAACTGGGCGCTGGGGACGAGATCTTGCTGTTGGTCTTCGATCCAGACTGCGCCCACACCGCGCGCGTGGCAGAGGCCTGGGCATCCTGGACTCGCGGACGAGGACTCCGGAGACCATCGAACGATTGCGGTGTCGCCGGGGCCGCTTTCCGCGGCGGTGCGCTACGCTCGGGACAACCACTGGAGTGTTCGAGTGGGAGCCGTTGAATCACCTGAGGATGGAGCGGGTGACCATGCTCTGACCTCGAAGACGCCCTGGGCGTTCGCCATCGACGCCGACGGGCAGGTGGTAGCGGAGGGTCATGGGGTCCGCCTCGCCGAGGTGGCGCAGGCCATCCTTGGGTCACGGGGACGGAGCGATCAGGCTGGGTCGAGGCTCATCCCGATGTTAATCGGCAACCGCTCGCGGTAACTCGGGACGAATTCGATGTTGAGTTCGTGAGGTGCGGCTCCGGCTCGGCCTACAGGACGGAACAGCGCTGCAAGGCCGTTTCTCATAGTGGCCAGCTCTCTGGGACTTGCCCGGCGATCTGCTGGTCGCGTTGGTGGAGCGGGAGGCCGACAGGGACGGGATCGCTGCTTGGGGGATCGATTGGTATCCGATACCACAGTTCTTTGGGTGCTGGCTCCCGCACGCGCACCACGTGAGCGACCGTGATCGCGTAAAGTCAGGATGACAAAACGTAAAGGGTAGTTGTCATTCGGCGCTTGCCTGACACCAGGCACGAAAGCGACCGTCGCCAAGGCTCCGACTGTCGAATGATTACCGTCGCCCGGCCAATGATCCTGTCGTTCAGGCTGGCCGATGCGCTGGTGTTGATCTCCAGATCTGGTGTCGCCGGAACCACTTTCAGCGGCGGTCCGCTACGCTCGGGACAGCCACTGCATAGCGCAAGCGATCCGAAGTTCGCACCGGTAGCGAGCAGGGCCTGTCGAGGATCGTCCACGGGAGATTAATGGGTTCCGGGAATTCAAGGCGTCGCCGCACGCGGTTGCACACTTCTGGGCTGGGAACTGGTGGGTATATGAGAGCCAGCGTCACACGACGGGCCTCGACCCACCCACCACATGCACCCAAAGGAACGCCATGAGTAGCCACCCCTTCAAGAGCCCGATGGTCCTGAAGGGAGAAGTGCGATGGGCCTGCCCCGCTTTCACGAACGGTTCTTCGCTGTCCCCTCCAGCGGTGGAGAGAAGCAACGAGCAAGCTCGAGGAGCCGAGCCAGTGCGAGAAGCCCGAAGAGCTTCGTCCGCTCCGGCGTTGCAGGTTCGCTTCAGCCGCATGGTTGAGCTTCTCGCAGTTCGCCGGCGACTGGTAGCCAAGAGCAGTGTGAAGCCAGCGGGTGTTGCAAAAGCGCTCGATGAAGCGGAAGACTCCGCGCCGCGCCCCGGCCAGGGTCGCAAACTGCCGCCGGTCGAAACGGTTGTACTCGAGCGTCGCAAAGAGGCTCTCGCACATCGCGTTGTCGTACGCATCTCCGACCGAGCCCATCGACTGCACGATGCCGGTCTCCGGGCACCGCTGGCCGAACCCCAACGACCTTTACTGCGAGCCCTGGTCGCTGTGATGGATCACCGGACCCTCCGGCAGGCGGCAGGTGATCGCCATCCTCAGCGCCTCGCCGACCAGTTCGGGCGGCGTGCGGGGCGCCATGGCCGAGCCGACGATCCGCGGGCTCCACGCGTCGAACACCCCAGCGAGGTACAGCCACCCCGACCAAGTGCGCACCTGTGTGATGTCGGCCACCCACAGCTGGTCGGGGTCCAATGAGCGTTTGTCACGCGAGGGCTCCTGATCGATCTCGATGGCAGCGTGGCCGAGACTGTTTGCGAACCAAAGTGCGAAGGGACATACTCGGCGTGTTGGCATACTCAGCCGGAATCACCGCCCTTGGATGCCAAGAGCGAGCGTCTGAGCCTCGTGTGGCGGTCCTCCTTGAGCCCATACGGACGTGGACTTTAACTGGAGATCTTGTTCCCAGCTTAGCCTCAGCAATCGATAGCGCTAGCGTCGTGTTCGTCGCGCGCGACGGCCAAAGGGTATTCCGCCTCGATGAAGGTGTACCCACCCTACTTGCCACGCTCGGCGGCGCCAAGATTGAAGCCGTTACCGTGACCGATGGACTTGTGTGGCTCGCAAGCGGGAACCAACTGTACTCGGTCGGTCTACGGGATGGCGATGCAGAGCTTCGGTTTACATTGTCCGACAGCGCCCGGTCCGAGTCTCGCTTGGTAGTAGGCCCCTCGGGAATCGTGGTTGGTGAAGAGGTTCTTGCTGAAGCAAGCGACGGGACCCAGCGCGGGGGTTGTGGCAACTGGATCGTTGGTATCCAAGCGAATTCCGACCCACAGGCGGTATCAAGCGATCCGCCGATAGTGAGGATCTAAGGAGGGGGTTATGGTACCGGCAGCGATGCGTGGGCTGCGGTGGGTTTCGGCGCTAGCCGCGGGATCTGTAGCGACGGCTGCATCGTGCGATGTTGCACCGGATGCCTCACAGCAGGAATCCGTTGCCACCACTAAGCACCTAAGTCCTGCTCTACCGGTATGGATCGGGGAGTTGGAGTTACCGATCGGGAAGGACACCCAAGCACAGTACATTGATCCGATCCCGCTGGGATCGGACGAGCAGGGCCGCTTCTTTGTGCTTGATCCATATCTTAGGGAGGTCCATAGCTACGATGCCACTGGTGACTCCGTGGAGACGCTGGTTCGAAGCGGCGAAGGGCCAGGCGAAATGAGACTGCGACCGTGGACGTTCGGCCTTACGTCGGGTGCGGTCTGGTACAGCGAATTGCCGACCGGTCGCGTGCAAAAGGTGTCGTTCGATGGTAGTGAAAGGAGTATCGAGGACACCGGATGGACGCCGCTGATGCTGGGGAGCGATAACATGCGGATATCCTGGCTGTCGGATTGGAGTCCGGGTGAGTACCTGATTGAGGCCGAAACCCGCGATCCGCTGGTAGCACGCCAATTGCGCCCCGGGCGCACAATTACCTTGTTGCGGGTACAGGGTCACAATACGACACCCGTTTACGAGTTCAAAACGAGCGGGACCCTGCTAGTGCTCGATGGCGGCGGAACCAACGTGCGATACGATGGGCCCGCAGATCATTCTGTCCTGTTTTACCTTCCGAAGCGACGCGAGGTCGTGAGGATTGATCGACCTGTAACGGCTGGCGCGGGCTCGACCAATATCGTGCTCACCAAGTACAGGAACGGTTTCAGACGCCGCTACCGAGAAATCGCAGTGAACAACGAGCGCTTGAGTGCTGGCCATCGAGACAGTATCGAGGCCCGACTCCTAAGAGGTGCGAGCTGGGATGGCCAGAGAGCCGTCGCAGGTGACTTCAAGTATGCGATCTCGGAATTGGTCAGGGGGATTCCTGCGGAACTTCCAGGATTTGAAGCGGCAGTGTCCAGTGACGATCAAATCTGGTTGCAACTATATGCGAATGCGACCGAGCAGCATCGAGAATGGCTGGTGTTGAACACCGATTTTGAGCCTTTGGCCCGAGCCTTTATCCCCTCGGATGTAGTACGAATGTCCGTCCTATCGGATGGCGTGTGGTGGGTCACCATGCAAGGCACATTGGATTCGCGGTACTTTGGACGCATCCGGCTCCGTATGGGGGAGGGCGACGGCAGTAGCTCATGAACAGCCGTGAGGTGTGAGGTGGTCCCGGTTTCTTGGACGGGTCGCAATGGTGGATTCCATTATGGAACAGGAGGCAAGCAGATGGCCAGGATAAAGGGCAGTGTCGCTGGCCGGGTCGCTACTCGCAATGTAGGCGTGGAACGCGCCACGAAACTGGGCGGATGACCGCTTTCCGCCAGACTGTCCTCGCCGTGATAGCCGCCCTGGGTTGCGGTCAACCTTCCGAACTCGGTCCCGGGACCGAGATTTGGGTCACGGAGCCCGATTATGAAATCGGGAACGCCTTCGGGGGCCCTGCCGCTTTCGCGCTGGTCAGCGATGTTCGCGTCTCGGCGGACGGGGAGCGCGTCTTCGTCCTCGAGCCTTACCTGGCCCGCGTGAGCGTCTGGACGCCCAGCGGCGACCTTGTGCTGGACATTGAGAAGCCTGGCGAAGGCCCGGGAGAGTTCCTGACGCCTCGCAGCGTCGTTCCCGGGCCCGGCGGCTTCCTGGTACAGGACAGCCGTCGATTCACGTTTTTCGCGCAAGACGGCACGGTCCTCCGCACTGTTCCCAACCCGCCGGGGGTGCTCAGCTTTCAGGGGTTTCAGCTCCTGCCACGTCTCTTGACCGAACGCGAAGGCTACCTGGTCGTCCCCGCCATCGCGGCCAGCGTGGCAACTGCCTGGGCGGGAGACAGTCCTTTTCAGGAGGTGCCCGTGTTTCACGCTTGGCCACGGGGCAATCGGTGGGCCATGGATACGATCGCTCTTCTGGACACGCAGAACCGGAACCTGGCCGTTCGGCCCACTGGCTCGGAGTGGGAGTTCACATGGCAGTTTCATACTGCTCAACCCCTGGCGGACGACGACCTGACGTACTTCGACCCCCAAACGGGGAACCTGGTCATTGCTCGCAGGAATCTTGGAAACGGTGTGATCGAGCTGCTGGAGATCACCCCGCTTGGCGACACCATCTGGCATCGCAGGTTGGCGGTCGAACCAGTGAGCTTGCCTCAAGAACTCCTGGAGGGTGCCATTGATGTCGTTGCCGATCAGGTGATCGACCAGTCGGCGATGGCGGGGCAGCGGGTGTCCGAAATTGAGGCCCGGGCACTGGTCGAAGACGCTCTCTACGCGCCCGACCCACTACCTTCGGTTCGCGATCTGCGCGGGATGTCGACCGGGGAGCTGTGGATGCAGACTTACGAGGAGGCGGATACTCTGACGGTATGGATTGCGATCGGTCGCGGGGACAACGAGTCGGAACCGCGGCGGGTACGGTTGCCCTTGGGCTTTCGAGTGCGCGACGCGACCCCCACCCACGTCTGGGGACTGCGCCGAGACTCGCTGGGTGTCACGTATGTTGCCGGTCGCAAGCTGGTCCAGGGGCCGCAATCGGAGTGATCCGCGCGTGAGACGAACGCGGAGACGGAGGAGAGCGCGGGCCGTTCCAACGGCGGGCCGGCTTATCCTGTCGTCTATTGCGGTCTTCGCTTCAGTCTCAGCTCCGTTGCGGGCGAGCCAGAACTGGACTACGGAACCGGACTTCGAGATCATCGGCCCGTCGGACTCCGGAAGCGATGGTGGATTCGGCCGGGTAGGGCGCGTCCGGGTCAGCCGTGACGGCCTCAGAATCCATGTCGTCGAGCCGCTGGCGAGGCGGATCACCGTGTGGTCTGCCGGTGGTCAACTTCTCCTCCGACTGGGCAGAGATGAGAGGCTGGCCGGATTGGGACGCCCCTTCGATGTCCGAGTGCTGCCTGACGGCTTCTGGGCGACCTACGACCGCCATTTTGTGCGCTTTTCCGACACGGGCGACGTTCTCGAGGTTCTGGAATCCCCCATGTCGGGAGCGGAAACTCTACTGGACGACCACGCGATTCTGGCGCGCCAGAATCCTCCTCCCCACGCCGTCATGCTGGAGTGGACGGAAGGCCAGGCCGCGCCTGAGCAAGCTATCCTGCTCCACGCCGGAAACCACGAGAACCGCGCCGCCGACACAATCGCTCTGCTCGACGTTCGGCGCTTGGCGCTAGGCATTCGGTTCGACGACGGCTCTTCGCCAATTCCGGAAGCGATGTTCGCAACACAACCCTTCACGGATGCCGACCTCAGCTACCTGGACGGAGATCGCGGGATTGTGGGCATCGTGCAGAGAAACGGAACTCCCGGCCAGGTCATTGTAACGGAGATCACCGCCCCGGCCGACACGGTCTGGCGCAGATCGATCGCGCTTCCTCCGGTGGCGACACGCGCTGTGGAGGTAGAGGAGGTCTTGCGGGACCTTGCCAACAGAGCTGCGTCTTCCGCGCAGCGTGTGGGGCGCCCCATCTCGGAGGCAACCGCGCAACGGCTTGCCGAAGAGGCGCTGTTTGTGCCCGAGTATCTTCCCCCCGTCGCCGAGACGCGGGTCACCGCTTCAGATGAACTCTGGCTACTATCGCCCGAGGAATCCGACGGCCGGAGGGTGTGGTACGCCGTGCGTCGCCACGACGATGTCGCCGAACCGCGGCGCGTATTGCTGCCGGAGTGGTTCCAACTGCGGGACGCGACGAGAACGCACGTGTGGGGGTTGCGGCTCGATGAGGAGAGCGGGCCCCGGGTCGTAGGCCGCAGACTGGTCGAGGGCGCAGAACAATCACAATACTAAACCACATTGTTTAGTATTGTCGACTATTGACTGCCGCCCTCCATTCCGGGGTCCCTGACATTCTTAGTGCCCACATTCCTGCAGACGGCATGCCCGCGTGGGAGGTCAACCTGGTCTTCATACTCTGCAACGATGTCTGCTAGCAATGCCCGCTCGTGCTAAGCATCGGCTGTTCACTGTGGTGGCGGCCTCCATGGCCGCCGCCACAGTTGCGTGTAGTCAAGACCGACTCTGGGTCGCCACGCAACGTGATTGCGCGCACATCCGGTCCCACGGGACTACGACCCGGAGCCGACACCCCCCGCACCGATCTCCTCCTCAATCGCACTGAAGAGGCCCTCCCAATACGGCAGCGGCTGCGCCCCCACGATCGGCACCCCATTCACCAGGAACGACGGCGTCCCGCGCACCCCGAGCCGCGCGCCGCTCAGGATGCCGCTCCGCACCCTCGGCCTCGGCCGCTGCTCGGCGATGCACGCGCGGAAGTCCTCGGTGTTCAAGCCGACCTCCTGGGCCAGCTCCTCGAATACCGGGTAGGGCTCACCCAGGCTCTTCCAGTCGGGCTGGCGCTCGTAGAGCAATTCGCTCATAGGGGTGAACAGGTCCTGCTCGCCGGCGCACTCGGCGGCGTAGGCGGCGACCATGCCGTTGGCGAACATGCCGCTCACGTAGGTCACGTACTTCCACTGCACCTTGCCCGTCTCGATGTAGTTCGTCCTGAGCGTGGGGAAGGTCTCGGTGTGGAAACGGCGGCAGTAGCCGCAGCCGTAGTCGCTGAATTCGACGACCTTGATCGGGGCGTCCTCCGAACCGAAGTCGAAACCGAGTTCGGGCAGCTGGAATTCCTGCGCGGGCGGCACCACGCTCGTTCCGCCCTCCGACAGCATGGAGGTGGGGACGGACTGGGACTCGGGGCCGGAGCGCGTCTCGGCGCCGGCCGCCGCGGCTCCCGGGTCGGCCTCTCCCCCGCCGCCGCAGGCCAACGCCGCGGACAGCGCCATCACCGCCGCCGCGCGGCCGTATCGTATTCGTCTGTATTGTCTGTTCATCATTCCAGCTCCTCGATGTCGTTTGACCCGCGCGCCTCCACGGCTCCCTCCCGGTACAGAAGGTTGGGCTGTCCCTCTCTGATGACCACCGTCTCGGCGATCTTGTCGTGAATGCCCTGTCGGTTGGGGTCCCACCACACCCGCGCGAAGCCGAGCAGCCCGGTCGCGAACCCCGCCGCGTAGCCGCCCGCGCGTTCGAGCGACATTAGCAGGCCGAGCGGCTGGCCGTTCAGGCGCACCACGCGGAGGCCGAGCAGCTTCTTGCCCGGCGTTCGCCCGCCCCACAGCGCCAGGAAAAGGGTGAGATAGACCGTGCCCCAGCCGAACACAAGCCCCGCCTCGTCGGCCGCGTCGCGGATCCAGGTGAAGAGGGTGGAGCGGGAATCGACTTCCGACAGCTGCTCTTCGAGCTCCTGGATCCTCTGTTCGCGCTGTTCCAGCTCTTCCGCAAGGTTGGCCACGGCGGGGTCCGCGAGCGTCTCCGCCAGGTCGATCACGCCGGGGTCGACCGGCAGGCCGATCGAAACGGTGTCGTCGCCGAACTGAAGCTGGACGGGCGGGTTGGTATCGGACGAAGCCATCCTGAGTAGCGCCGGAATGAAGGTGGCGCCCACCGCGACCACCAGCACGGACGCCCCCGCGCAGCCGAGCCCGAGCTGGCGCGCGCGGGTGGATCGGGTTCCGTCGGTGCGCCGGGTCGCCAGTCGGAACAGGGCGAGGCCCACGAGCCCGCCGAGCACCCGCCAGCCGAGAAGCTGCAGAAACCCGATCAGGACGAGGTCGACGATCATCGCCGCCGAGCGTCGGCCGGGCGTGGCCAGCGGGGTGCCGAGCAGCTCGGGCGTTACCGAAAAGGCATCCGGCGTGACGATGGACTTCGGGTCGCCCGGCATGGGTGCTTCAGCGGCGCCGAATGAGGCCGCCCAGGATGAGCCCGGCGGTCAGGCCGGTGAGCACGGAGAGCACCACGAGGGTCTCCAGTCGGCGCGGCCGGGATGGATCCGAGCGGAGGGGGGCGGCGCCGTGGGGGGCGGGGTCGCGCGAGGACGCCGGACGTGGGGTCGCGGCCGTCTGGTCGGGCGCTCCGAGCTCGGTCGCGTCCAGGTCGTCCTGCAGCTCGATCAGCGCGCGGACCTGGTCTTCCTCGTCCTCGAACCCGCAGGTCGCGCAGCTGACGAAGCCGCGGTCGCGGGCTGTCCGGTTCGGGTACGACAGCTCTCCGTCGTTGCGCGGACAGCGCAGGTCCGCAGGCAGGGGGGCCAGGATCTCGTAGAGCGTTCCCTTGGACAGATCGAGCTCCCGGGCCAACTGGTTGACACTCTCTTCCGAGTGCCAGTACAGTTCGTTCGCCTTCGTGACGACCTCGTCGGAGGGCTCGACAGCGTCGCTCTTCGACTCCGTCGGATTGATCGTTTCCTTCATCGTCCGGTCCCGTGTTCGCGTTGGCCGGCGCAGTGCAGATGCCGCTACCCTTCAACATACAGAAGGCGGATTGAATGCGCGCGAGATCCAGGATCATCAGCACCCTCGAGACGGTCTACCGCGAGGCGTACCAGAAGGCGGACCGGGCCGGCGACGAGGCCCGCATGCGAGCGCTCGACTTCGGCTTTCAGCGCGACCAGGTGATGCTCGAGGCGATTCTCGACGTGAGGGACGCGCTGTCGGGGTTGCGCGGCGAGGAGCCCAAAGCCGAATCGAGCCTGCTCGACAAGGCGATGGCGATCCGCAAGTTCACGAAGCTGGGCCCGCGCTGAGGTGTGCGTGTGAAGATCTACACGAGGACGGGGGACGGCGGCGAGACGGGACTCTTCGGCGGCGGACGGGTGCACAAGGACGACGCGCGCGTGGAGGCCTACGGAACCGTCGACGAGTTGAACAGCGTCCTCGGCGTCGCGCTGGTGCACGTGCGGGACGAGGATGTCCGCCGCGCCCTCGGGCGGATCCAGTCGGACCTCTTCGCGATCGGAGCGCGCCTGGCCACGCCGCCGGCGCGCGAGGGGCGCCCGGTGCCCGCGGTGCCCGAACCGCCGATCGAGCGGGTCGGCGAGATGGAGTCCTGGATCGACGCGGCCGAAGCCGAGACCGGGCAGCTGAAGAACTTCATCCTGCCGGCGGGCACGGCGGGAGCGAGCCACCTCCACCACGCGCGCGCGCTCTGCCGCAGGGCGGAGAGGCGGACCGTGGCGCTGGCGAGCCGTTCGTTCGTGGACCCGGAGGCGGTCCAGTACCTCAACCGGCTCTCGGACTACCTCTTCGCGGCGGCGCGCCTCGAGAACCACCGCGCAGGTCTGGGAGACACCGAATGGCCCTGATCCACAGGCGGGACGAGGTTGTGCCCCCCCACGGCGAAGTCATCCGCATCGACGTCCGGCGCCCCGCGGCGGCCGAGCCCCGGTCGGCGGTGCTGGTCGCGCACGGCTTCAAGGGCTTCAAGGACTGGGGCTTCTTCCCGTACCTGTGCGAGCGACTCGCCGACGACGGCCACCTCGTCGTCTCGTTCAACGGGTCCCGGAACGGGGTCGGACCGAACCTCGCGGACTTCACCGACCTCGAGGCCTTCGGGAGGAACACCTTCAGCCACGAAGTGGGCGACGTACACCACATGGTCGACCTCCTGACGGCGGGCGAGTGGAGCGGCGGACGCCGACCGGAGGCGGTGGGCATCGTGGGGCACAGCCGCGGGGGCGGAACCGGCATCGTCACCGTGGCCGAGCGCGACGACGTTTCTTCGCTGGTGACATGGGCCGCGATCTCGACCTTTCAGCGCTGGACGCGGGAACAGCGGGAGGAATGGAAGCGGCAGGGCGTGGTCTACATCGCCAACGCGCGCACCGGACAGGAGATGCCGCTATACCGCATGGTGCTCGACGATCTCGAAGCGAACAGCCGCCGTTTCGACATCCTTTCCGCTGCGGCCAGGGTGAACATTCCGTGGCTGATCGTACACGGTGCGGACGATGCGACCGTGTCGCTCATTGAAGCCCGCGAACTCGTCCGGGCCGGACCGGGCGCGCGGCTGGAGCTCGTGGAGGGCTCGGGACACACGTTCGAGGCCGTGCATCCCTTCGAAGGGTCGACGCCCGGGCTGGACAGGGCCGTTGGCGCTACCCTGCGGCACTTCCGGTCGTCCCTGGGGGCGTGAGCGAGGGGTGTCAGGGTTGCCACCCGTTGCGAGTTCCGCAATCATCAGTTTTCGCAGACTCCATGATCGGAACCGGACGCATCGAACCCAGAGGCAGTTTTGACATACATCATCACCGAGCCATGCATCGGCACCAAGGACGCCAGTTGCGTGGAAGTGTGCCCGGTCGACTGCATCTACGAAGCCGGGGAGCAGTATCTCATTCACCCGGACGAGTGCATCGACTGCGGGGCGTGCGAACCGGAGTGCCCGGTGCAGGCGATCTTTCCGGATACCGACGTGCCGCCGGAGTGGTCGGACTACATCGAAAAGAACGCGGTGCACTTCGAATAGGCGCGTCGGCGAGCGGAGCGCGACAGCCGGGCGACTTGCGGGTCGAAAACGCGAAAGGGGGGCGACCGATGGGTCGCCCCCCTTTGCTCTGGGTAGTCCTGCTCGGACGCCGGGTCGGCGGCCACGTGGCCACCGTCCCGCGGAACGGCTAGATCCCGAGCTCTCTCAGCCGGTCGAGCCTGACGTTCCCGGGAGCCTTCTCCCCCGGGGGAGCCTCTTCGGTCTTGGCCTCGGTCGGCTCCTGTCTCTGGCTTCCCTGACGGAGAAGAGCTACGCCCGCCGCGACGAGCGCGGCTGCGCCCAGCAGATTGACGGTTGACTTGCGAATTGCTCCCTCCTTGTGTTGGTGGTGACGCTGCACCTGTGATCCCCCCAACTGCGTCCCGATCGGTCGAGCAAGTTCCGTGCCACACTGCCAGGGCGCCTGCGAGCGCGGGCAGGCTGTGTCCGATCTCGTTGCGCAAGTTAGCTTTCCCACCGTCTGCGGCTCCCGCAGCAGAATCTCGGGAAGCTGCGACCGTGTACCTTTTTCCGAAGGACAGGGTGAAAACTGGACGCATGTCGCACCCCACCGATGCCATGACTCGCGCAGATCCGGTAGCCCTGACGCAGCAACTGGTCCGCACGCCTTCGGTGAACCCCGTGCTCGAGGAGGGGGGCGACGGAGAGGGCGCCGTGGCGGTGCTGGTCGCCGAGTGGCTCGAAGGCTGGGGTTATCGGCCGGCCACGGTCGAGGTCGCGCCCGGCCGATACAACGTGGTGGCCCGGCGGGGTGCGGGCGCGGGACCGTCACTCATCCTCAACGGCCACCTGGACACCGTTGGAGTGGCGGGGATGGCCGAGCCGTTCTCCGGCGACATCCGGGAAGGCCGGATGTACGGGCGCGGGTCGGCCGACATGAAGTCGGGGGTGGCATGCGCGCTGGCCGCCGCGGCGGCGCTCGCGGAAGAGGAGATCCCGGGCGAGTTGATCATCGCGCTCACGGCCGACGAGGAACACGCCTCGCTGGGCATGGCCGCGCTCGTCGACGGCGGCGTCAGCGCAGACGCGGCCGTGGTCTGCGAGCCCACCAGCCTTGCGATCATGCCGGCCCACAAGGGCTTCCTGTGGATCGATGCGCAAGTGGAAGGACGCGCGGCGCACGGTTCCCGCCCGGAGATTGGCGTTGACGCGATTGCGCACATGGGCCATCTGCTCGTCGCCTTCGAGGAGGAGTCGCAGAGACTGGCGCGCGAGACGGATCACCCGCTCCTGGGCCCCGCATCGCTGCACGCGGGAACGATCAGCGGAGGAAGCGCGCCTTCGGTCTACCCGGATCGCTGCGATCTGGTCGTCGAACGGCGAACCCTGCCGCACGAAACCGCCGACTCGGTGATGGCCGAGGTGGAAAGTGTGCTGTCGCGGGCCCGCAAGCGCCGTCCGGGGTTGAAGGGCCGCGCGTCGCCGGGGCTGTTTCGGGCCGCGACCGAGGTGCCGGGGTCGTCGCCGCTGGTGACCGGGCTGAGGGAAGCGTGCGCACGGTCCGGCGTGCCGGGTGCGCTCGAGGGGATGTCGGCGTGGGTGGACGCCTGCTTCCTGAACGAGCACGGCACGCCGGCGGTGTGCTTCGGCCCGGGCTCCATCGCACAGGCGCACGCAACGGTGGAATGGGTCAGCGTGGCCGAGGTCGAAACGTGCGCACGCGTCCTGACCGACTTCGCCCGGCGGTTCCTGAGGGTCGGGTAGTCCCTGGATTCCCGGCGACGGCGCCGGCGCCCCGAAACTACCTGCTGCGGCTCCTGACGATGATCGCCCCGCCGGTGAAGTTGGTACCGAACCGCATGGTGGCGTCCGACGCGTTCATGTACTCCATCTCCTGGATGTCCGAGACGGAGATTGAACGCAGGGCGCTCTGAGCATCGCCCATGCGGGCGCCGTCGAGGATCAGCACCGGTGTGTTCTGGCCGCTCGTGCCCGCACCGCGGCCTTGCAGCCAGCGGGGCCGAAGTCGACGCACCACGTCGACGGCGGTGAGTGTCGTGTACTCGGCCAGCTCTTCGGAGGTGATTCGGTTGGGGTCGCGCCGCGGGCCGCCCTCGCCGCCTCCGCCTCCGCTGGCACATCCGGCCAGACCCGTGACCAGCGCGAACGCGCCGATGATCAGCAGTCTACGATTCAAGTGCATTCCCTTGCTCCTGTTTCCCTGAAGGACCGCTTTCGCTGAAGAACCGTCTTCCCGAGCAACACTATACCCCGTTGGAACCGTCCGCTGTCAACCTCAGCCGCCCGCGCGCTCCCTCCGGACCTCCTCGAGCAGGGCATCGAGTTCGGACCGCGCGAAGAACCTCCCGTTGGCGACCACCAGCGTGATGCGGCGGGTGTTCCCGATGTCGTCGAGCGGGTTGGCTTCGAGCAGCACCAGGTCGGCGAGCATTCCGGCGGCGACCGTGCCGAGCGAATCGGTTGCGCCCAGGAACTCGGCCGGGGCGGTCGTGGCCGCGGCCAGGGCGTCGCGTGAGCTCAGACCGGCGCGCACGAGCAGTTCCAGCTCGTCGTGGAGGCTGAATCCGGGATAGACGAACGGATTGGGCGTATCGGTCCCGGCCAGAATGCCGACGCCCGCCGCGGCGGCCATTCCGGTGACTTCCAGCTGCCGGTCGAAGAAACGTTCGCGCGCCTCGATGTTCTCCGGCGTATCGGCCGCCATCTGCGGCATTCGCACCTGCCAGCTCGCCACGATCGGCTGCGGCATGTACTGCAGTCTCGGATCGTCCTCTTCCCGTAGCCGGTGGAGCGAGGCCATGCTGCTCAGCACCGTAAGCGTCGGTGTGAGCCAGGTGCCGTTGCCCGCCAGCCGCGCCAGAAGCTCGCGGCAGCCGTCGTCGTCGGCCGCGTCGACGATGGCGCGGTACAGGTCGGGATTGAAGAAGGGGTCGGTGAACTCGCCGCCCTCCGCACGGTCCGCCATCCATTCCGCCCTCAGCGCGCGCACGTCGACATCGTTCGACGAGCAGGATTCCACGACACCGAACATGTGGGTCATGCTGCGCATCCCCGCGTCCGACGCCTCTCCCGCGGTGACCGTGAACGGGACGTGCCCGGCCACGTCGATCCCGCGCGCCGCCGCCCGCTCCGCGATGGCCGCGAAGGCGTCGGCCTCGAGCGCGGAATACACCTTGACGAAGGCAGCACCCGCATCGGCCAGCGAATCGACCACGAAGCGGCCGCGTTCGGGCGTGTCGGCGATCACCGACCCCGGCCACCAGGCGTTGGCGCCGTCCGTGATGTTCCCGGCGACGATCGAACGCGGTCCGACCCGCTCGCCCGCCGCGATCGCCTGCTGCGCCTCGCGCGAGACGTCCAGCCCGCCCCACATGTCCCGCACGCCGGTCACGCCGTTGGCGATGTAGACCCGGAGCGCCGGTTCGAAGCCGGGCGAGAGCTCGTGGACGTGCATGTCCCAGAGCCCGGGGATCAGGTAGCCGCCGGCGGCGTCGATGCGCTCGACGGCGTCGCCAAGCGCGAGGTCGTCCGGCGAGATCACCGCGGCAATCCTTCGTCCCTGCACCACCACGGTGCGGCCCTCCGTCACCGAACCGGCCGCCACATCGACCACGGCGACGTTCTCGATCGCGGTGCCCGAGGCGAACTCCTGGGGCGGAGGGCCGCAGGCAGTGCACAGCGCGGCAGACACGAATGCGCAGAATCCGACGCTCTTCTTCATCAAAACGAACCTCCTCCAACGACAGACCCTTCGCCAGGGGCGGTGCGCGCCCAGGGCGACCTACCGGTCCAACTTGCGCGAACGGCTCGCGCGGGGAAAGCTGATTGCCGGACGCCCCTCGACAAGCCACCCGAGCCCCGCGACCGACATGCCAACGCCAGACCAGCCCGCCCGCCCGACCCTCAAGCGCGCCGTCGGCAAGGTACAGTTCTTCACGGTCGCTTTCGGGACGATCATCGGGGTGGGGTGGATGGTCTACCTGGGCTACTGGCTGGAGCCGGCCGGACCGGTGGGCGCCAGCATCGGATTTGCGGCCGGTACCCTGCTCATCGCGCTGATCAGCATCTGCTATGCCGAGATGGCGTCGATGTATCCCGTGTCCGGCGGTGAACTCGCCTACACCTATGAGTCGTTCGGCACGGGCACCAGCTTCATCACCGCGTGGACGCTGGCCTTCATCTACACGGCTGTCGCGGGGTGGGAAGGCATCGCCATCGGGGTGCTCGCCGAGAGCCTCTTCCCCGGCTTCGGCGGCCCGGTCTGGTACACCCTGTTCGACGTGCCGGTGCGCCCCGGCAAGCTGGCGCTGGGGTTGGGAGTGATGGCCGTCCTCGTCTGGATGAACATCCGCGGCATCTCGAAGGCCACCCGTTTCCAGGACCTGATGACCTACGGCTTTCTGGCGCTGTGCGCGGTCTTCATCGGCGCCGCCTTCATCTTCGGCGACACGGCCAACCTGGAGCCGGCCATACTGCGGAGCGAGGGCGGGTCGATCATGCCCGGGATCATCGCGGCGTTCGTCACGGCGCCCTTCTTCCTCGCCGGCTTCGACGTGGTCCCGCAGCTCATGGAGGAACGCGCCCCCGGCACCACCGGACGCGCCGCCGCGCTCATGCTCGTGCTGGCGGTGCTCGGCGCGGGGGCGTTCTACGTGCTGATCATCGTGTCGGGATCGATGATCGTGCCCTGGCAACAGCTTCTCGAGTACGACCAGCTGCCCGCGGCGACGGCCTTCCAGGAAACGTTCTCTTCGCCGTTCTTCTCGCGCGCGGTGCTGGCCGCCGGCTTCATCGGCATCCTCACTACCTGGAACGCGGTCATCATCGCGGCCTCGCGCGTGTTCTTCGCGATGAGCCGGGCGCGCATGCTGCCCACCTTCCTGGGCTCCGTCCACGCGGGCCACGGGACGCCCAAGGGTGCTCTCCTCTTCGTCGGAGGACTGGGCGCGCTGGGCGTGGTTCTGGGCGAGGGGGCGATCGCGCCCATCGTGAGCGCGGCCACCATCTGCTTCGGAATCATCTTCGCCCTGGTCTCGATCGGCGTCGTGAAGCTGCGCGTCACCCGCCCGGACGCGCGCCGTCCCTACCGTGTCCCCGGCGGCATCGTCACCGCGGTCGGCTCGGCGCTGGCCGCGACGCTCTTCGTCGTCCTGGCGCTCGGCGATCCCTACGAACCCGGCGAGGGCATCCCGGTCGCGTGGATGGTCATCATCGCCTGCTTCCTGCTGGGCGTCCTCTTCTGGCTGTCGTCGGGCCGCCTCAGGAAGTCCGTCACCGAACCGCAGCGCCGTGAACTGATTCTGGGCGAGGAGGCCCCATCCGAATGACCCGCGAACCCGCACCCGCCGCGTCCGAAAGCGACTACATCACCCCCGAAACCATCGACAAGGCCGTCGGCCGCACCTTCGTTTCGGACTGGATCGAAGTCGACCAGGACCGCATCAGCGCCTTCGGCGAGATCACCGAGGACCCCGACCCGCACCACGTGGATCCCGAGTACGCGGCCGAACACAGCCCCTGGGGCCGCACGATCTCCTTCGGCTTCCTGACCATGTCGCTCATGACCCCGATGCTCTACCAGATCTACCGCTACCCCATGGACGGCGGCATCGGCGACGGCTATCCCGCCAGCTACGGGTTCGAGGGCGTCCGCCTGGTCGCCCCGGTCCTCTCCGGATCGCGCATCCGCGGGCACTTCACCGTCAAGGACGTGCGCGACCGCAAGCCGGGCCAGCGCCAGGTGACACTGGGTTGCCGGGTGGAGATCGAGGGGGAGGAGAGGCCGGCGCTGGTGGGCGACTGGCTGTCGATCTGGCTGACGCCGAAGGACTTGTAGCGGCGGCGGGGTCTCACGGCCGACCCTCACCCAGCTCGTCGAACAACACCCTGAACCGGAGTGAATCGAGGACTCCTGCATGAAGCTCGCCGTTCACCAGGAACGTCGGCGTTCCCCGGATTCCCAGTTCTCGTCCCGCCGCCAGGTCGGCGTTCACACGGTCGTCAATCTCGCGATCGGGAATGCTCCCATGTGCACAAAAGCGCGGCCAACATACTTCCGCCTCAGACCTGCGCAAGCGGGGCTTGCGACGCATTGCAGCCGAAGACAGGATGGGCCACACTGGGAATGCTCGCACCCGTCCCCAGTCTCCCACCCCTCCCGGCAGAGCCATGGACCTGGAATCGTCGGTCGCTCTCAGCAATGGCTAGCGCATCGAGCACCGCCACCATAGTCACCACGCTCGCCGAAAGAGCGAGGCAGCACCCCGACAGGCATTTCGTGCGCTTTCGCGAGGCCGACCTGACTTACTCGGGCTTCGAGGCCCGGACCCGGTCGCTCGCGGCGGGGCTGCGGCGCCACCGCGTGGCCGGACTGGGCGTCCCCGACGGCCCAGGCGCCACGACTCCCGCCGCCGGCCCGCGTATCGTCCCGACCCTCCTCCCCAACTGCGCGGATGCGGCCGTCTTCTGGTTCGCGGCCAACCGGACAGGGGCGGTGTGGGCGCCCTTGAACACCGAATTCCGCGGACCGGGACTGGCGCACGCCATCAACCTGACCGGGTCGCGGGACCTGGTGGTGGATCACCCGCTGGTGGACGCGGTGCAGGAGGTGGCCGGCGACCTGGAATACGTCGAGCGCCTCATCGTGCGCGGCGGGCCGGCCCCGGCGAGCGGTCGCTTCGCCACCCTTCCACTCGACGCCCTCGACATCGGCGACGACGGTGCGCCCCCGGTGCCCCCTCCCTCCGGCGCGGCCCCCTCGCTGCTGATCTACACCTCCGGCACCACCGGGATGTCGAAGGCGTGCGAGCTGTCCCACCGCTACGTGCTCGGCCACGCGCGCATCATGGCGCGGTCGGCCGGCGTGCTCGGCGACGACGTGCTCTTCTGCCCCTACCCCGTCTTCCACTGGGACGCGACGATCGGTACGATCGCGCCCGCGCTGTGGGCAGGGGCCACGGCGGTGGTGACCGAGCGCTTCAGCGTATCGCGTTTCTGGGCGGACGTGCGGCACTACGGCGTCACCATCTTCGACTTCATGGGCGCAACGCTGACCTTCATCCAAAAGCAGGAGCCGCGGCCGGACGACGCCGACAACCCGGCCCGGCTCGCCTGGGGCGTGCCGATGCCCGCCTTCAAGCACGACTTCGAGGAGCGGTTCGGCCTCACGCTGATCGAGGGCTACGGCTCCACGGAGGGCGGCGTCATGGTCTGGCAGAATCCGGACGAGTCCTACCCCACGGGATCGTGCGGCCGCGTCGTCCCCGAGTTCCGCCTGCGGATCGTGGACAACGACGACCGGCCGCTGCCCCCCGGCGGGATCGGCGAGATCGTCGTCCGGCCCGCGCGTGACGACGACCGCCACCTCCTGCTGACCGGCTACTACCGGATGCCCGACCTCAACCGCGAGGTGTTCCGCGGCGGCTGGTTCCACACCGGAGACCTGGGGCGCCTCGACGAGGACGGCAACCTCTACTTCGAGGGGCGCAGGAAGGACGCGATCCGGCGGCGGGGCGAGAACATCTCGGCGTACGAGATCGAGCAGGTGATCGAGGCGCACCCGGCGGTGCTGGAAGCCGCGGCGTACGGCGTGCCCAGCGAGTACACGGAAGAGGACGTGGCGGTCTCGGTGGCACTGCGGCCCGGGCACGATCTTTCCGCCGACGAACTGCTGGACTATTGCCGAGGGCGCATGGCCCGCTACATGGTGCCCCTGTTCGTGCGTTTCCTGGACGTGCTGCCGAAGACGCCGACGGAGAAGGTCGAGAAGACGACGCTGAGGAAATGGCACATGCGTGCGCTGACGGAGAGCAGGAGGTGAGATGTATGGAGAAGATTACATTACGTAAAGTCAGCTTTACAGTGGGTGTTGTTGCGGCGCTGGCCACGTGCACTGGTGGCGACGGCGGCGCACCGGTGATCGAAGTCGAGACCAGCCCTCTGTCGCTCGAGGGCACCAGCCCGGTGGAGTGGACAGGCCACGAGCGGTCGTCGTACTTCGTGACCGCGTCGGACGGCGTGCGTCTGGCCGTCGACGTCGCGCTGCCCGCGGGCTACACCGGCGAGGGTGAGGCCGCGACGGCGTTCCCGGTGATCTTCCGCTACACGCCCTATCACCGCACGTCGATCAACCCCGACACCGGCGAGGTGCCGGTCGCACCATTCGACTTCTTCCTCGCGCGCGGATACGCCTACGTGGCGGCCGACATGCGCGGCAGCGGTGCGTCCTTCGGCTGGAACGACGTGATGACCCACGAGATCATCGACGACGCGGGCGTCATCGTCGATTGGATCGCGGCGCAGCCCTGGAGCGACGGCAACGTGGGCATGTTCGGCGGCTCCTACGAGGGGTGGTCGCAGTTTGCCACCGCGGCGGCGCAGCCCGAGGCGCTCAAGGCGATCATTCCCATTCACACGGGGTGGGAGGGAACGCTGGGGAAACCGGGTGGAATCTTCAGCTATGCCTTTATCGAGATGTGGACGGCGATGACCGACTTCATCAATCACAACAACACCTTCCCGACCTTCCCCATCCCGCCGGTGACCCCAGTGCTCGACGAGGACGGTGACGGCGAACTCCTCGACGAGATACCGGTGGACGCGGACGGGGACACCTGGTTCACCGACGACTATCCCTGGCCGGTCGATCCCGCGAACCCCCCGCAATACCCCGACGGAGTCGCGCGCACCGAGCACGCCTACTTCAACGCCACCATGGAGCACATCGCGCACCCGGACGGTGCACCCGGCAACTACGACGCGGTAACAACCGTCCGGTCGGCTCGGTTCTACGACACCCGGCGCGAATCCGACGGTCTCACCTCTCCCGACCTGAACTGGTCATTGGTGCCCGACATCATCGAATCGGGGGTGGCGATCTACCACTACGCCGGCTGGTGGGACGCCTTCACCCGGAGTTCCTTCGAGGTCTTCGCCACGCTCGAAGCAACGAGCCCCTCCCGGATCGCAGCCTGGCCGATGTACCACCAGGGGATCTCGCCCCCCGCCTCGATGGCAATCGGAGCCGATCCTGAAAGGGAGAACATCTACACGCCGGCTTCCCTGGGCGAAGCGCTGCGGTGGTATGACCGCTGGTTGAAAGGGATCAGGAACGGAATCGACGAGGAACCTCCGGTTTACATCTTTGTGAACCACGAGGGTTGGCGGGCGGAAGAGTCATGGCCGCTGGAGCGGGAAGTTCCCACCCGGTTATACCTGGACGGCACGGGCGCGCTCGCACGGCAGCCCGGTGATCCAGGCAGCGATGACTATGTCGCTGACTTCACCCACGACGCGTCCTTCGGCCCCGGTCTCGACGCCTCGCAGATCACCGTCGCGAACGAAATGAAGGGGAAGCCGCCGTTCAACGCGCCGTCGTTCGGCCATTCCCGCCAGCAGATGTTCGGCGTGCCCGACGACATTCCCTATCGCACCGAGAAGGACAAACAGGTTCTGACCTATACAAGCGCGCCCCTGGAGGCGGACACCGAGGTGACCGGCCATCCGATCGTCAACGTTTCGGTTTCGTCCACGGCGGACTACGGCGACTTCTACTTCTATCTGGTCGACGTCGATCCCGAAGGCAACGCCATGCTGGTCACCGAACACCAGCACCGCGCGGGCTTCGACCGTCTCGTCGACAACGACCTCCAGATACCCGGAAACACCGGGATCGACGTGAAGCCCGACCTGCCCTGGCCCGGCTTCCGCGAGGCCGACTACACCGACCGCGTCTTCGCCGACGGTGCGGTCGTGCGCGTCACTACCTGGCTCCATCCCATCTCGTGGGTCTTCCGGGCCGGGCACAGCATCCGCCTGTCGATCGCGGCGGCGGACTGGCCCGTCTTCGACCTGCACCCGAAGCTGTCGCCCGCGAACCGGCCCGATGCGGAGGACAACATCGTGCCGACGATCACGGTGCACCGCGGTGGTGACGGAGGGTCGTACGTGGAACTGCCGGTCGTCCCGGGGCCGGGCCGCTGATGCGCCCGGGGGCCCGCTGCGCGCCGATCCTCGCGGCCCTGCTCGTCGTCGCGGCGCCGTGCGCGGCCGCGCAGCCCGCGTTCGGAGTCATCGCCGGGCTCAACCGGGCCAACTTCACCGGGGGCGGCGCGGTCGATGTCAGCCCCCGCACGGGCCCGCTGATCGGCCTCGTCGGAGACATGCCCGTCGGCCCGCGGTTCTCGGTGCGGCCCGAGCTCCACTTTTCTGCCAAGGGGTCCGAGGTGCGCACTGAAGCCGGCGATCCCGCCGACGGGCCGAGCAAGACCTTCGGGTTGTCCTACATCCAGATGCCGGTGCTCGTCCAGTTGCGTTCCGCTTCGGACGGCCCGGTTCGCCCGCGGCTCTTCGGCGGTCTTTCCGCCGGGGTCCTGCTCGGGTGCAATCTGGGCAGCCTGGACTGCGCCGACATCGAGGGAATCGACCAGCGTGGTGTGGATGTCGGCGTGGTGGCGGGCGGTGAGATCGAGCTGGGGCGCATCGGGGTCGGCGCGCGCTACGAGATCGGCGTCCGTGCGGTCGACGCGTCGGTTCCCGGGAACGAGATCTACAACGGGGTGGCGTCGCTCACCGTCAGGTACACGCTGCGCCGCTGACCCTCAGTCCGCGTAGTCCTGGCCCTCGTGGTCCAGCAGCGCCTTCATGCCGTCGAGATACCCCCGCTCGCCGAACCCGTCCGGCGCCATCGCGGCCACGGCCTCGGCGACCTCGACCGGAACCCGGCGCATTCGGCCGCCTCCGGCGCGCACCATCCACTCAGTCATGCATGCGCGCTCAAGCGAAACAAGGTGCAGCATGGCCACCTCGATCGAGGCGGCCGCCACCATCGCGCCGTGGTTCGCCATGATCAGCGTGCTGTTGTCCCCGAGGGCCTCGGCCATGCGCTCGCCTTCTTCGTCCTCGGTCACGATCCCCTCGTAGTCGAAGTAGGACACGTTGCCGTGAAACACGCCGGCGTGCTGTCCGCCGCGGGTGTCGAGCCGCCACCCCTCGGTCGAGGCGAGCGCGGTCAGGTACGGCGAATGCACGTGGAGGGCGCAGGCCAGGTCCGGACGGGCCCGGTACAGGGGCGCGTGGATGGCCCAGGCGCTCTTGTTGGGAATGCCGGACCCCTCGACCACGTTGCCGTGCGGATCGGTCATCAGCAGACTGGAAGCCGTCACACGCGAGAAGTGCGTCTGCCCGGGGGATAGATGCTAACGGATTCACATCTCGTTGTGAATGCCGAACTTAGGAGGTTCGCCGGACGGGTTCCCGTTGTTCGGTTCCCGCCGAATCGACTTGGGACTCAGCCCCGGACCCTCGGGCGGTTGTCCAAGGCCTTCCTGAGTTGCACCGTGTCGGCACGCTGATAGCAGCGCAGCACGGTCTTGATGTCCCGCCAGCCGCCAAGCTCGCAGAGCACCTTGAGCGGCTGATCCATCAGGTCGCTGGCGAACTTGCGTCTGAGCGAGTGCCAGCCCCGCTTCGCCCTGGGCTCCAGTCCCGCGAGCGTCTCGGCTCTGTTCCACCAGTCGCCGACCGGCGACTCGCCCGTGCATCTCCAAGGACGCTGGTACGCGGGGAACACCGGATCTTCCCCGGTTCCGGGATAGCTGCGTTGCGCCTCCTCCAACGCGGCGATGGCCTCGGCGGTCAAGGGCGTGCGGTGTTCGTATCCCGTCTTCTCGTGTTCGGCCCGCCACCGGATCGTCCGGTCCTCGAAGTCGATGTCGGCCCACCGCAACTGGCGGATGGCACCGATCCGGTGACCCGTCTCATGCGCGAGCACGAGGGCGACGTGGAACTTCCAGCCGACCTGCCGGGACACCTTCAGGAGCGCGTCGTATTCCTCGTCGGAGAGCACGACCCGGGTGGGGTTCTTCACCTTGGGCGTCCTGAGCCCCTTCAGCGGGTTCGAGTCGAGCAGCAACCGGCCCCGCTCGTCCCTCGACTTGGCGGCCCAGTTGAGGACCGCGTTCAGAAACTTCAGGTCCTGCGTGATCGTCCGATTCGACACCGGCTGGCCGCTCCCTCCGACGCTTCCCGCCCTGCGTGCCCGGATGAACCGGTCCCAATCCCGCTGGGACAGGGTCCCGGGTCTTCGGTTCGGCCCGAGGAAGTCGAGGAAGGTCCGCATCGCGGCCCGGTCGTGTTGCTGCGATTTCCGGGCCTTCGTCGGCGTCACCTCCTC
>JAJDXS010000003.1 GCA_022823145.1 Gemmatimonadota bacterium
GGGTAACTGTTCGGTCAGGCCGTGGACGAACGGTCGGTCGGAATCCTCCCACCAGCGCCAGCCATACTGTGTCGGTGTTGCCGCTGATCCACCAGCGCGGCGGCTGGACCACCCCCGGACAGGCCAGCCGAGGGTGCTCGCCGGGCCGCGAAATCCCTTTGCGCTGCTGGCCAAACGACCACGTCGCTTCGGCACCACGGGTCTCGGCCTCCGCTCTGCCCGCTTTCCCGATGGAGGTGGAAGTGGGGGTGCTTGTCGGTTGCTCGTGCGCCATCAAGCCGAACCCGTCAGGAGTTCGGGACCACGGCTTGACCGAACAGTTACTCCCGGACATGCCAGCGTCCGCGCTGCCGTTCAGCGGGCTGCCGGGATTCTCCCAGTTATCGCTTGGGCGCCTCTCGTCTTGTCAGCCCCCAGCGACCGTGAGACTCACAAGCCGAACCACTCTCAGGACGGGCACATCGAACTCGTCCAACTCGACATACGCCATCAAGCCGTCAGGCCCGAACGCGTCCGGGATGCGGAAGGAATCCTCAGACAGGGTGCCCAGGTAGCCGCCGGACGGGGTGAGGACATCCACTGGACCCGGTGATATGCCATCCTCCCCTGATCGCACAATCCAGATCCGATTCTCATGGTCGACGCCCATCTCACTGATGACGGGCACCTCGGAGCCGAAGTCCATCTCGGCGGCCAGCGACTGTGCGAGCGCCGATGACAGTTCACGGCCCGCTTCGCCCGATATGCCCGGCCCCGTGGCGATCACCTGCGCGCCCCCTCCACCCCTCTCACGCTCCCTCGCCGCCTCCTGCATCTCCGGCGTGACCGGGTTGGGGTCGATGGCCCTCTCCAGTACGGTACGCACAGTGCCGTCGTCCGGCCGCACTATCTTGACCTGGTAGCCCACGGAGTCAACGACAGCTATCTCCCCGTCGGCCAGAACCGCTGCCAACAGAGGGGGACCGAATACCGTTCTGCGGGGCAGTATCCCAGAGGGCAGCGGTACTTCCATCTCGCCTATGCGGATCGAGACGGCCGCACCCTCGGCGGCATCGGGCGGAGGGGGGGTGTGTGCCCGATAAACCTCCCTGCTTCCCTGTCCGATCGTGTGGATGTCCACGGCACGGTCTTCCTGTCGCCGAGCGGTGAGCAACCGGCCATCAGGGAAGACGCCAAGCAGGATGGGCACGGACTGAGACGAAGTGATGATGCCCGGGGATCGTACCGGCTGGGGAGGCTCGCGAATCGCGACATGCTGCTCAAGGAAGGTGCCGTCGGCTCCGAACAGGAGCAGGGCGTCATGGCCGACATCGCGCACGACGATCCGGTTGTCGTGGAGGACGCCGACCCCGATGGCCATCCGGAACTCCCCCGGTCCCTGGCCAGTTCGTGAAATTTGGCGGCGAAACTCTCCATCCGAACCGACGACCACAACCCGGTTCTGTCGCCGGTCCAGAATCACCAAGTTGCCGTCGTGGTTGAAGTGAACCTCCGAGATCTCCGTGAAGGCTTGCCATTCCTCTTCCGACAGCCCCCCACCAAGGAGGAAGAGCTCCTCCGTCTCGACGACCAGGGGGATGTCCGGATCCGAAGTCGCGTCCGGAGGATCGGGCGCGGGGCCGCCGCCGGAGCTATCGCAGCCCATCATACAGCAGACCAACACGGGAATCGGGAACCTGACCATCATTCACCTCGCCGTCATTCGTGGGTGCGGACATGAATATCGATGAATGAAGCTCACTCCGGTGGGAGCATTTCCGCCAGCCGTGGCCCGCCCGCTCGGGTCATCCGTCGGCTCGGGATACCCACTACCGAGTCGGCGGTGCGCTCCGATGCCGATCCAGAGGCGCACGTGTGAAACCGGGGTGCATGTGCGCGGAAAAGCGACTCGGACGTGCACGTCTTCGACTTCGCATGTCGCTGTCCGGCTTTCGGTTGCGCCACAGCCCCCGGGGCGGCTGCGCCGCGCGGGAAACTGAGGCCGTGGCCGGAGCGACCCACCTTTTTCGATGCCTGGCGTGGCATCGGGGAGGGTTGGGATGTGCACGCCATCCCACCTCCCTCGGGGGTCGCTCCGAATCAGCAATCCCTAGCGGGAAGGCCAATCGGCGAACCGGGGCGAGCAGGTTGGGGTCTCTCGCCCTGGCTCGCGGCCCGCGTCGGTGGAACCGCTCGCCTCGGCCGGGGAACGGTGCTAACACCGCTTCGAGGCGGCCCTGACAAGTGCGTATTTCGGTCAGGACGGTGCGCGCACTACGTTGCTCGGGAAGGTCGTGGGGATCTACAGTACCGCGTCCGTACACCATCGGCCCAAACCGGCGGCGGGTCTATACCGTGAGCGACAGCGGAATCATCGGGCAAGCCTACGGGCGGAAGATACACGCCCGCGAGGTCGTCGCCTTCGACGAAGCCGGGGACGGGTTGTGTTGGGTCCGCCTGACGCGGTTCGGCGACGACTGGCTCCTGATCCGCTCCGATGCCCGCGACGTGTCGCGCGCGGTGCGGAAGCTCCGCCAGATTCCAGCGGGCGAGCAGTCGGACCGGTTCCCGGAGGTCGAGCCGTGAGCCTCCTCTCCTACCTTGCCCTCGGGGGGCTGGCCGCCGCCGTCATCTTCGGACGGTCCACCGACGTGCGGGCCGCCCGCGCGCCGCCTGTTTCGTCGTCGGCGTCGGTAGCCCGCGAACGTCCGCCACACGTCGCGCTTCGGACCGGCCGCGTTCGTGATCACCGCCTTCATCGGGCGATGTGGACGAACGGTGCCAATCACTTCCCCGTGACGCCGGGGGGCCATTTCTAGCGCCATCGGGTTTGACGCCCTTACCACTCGTCATCCTCTGCGGAGGGGCGTTCCAAGGAGGCTTGAAGCACCCGCCAACGCTTCCAAGATGCCCGATATGTAGGCGTCCCGGTTAGCGCCTCCCTTCTCGCCGCTCATCGTCTCGGTGAGCTCCGAGGCGATGTTGGCTACGAAATGGCGCACTTCCTGTTGGCTCTGGAGGTCATGCGCTTGGAATGTGTAGCCGAAAAGCAGGAGCAACGTGGCGCCGTAGCCCAGATGTCGTTCCTCCGCTTTGGAAGGGCGGAAGCGAGGCCCCTGCTTGCGTTGCCTTAAGAGGCTGGAAACGACCGCTTGAGGGTCGGGAAGGCGTGAAGATGCCTCGCCGCGAGCATCCGACATTCTTCTTCGTTCCTTTGGGAAAGGTCTCGTTAGGCGGGTGTCCCGGTAACTGTTCCATCAGGCCGCCTCACCGGGTTCCGGCCCCACTCGGCGAGCAGCTGTAGCTCCGCCGGCATTCGTGAATGCCATCATTCGATTCGTGGACGGACCGCACGATCTGCGCGTCTTGAAACCTCGCGCCGAGCGAGCGCATCATCCAGCGAAGCCGACGGGCGACCGACGACGGATGGCTGTGCCCCCTCTGGCCGGACCATGGGGGAGGTGACAGCCGCGGCGGCCCTGGCGGAATTGGGCAATACCCGCCACCATCCGCTCACCTAACCTCCACCCACAATCGGCTCACGACGAGCGTCGGCACGTCGAGTTCATCGCGTTCCATATGGGCTACAAGACCATCGGGTCCGAAGGTGGCTGGCATCGCCGGTTGGCCGACAGCGAGCGTGCCCAGGTACTCGCGATCCGCACTGAAAACATCAATCGGCCCATCGTCATTCCAAGGATCCTCACCGCGGCGCTGGATCCACAGCCCGCCGTCCCAGGTGACCGCTATCCCCCGTACCACCGGGACTTCGTGGTAGAACGTGCGATCCCGAATCCTTTGGCGGCTCTCCTCGGGATCCCGCGGCGGCAAAGGCCCGGCTGATGAGGAACCCCCTGCCAACCGGTCCTCAAGCTGTTGAAGGTGGGAGGCGATCGTCCTCTCCCGGATGCGTTGGGATACCGCCTCCGGCGAGAGCGGCCGCGTCAGCACGTCGAGCAACGATCCATCGGGGCGTGTGAACTTGATGGCGTAGGCCGAGGAGTCGGAGTAGGCGATGGTGCCGGCAGGTAGCACGTCCCAGTGAAACTCCGGTTCGAAGTACCGGGGTTCCGTCGTCGCGACCACCCTCGACCAGTCGGCTTCGCCGGCCGATGACAGGCTGGTGCCAGGACGAGGCGCCCTCCATCCCTGCAGAATCGGCGTAGATCTCATTACATCACCGGAAAGGTCCAATGTCTCAAGCGCTCGGTCATCGACCCCCGCCGGATTCTCGTCCTCCGGTCGTCCCATCCGGCGATTGGCAAAGTTCGCCATTTGGGCCATCACGCCACCAACCCCTTGGGCGATGATCCCGTCGCCCAGCGGATCGGCCCGAATCCTCTCTCGGAATCCGAGGGTGCCGGCCAGCGGAGTGTTCTCGTCCGCTAGCCTCACGAAACGCGCCAGTTCGCCGTCGGGGTTGAATACTTGGATCGCGGAATGGCCCATGTCGGGCACCGCAAAGCGGCCATCGCGCCACACGGCGATTGCCATACTCATCTGGAACTCGCCCGGCCCCTCGCCCTCGCGCCCGACAACACGCACGAGTCTACCGTCGGGTCCGATCACAACGATGCGCCGGTTCACAACATCCAGCACCAGCAGGTTACCGACTCCATCGAAGCTCATCTGCAAGGCGGGCCCGAAGAACGCCCACTCTTGCGCGTTCAATCCGCCCACGCGGTAAACCTCGGTTATGTCTACGGTTAGCGCACGTTCCTGCGCGACGGCCGGGGTTGCGAGCAGGGTGGCTACGATTGGGTAGGTGGCTCTTCTCACGTTAGGCCTTCCTGGCTTCTGGGCCGAATCTTCAGAATCTGAACGTGGCGATTGCTGCAAGCTAAGCTAAGGTATGCTGCGGTCACCAATACCCGGCCATCGTCTGTTGCTCGGGGAACCCGTGGCACTCCCGTTCAGCGATCCCCTTCCTTCCCATCGTCCTGCTTGCGAACGCCGCCTCGATGGGGCCGGTCGGACCTGAATGAGGGGATTGGCACACAACCTTTAGTTGTCGTGCCGACGCGACAAGACTCGTCCTCGGTGAGGACGGCCCGGGCGGGGTTCTTCTCCTTGGGCTTCCCTGAGGCCCTTGAGCGGGTTCATGCAGAGCAGCAGGCAGCCCCGGTCATCCTTCGACCTCCCGGCCCAGTTGAAGACGTGCCATCCCCCGGCACCGCCAGATGGGAGGCTCCGGGGGGGATAAATCGTGCCTGGAAGCGCGGCGGGGGACCATCCGTTTAGTTGCCGTCCCGGACCTTGTCGATGTTCGAGCGGAAGGCCATCACTCGGAGGCGGTTTTCGACGCGCCCGATGCCGATCGAGAGATGTCCGGGAAACATCGGGGTCGTTGTCCACGAGAACCGCGCTCAGGCCGGACACCATGTCCATTCGGCAAGTTGCTGGCGTCATTGCGGTTGCACCACGGCCAGCGGAGCGCCGATGCGGATCCGCGCTCCTCGGCCGTGGACGGGAGCGACCCCTATTCGGCATGCCTCATACGGCACGGCGACGGTTGGGATGTGCAGGGCAATCCCACCGTCGCGTGGGGTCGCTCCCGTCCATCAATCCCGTGCGGGAAGACCAACGTTGGGTCGAGTACGGAGATGCCGACCATGGACACGGATGCCGCGCTTGCGACCACCTGCAAAGATCGCACAGCTTGAATCGGTGTCCACGGATGCCGGGTGCGGTGCTTTGCCCGGTCCTTTTCACTCAGAGGAGGTCAAGCATGGACCCTGTGGGCCGTATCGGTAACGAGGGCGGGCCGGGGTTCGATCGTCGCGGCAAGTACTGGACGAAGCTTGGGTCTGTCGCGGCCCTCGCTTTGGCGTTCGCGTCGCCGTCAGGGGGCCAGGCGGACCAGGAGCCGGAGGCCGACGCCGTCGTTCGACTGTTCGAGGTGCTCGATGTGGTCGGTCTAGAGGAACGTGCGGCGACAGGCCGGTTCTCGGGTTCCGTCGTGCCGCTGTTCGATGTGGCTGCGGGTGCCGTGTCGGTCCACATTACCGCTGTGAAGCGCCGAACAGCGGCGGATCGCGCGCTCGGTGCGACGGGAGCAACGAAAACCTGTCGGTACACGAATGCCCAGGCGGCTCAGTCGTTGGAGCCCGCACTTCTGAACGTGGCAGACTGCGACGACGCAACGCTCGACGAACCCCCGATTGGTCGCATCACCCATGTGACGGTTGCGGTCCGAGAGGACGGTGACGACTGGAAGCTGGCTTGCCGCCGCTCGCCGGAAGAGGAGTCCGCCGTCCGCCAAGGGCTGCAACAGGACCTGAACGCCTATGTCCGTAGCCAAGGGGTATCCGGGGATGCGAATCTGATCGGTGAGGTGAGGCTGTATCACTGCTATTTCGAGAGAGAGCGTTTGTCTTCCAGGGGGCCGGGGATTCGGGGCGGTGGTGAGTCGAGGTTGACAGATCACAACTGATGGGAGCGGAGAAGCCGCAGTGCCGCCGCCGAGGATCCGTCCAATGCCTGTCGGTCGGCGCAGAGACGGAGCATCCAGCGCCTTCTGACCGCTGAATGCGGAGTCGGGCCGGTCGACCCGAGCAGTACGGCTGGCTGCTGGACAGCGTTGAAGCGATGCGTGGCGTCGTCGAGCGGCGGGCTCGACTTGCTGCCTGAGGCCGCCCTGCGGGTTATCTTACACGAAGCGGCGGGACTTCGGCCACACTACCGGCGAGGGGCAGAAGAATGACCAAGGCGGACCTCGTGGAGAAGGTCGCCGACGTGGTTGGACCAGGAGTCACCAAGAGGGAATGCGGGCGGCTGGTCGAGGCTTTGCTGGACGCCGTGAAGGACGCGCTCGCGCGAGGCGACCGCATCGAGCTTCGGGGATTCGGTGTCTTCAAGGTGCGGCACCGCAAGGCCCGGACGGGCCGCAATCCCAAGACCGGCGAGCCGGTCGAGGTGCCGTCCCGCGATGTGCCGGTTTTCGAGCCTTCGAGGCACCTCCGCAGCCGGGTGGACCGCAGCTTGGGGGTTCTTGGGAAGGAATCGCGTTGGGAGGTCGCCCGCGCGCCATAGCGTGCCGCTGGCTTGAGCCACGCTACCGTGGCTGAGCCAGCCTACCTTTCGTGGCCACGCTCCGCGCGACCCCTGCAAGGCTGACGAGGGGCTCCGCCCCCGCGACCCCCCAGAAAGTCCGTCCTGCGCCGGGTGCGCGAGTGGACTCGCCTTCGATAAATGGCCGCTTCAGCCGTCTTGGCCGTGCCGTTTGAGGAAATCGTCCGTGCCTGCGGGAAGCAGGAGGCTGTCCGAGATGGCTGCGATCTCTTCCGCCTCTTTCCACGCCTGTTCCAGGATCCAGAGTTCGCCTTCCAGCGCCCGCCGCTCCTGCTCTTCGTGTAGCGCCATCTCCAACGCGAGGCGCGTGGGCTTGGACATCTTATGGACCCAACCTGGCCCGGATCGGCGGGGTCTTCCTGCGGCGCCCGGACGTTGAGAGTTGCGCGCAGTGGGAGCGGATCCTCGCTCGGCGGAATCGGCAATGAACCGATGCGGGTCGCCGTGGAATTCGATCTGGGACACGGCTTCCCGGATGCGGTGAGCGGTAGCGCCCGCACCATTGACCAGCGGAAGGAGAGCATTGATGGCTCGCCCGGCATCGTCTCCCTCGAACGAGTCCGGGGCTTCCCGTGAGAGCAGTCCCTTGTGGATCTCGATCCGAAAGCCGGGTTCGTCATCGTCGGCTCGTATCCGGGTGAACTCGGTGACTTGCTCCCGCGTCAGCGTGCAGCGCGTGCCGTCGGAACGCCGGAACTCCGCAACATTGGCCTGCCTGCTCAGCAGTCTTTGCACCGCCCACAGGACCAGCCCGGCGGTACCGCCACCCAGCGCAGCTGCCCCAGCTCCCCCGATCAATCCGCCCGTCGCCAACTGGATGGTAGTCGAGGTCGCGACGTTCGCCGCGACCCCTGCCGACCCCGCCGCGATCCAGCGCCGACGCCGACGGCGGAACTGGTCGCCGTAGCGCCAGCCGGCAAACTCGGGCCGGAGGGGCTTGCCGATGCGAACCAGTTCGAGGCCTTCGCTGTGCCGGGCCAAGCCGATATTCTCGGTGGAGGTTCGGATCCGCGTCGCGCGGAAGAGCCTTTCGCAGGTCTCGACCGCCTCCCAGCGCTCTTCGAGGGGGGTGAGGTTCCAGCGCTCGCACCTGCGGCAAACCACCCAGAGGCGGCCCTTCGCCGGATCGAAGGCAAGGCGACGGCCGACGGGGAACGTCTCGATGACCTCGTTGGCGCCGAGCGGCTTGTGGCAGAACATGCAGGTCTGGTACACGGCGGTCGCGAACGCTCGGATTCGGAGGGACTCGGAGAGTACCATATTCGCCCATCCCATTCTGCAACGGCAACGATCCCCCACTGTTCGACGGTGGTAGACGGGGCATCCTGACCGGATCTGCCGCGCCGACACCGGCGCGGAAGCCCAGGGGGTCTAAGGGGGCAGGAAAGCCCCCTTGCCAGACCGCGACGTTAAACGTTGCGTAGGCTGGCTGACCGACCTTAAGAGCGTACAGCCAGCCCTCGGCGGAGCCGCCGAAACCGCCTCTCAGAGCACGGTCCGGAGCAGCGTCTACCGGGCCGTCGCGGGCAAGCTCCGCGGCCTCTCGATTGCCGGTCTCAAGGACGGCGAGGGCGACGGGCGACCCCGTCACCTCCCTAGCGATAGGCGGCGCTCCCTGCCGCCCGCCGTTTTTCGCCCTACCTCTACCCCTCGGGAACCCGAGATCGTCGATCTGGGGCGATCCCAGCGCCCGTAGATTACCCGAAATGCCTCCGATCCGCCCCGAAACGGCCTCTGAGCCGGTCGCGAGGTTAGATCAGGTCTCGGTGCCTGCTCTCCGGCCCGCGAGATAGGCGGCCCAGTCCTCCATGAGCCGCCTCCGCCGCTCGAACAGGTCGGTCCGCAGGTACGCTGCTTCAACCTTGTTCTGCACCACATGCGCCAGCGCCGCCTCGACGACCTCCCGGGGATGGTCCGTCTTCTCGGCCGCCCAGTCCCGGAACGACGACCGGAACCCGTGAGGCACCGCCGAGACTCCGCAGCTCTGGAGCAACCGACCCGGCCGCTTTCTGGTCAACGGCTTGCCGCGCTCGTTGACGAACACGATCGGACTCTCCCCGTTCCACAGCTTGCGGGCCGCGCCGAGGATCTCCAACGCCCGGCCAGACAAAGGCACGCGATGCTCCCGCGCGGTCTTCGTCCGGCTTGCCGGAATCGTCCACACGCCCGCATCCTGATCGATCTCGCTCCACGCCGCCCCCCGGACCTCGCCGCCCCGCGCCGCCGTCAGGACCAGAAACTCGAACGCCAAAGTGTCCACCTTCCCCGGCTTCGCCGCCCGCACCTTCGCGATGGCCGCCGCCACCTCGCCGTGAGGCAGAGCCTTCCGGTGGGTGACGACATCGTGCTGCGCGCCGAGCACCGGCAGGAGCCGGTCGCAGGGGTTGTCGGTCCGCCAGTCCATGGCGACGGCCCACTCCAGCACGGCGCGGACGCGAAGACGGACGGCGCGGGCGACCTTCGGCCTCGCGTGCCAGATCGGGGACAGCGTCTCCAGCACGTCGCCGCTGGTAATCTCGGATACCGGCAGGTTGCCGAGGCGCGGGAAGGCGTACATCTCCAGCGAGCGAGTCCAGAGCCTCGCGGTCTTCGGGCTGCGCCACCCGGCGCGCTTCTGCTCGATGACGCGCCCGGCGGCCTCGGCGAAGGTCGGCACGCCGAAGGACCGACGCTTCTCGGCCAGCGGATCGCCGCCCGCGCGGGCCAGCTTCCGGTTCGCCAGCGCCTGCTCGCGGGCCTCGGCCAGCGAGACGAGGACAACGCTGCCGAGACCGATCTCGCGCTTGCGGCCCCGGACGACGAGCCGCTGGATCCAGCTGCGGGTTCCAGTCTTCTTGACGTAGAGGTAGAGCCCGTTCCCGTCGCAGTGTCTTCCGGGCGGAGCGGAGCGCACGAAGGCGGCCGACAGCCGGTTGTGGGGATGGCGGCCCTTCGGCTTGCCTCGTCGCCGCTTGCGAGAATTGGTAACATTATTCATTCCCTAATCGTAGCCGGGATGGCAATGGATCGCAAGGGACGCAGCCGGTGGAAGGAAGCGGAAGAAGCTAGACGTAACCTGTTGATATACAGGTTGTTATGGAACTCTACGGACGCCTATGGACGATAGTGGATTCCAAGTGTCCGCTCCCATGGCTGTTTGGGACAACCCGTCGGGCCGCCTCCGGGAGTCACGTCGCGCAATCGCCCCCAGGCCGCGGCACGGAAGCCCGCGCCGCCTCGGGGATCGACGACCTATCTGCCCGCGCCCCCCTGTGAGAGAAGCGCCGAGGTCAGGAGGAAGCGGCCGAAAATGTTGAGCTGGAACTGCGTCGAGCCCGCTCTGAGTCCGACGAAGGAGCGCCGGTCCAGGTACCTCAGCCGGACACCGAGCTGGAAATCCTGCACCGCGGAGTCCACTGACAGCGACACGTCACGCTCCAACTGATCGATGAACGCAATGCATGCGCTGTCAATGCCTGCAATTCGACATTGCACCTCATCCAGATACCTCAGGTTCAGCGTCACGCGCAGCGGCGCGCCCCGCTCCTGGAAGGTGCGCAGCGGAGAGCGGAAGCGGGCGGAAGCCGCCAGTGAATGGGTGTTCGCTTCGCGTCGCGTGTCACCCGTCGGATCGCGGCTCTCCCCGCGGTTGACCCGCCCCTGATAGCTGAGGGTGAAACCCCGAACCAGCGCGAGCGTCACCGACATCGGCACTTCCCGGTCCTCCCGATGCCGATCCTGCAACGTGCCGGCGCCGAACTCCAGGCTCCGCTCTTCCTTCCGGTACCCCGAGCCCAGCGACAGGCGCTCGATGGCCACGGACATGAAGCGCGGCAGTGGAACATCGGCGATCGCCGCGTCGATGTCCGGCCACACCCGGCGCGTCCCTTCCCGGTCGGAACGCGTGTCCAGCGTCTCGTTGAGCGTGCGGTCGTAGGCCAGGCGAAATGTCGTGGATCCGGGAAGGCGGAGCCCTCCGCGCATGCCGATCCGATCCCGTTCGCTGAGCGTGGACGCCGAATCCGCCCCGATCATCAGAAAGTCCTCCCGGCGGCCCCAGCCCAGCTCGTAGATCGCTCCCGGATCCACCGCATCCCGGTTGAACCGCGAAGTCAATCCGCTGGACCAGGTCAGGGTGAGCGGATCGAAGGCCCGCCTCCACCACTGCCCCGCCTCGCTCCCCCCGCCCTGCGCTCCCATGCGGGCGGGAACCAGCGAGAACGAAGCCGCCGTGTTTCGCTGCCCGTCCACATTGCGCAGCAGCACCCGGGCCGTGTCGCGCGGCGTGTTCCGGGTCTCGACCAGGTCGGCGTTCCGCTGGGAAAGGTAGATGGTGGTCATCTCGACGCTGGTGCGCGCCCACTCCGACAGCCGGGGCTGGAAAGCCAGCCGGGTCCGGACGTTCCGGTCGACCTCCCACCCGAGATCCAACCCCCGGACGCGCCTGCGCTCGGCCTCCAGCAGAGCACGCGTGGCGGCGTCGGAGGCGAGGCGTTCGACCTCCAGAAAATCCCGTCCGCTCAGGAAGTCGGCCTCGGCGGTAACCGACTCGACCGGGCGGAAGGCCACGCGCATCGATCCCGTCACCTGTCTCCTGGGCGCCTCGGTAGCGGCCACGAGCGAGTCTTCCGCGGTTCGGATGATCCTGTCGAACCGGAAGATGCTCAGATCCCGGCTCAGCAGTTCGCTCTCCAGGGCGAAGCTCTCGGGGGTCCACCGCAGCCGGGCCCCCGCGATCCGGTCCTCCAGGAAGGAGGGCAGGACCCAGCGCAGGAACGACCCCACCACGCCCGGGAAGATCGGAAGATCCCGCCGTGGCGGACGCAGCCCGTAGCCGAGGAAGCCATCGATCCCATCCCCGTCGCTCTCGGTCGTGATGGTCCTCAGCGACGAGCGCACCACGCCGGCTCTGAGGTTGAACCCCCCCAGGAAGACGTTCCAGAATCCGCTCTCGCCGTTTGCAGGCCGCCTCAGCGAGAAATCGATCCGGCTGCGGTTGAAGCCCGGCTCGCGAAGACCATCCAGACGGTCGGCACGCACGTCGCTGCGGCCAAGGAATATCGGCGCCTGGCTCTCCCTCTCATGGCTCAGCGACAGCGGGGCCTCGAGCCCCCAGCCCCCGGGTGCCAGGCGGTCCAGCCGCAGGGTGGTGTGCACATCCAGCACCCGGTCGTTCTGGAAGGTCGGAGTGGTCCGGAGCTGCCGGAAGTAGCCGCCGCGGCTCCGAAAACTCGCGCGCGATTCAAGGAACTCGCCTCCCCTCAGCTCGGCGTCGAAGGCCGACACCAGACCCGCGTCACGGATGCCGCGCGAGAGGCGGAACTCGTCGACCCAGATCTCGCCGGAAGCCGGCGCCCCCGACTCGTTGACCACCCCGAGGCTTATCTCCCGCACCGAAGCGAGGTTGGGCGCCCGGCCGCGATCCTGCAGAACCACCGAGTAGGTGGAATCGGCGGACCAGAGCACGAGCGGGGGGTCCCCGGGAAGCCTCGGCTCCAGAATCAGCCGTTCCTCGGCCTGCCGCCGCAGTTGCAGCCACTCGTCAAACCCGATCACGATCTCGGGCAACCAGTCCCCTTCCCTCACGATTCCCGGAGTGTGGGCCGGGTCCAGGCGGGTCCGGAACATGTAGAAGTTGCGGTCGTCTGTCCCGATCTTGACGAAAAACCAGACGGGCAGATGCAATCCGAAGTCGCCCTGCGCGGCCACCGCCCAGAGTCTTGCTTCCCGGTAGGAGAGAAAGTCCCGGGGCCGCTGCGGAAAACGGTTGTACACCTCCACGCGGGCGCCGGGCAGCACGTCCTCGAAGCCGATCGAAAGCGAACGCTCGTTGAACTCGATCCCCTGCCCGCCGAAGGCCGCAGTGGGGTCGTCGAGCTGCTCGATGACGCCGGGCGGAGAGACGTAGGCGTCCCCGGCCGTCAGGCGCGAGACCGGACCCACCTCCACCCGCCCCTGCACCGACGCGGTGTCGCCCCCGAGGCCGGTGAGCACACCGGTCAGCGAGCGCTTGATCCACGTCGACCCCACGATCCCCATCCGGGTCATCACGAATGAGTCGTTGCGCCGCCCGGTGACGGTCAGTCGCAGGTGCCGCACCGCGCGCAACTCCGCTTCGGTGATCGCCCCGCCCACGTCGACCCCCGATGGGTCCCGGATCGGCACCCGGTAGAGGCGGAACGCGGTCCCCGTCTCGTGGCGGTCGCGCACGAGGTAGCGCGACGAGCCGTCCAGCCGGATCACGAAACGCCGGTAGCGCTCGAGCGTATCCAGGTTCCCGTCCTCGTCCAGATCCTCTGTGTCCGGCCGGCCGTTCCCGCGCGTGCAATTCGCGTTCGGGTCGCCGAGGCGATAGACGCGCGCCCGCTCGGCAAAGCAGTCCTCGACCCACACCCCCCGCCCGTCCGCGGTCTTGCCCCACACCTCCCCGCGCCTCGGGTCCGCCTCCTGGTCGAGCACACCCTGTCCCCAGGGCAGGTTCACGATCGGCTTGATCCCGTTCGCCACGCCGGTCGTGTCGACGAAAAAGGCGTCCTCGCTCACGATCCCCAGATCCATGACGAGCGTCAGGAACTCCCCGTCGCGCGCATAGAACTCGATGAAGTCGCTCTTCGTCAGATCCGACCCGGTCGGGCTCAGCACCGTGGTGATCGACGACCATCCTCCCGGCCCCTCCACGTCGCCGCTCTCGGGCCGGAACCTCACGAACAGGGCCGGATCGCGCAGCGCGCTCCCGGTGACCCGGATCTGCTGGTCGATCTCGCTACTGGGGTTGAAGCCCTGGAAGACCCCGAGACTGTCGCCCCCGACGCCCTCCTGGATCCACGTATGCTGCCAGGTCAGCGCCGCCACCGTGGCCTCCGAGAGTACCGGCGGCAGCACCCCCTCGGCGCCGTCCACGAACGCCGGGCGGCTTCCGTGGCGCCATTCGTGGCTCTGTACGGACAGCGGGCGCGCGTTCAACGCGTCGTAGTCGTCGATGTAAACGTCGCCCTGCGTGTTGGGGTCCGGGAGCGACACCGCCGCCTCACCCGAAAAGTGGATCGACGACGGCCCGCCGGCGTCGAGGCCCGGCACGGCGTCCAGGACCCGCGTCAGTAGCGGCGCATCCAGGTCCAGGCTCGCGTTGACCCCGCCGAGCCCCACCGCTCTCGCCTCGACCCCCAGCTGTGGCCGACGCACCAGTTCGCTCTCGGTCTGATAGAGGCCGATCAGGTTCACCGCCCCGTAGTCCCCCATGTCGTACCGCGCGTCCATCCCGAAGACCGAGGACGGCGCCACCTGGAAGAAGCTCCTCTGCTCCCACGCGACCTCCAGGAACCGGCCCGGATTCGCCGCCAGCAGCGTCTCGGGATCGAGCAGGGTCAGCTGCCCCACGTCATAGTCGATCACATAGTCCACCCCGCGGATCAGCGGCCTTCCCTCCAGCGTCACGCGCTCCGTACCTTCGCGGATCCCGACGGCCCCGAGCACGAACGACGACACCAGCCCCACTCCGCGCACCTCGTACGACAGGTTCAGGCGAAACACGCCCCCGTTCTCCCGCTCGAAGGGATCGGGGTCGCGGTAGATGCGCTCATTGCGGTTGGCGCCGAGGATCCGGCGCGCCTCCACCGTGTCGATCGGCAGGCTCCGCAGCGGCGCCGGATCCGCGAAGGGCTCCAGGGTGGGGAAGACGATGAAGGTTCCCGAGACGGGCGGCTGGTCCTCGAAGGAATCCAGCGCGGGCCGGTAGATCTGCGACGGGTCAATCCTGTCCGTCGGGGCCTCCTCGTCCAGCCCGAAGAGCCGCAGGTACGTGAGATCGTCGCCGTTGGGCCGGCGCGCGAAGGTCCGGCCCGCGCTCTCCTCCCCGAGGGAGATCGCCAGATCCACCGACCCGGGCTCCACGTCCCCCGACGACGACACCCGGTAGATCTGGCGCATTTCGTGCCGCCACGTCGGCCTCCCCGGCTGGTGCTGGGCGGAGGTCGCCTTCAGGAGCTTCAGCCGGGGCCGACCGCCCTCCAGGTAGGTCCGCTCCGGGTTGTAGGTGCCGATCGTATCGCCCGATTCGGTGATGTAGGTGACCGCGAGCAACTCCCCCGGGCCCGCCGGCGAGCGCAGCGCGATCCACAGCCCGCTGGGGTGCACCACGTAGTCCTGCCCCGGCTGCAGATAGCGGAACCAGGCCGACTCGGCCACGGTGTCCGCTCCCGTCCCCGCGAACGCGTCCGCCTGGATGTACCCCTCCACCTGCTGGCGCGCGTAGAGATCGATCTCGGAGCGGTACAGCTGGATCGGCTCCGCTCCCGGAGTCACGGTCTGCGGCGCTTCGGAGCGGGAGAGCGCCAGCACGTCCACATGAGGATAGTCGAAGAAGGCGGCGGGATCGAAGAGGAAAAAGAACTGTCCGTCCACGTAGTCGGCGTCGTCCAGAACCAGGGTGTCCGCCCTGGCGTGCCCGCGCCCCGACCCCTCCAGCCGGAACCGCCGCGAGGTGACCTCCCCGTTCTGCTGCGCCCACACCGACCGCAGGCCCACCGGACCGGCCTGAAGTGCCGCCTGGAACCCGAAGTTCCCCGCCGGCACCGCCTCGGTGAGAAAGCGCGACGGAGGCAGCGAGAAGTCGACGTCCCCCACGTCGAACCGCTGCAGCAACTCGCCCGGAAGCCCCTGGTAGCGCACGTTGACCCGGTTGGCCCCCTCGAATTCGCGCGTCTGGTCGTAGTCCACATCGACGCGCACGCGCTCGGCGACCGTACCGTCGGCGTTTGCCGCGAACTGGATGTCGGGCGTCAGCTGCGGCAGCAGCGAGAGCTCGCAGGTCACCTGCACCGTCTCGTCGCAGGGCCGGTAGCGGGTCCAGTCGCTCCCGAACTGCCCCGTGCCCCGCAGCGAGAACCCCAGGTCGGCGAACTCGTTCCGGAAACGGATCTCGTCGGGCGCGCCCACGGCACGCTGACGACCGCTGCCGAGCGGGATGTTCCCGTAGTGGATCGTCCGGCCCAGCGCCCCGAAACGCATGCCGGGGTTCGTCGCCCAGTCGGGTGGTTGAGGTGGGGGGAGAGTGACGCGTACCGAATCCGCTCCCACCCCGAGCAAGAGCAGCCCCAGGGACGGTGCCGGCGGCGTGAGGATGGGGCCGAACCGCTTAGCCGGGATGCTGGCCAGCCCCAGGCGCACGACCGGCACAGGACGGGGGGGCGGCGACAGCAGCGACCTCGGCGGCCCCCTCAACTCCGGAATCACCCACAGGACCGTATCCGGCGACAGCGGCGGCACCTGCTGCGCGGATCCCTCGGCCCCCACGCCCGCGAGCGCGAGCGCCAACCCGCACGCGGCGGCGGTCCCGGCCCGGCCCCCGATTACCCGGGGCGCCCCACGCGATCCGTTATATTTCATGGTTGGAACCGGGACAACGCTCCGTCCCGGCGAGCGAGACAACCGGAGGGAGCCGCGGTGACGTCCAAGCGGCGACCACCCACCCACGCGGACTCGAGTCCCGGCCCGACCGATCATGACAATCCTGACCCGCTACCTGCTGCGCTCGATGACGGGTCCGTTCCTCTTCGCCTTCAGCCTGCTGACCGGCCTGCTCTTCGTGAACACGGTCGCGCAGCGGCTGGAGGACCTGGTCGGCAAGGGGCTGCCCAGGGAGATCATCCTCGAGGCTCTCGTATTGTCGCTGCCCCACACCATCGCTGTCACTCTCCCCATGGCTATCCTCCCGGCGGTTCTCTACGCCTTCAGCGAGCTGGCCACGCACAGCGAAATCGTGGCAATGTCGAGCGGCGGAGTCCGGCCCCGCCGGCTGTTCCTACCAGTCTTGGGCTTCGGCGCCCTCCTCACCCTCATGACCTTCGTCTTCAACGACCAGGTTCTCCCGGAAGCGAACCATCAACTCAAGAACCTGCGGAACTCGATCCGCCAGAAGAGCCCCACATTTCAACTCCGTGAGCAGGCGGTCAACCAGATCGAGGCGGAAAACGGCATCGGTCCGTACTTCCTGGTGGCCGACGCCATCGACCAGGATTCGTCCGAACTCACAGGTGTCACCATCTATGATATGAGCCGACAGGGCGTCCGGCGCACCACCTACGCCACCCGCGGCGAGATGGAGCTGAACCCGTCCTTCACCGATCTGCACCTCCGCCTCTACGACGGACACGTGTACGAGGTGGGGAGCGGTGAGCTGGGCTCCTTCCACCAGATCGAGTTCGAACGGCAGCTGTACGTGCTGCGCGGCGTGGGCAACCTCTTCGAGGAATCGGACACCGATCAGCGCAGCGACCGGGAGATGTCGGTAGCGATGCTCCTGGACGCCGAGCGCACCCGGCGCGCCGAACTGGACTCGGTTCGCGCCCAGTCCCTGGACCGCACGCGTGGCGCGGTAGAGCGTGCCCTGGGGCGCGGTCCCGCCGCCGATTCCGCCCGCAGCGCCGGGCCGCCGCTGGCCAAGACCCTGGCCATCGCCGGCGCGTCGCAGCTCCCCTCCGACGACCTCGCGCGCACCCTGGCCACCACCGCCCGCACGAACACCGCGCGGGCCGAGGCCCTCAGCCGGCAGGTGCACCAGTACCGGGTCGAGGTTCACAAGAAGCTCGTCATCGCCACGGCCTGCATCATCTTCGTGCTGGTGGGCGTGCCGGTCGGCATCCGCTTCCCGCAGGGCGGCGTGAGCATGGTGATCGTGGTCTCCGCGCTCGTCATCGGCGTCTACCAGTTGGGCCTCACGGGCGGGGAGAAGCTGGCGGACCGCAGCCTCACCGACCCGGCCTGGAGCATGTGGGCCCCGAGCGTGATCTGGTTCGTGGCGGGGGCGCTGATGGTCTCCCGCATGGGCCGCTGGATCGCGTCCACCCGAAGCGGCGGCTGGCGCGAGATCTGGCTGGGGCTCAGAAGGCTCGCCTTCCGCCGCCGGGCGAAGTCGGCAGCGTGATCCGCACCCTCGACCGCATGGTGGCCAGGAGCTTCGCCTGGCTCTTTGGCATCTTCGTGCTCAGCGTCCCCATCCTCTTCGTAATCGGGGATCTGAACGAACGACTGGGCCAGTTTCTGGACCGCGATCTTTCGGTGGCGGACATGGCGTTGGGGTACGTGTTCATGTACCCGCACTTCATGGTCTGGTCGGCACCGGTCGCCGCGCTGATCGCCGCAGTCTTCACCGTCAACAACATGACCGTGCACCGCGAGATCATGGCCGCGAAGGCGGGCGGCGTTTCCTTTCACCGGCTCGTGGCGCCGCTCTGGCCCGTCGGCACCGTCCTGACAGCAGGGGTCTTCTTCCTGGGATCGCTGGTCCCCTCCACCAACCGGCGAGCCGCCGAGATCTTCCAGGACCGCGAGGTCCGCGGCGATTGGCGCAACAATTTCGTGCACAAGACCGAAAACCAGGAGACGCTCAGCATCCAGCAGCTCTTCGTGTCCAACCGCTCCATGGACCGCGTGCTCGTCGAGAGCCGCGACGACGACGGGTCGCTGCGGCACGTCTGGGCCAGCCAGGGCTACTATAGCGACGGCGAGGGGTGGACGCTGCAGAACGGGTATCTCCGCGTCATCCACCCGGGCGGACAGGAGACATCCTACACCTTCGAGCGCTACCGCCGGCCAGCGCTGAGCGTTCCCCCCGAGGAGCTCCGCAACGATCCGCCGGACGAGAACGAGATGGGCTACGAGGAGCTGGGAAGGCGGGCCGCGTCGGTCTACCGCTCTGGCGGGGACCCGGGCGACCTGCTCGTCAAGCGCGACCAGAAGCTCTCGATCCCGGCGGCGACCCTCGTCATCATGCTCTTCGGGGCGCCCCTCGCCACAACGGTGAAGAAGGGAGGCGCGGCGCTGGGCGTGGGGGTGTCGCTCGGGTCCACGATCCTCTACATCATGCTGCTGCGGCTCTTCGGCGCGATCGGGGCCTCCGGCGGCATGCCGCCCCTCTGGGCTGCGTGGATCCCGAACTTCATCTTCCTTGTGGTCGGGCTGGTGCTGATGGCGCGGGTGCGAACCTAGGAGTCAGCTTCCCGGTACATACCTCCGCGACCGGCCCGCGCAGCCGCACGGACCAGTCGCGGCGCAGTTCCACCTCCATGTCCCCTCCCTCCATCCTGACCGTCGCGGGGCCGGGAGCCATCAGCCCCGACCTCACCGCCGCGGCCACCGCCGCGCACGCCGATGTTCCGGACGAAAGTGTGGGCCCCACTCCGCGCTCCCATATGCGGATCGCGAGTTCGCCCCGGCCACCCGCTTCCGGCAAGCAGGCCGGTGTCTCCGCGAACTGCACGTTCGTGCCCTGCGGGAAGGCGTCGGCGGTGCCGATGAGGGCGCCGTAGCGCTGCACCTCGGCCCGGGTCCAGCTGTCTCCGAATACCACCGCGTGCGGGTTGCCCACCGACACGGGCACCACCTCCAGCACGGCCTCGGACCCGCCTGGCGACGGCAGCGCCAGCGCCACCCTCCCGCGCGCGTCCACACGACCGGCCGAGACGAACGGGGGCCCTTCGGGGAAGGCGACACGCCCCATCTCCACGCTGGCGTCCCAGACGCCCGCGGCATCCGGCGCCGCCACCCGCAGCCGCACGCGATCGCCACCCACGGTCACGGGGAACCAGTCGTCGCCCTCTCTCTCCAGGCGCCGCAGGTGGACGCCCGCGATGCGCAGCCCGTTTCCGCTGCGCTCGAATTCGCCGCCATCCGGGTTGAACATGCGGAGACGGGGCTCCGCGCCCTCCGGTACCTTCTCCACGACCACGATGCCATCCCCGCCGGGACCCCGGTGGCGGTCACAGATTCTCCTCGCGAGGAGCTCCGTAAGCTCAGGCCCCGCGCCTTCCTCGAAGACCAGGTAGTCGTTGCCGTGGCCATGGGCCTTGAAGAACTCCGGACCGATCCGCGGGCGGGTTCGCAACCTTTTGCCCCTCTCTCTCGTCATGGCACACGGTCGCGGTACCGGCGGGTTGGCCGGAGTCACCGCGGTTTGAGAAGTGAAGTCTATCAAACGGGCCCGGGAGGGGTTGAGACCTTGGGGAGGGGACGATGATGAGGGGAAGCGTTGCGATACGGGTGTGGGTGGGTGTGCTGGGTGCGGTGACGGTGTCTGCAGCGCCTCCGCCCCTCCCGGGCCAGAGTCCGGAGAACGGTGCGGAAGCATCGAGTGCGAAAACCAGGGCCGCTCCGCCAGCCCTGCTGGCGCACCGGGTGACCGAGGGACCACCGACCATCGACGGCCTGCTGGACGAGAACGACTGGGCGCTCGCCATGGTGGCCGGCGACTTCGTCGTCTTCGAGCCCAACGAGGGCGGAAACCCGCTGCAGAGGACGGAGGCGCGCGTCCTCTATGGGGACGAGGCGGTGTACATCGGGATCCGGGCCTTCGACAATTCCCCGGATTCGATCGTGGCGCAGCTTGCGCGCCGCGACGACCGGCCCCACTCGGACTGGGTGGATGTCGTGATCGACAGCTATCACGACCGGCGCACCGCCTTCCGGTTCGGAGTCAATCCGGCCGGCGTGAAGTCCGACGGCTACATGTACGACGACACCAACGAGGACGATTCCTGGGATGCGGTGTGGGACGTGGCCACGCGGACCGACGACGGGGGCTGGACGGCCGAGTTCCGGATCCCGTACTCCCAGCTCCGATTCGATGGGGCTTCGCGGCAGACGTGGGGGATCAACTTCGCGCGCTTCATCGCGCGGCACATGGAGCGCAGCCTCTGGGCTCCGATCTCCCGGGGCGACGGCGCGCTGGTGTCACGGTTCGGGGACCTGGAAGGGCTGCGCGACCTGTCCCCGCCGGCGCGCCTGGAGGTCCTTCCCTATTCGCTGGTGAGGATGGAGGCCTCGCCGGGGAGCAGTGCGAACCCTTTCTACGATCCACGGGATTTTTCGTCGACGCTCGGCGCCGACGTCAAGTACGGGCTGACCACCGACCTGACCCTCGACGTCACCATCAATCCCGACTTCGGGCAGGTCGAGGCCGACCCCGCGCAGGTGAACCTGACGGCGTTCGAGACGTTCCTGCCCGAACGGCGGCCGTTCTTCGTCGAAGGTGCGAACATCTTCGCATTCCGCTTCTCCGAAGGCGATGGAGACATGGCGAGCGAAGGCCTGTTCTACTCCCGGCGCATCGGCAGGGCGCCGCGCGGGCGCGTTCCGGACGCACCTTACGCGGATGTGCCGGAGCGTACCCGTATCGTCGGCGCCGCAAAGCTCTCGGGCAAGACCGGTTCGGGGTGGTCGCTCGGGCTCCTGCACGCGCTCACCGGCCGGGAGACGGCCCTGGCGGCCAATGAGTCCGGTCCTCTCGGCGACCAGCTGGTGGAACCCTCCGCACAGTACGGCATGGCTCGCGTCAGCAGGGACTTCCGCGACGGCAAGAGCGCGGTCGGCCTCATCTCCACCTGGACAATGCGCGACGATGAAGCGGCGGAAGCCCTCGCGCTCCACAGCGGCGCCTGGACCTTCGGGGCCGACGCCCGCCACCGGTTTGGAGAAGACCGTTTCCTCCTGTCCGGCTACCTGCTCGGCTCAGCCGTCCGGGGCTCGACGGACGCGATCGCACGGACTCAGCGGTCTCCCGCCCGGTACTTCCAGCGCCCCGACGCCGGACACACCGAGTTCGACCCCTCGCGCACGTCGCTGAACGGCTGGGCGGGATCGCTCGTCCTCGGCAAGATATCCGGAGGCTACTGGCGTTTCGCCTCAGGCGCGATGGCGCGATCACCCGGATTCGACTCCAACGACCTTGGCTTCATGCGCGAAGCCGACTTCGTGGCTCCCTTCGTCTGGGTCGGATACAACCACTACCAGCCAACCCAACATCTGCAGCGCTGGAATCTCAACTTCAACGCCTGGACCCCGTACAGCTTCGGCGGTGAAGCCTTCCAGCGGGGCGCGAACATGAACGCGAGCTTCACGCTCAACAACTTCTGGGGCGGCTACCTGGGCGTCATGAGGGAGAGCGCGGGCCTGAGCAACACCTCGCTTCGCGGCGGCGAGATGCTCCGGATCGACCCGTCCTGGGGCGGCTGGTTCGGGTTCTGGTCCGATTCCCGAAAGGCGCTGCAGATCGAGGCCGGCAACAACTGGGGGGTCAGCCCGGACACGGATTCGTGGCGCTACGGGGTCGACGCCAGCCTGAAATGGAGGCCGTCTTCGCGGGCCACCGTCTCCGCCGGGCCGTTCCTGAACTGGCGGCACGAGGGCACCCAGTGGGTTGGCCGTTTCGACCTGGCCGAGCCGCGCTACCTCTTCGCGCGCCTCGAACAGACGACTGCGGGCATCACGGCGAGGGCCGATTGGACCTTCTCCCCTACCCTGTCGCTTCAGCTGTACGCCCAGCCCTTCGTGTCGGCGGGCGCCTACAAGGAGTTCAAGCAGGTGGCGGATCCGCGTGCATCGGCGTACACGCAGCGGTTTGCAGGTGTCCGGGCGCGCCCCGGCAACGGCGGCGAAGTGTCGGCCGACATCGACGGCGACGGCACCGCCGAGTCGTTCCGAAACCCGGACTTCAACTTCAAGCAGTTTCGCTCGAACGTCGTGCTGCGCTGGGAGTACCGGCCCGGCTCGACCCTCTTCGCGGTCTGGTCGCAGGGGCGCGACCACTACGCGCCCGAGGGCACGTTCTCGTTCCGCAGCGATCTGGGCACCCTCCTCGACCAGCACAGCGAGGACGTCTTCATGCTGAAGCTGAGCTACTGGATCGGCTGAGCACCCGAGGGGGATCGCCGGGCGGCCCGGCGGCGGGGGCACGCGCCAACTCCTGCCGCCGTTGTCAGCCCCACGGCGGGAATGCATCTTCACCGGGGTCATGTCCGAATCCATCACCTACACCGCCGTTGTCAAGGACGAGTGCGAGACCTGCCACCTTGCGGCGCCCGTCCTCGCAGAGATCCACCGGGCCGGCTATCCGCTCACCGTGTACTGGCAGGACGACGGCGCGTTCCTGAACCCCGTCCTCGCCGCCGCTGCCGTCGACGACCGTGCGCTCGAGCACTCCTTCCACCTGGATGTCGAGACCGTCCCCACTCTGATCCGCCGGGAGGACGGTCTGGAAACCGGCCGCACGGCCGGCTGGAGCCGCAAGGACTGGCGCGCACTCACCGGCATCTCCGAGCTGGGGGCGGAACTGCCGCTCCACCGGCCCGGATGCGGCTCCCGCTCCGTCGAGCCGGGCGTCGCGGAGACGTTGCAGGCGCGCTTCGGCAAGACCGGAATCAGCGCCCGCACCGTCGAGGTCGAGTCCGGCGCCGACGCTGTCGAGGCCTGCTACGACCGCGGCTGGACCGACGGCTTGCCCGTAGTACCACCGACCCCCGACCGCATCCTGCGTATGCTGGGCGGCACGCGCCGCAACCCGCGCGAAGTCATCGGCGAAATCCCTCCCGAGCTCGCGCCCTGCACCGTCGAAAAGGTCGCCATCAACGCCGTCATGGCCGGGTGCCGGCCCGAGTACATGCCGGTCGTGCTGACGGCCCTCGAGGCCGCGCTGGACCCGGGATTCACCCTGCACGGCGTCACCTGCAGTACCTGCTTCTCCAGCCCGGTGATCATCGTCAACGGCCCCGTCGCGAAGCGCATCGGCATGAACTCCGGGCTCAACGCGCTCGGACAGGGGAACCGGGCCAACGCCACCATCGGCCGCGCGGTCAACCTCGTGGTCCGCAATGTGGGGGGCGGGCGGCCCGGCGAAATCGACCGCGCGACGCTGGGTTCACCGGGCAAGTACACGTTCTGTTTTGCGGAGGATGAGCGCGACGAGGGCTGGGAACCGCTCGCCGTCTCGCGCGGAATTGCACCCGGACGGAGCGCAGTGACGGTTTTCGCCGGCGACGGGATTCAGGGCGTGACCGACCAGAAGGCGCGCACGCCACGCGAACTCTCCCGTTCCCTGGCGATGGGGCTGCGGGCGGTGGGGCACCCCAAGCTGTGCGAGTGGGCGCCCGCCGTTCTCGTCCTGTCGCCCGAGCACTACGCCGTCTACCGCGAGGCGGGCTGGGACCGTGCCCGGATCACCGACGCCCTCCACGACGCGCTGCTGCTCCCGGGCGAGAGGGTGGCGGCGGGCGTCGACGGCGTAGCCGAAGGAATGCCCCCCTCCCGCACGGACCAGCTGATCCCCAAATTCCACCCCGGCGCCCTGCTGCTGGTGCGCGCGGGCGGACCCGCCGGACTGTTCTCGGCCATCCTCTCGGGCTGGCCGGGAGGGCGGCTGTTCGAGGAATCGCACCCCGTAACCAGAGAGATCGCCGAATGAACGACTCCTCCCTCACCCTGCACGACCCCACCTCCGAGACCGCGCCCGCCACCCGCCCGCGCTGTGCACCGCCTGCGTCGCTGGACGGCAGGACGGTGGCGCTCTTCGACATCGGCAAGTCCCGCGCCGACGAATTCCTCGACCATCTCGAAGCGCGGCTCCGCGCCCGGGGAGTCGTCACCGCCCGCTTCGCGAAGCCGACCAACGCCAGGCCCGCCACCACCGCGATTCTGGACGACATCGCCGCCGGCGCCGACGTGGTCGTGGAGGCGCTCGCCGACTGAGGGTCGTGCGTATCGTGCGGTCTGCACGACATCAAGGCTCTCGACGACCGCGGCCTTCCCGGCCTCTTGGTCGCCACCAACGCGTTTCGTGACGCGGCCTCCTTCCAGATCCCGTCGCTCGGCTTCGAGCCGGAGATCGTCTGGGTGCCGCACCCGGTCCAGAACCGCCGCCCTCACGAACTCGAACAACTCGCGGAGGACGCGCTCGACGCTGTACTGCGCGGCCTGACCTCTACCTGACGGTCAGTTGCGATCGTAGGCCAGAACCAGCGGCTCTCCCGCACCGGTACCCGAAACCGTCCGCCTCATGATCATGCGGTCGCCGACGACTTCGAGCGTCTCCCGGACCGTGCCCCCCGAGACCACCTGGTGCTCCAGCACCAGCAGCGGGCCGTCCCACTCGATACTGGTCCGGACCCGGTGCTCTCCCTCGCGGATTTCGAGGTCGCTCCCGTCCATGGGTACAGTCAGCGTCTCGCCGGGGATCGGGGTATAGACGAGTTCCGCCTCGTTGACCGTCAGGACGAGCGTCTCCGGGCGCCGGCGCAGCACCTCGATCGTCGTTCTCATGTGCGCGACCGACATCTGCCGCGACTCGTACATCCTGCGGTAGCGCCGCATCTCGCGGGTCTCGTTGCGGGCGATGTCCGCTACGGGGACTTCGTCCTCCACGCCCTCGAGCTGGTTGGGTATCTGCGGCGTGCTGCTCGACACGTCAAGCTCCCAGCGGCCGCTGTAGGTAGCGAAGAGGGACGCGGCCGCCTCGCCCGAGACCGGAGGGCCCCCGCCCCCGCCGGCACAACCCAGGATGATTGCAACTCCCAACGAAGTCGCGAGGGAAGTCTGGGCACGATTCATGGTGGCGTCCGTGGTCCGGGGGCTCCTTCCTTGAGCGGAACGTAAAGCTAGGCGCCCCGCCCCCCGGCGCAAGGCGACGACGCGGGGGACGAGGCGCGCAGGCAGCCCGGACTAGATTCCGGTCACGAGCCTCACCACGAGGTTCATGAGGGCGAGGGTCAGTGCCCCCAGAAGCGCGGCGCGGAACGTGTCGATACGGAACCCGCGCACCACGGCCGCGGTCAGCTTGAGCGCGATCGCGCTGACGACGAATGCAAGCAGGCCGACGGTGATGACCATCAACGGCAGGAGCAGGGGCCCGAGAAAAGTCCATATCGCCCAGTTGACGAACCCGAGTACCAGCGCCCCGATGATCGCCGGCCTGGCCCCCCTGACCTCGATGCCTCCCACAATCTTGCTCATCACGAAGAGCAACACCGCGCTGACAAGCGTGTGAATCACGAATCCCACGGTTTCTACCTCCCGGTCTTGAGTTTCCGACAACACCGACAGAACGAGCGCGCGAGGCCGGAGGTTTCCCGGCCCGGCATACACTCATTCTCTACGAAGCAGGCGCTCGATCTCATACACCCGTCCCGCCTGGATGACGGTCCGGACCTCGCGCACGGCACGGATGTCGGACAGCGGATCGCCTCCGATGACCACCAGGTCGGCGAGCGCCCCCGGCTCGACCACCCCCAGCAATCCCGCGTAGCCCAGCGCCTCGGCCGAAACCGATGTCGCGGCCCGCAGCACATCGACGGTGCGCATTCCGCCGTAGCGCACCATGGCCTCCATTTCGGCCTGAAGGCTCAGGCCCGGCGGGTTGATGGGCGCGTCGGTGCCGACCACGACGCGCCCGCCCGCGGCCAGCACGCGGCGCGGCAGCGAAGCCATGTCCTCGACGAGCCGCCGGGCCACCACCGGGTCGGCAGGCGCCCGGGCCGAAACCGGTGCCCAGGAAAAGAACGTCTCGACGCGGGGGTCGTCGAACAGCGACGGATCCTCCGTGGTCAGAAGGCCGTAGGCCCCATAGATCCCGATGGTCGGGGTAATCGTCATCCCGGACGCCGCCAGCAGGTCCACCACGTCGCCGTAGCTGCGCGACAGCTCCGAAACCTTGGTCGAGTAGCCGCGCCGGCTCGTGCCGCGGACGTGTTCCACCCCGTCCGCGCCGAATGCGACCGCCGGGTACAGTTCGTGCGAGGTCACCGGGAGGCCCAGCGCGTGTGCTTCCGCGACGACGCGCTTCTGCACCGGGTCGGAGAGCCGCACATATGTCTTGACCAGATCGTAGCCGAGGTCGCGCGCCTGGGCCATCTCCAGCTCCACCTGGGCCGACCCCCCAAGGGCGGGTGCGCCGGGATAGTAGATGCGGCTGCCGTCGATGGTGCCGCCGGTACCGAACCAGCGGGGCGCAATCCGCTTGCCGGACTCTCCCGCCTCCCGCGCCTCGGCGATCTCGTACGGATCGCAGGCCGGGCACCGGACCGAGGTCGCACCGTAGGCGAGCCAGATCCGGCCGGACTGCTCTCCTCCGGACAGGCCGCCATGCGCGTGCATCTCGATGAGTCCGGGTATCACGACTCCCCCGGTGGCATCGACCACGCGGTCGGCCGTGCGTGAGGGGTCCCGCGGCGCGACTTCCGCGATCCTTCCTCGCTCCAGCACGATATCGACATCGCGGCGAAGGTCGTCGGCTCGTCCGTCCCACACCGCCCCGGCGCGGATCAGCACCGACCCGGGGGATTCGGTGCGCCGCCAGTCAAGTTCCAGTGGGATCTCGTCGATCCGACCGTCCATGATGTCGACCCGGCGGAGCCGGGCACCGGAAAGGTGGACGACCGAGCGGGAGTCGCCCGTCCAGGCTGGATCGGCGGCGGAGTCATTGGTGAGCCGGCGGGCCACAGGTGCGGCCGGGTCGCCGTCGGCTTCGGTCGCGACGAGCCACAGCACGCCGTCGGACACGTACGTCATCCAGCGGCCGTCGGGCGAGCGAACCGGGCCGTCCGTGCCCCTGGTGCCCACGGAGAGCGCCGGGAGGTCCAGGAAGCGCTCGCCGGCCTGCTGCTGCCACACAGCGCCCCACCCCGACGCTGCCGGAAGCAGTGGAGCCGCGGGCAGGACGAGCGCGCGGTTGACTCCTTCGCGAAACCGCTCCGAGTACCGCCAGTGGGCGGACACGACAACCGACCGGCCGTCCGGCGACCACGAGGGACGGCCCGCGCCGTTGAGTCCGGCCCGGACCACGCGCACCGAACCCGTGGCCAGATCCAGCACGTTGACACCGACCTGGTAGCCAGACCCCGTGAAGGCGATCCGCGTCCCGTCCGGGGACCATGAGGCCATGGTCACGCCCGCTCCTTCGGTCACGCGCTCGATACGACGGTCCTCGGCGTGCCGGATGTAGAGGTCGAGGGTGCCGTCGCGGTCCGACGAGAAGGCGAGGCGGGAGCCGTCGGGGGACCACGCGGGATCGGTCTCGATCCAGCGGTCGTCAGTGATTCGTTCGGTCGCGCCGCCGATGGTGTGGATCCAGAGATCGCCGAGCGCGGAAAACGCGATCTGGCGCCCGTCGGGGGAGGCGGAGGGGGACACGAGTCCGCGTACCGGGAACGGCCCCGGCGCCGTCAGATCGCGGGGACGGCGTGTGTACGGCTCCCGGTCGAGGGTGACGGTGGCCGTAAACGGAATGTCCCGCGCCTGGCCGCCGTCCGGGGCGCGGTGGCGAATGCGACCGTCGCCGGTGTAGAAGAAGCCTTCCGTAGTGGACGCGGCGCGGAACGGGAAGACGTCCTCGTCCTCGCCGGTCAGCATCCTGCCGGTCCCGCCATCCACGCTGACCCCCAACAGCATCGAGCGTCCCGCGTCGATGGCATTGTAGATCAGGGTCCCTCCGTCGTCGCTCCACGCGGGCGCGTTCACCTGCGCGCCATTGGCGTTGGCGACGCGGCGGCGCGGGGCGTCGGCATTCTCGCCGTCCACCACCCAGATGCCAGCGGCTCCGGCTTCGCCCTCCGCGCCGTAGGCAATCCCGGCGCCGGTGGGGGAGAAGGCGGGACCGTATTCGCTGCCTTCCCCGTTCGTCAGCCGCTCCACCAACCCGTCGGCAACCCCGAGCGTCCAGACGTCGTAGCTGCCCCCCCGATCCGAACTGAAGGCGATCCGCTCGCCGTCCGGGGACCAGTGCGGCTCGCGGTGATCGAACGGTCCGCGGGTGTGCTGGCGCAGCCCGGAGCCGTCCGTGGTGACGCTCCATATGTGGTAGTTCCCGTCCCAGTAGGCCTGGAAGGCGATTCGCGTGCCGTCGGGCGACCAGGTCGGCTGCCGCGCGTCGCCCAGCGGATCGGTCAGGGCGCGGGCCGTGCCGCCTTCGGCCGGGACTACCCAGATGCGGCCCAGGAGGTCGACGGCGAGGGTGCGGCCGTCGGGTGAGAGCGCAACGGCGATATTGGTGCCTTCGGAGATTGTGACTTCGGTGCGCGGCGACTGGGCGCGGGCCTCCGCCGGCATGAAAAGGGCGAGCGCCAGCGCGCCGATGCCCGCCTTGCCGCACACTCCCGCTTTCGGCGTCACGCGCCCGCCCGCCCCCGGATCCACTCCACCAGCGCGTCCTGCGGCACGATCAGCACGTGCCCCTGCCCGGCGACGATCTCCAGGGTCACCCTCGCGCCCGCCTCCTCGAGGCGCCGGGCGGTCGCCTCCGACCCGCCCACCCAGGCGCCGTCGTCCTCGCCGACCATCAGCCATACCGGCACGTCGGCCAGCGACGCGAGCGAGTCGTCGCCCGTATAGCGCCCCGGCATGGCGATGATTCCACCCACGCGGTCCGGCATCGTGAGCGCCGCGTGAAAGACGCCGATGCCGCCCGCCGACGCGCCCGTCAGCACGATGTCGCGCGCGGCACCCGCGAGATTGGTGTCGATCCAGTCCAGCACCGCGGACGTTATGTACTGGCCACCGTCCGACATGCCGGGGCCGTACACTTCCACCCCGACGATCGCATACCCCGCAGCCGGCGCCGCTTCGTCCCAGTACGAATCCATGAGCCCGAGCAGCAGATCCGAGTCGCCCCTCCCCCACGGGAACGCCACCACCACCCCCCTGGCCGCCACCGGCGGGCGAATGACCGCGATGTTGACCGGCTCCTCGAGTGCCGTCGTGAGCGTCACCCACTCCAGCGTCACGGGCGCCGCCGGATCGGTGGGACCGTCGGAGCCGCAGGCAAGCAGCAGCGCCGGGAACGACGCCAGTGCCACGGCGCTCCGCAGCCGTCCCGCTTCAACCAGGCGTCCGGCCATCTTCCGCTACGGAATCAGGTTCCGCCTGCCCGTATTCCTCACGATGAACAGTCCGTCGCCCGTGCTGGTCATGACCACAACCCCGCTCTCGAAGTACGGGTAGTTGCTCCACGAGGCGCCACCGTACGGCGAGTTGTCGAAGTAGGCGATCTCGACGGGCTCGGTGCGGTTGGTGATGTCGAGTATCCTCAGGCCCGCGCCGTAGTTCGACTGGTACATGAGGTTGTCGCGGATGTAGAGGTTGTGATCGGTGTCGGGCGTCTCGGCGATGTACTCGGCCGCGAGGATCGGCTCGTCGAGGTCCTCGACGTCCCAGATCAGCGTGCGGGTGCCCTCGACCAGTCCCTGCGGCTCGTCGCCCTCGTCGTTCATGTAGAAGAAGCGATGATCCTCGGTCAGCCATCCCTGGTGCGCGTAGGCGACCGCGGGGTAGCTCGCCATGGAAACCATGACGGGATTGTCCTTGTCGGTCACGTCGCTGATGCTGAGCGCCGTCTCGTTGGAGCCAAGGCAGATTTCGCGGCCTTGGTATTCCTCGTCGGGCCCGTCGTAGATCACGCACTGCGCGTCGTGGGAGTAGCCGGTGCCGCGCCGTCCCGTCTGGCCGTCGAAGAAGCACCCGGCGAAGGTGGGCTCCGAAGGCTCGCTCAGGTCCAGCATGTGCAGGCCGCCGCCGCAGGTCTCGCCGCCGCCGCTGCTGCCCACCACGTACGCGAATCCGGTTCCCTCGTTGATCACGATGTTGTGGGCGCTGGCGATGCCGTCGTAGAGAAAGTCGGGCTCGAAGGTCACGGGCTCGCCGCGCACCTCGCGCAGGCGCCGCAGGTCGAATACCTGCACACCGTGCTGGCCGGCGCCGTCCGCCACGATGTAGGTATGGTCGTCGTGCACCTTCATGTCGCGCCACACGCTGCCGAACGAACCGGGCGTCTTGGGCAGATCGCCCAGCATGACCGGGTTGTACGGGTCGGTGAGGTCGACGAAGGCGGTTCCGTCGGTGCGCCCGACGATGGCAATCTCGCGCCCGGTCTCGGGGTCGGTCCAGCCCCAGATGTCGTTGAGGCGGGCGCCCCGTCCGCCGGCCATCTCCTTGATCGGCAGGAACGAGATGATGTTGACGTTGTCGCACTCGTAGCCGCGGGCGTCGCCCTCGACGCAGGGGATCTCGTCCTCCAGCCCGACGATGGCCGGCAGGCCGCGATGGTCGCCGATCACCAGCTCTCCGCCGGCCCACATCCCTCCGGACCCGCGCGCCATGATGACCGCCCCGCCGGCCCGGCTGTCGATGCCGCCGGCGCCGACCACCGCGATGTCACCGGCGATGGCCACCGAGCTGCCGAACGAGGCGTTCTCGGCCAGGTCGTCCCGCGCGGACAGGGTCACCCCGCCCCAGCTCTCTCCGTCGCGGTCGAAGCGGTATACCGCGCCCTGCCGGGTGTTCGCCCCGGGAGCGCCGACCCACAGCTGGCCGCCGTCGAAGCCGAGCGCCGATCCGAACTGGTCGCGGCCCGAGCTGTAGAACGGCCGCAGCACGCCGTCCGGCGCCCACGCGCCCGTTTCCGCGTCGAGGGCGAACGTGACCACGGCCCCGGCGCCGCCCGCGGCGCCGGGCGCGCCCACCAGGCCGACCGACCCCCGCACCGCCAGCGCGGCTCCGAAGCCGTTTCGTTCGCCGAGATCCGTACCGGGCTCGAGCCGTGCAACAGGGCCCGCCATCCCGGACATGGCGTTCACCGTGAATCCGTAGACCTCGGTCGGCGCGTCGCGGCTCGCCGCGGTGGTGACCATCGCGGCGCCGCCAGCGAACGTCAGTCCCGTCCCGAATCCCTGTCCGGCGCCCTCCATGGTCATCACCTCGGCCGTTCGCGCCCAGTCGGCACCGTCACCGGTGAACACGTAGACCGCGCCCGCGCCCTCATTCGCTCCGGCCGCAGCGACGAGGACCACACCCCCGTCGATCGCCACCGCCGACCCGAAGCGGGCGTCGTCGCCGAGCCCGTCCGGCGCCAGCCGCGCGACCTCCGACCACTCGCCGCCCTGGTCTCGGCGGTAGATGATCGCCGCCCCGCGCCCCCCATCCCACGCCGGGGCGCCGATGACGGCCACCGAGCCGTCCGCGTCCAGCGAGCGGCCGAAGCCGTCGGGCGGCGCGTCGATGGCCGAGACGGACAGCCTGCCCGCCTCGCTCCAGCCGCCGCCCGAGCGGGCGTACACGTACACGATGCCGGGAAGAGTCTGGTTGCCGGGCTCGCCGACGAGCACCTGACCGTCCGCAACGGCGGCCACGCCCCCGAACTGCTGGGCCGCGGCGGGGGAAGCGGCCATGAAGGCGGACGTGAGGGCAGCGGCGAGTGCGAGGCACAGTGCCGATACGGCGGGAAGTCGGTAATGGCAGGACAGAGTCATGACTTTGTGAATCCTTTCACATGGCTCGCGTCTGCGAGCGCCGGCAGGGGACGCATGCTGACTGGTAGTATGGTGCGGATTCCAGCGTGCGAACAGGTCAGTGAAAGGAAGCGTCTCGGCGGCTACCCTAGCACGCGCTCCAGATCCTCGCACAGGTCGTCCGGATCCTCCAGCCCCACGGACATCCGGAAGATCCCGTCGCCGGCGTATGCCCGGTAGCTCTCCAGCTGCGCGCCCCCGAGCCGGAACGAGGTCTCCATCAGCGACGGAGTGTCCATCCAGAAGACCAGGCTGCGGTGATGCCCGAGCGAGACCGCGTAGTGGATCACCCGCAGTTCCTCAGCCATCCTCTCCGCGAGATACGGTCCGTCGTCGGCCTGGAAGGTGAGCATGCCGGAGAAGTTGTCCATCTGGCGCCGCGCCAGCCCGTGCTGCGGGTGCGACGGCAGCCCGGGGTAGATCACCCCCGTCACCCGTGGATGGTCCTCCAGGAAGCGCGCCACCGCCAGCGCGTTCTCCTCGTGGGCCTTCATCCGGATCGGCAGGGTGGCCGCGCCGCGCATGATGAGCCAGGCGTTGAAGGGCGACAGGACGCCGCCGTAGTGGATCCCGGCCTCGAGCCGCAGGGCGCCGATGTCCCGCCTCGTGCCAAGCACCGCTCCGCCCACGGCGTCTCCGTGTCCGCCGATGTACTTGGTGAGGGAGTGCATGACGTAATCGGCCCCCAGTTCGAGCGGACGGGTGGCCACCGGCGTGGCGAAGGTGGAGTCGACCGCCACGCGGATCCGGGGACGTGCGGAGGCGATGGCCGCCACCTCGCTCAGGTCCGTGAGGCGCACGATCGGGTTGGCAGGCGTCTCGAGCCAGATCAGCCGGGTTTCGGGCCGGACCGCGGCCTCCAGGTTGCGCGGATCGGAAGTGTCGACAAAGGTGGTGCCGATGCCCATCCGCGGCAGGGTGTCGCGCCCCAGCTCCGCCACCCCGGCGTAGTTGGTGTCGGACATGACGACGTGGTCGCCGCTCGCCAGCAGCGAGAATAGCAACCCCGTCGCGGCGGCCATGCCCGAACCGAAGCAGAGACAGGCCTCGGCGCCTTCGAGCGCGCACAGCTTCGCCTCGAGCTGCGCCACGGTCGGGTTCGACCAGCGTGTGTAGAGGAAGCCCGACTCCTCGTCGAGGTCGTGCGCCGAGAAGCCGGCGGCGTCGCGGGTCACGAAGGTCGATGACATGACCAGGTTGGGCGCGGAGGCCCCGGTGGCCGGGTCGGGGGACTCGCCCGCGTGGACGGCGGCGGTGCGGAGGCGGGTGGTGGGTGGCTTCAACGCAAGGACTCTCGTGTTGGGGGGACGACACGTCGAGGAGAGAATGATAAGGTTACCGGTTGACACACGCGCCACCGCCCTCCGGGAACCAAGGATGAAACGCCCGTGCTGGAGAGATTCGAACGGTATCCGCTGACCTTCGGCCCGTCGCCACTCGAAAAGCTGGACCGCCTGTCCGCACGCCTCGGGGGATCGGTGGAGATCTGGGCCAAGCGCGAGGACTGCAACTCGGGCCTGGCGTTCGGCGGCAACAAGATCCGCAAGCTCGAATACATCGTGCCCGACGCACTGGCCCGGAACGCCGACACCCTGGTGACCATCGGGGGCGTCCAGTCGAACCATACACGCCAGGTGGCGGCGGTGGCTGCCCGGCTCGGCATGAAGTGCCGGCTGGTCCAGGAGAGCTGGGTGCCGTTCGAGGACGCGGTCTACGACCGGGTCGGCAACATCCTGCTCAGCCGGATCATGGGCGCCGAGGTCGAGCTGGTTGACGAAGGCTTCGACATCGGTATCCGCGAGAGCTGGGAGCGGGCGATCGAGGACGTGAAGGCGAGGGGCGGACGGCCCTACCCCATCCCGGCCGGTGCCTCGGTCCACAGGTACGGCGGTCTCGGCTTCGTCGGCTTCGCCGAGGAGGTCCGCGCCCAGGAGGCCGAGCTTGGCTTCCGGTTCGACTACATCGTCGCCTGCACGGTAACCGGCTCGACCCAGGCCGGCATGCTCGTGGGGTTCGCCCGGGACGGACGCGCCGACCGGGTCGTCGGGATCGACGCCTCGTTCACGCTGGAACAGACGCGCGCCCAGGTCATGGGCATCGCTCGCAACACGGCGGAACTGGTGGAACTCGGTCGTGAAATCACCGACGACGACCTGGTCCTGCTCGGAGACTACGCCCACCCGGCCTACGGAGTCCCCTCGACGGCCACCAACGATGCGATGCGCCTTGCGGCACGCACCGAAGGCATGATGACCGACCCCGTCTATGAGGGGAAATCCATGCAGGGAATGATCGACCTGGTGCGCAAGGGATACTTCCCGCCCGGCTCGCGAATCCTGTATGCGCACCTCGGCGGAGTCCCCGCGATCAACGCCTACAGCTACATCTACCGGAACGGATGACCATGCGCTACGCACTCCACACCCTCGCGTCGCTCGCCATGGGCGCGGCGGCGATCCTGCCGCCATCTCCCCTCCCCGCCCAGCAGCCACCCGTCTCCGTCACGGCCAAGGACTATGCGCGGGCGGAGTCGTTCCTGGCGGGCGCGACCAGCGGCCTCGTCTTCGGCGCGACCGTGCAGCCCAATTGGCTTTCCGGCGACCGCTTCTGGTACCGCAACACCATCCCTGACGGTGCCGAGTTCATCCTGGTTGACGCGGCCGCCGGCACGCGCTCCCGTGCCTTCGACCACGAGCGCCTGGCCGCGGCCATCGCCGCCGTCACCGGCGACACGATCGAGCCCCTCGCCCTCCCCTTCGGCACCATCGACCTGAGCCGCGAGGCCGACCGGCTCACCGCACAGGCGGGTGAGGTGCAGCTGCGCTGCGATCTCCGCGCCTACACCTGCTCACCCACCGACCCCGCGCCGGACCGCGATCCCAACGCGATCGCCTCCCCCGACGGCACGAAGGCCGCCTTCATCCGCGACCACAACCTCTGGCTGCGCGACTTGGACACGGGCGCCGAGACCCCGCTCACCACCGACGGTATCGAGGACTTCGGCTATGCCACCAACAACGCGGGGTGGGTCAAGCGCGACTCCCCCGTGCTGCTCTGGTCCCCGCGATCGGACATGATCGCCACCTTCCAGCACGACGCGCGCGGCGTGGGCATGATGCACATGGCCACCACGAACGTGGGCCACCCCGAACTGGAGTCGTGGAAATACCCGCTCCCGGGCGACAGCCTCATCTTCCGCATCAGCCGGGTGGTGATCCATGTGGGCGAGCCGGCGGCAGGCCGGCCCCACCGCGTGATCCGCCTGGCATTGCCGCCCGACTCGCACCGCTCCTCCACCACCGACCACGTGGCGGGGCGAGGCGGCGTCTTCCTCGACGTGGAGTGGAGCGCCGACGGGTCGCAGCTCGCCTTCCTGTCCAACTCCCGCGACCACAAGCACGCCGCGCTCCGCGTCGCCGACCCGCACACGGGCGAGGTCCGCGACGTGCTCGAAGAGACCGAGGAGAACTTCTTCGAGTCGGGTTCGGGCGGGGCGAACTGGCGCGTGCTGAAGGAATCGAACGAGGTCATCTGGTTCTCCAAGCGGCACAACTGGGGCCACCTCTACCGCTACGACCTCGCGACCGGCGAGCTGCTCGGCCGGATCACCACGGGCGACTGGAACGTGCGGCAGCTGCTGCGCGTGGACGAGGAGGCGCGGACGCTCTACTTCACCGGGACCGGGCGCGAGCCCGGCGACCCCTACTTCCAGTACCTCTACCGCGTCGGCATGGACGGCACGGGGCTGACGCTCCTCACGCCCGACAGCGCCAACCACGCCGTGACGCTGTCGCCCTCGGGCGCGTACTTCGTCGACAGCCAATCGACCCCGGTCATCCCCCCGGTGACGGTTGTCCGGGACATGGACGGAAGCGTCGTGGCCGAGCTGGAACGCGCGGACATCTCCGCCCTCCTCTCCTCAGGCTGGCAACCGCCCGAACCGTTCACCGTCAAGGCGCGGGACGGCGAGACGGACCTGCACGGCCTGATGTACAGGCCCACGCACTTCGATCCGGCGCGCTCGTATCCGGTCGTCAACTACCTGTATCCGGGGCCGCAGTCGGGGAGCGTCGGCTCGCGGTCGTTCCGGGCGTCGCGGGGTGACAAGCAGGCGCTGGCCGAACTGGGGTTCGTCGTGGTCGAAGTCGACGCGATGGGCACGCCCGGCCGGTCGAAGGCGTTCCACGACGCGTACTACGGGAACATGGGCGACAACGGGTTGCCGGATCAGGTCGGGATGGTGCGGCAACTCGCCGCCCGCCACCCCTGGATGGACCTGGATCGGGTCGGCATATGGGGACACTCCGGAGGCGGATTCGCGAGCACGGCAGGGATCCTGCGGTATCCGGAGTTCTACAAGGTCGCGGTCTCGCAGGCCGGCAACCACGACAACCGCAACTACGAGGACGACTGGGGCGAAAAGTGGCAGGGGCTGCTGGAGACCTACCCGGACGGCACCACGAACTACGACAATCAGGCCAACCAGCTGGTCGCGGAGAACCTTCAGGGCAAGCTGCTGCTGGCCCACGGGACCATGGACACGAACGTGCCGCTGTACAATACGCTGCTGGTGGTGGACGCGCTGATCGCGGCCGACAAGGACTTCGACCTGATCATGCTGCCCAACCGGGGCCACGGATTCAGCGGCGAGCCCTACATGATGCGGCGCAGGTGGGACTACTTCGTGCGGCACCTGCTGGGGGTGGAACCGCCCGAGTACACGATCGGCGCGAGGAGAAGGCCGGTGAGCTGAGCTAGCAGGTCAGGCAGCGGTGGCTGTTTGACGAGCCCAGTTTCTCCAGCAGCGCCACGGTGGCCGGCCGCGGTGAGACCCGCTGTACCGGGCCGTTGGCCAGGTCCGCCACGGTCTGGCCTCTGCGGCTGATCGCACGAATATCGGCGCCCTGCTCCACCAGGTAGATGATGAGCGCGTGGTCGCCGCGCGCGCCGGCGTGGTGCAGCGCGTTGTAGCCGTTGTGGTCGCGGGCGTTGATGTCGACGCCGAGTTCCTCCACCAGATAGCGCACCGCCGGAAGCCAGCCGTCGGGCACGTGTCGATGCGCGTTGCCGGCGAAGCCCTCGCCGTAGCCTACACCCGATGCAGCGTGGATGGGCCATACGCCGGGGCCTCCCGCCGGGACTGGCGGCAGTCCGGAAGCGTCGGGCGCCAGTGCGCGCAGCGAGTCGGCGACTTCCGAGGCACGGATCAGGTTCTGCCGGACTTCGTCGTCCAGGCCGGCGAGGAGATCGTCGGGGAAACCGCCCTGCTCTTCTTCCGGCAGGTCGTTGCGGACCGACTTGAGGAGGGTGACGCGGGCGGAGTCGGCCAGTTCGGCGTAGGTGGAGTCGGAGGCAAGCTGCGTCCGGTTCTGCTGCCTGAGGAACTCGTCGGTCGAGAGGCGGCGGCGGCGGGGCGGCGCCACGGTCGGGATGCCGGGGTCGGCCCCGTGCCGGACAAGCAGTTGCATCGCGGCGACGTCTGTCGCGTAGGCCGCGCGCCAGAAGGCGGTGGCGCCGTCGGTATCGACGAGGCCGCAATTGCGGTTGCCGCACCCGCTGTACTCCATGTACCAGGGATGCAGCGTGAGGCGTGCGTCCGGGTCGGCACCGGCCTCGAGCAGCGCCTCCATGACGTCGAGGTAGGTCGCCGTCTGAAGTCCCATCTCCTGGGGCTGCGGGTAGCGGGTGCGGGGTTGCCAGCGGGCGTTAACCGCCGCCCAGACCGGGGTCGCGCCGTTCAGAGTCGAGGCGATGTCGGGATCGGCGCCCCGCTCGATCAGGGTGAGCGCCAGGTCGAACTGGCCGTTGATCGTGGCCATCAGGAGGGGGCTGGTGCCGTCACTCGCCGAGACCCGATCGATGTCGGCGCCCCCGTCCAGGAGCGCAACCGCAGACTCGGTGTGTCCCTGGCGCACGGCGTGCAGCAGCGCAGTCAGGCCACCCTTGGCCTGGACGCGCCGCGGGCGGAAGTCGTCTTCCTCTTCTTCTTCGGCATCTTCGGGAAGGCCTTCCTCGTACACCATCCGCGACGCGCGGACGGCCGTCTGGAATTCGGTAGGGGTCGGGGCCCGCGACCTGTCGGCCGTCAGCGCCTCGACCGCTGCGGTGCGTCGCCGGCCCGCGATCCGGTCGAGTTCGGAGAGCACCTGCAGGTCCTCGACCTTGCTGGTGATGTCGGGATCGGCGCCAGCGTCGAGGAGCACGCGGGCGGCGGCGGCGCGGTTCATCGAGGCCGCAAACATGAGCGGGGTCTGGCCCCACCCGTCCTCGCGCGCGTCGGGGTCCGCTCCGCGCTCGAGCAGCGCGGTGACCAGCGGCGCGGAGCCCGCGCTCGCGGCCAGGTGGAGGGGTGTAGTTCCCGTGCCGGGAGCAGGTGCAACAGGGTCGGCGCCCGCGTCGAGGAGCATGAGTGCCACGGCGTCGCTCCCGGTGCGTGCCGCGATGTGCAGCGGCGTGTAGCCGCCGATCCGCGTGACGGGCTCGATCACGGCCCCCGCGTAGAGCAGCATCTCGGCGAGGGCGGCGTCGCCGCGTTCGGCGGCCCAGTGCAGCGCGGTCATGCCGTCGCCCTGCGCCGCGTTGACATCGGCCCCGCCGGCAAGGAGTGCCCGCACCGTCGAGATGTCGCCCTCCATTGCGGCGTCGGCGACGGGGGAGTCCACAAGCCACGGGGTGGCCGCGGTGAGGACGCCGATCAGCGCCGCGGCACCGACGAGGCCAGCGGTCAGGCGTGTTTGCCGAGTCGCCATGGCGGTCATCCCTGCGTCGCCGTGGAAGATCCCGAGACGAGGGAGAATTCGCCCGTGCTGTCGCCGAAGCCCTCCATCTCCATCCCCATTCCGTTGAGAGCCCACAGCATGGCATTGGCCATGGGTGTGGCATCGGGGGCCTCGAGGTGCAGGTTCCCCTCCAGCAGGCCGTTGGCGCCGCCCAGGAGGATCAGCGGACAGCGGCGGTGGTTGTGCAGGTTGGCGTCGGCCATCGGCGAGCCCCACATGACCATGGTCTTGTCGAGGAGGCTGGCGTCGCCCTCCATGCTGTTCTGGAGCTTCTCGAGGAAGTAGGGCAGCTGTCCCACGCGGAACTGGCAGATCCTGTTGAACTCGAGGATCGCCTCCTCGCGCCCGCCGTGGTGCGAGGCGGGGTGGAAGGGACGACTCGAGCCGCTCTCGGGGAAGACGCGGTTGTCGGCGTCGCGGCCCGTCTTGAAGGAGATGATCCGCGTCATGTTGGTCTCGAGCGCCAGCACCTGCAGGTCGAACATGAGGCGCATGTGCTCGGTGAACGAGTCCGGCACGCCGGCGGGCGCTTCCGGCAGTTCGCGCTCCTCGCCGCTGGTATTGCGCGACTCGATCGCAGCGATCCGGCGCTCGATCTCGCGCACGTTGTCGAGGTAGCGGTCCATGCGGAGCCGGTCGGTCGCTCCCAGTTCGCGCTTGAGAGCGGCGATTTCGCCGGCCATCCAGTCGAGGATGCTCTTGCGCGACGCCCGCCGCGCGGCCCGCTCCTCGGGGGTGCCCCCCGCCCCGAAGAGCATGTCGAAGGCGACGCGCGGGTCGCGGATCATGGGCAGCGGCTCGTTGGGCGATGCCCAGCTGATCGTGTCGGTGTAGGCGCAGGAGTAGTTGTAGGTGCAGCCGCCGGCCTGGTCGAGGTTCTCGATGCAGAACTGCATGGAAGGAAGCGGCGTATCCTGGCCGAAGCGCTGCGCGTACATCTGGTCCAGCGAGGTGCCTACCCAGATGTCGGAGCCCTGGGTCTGCCTGGGGTGGGACTGGGTGAGGAAGACCGCGCTGGAGCGGAAGTGGTCGCCGCCGATCTCGGGCGTCGAGAAGGCCTCCGCCATGCGGCAGTCGGTGTTGCTGACGATGGTGAGTTGGTCCTGGAAGGGCTTGAGCGAGCTGAGCGCGCTCTCGGGCAGGATCTCGAAGTCCTTGCCGGTGGTGGACGGCGCGTAGAGGTGCTGGGTCGCGCCCCACTCGTTGCAGCCCGCCAGACCGTGGACTTCCTCGATGCACACGAGGCGGGTCGGGCCCTCGTCGGGACGCGTGTGGGCGCGCAGGCGCCCGGCGGGGATCATGGCGTCGAGCAGCGGAAGCGCGGCGGTGGCGCCGAGGCCTCTCAGGAAGGTACGGCGCGGGATGTGGGTGCCGGTGATGAAGTGCATCGTCGTCAGTTCTCCTTATTGCGTATCCCGGGACGATTCCGTCCCGTTGCCGGCCTGATCCTCGGCGGCGGCCAGAGGGGCTCTCTTCATTCTGAATGCATCGCTCTTCACCACGCCGAGCACGAGGGAAGAGATGCTGTAGTCGTCCGCTTCCGCCTGCCACACGATCTCTCGCACGGCGGGCTGGTCGTAGTACTCGACCCGGCGGCCCAGCGCGTAGGCCATGAGGTTTTCGGTGAAGGTGCGCACCAGGGGCAACGGGCGTTTCAGCAGCGCGCTGGAGAGCTCCGCGGGGGTCTGCACCGGCGTCCCGTCGTAGAAGTCGCCGCCCGTGTCGAGCGGCATCCCGTTCTCGAGCGAACGCCATTTCCCGGTCACGTCGAAGTTGTCGAGCGCCAGGCCGATCGGGTCCATGAAGCGGTGGCAGGATGCGCACTGCGGACTCTCGCGGTGGATCTCCATGCGTTCGCGCGTGGTCAGCATGCGGCCGTCGCGCGAGGACTCGGTCTCTTCGAGATCCGGAATGCCGGGCGGGGGCGGGGGCGGGGGCGTGCCCAGCAGCACCTCCATGACCCACTTGCCGCGCAGTACCGGCGAGGTGCGATTGGCGAGCGAGGTAAGCACCAGCACGCTGCCGTGGCCCAGCAGTCCGACGCGTCGGTCGTCGGGGTAGTCGACCTTGCGAAGGTACGAGCCGGCCACTGGCGGGAAGCCGTAGTGGGTGGCCAGCCGCTCGTTCACGAAGGTGTAGTCGGCACGGAACAGGTCCAGGATGCTCGCGTCCTCCGCGACGAGGTGGTTGAAGAAGGTCTCGGTCTCCAGTCGCATCGCATCGGCGAGCATCTCGTCGAAGTTCGGGAAGAAGTTGGGGTCGGGGCGGACCTTGTAGAGGTCCTGCAACCGAAGCCACTGACCGGCGAAGCGGGTGCCGAGCGCCCGGGCTCGCGGGTGCTCCAGCATGCGCAGCGCCTGGCGTTCAAGCTCTTCGACATCGTGCAGGCCTTCGTCGGCCGCGGCCGCGAGGAGCGTCCCGTCGGGCGGGGCGCCCCAGAGGAAGAAGGAAAGCCGGGACGCGAGGTCGACGCTCGAGATTGGGTACACCTCGCCCGGGCTCACTCCCTCCGGCTCGCTCTCGGTCCGGAACACGAAGCGGGGGCTGGCGAGCACCGCCTCCAGCGCCATGCGGATCCCGGTCTCGAAACCGTCCAGTTCGGCGCCGTTCGCGTAGAACGCCAGGAGTCCGTCGATGTCCGCCGTGCTCGCCGGGCGGCGATAGGCGCGGTTCGTGAGCGCTTCAATGATCCTGCGGGCGCACGGCAACTCCTCCGCCGCCGACGTCGGGCGGCAGACGAAGACGCGCTGCCGCGTCGCATTGTCCGAGACGCCGGTCACGTCGTACGGGCCTCCGACAATCAACTCGCGCACGTGCGGCAGGGTGGTGATCCCTCCTCCACCCGATCCGCCACCGGCCATCGACCAGTCGTGGGGGCGGATCAGGTCCTCATACGGGCCGTCGAAGCCGCGGATGAACGCCGCCGAGACCTTTCGCTGGCCCGCGCGCACGAAGATCCGCCCGGTGCTGATCGGAGCCGCACCGCGCCCGTCGGCACCCGCCCCCGTGCGTGCGTGATGCAGCAGGGCCACGCTTTCGCCGTCGATCGAGATGTCGATGTCCTCGAAGCGTGTGTTGGAGCCCGAGGAGAATCCGAGCTCGAAGACGTACTCGCCGTCGGCGGGGAAGACGTGCTCGACAACGACGCCGCCGCGGGTCCCGTAGGGCGTTCCCTCGACGTGATCCCAGGGGTGTTGCGATGTGTATTCGGACACCTTGTAGGACCGGTCGACCGCCGGCGCCGTCCGGTCGCCCACAGCCCAGCGGCTGATGTCCGCCGCGGCGTTGAGGTACGATTCGACGAGGGTCGGCGACATCGCCTGCACGTCGGCGATGTTGTCGAAGTTGGCGCTCATCTGGTCGAGCGGCAGCCAGTCGCCAGCGTCGACGGTGAGACCGAGGAGGTCATGGACCGCCCTCTCGTACTCGGCGCGGTTGAGCCGCTGGAAGGTCCGTTCTCCGGGTTCAGGATGCCGGGCCGCTGCGCCGTCGAGGATCTCTTCGAGCCGCTCCACCAGGGCATTGAGCGTGTCGCCAGCGGGTCTCCGCGTTCCCGGCGGCGGCATCATCCCCGCGCGCAGCTTCCTCACCATGCGTTCGGCGGTGTCGGCGTTGCGGTCCGCTTCCTCCACCACGAAGCCTTCTAGGGAGAGGTTGCCGGTCAGGCGGCGCTCGTTGTGGCAGCGCACGCAGACCTGCTGAACGACCTCGGTCTCGGTGGAGATGGCACGGGCCGTTGCCTCGGTACGGGCCGGTGCGGGACGAATTGCCAGAGGCCGCGAAGCGGTGTGGGGGGCGGGTGCAGCCACATCGCGGGCCGATGCTATCGCGGGTTCCTGCCAAGGGGAAGCGGGGGCGCCGCGGGGGCCCGTCCAGACCACCAGCGCGCCCAGGGCCAGCAGTGGAACACCGAGTGATTTCATGCGTTCGGTTCCAGAAAAGTGCAGCCACACGCTTCTTCACGGTAGCGATTGTGGCACGGAGTGTGCAAGTAGCCCGCGCGGGGTTGTGCGGGAGCGCACGCGGACTGATTTGGCGCAGGTCGAGTCAGTCGGATCGGTCGCCTGGGGGCACGCTATCGCAAACCGTCCCCTGTGAATCCTCGGAGCAGGGCACCTCGGTACGATTGAAATGTTTCTCGTAAGCCATGTTGGTGGAGCGCACGCCGATCCACATCATCAACATCACGGCGACAGGCAAGGCGGGGACGACGGAATAGATCAAGAAGCACGCCAGGGCTCCGATTCCGAACGGGATCAGGAACGAAAGAACCGTGAGGGACAACGACCTGTGAGCGCACACCATCTCTTTCCAAACGAATCCGCCCGCACACCCGGCGGCAATGCCAATCGGGAACCCCCAGAGAACGAAGGTCCCGGCCGATTCCAAGAGCCACTCGCGCCCCGTCGGTGGTCTTGTGAAAGCCACATCGCCGAACCTGGGGGGGTTGTAGCCGGCGCGGTGGTTGTAGTCGACGCGGTCCGGCTGCCAGAAGAGCAACTCGTCCAGCAACACCGGCATGAATGGCAGCGGCGCGTCCAGAATCAACCAGAGGGCCTCGGTGAGGATGATGCACAACCCTGCCGTGAGCATGAAGCCGACCGGAACGGCCAGGAGATTCCTGAGGTATGGAAGCATGGCCTGGTCCCCCTTCGCGCGTGACGAGGTCTGGTTGAGTTGAGGCACTCGGACTGCGGCTTCTGTTGATTATGGGACCGCGCGAGCTCGCTCGCGGTTGCCCGTTCAGGCTGACTTGCCGTTGGACAAGACTCGGGGTTGTGCGGAAACGCGCGCGGGAATCTGTTTAGCGCCGGGGCAATGTCGCAACGGTCCCCATAACCACGGAAAACGAATGATGGCACCGACTTCCACAAATCCCCCCCGCACGGCGGGCACGCGCCGCGCCCTCGCCGCCCACATCGGCGGCGAAGTGTTCGGCTTTCGGGGAGAAGCCACTGGTCTGCCCGGCGAGTTCGACCTGAACTTCCACCTCGCCGGGACCGGCGGCGATATGATCCTGAAGCTCAGCCCCGAGTCGCGGCGACCGGTCCTCGATCTCGTCGCGGCAAGCCTGCGGCACCTCGAAGGCGTGCGGCTCCCGGCCGCGATCCCGCGACTCGTGCCGCCCGTGCACCGCGGCGACGCCTCCGACCTGGTCGCCCAGGTCGACTTCGACGGCGTGCCGCACGTCGCCTGCGCGGTCACCTACGTGGACGGAATACCCCTTGCCGACCTGCGTCCACGCTCGATGCCGGCGCTCGAGGCCCTGGGCACGCTCCTGGCGGAACTCGACCTGGCGCTCGACCGTTTCGACCACCCCCAGCTCGACCGGGAGTTCCCGTGGCGGATGGAGACCGCGCCCGATGCCATCCGCGCGCGCCTCGACGACCTGACGCAGGGCCGGGAGCTGGTAGCGGCCACCATGGCCCGCGCGCTCCGCCGCCTGGAGCCGGTGCGGGACGCGCTGCCCGCGGGCGTCATCCACAATGACGCGAACGACTACAACGTGATGGTGGTGCCGTCGCTTCATGGGGCGCGCCTCTCCGGGCTGATCGACTTCGGGGACGTGGCGCGCGGCTGGCGGGCGACCGAGGTGGCGGTGGCGGCGACCTACGCCATGATGGGACTGCCCGATCCGTTCGAGGCGGTGTGCGCGATCGCGGGCGGCTACTCGTCCGCGCTGCAGCTGGAGGAGGCCGAATGCGCCGCGATCGTCCCCATGGTCGCGCTGAGGGCCTGCCTCTCGGTGTGTATCCAGGCGCGCGAAATGGTCCTCCAGCCGGACAACGCCTACCTGGCCGTGAGCCAGGAGGGGGCGTGGCAACTCCTCGATACCCTGGCGGGGGCCGACTGGCGGATCGCGGAGTTCCGCGTCAGGGAAGCGTGCGACCTGAGCCCGAACCCCGGCCTGAAGACGATCGCGTCGTGGGCGGGACAGGCCGAACCGCGCGCCCCTGTCATGTCCCCGGAAGTGCTGGCGCACCCGCACACCCTCGACCTCTCGGTGGGAAGCCCGGAGCTGCCGCACCCGGACGACGGCCCCCTCGACCGGCTGGTCGCGGACCGGACCGCTGCCGCCGGAGCGACCGTCGGGGTGGGACGCTACGGCGAGGCCCGGCTGGTCTACAGCGCCCCCGCCTTCCGCTCACCCGGCAACGACGGCGACGAGGCCCGCACCATCCACCTGGGCCTCGACCTCTTCGCGCCGGCAGGCACCCCCGTCCGGAGCCCCCTTCCCGGCACGGTCGTCTCGGTCGTCGACAACGGCACCCCCGGCGACTATGGCCCCACGGTGATCCTGCGCCATACGACTCCGGACGGCACCGGCTTCCACACCCTGCACGGCCACCTCGACCGCGCCACCCTGGGCCACCTCGAGCCCGGCGCCCGCGTGGACGCCGGCGACCTGATCGGCTGGCTCGGCGACGCGGACGTCAACGGGGGCTGGTCGCCGCACCTGCACCTCCAGATCATCGCGCTCGACCCCCTGCACGACGACGGCCAGCAGGTCGCCGAGCCCGGCAACTACCCCGGGGTCGCGCTGCAGCGCCTCCGCACGGTCTGGGAAGCCGTGCTGCCCGACCCCGCATCCATCGCGGGGCTGCCCGCCGCGACCGTCACGGCGGTGGCCCCCGCCGCCCAGCCCGTCTTGCGAAAACGCGATCTTGCCGCAAAGCGCAAGACGGTACTCGGTTCGTCGCTGAGTCTGTCTTACGACGACCCCATACACGTTGTGCAGGGATGGGGCGCCTGGCTGTACGACGATGCGGGCCGTGCCTATCTGGACACCGTCAACAACGTGCCGCACGTGGGACACGCGAACGCCCGCGTGGCCGACAGGGTCGCGCGGCAGTCGCGCATCCTCAATACCAACACCCGCTACCTGCACTCGGAGATCACCACGCTGGCCGATGAGCTCCTCGCCCTCCTCCCCGCTCCCCTGGAAGTCGTGTTCCTGGTGTGCTCGGGGAGCGAGGCCAACGAACTGGCGCTGCGGATGGCCCGCTGCCACACCGGACGCGCCGGCGTCGTCTGCCTGGAGGGCGGCTACCACGGCAACACCGGCGGCCTGGTCGAGGTCAGCCAGTACAAGTTCGACGGCCCCGGGGGCGCGGGCGCGGGTCCTCGGGTCGCGGTGGCCGCCATGCCCGACACCTACCGGGGCCGCTTCCGGCGCGGCCAGGGGATGTCCGACACCGAACTGGGCGCACGCTACGCGGACGAGGTCGGGCAAGCGGCGGCGCTGCTGGCTGGCGGCCCCGGCGTGGCGGCCTTCATTGCCGAGCCGATCCTCAGCTGCGGCGGCCAGATCGAACCGCCCCCGGGGTACCTGCGCGCGGCCTTCGAGCATGTGCGTGCGGCGGGCGGCGTGTGCATCGCCGACGAGGTGCAGGTCGGCTTCGGACGCGTGGGCGACGCCTTCTGGGCCTTCGAGCTGCAGGGCGTCGTGCCCGACATCGTCACTCTGGGCAAGCCTATCGGGAACGGCCATCCCGTCGCGGCAGTGGTCACGACCCGGGAGATCGCCGACTCCTTCGCGAACGGGATGGAGTACTTCAGCACCTTCGGGGGCAATCCCGTCTCGTGCGCGGCGGCGCGGGCGGTTCTGGCCGAGATCCGCGACCGGGGGCTGCAGAACCATGCACGGGAGGTCGGCAACGGGCTGCTGCGGGAGCTGCGTGCACTGGCGGAACGCCACCCGGTCGTCGGCGACGTGCGGGGACGCGGGCTGTTCCTCGGCATCGAGCTGGTGCGTGACCGTGAGACGCGGCAGCCGTTCGCCGAAGCGTGCAGCTACCTCGTGAACCGGGCGCGCGAGCGGGCGGTGTTGCTGAGCGTGGACGGCCCGGACCACAACGTGATCAAGATCAAGCCTCCCCTGGTGTTTGGAGAGGACGACGCGGCCCTTGTGGTGGAGACGCTGGACACGGTGCTGGGCGAATCCGCGCTGCGCGGGTAGAGGGTCGGCACCTCGGGCCCGGGAACGCCCCGTGCCTGGCCGCGGTCGCCGCGCTTCAGGGGTAGAGGCGCCGCCGCACCCACGCCCCGGCGTCGTCCCGCTCGTACACGAAGCGGTCGTGGAGCCGCGACGCGCCCTCCTGCCAGAACTCGATCGCGTCCGGAGCGACGCGATAGCCCGACCAGTGCGGCGGCCTGGGCACGTCGGCGCCGGCGAAGCGCTCCTCCACGGCGCGCAACCGGTCCTCAAGCGCCGCGCGGGTGTCCAGGTCGCGGCTCTGTTCCGATGCCCAGGCGCCGAGCCTGCTCCCGCGCGGGCGGGTTGCGAAGTACGCGTCCGCCTCCTCGCTCGACACCCGCTCGACGGAGCCGCGTATGCGCACCTGGCGGTCGAGCGGCTGCCAGTAGAACGTCATCCCCGCTTTCGGGTGGGCGGCGAGCGATCGTCCCTTGCCCGACTCGAGGTTCGTGTAGAAGACAAAGCCGTGCTCGTCGAAGTGCTTGAGGAGGACCACGCGCCCTTCGGGTGTCTCGTTCGGCCCGAGGGTGGAGAGGCAGACCGCTTCGGCGAAGACGATACCGGGCTCAGCCTCCGCGTCGGCGAACCACTGCGCGAACTGTTCGAACGGGTCGGCGGCGAGGTCGTCGCGGGTCAGGCGGCGTCGGATTGGGGCCATGCTCAGTCGGTCCGCCGGCCGGCCCCGGACTCGCCGAGCTGATACGCCAGCGATTCGCGCAGGCCCTCGAAGTCGAAGCGGAAGCCGCTCCGCACGGCGGCGCCGGGAATGACGCGGGCGCCTTCGAGCAGCAGCGCCGTTCCCATTTCGCCGAACATCCCCTTCACCGCGAGCGACGGCACGGGGAGCAGCGTGGGGCGCCGCAAGCACCGGCCGAGGATCGTGGTGAAGGTGGCGTTGGGGACCGGGTGCGGGGAGGTGGCGTTGACCGGCCCCTTCAGCGACGGTGCCGTGATCGCGTGGAAGATGAGCGCGACCAGGTCGTCATGGTCGATCCAGCTCACATACTGCCTGCCGCTGCCGAGGCGGCCGCCGATCCCCATCTTGAAGGGCAGGAGCATCGTGCCGAGCGCGCCCCCGGCCGGGCTCAGGGCCAGCCCCGTGCGCAACTGCACGACCCGGATCCCGGCGCGGCGCGCTCCGGCCGCCTCGCTCTCCCATTCGCGGCACAGATCGGCCAGGAACCCCTTGCCCGCGCTGCTGGCCTCGGTGAGGCGCTCCGTCCCGCGGTTGCCGTAGAAGCCGATCGCCGACGACGAGACGAAAACGCTCGGCGGCCGGTGCAGCCGGCTGAGGGCGGCCACGATAAGGCGCGTGCCCTCGATCCTGCTCTTCCAGATCGCCTTTTTCTTCGCCGGTGTCCACCGGCCCCGCGAAAGGCTCTCTCCCGCCAGGTGCACCAGCGCGTCGATGCCCTCCAGCCGCTGACCCTCGATTCGGCGCTCCATCGGGTCCCAGTAGATCTCGCCACGTTCACGGTTCGGTTTCCGACGCACGATCGGGAGCACCTCGTGCCCTCCCGTGGTGAGGAAGTGGCACAGCGCCGACCCGACGAAACCGCTGGCACCCGTCACCGCGACACGGAGGCGCGGCCCCCGGTAGGCCGCGTGGCGCGCCATGTCCAGGGCGATCCGCCTGCCGCGGAAGGTGAAGAACCGCTTCAGCTCGGCCTCGATGACCCCGCGCGTGAAGACGTTGGCCGCAGCTCCGAGCGGCGGCTTCCACACGATCCGGTCCCGCAGCAGCGTGGCTCGGTCGCCGCGCGGCTCGAATTCGTGGTCGTGCACCCACGACTCCAGCGGACCGGACACCTGTTCGTCCCGGAACAGCCGGTCGCGCTCGAAGGCCGTGTGCCGGACCTTGAAGCTGGCCTTGAGGGGGCCGCGACGGGCCCGCATCTGCACCACCCCGCCATCGTCGATGTCCCCCTCGCGCGATACGACCCTGACATCCTCCCAGGGCGGCAGAAGACGCTCCAGGGCGCCAGGCCGCATATGCCACGCGAACACCTCGTCCACCGGGAACGGGACCTCGCTCTCGTGCACGTACTTCGGCATCGTTCAGCCTCCTCCGCCCTTCCATGAAACCCCTTCGACCGCCGCTCGGATGGCGCGGACCCCAGCCGCACCGCCCCCCGGGTGGCCGAAGATCGCCGACCCGGCGACGAGAACCGTGGCTCCCGCGCGCACCAGCATCGGCGCGGTACTCCTGTCCACCCCGCCGTCGACCTGCAATTCGATCGTGCCCGGCCGCCGCGACTCGATCAGCGCCCTGGCCCTCGCGACCCTGTCCACCGACTGCGGGATGAACGCCTGCCCGCCGAAGCCGGGGTTGACCGTCATGATCAGCAGCATGTCGATCCCGTCGATCACCTCCTCGACGGCGGACAGTGGCGTGGACGGGTTCAGCGCCACGCCCGCGCGCTTCCCCAGCCCGCGGATCATGTCCAGCGTGCGGTGCAAGTGCACGGAGGCTTCCGCGTGGACGGTAATCACGTCAGCGCCGGCCTCCGCGAATTCGGCGACGTACCGTTCCGGCCGCTCGATCATGAGGTGCACGTCCACGGTGCGGCTCGTCACGCCCCGCACCGCGTCCGCGATCAGCGGCCCGATGGTGATGTTCGGCACGAAATGTCCGTCCATCACGTCCACGTGGATCCACTCGGCACCCGCCGCGTCGACCTCCCGCACCTCGCGGCCCAGTTCCGCGAAGCGGCAACTCAGCAGCGACGGCGCGATCCTGATCCGGCCGGCTCCTCCGGTCACGTCGACCCCTGCACGCGCTTCAGGCGCCGCACTCCGTCGGCCCCGGCAACGATCGCTTCTTCGGCCATGCCCAGAAACAGCCCCGATTCGACCACCCCGGACCTGCGTGCCAGCCGCCGGTCCAGAGCCGCCGGATCGGGGATTCCCCCGTTGAAGCGGCAATCGATGATCACATTGCCGTTGTCCGTCCTGTAGGCATCGCCCCCGCGTTCCTCGCGCAGCCTCGGCTCGGCCCCCATGGCCGCGAACCAGGCCATGTGGCTCCCGAACTCGAAGGGCACGACCTCCACCGGCACCGGCGCCCGTTCCCCGAGACGGTCCACGAGCTTGGTGTCGTCGACGATCGCGATGAACCGCCTCGACGCCTGCGCCACCATCTTCTCGCGCAGCAGCGCTCCGCCCAGCCCCTTGATGAGATTCAACCCGGGATCCACCTCGTCGGCGCCGTCCACCGCAAGATCGAGCGGCGCGAGTTCGCTCAGGCTGCCCAGGGGAATCTGCAGGGCGCGGGCGGCCTTCTCCGTCCGGATCGAGGTGGGTACGCCCGCCAGATCGGTCAGTTCGCCGCACGCGAGCCGTGCACCGAGGTGCTCGAGGAAATGGGCGACGGTGGACCCTGTCCCGAGGCCCAGGCGCATCCCCGAGGTGACGCTCGCGGCCGCCTTTCGCCCCGCCTCGCTCTTCAGCTCTTCAACCGAGGATCGGACCAAGGATTCGCGGAGGGTTCGGGGATCGGGTTCCTTGCCACGCCGGCAAATCTACCCGGTCGCAGGCCGGGTCACCAGTTGGCCGTTTTGTCGCGCGACGGAATTCGCCATCTTCCCAACCGACCCTCGACGGCGCGCGCTCCGGGCATTCACCGGAATACGCGCCATCCCGCCGCAAACTCCACGAAGCATCCGGAACCATGATCATAGTCGCCAGGAAGGGCATCACCCCGGACGAGCTCGACCATATCCGGGAGCGAGTCGAAGCGCTCGGGCTGCGCACACACATCTCGATCGGCGAGAACCGCACGATCGTCGGCTGCATCGGCGACGAGGCACGTCTCAGCCACGTGTCCCTGCTGTCGATCCCGGGCGTCGATTCCGTGCACCCCGTCATGCGCCCGTACAAGCTCGCCGCGCGGGACTTCGCCGCCGACAGGACCAGTCGCGTGCAGGTCGGCGACCGCACCTTCGGGGGCAGCGCGTGTCTGGTCGCCGCGGGTCCCTGCTCGGTCGAAAACGAGGGGATGATGAGGACGACGGGGCATGCGGTGGTGAAGGAGGGGGCCGCTCTGCTGCGCGGTGGCGCCTTCAAGCCAAGAACGTCTCCCTATTCCTTCGACGGCCTCAAGGAGGAAGGGTTGCGCATTCTGGCCCGCGTACGCGACGAAACAGGGCTTCCCGTGGTGACCGAGGTCCTCGACCCGAGGGACGCCGAACTCATCGCCGGCTACGTCGACATGCTGCAGATCGGGACGCGGAACATGCAGAATTTCTCCCTGCTGCGCGAAGTCGGGCAGCTGCAGCGGCCCGTGCTCCTCAAGCGGGGCATGTCCGCGACGCTCAAGGACCTGCTCCTCGCCGCCGAATACGTGATGAGCAAGGGCAACATGCAGGTCGTCCTGTGCGAGCGGGGCATTCGCACCTTCGGTGCCGAGACGCGCAACACCTTCGACCTCGCCGCGATCCCCTGGCTCAAGATGGAAACCCACCTGCCGGTCATCGCGGACCCCTCCCACGCCGGCGGGCGGCGCGACCTGGTGGCTCCGTTGAGCTTCGCGGCGGTGGCCGCCGGCGCCGACGGTCTCATCGTCGAAGTCCACCCCGATCCCGAGACCGCGGTCTCGGACGGCGACCAGTCGCTCACCTTCGGCGGCTTCGCCGGGCTGATGCGTGACCTGAAGGTGTTCGCGGAGGCGGCGGGGCGGACGCTGTAGGGCGCGGCTCCCGGGTCAGGCGGTGCCGCTCGCGCTCGACAGCGCCCTCGCGAGTGCGTCGAGCTGGGTCTGAACCGCGCGTGCGGACGTGCCGCCGCGCACCGCCCGCGACTCCACCGAGACGGCGGGGTCGAAGATCCGGTAGACATCCTCGCCGAAGCCCGGGTGCACGGACCGCATCTCGGCCAGCGTCAGGGCGCTCAGTTCCCTGCCCGACTCCTCGGCCATGCGCACCAGCGCTCCCGCGATATGGTGGCTCTCGCGGAAGGGCACGCCGCGTCTCACCAGGTGATCGGCCAGATCCGTAGCCAGCATCTCGGCGCGGAGAGCCTCCCGGATACGGGGGCGCACCACGGCCATGGCGTGCACCGCGCCCGTGATGGCGGGCACGACGAGCCTCAGGGTGTCCACCGAATCGAAGACGGCTTCCTTGTCCTCCTGCAGGTCGCGGTTGTAGCCCGTCGGCAGCCCCTTCAGCACGGTGAGCATCGCCGTCAGGTTCCCGACCAGGCGCCCCGACTTGCCCCGGGTGAGTTCGGCGACGTCGGGATTGCGCTTCTGCGGCATTAGAGAGGAACCCGTGGTGAACCCGTCGCCCAACCGCACGAAGCCGAACTCGGTGGTCGAGAACAGCACCAGGTCCTCGGCTAGCTGGGAGAGGTGCACCCCTGCCATCGCCGCGCAGAAAATGAGCCTGGCGGCCCAGTCACGGTCGGACACGGCGTCCATGGAGTTCTCGGAGACGCCGCTGAACCCGAGGTCGGCCGCGAGCTGCGTCCGGTCGATAGCGAAGGGGCAGCCGGCGATCGCTCCCGAGCCCAGGGGCAGCACGTCGCACTCGCGGTACACGAAGCGCAGCTGCTCGATGTCGCGCACCAGCGGCCATGCGCGCGAAAGCAGCCAGTGCCCGACCGGCACGGGCTGGGCCTGCTGGAGATGCGTGTACCCGGGCATCACGACGCCGGCACACTCCCGCGCCCTGGCGGCCAGGGCCTCGACGAGCACGGCCAGTTGGCCGCACAGCCCGTCTATCGCCTCCTTGCCCCAGAGGCGGAAGTCGGTCGCGACCTGGTCGTTGCGCGAGCGTCCCGAGTGCAGCTTGCCGCCCGCGGGCCCGATCCTCTCGGTGAGAAGGCGCTCGACCAGGGTGTGGATGTCCTCGTCCGCGAACGCCGCAGGGCCGGGCTGCTCCTCCAGGAGGGCGCCGACCTCGGTCAGTCCCCGGTCGATGTCGCTCGCCTCGGCCTCCGACAGAATTCCCGCCCTGGCAAGCCCTCGCGCCCACGCGCGGCTGCCCCGGATATCGTGCCGCCAGAGCCGCCAGTCCACGTCGAGGGAACGGTTCAGCGCCTCCATTTCGCCCGAGAGGCCCTCGTCGAAGCGTCCGCCCCACAGCGAGTGACCCGATCCGCCTTCAGCAGATCGCATGTCGTTCTTCCAATCGGCTTGCGTCAGTCGGTATTCGTGGCGGTGAAGGCCATCGCGGCAGGCTTGTGACTCGGGGGATTCACCTTCGAAGAACGATGCGCCATTTGCCGCTGCACCGCCAGCGCCCGCTGCGGAAGGCTGAACAGCTTCACGAAGCCCGACGAATCCGAGTGCGCGTAGCCCTCGCTGGCGCTGAAGGACGCGAGGTCCAGGTCATAGAGCGACTCGGGGGCTTTCCGGGACAACACCGAGACATGCCCCTTGAAGAGGCGCAGCCGCACGGTGCCGCTGACGTGCTTCATCATGCTGCCGACCATCGCGTCCAGGGCCTCCCGCTCCGGGGTCCACCACCGTCCCTCGTAGACCAGGTCGGCGTACCGCGGCGCCAGCTCGTCCTTGAGTCCGAGGCAGCGGCGGGACAGCACCAGCTGTTCCAGCTCCTGCAGCGCGGTCAGCAGGATCGTTCCTCCCGGAGTCTCGTACACGCCCCGGGACTTGATCCCGACCACCCGGTCCTCGATCACGTCGGCACGTCCCACGCCGTGCGCGGACCCCACTTCGTTGAGCTCCTTCAGCAGCGCCATCGGCGAGAGCGCCCTTCCGTCGATCGCGACCGGCACCCCGGCCTCGAAGCCCAGTGCGACCTCGTGGGGGGTGTCGGGCGCATCCGTCGGGTCGGCCGTCCAGACGAAGACGTCACGTCCGGGGGCGTTGGCCGGATCCTCGAGGGGACCTCCCTCGTGGCTGATGTGCCAGAGATTCTCGTCCCGCGAATACAGTTTCTCCTGGTCGATGCCGTCGAGGCAGATGCCGCGTTGGCGTGCGTAGGCCAGGGCATCTTCACGAGAGTCGATGTCCCACTCGCGCCACGGCGCGATCACCTTCAGGTCGGGCGCGAGGGCCGCGAACGAGACCTCGAAGCGGAGCTGGTCGTTGCCCTTCCCCGTGCAGCCGTGCGCGAGCGCATCGGCACCGGTCCGGCGGGCCACCTCCACCATTCTGCGCGAAATCAGGGGGCGCGCCATCGCCGTGCCCAGCAGGTACTTGCGGCTGTACACCGCGCCCGCCCGCAGGACGGGGAAGGCGTAGTCCGTGACGAACTCCTCCTTCAGATCCTCGCCGAAGAAGGCCGACGCCCCGGCCGCGAAGGCCTTGGCGGCCAGCTTGTCCACCCCGCCGCGCTGACCCACGTCGGCCGCCATGCAGATGACGTCGGCACCGTAGTTCTCGCGAAGCCACGATACGATGACGGAGGTGTCGAGGCCCCCGGAGTATCCGAGTACGATCTTCATGATTCCGTCTCCCTGCCTGAATGCGGCCGGTCCGCGCTCGTCGGCGGAAAAGGCGGCGGGCCGGAACGCGCGGTCCGTACGTCTCCCGCCAAGGCCGTACCTGACAACCGCTTCTGGTGCGTCCCGGTCCCGCCGACCGCTTTCGGTCACTGAACCGTGCGATTCTGTCTATGCAAATAATGAAAAATGCAACTATTCTGAAATAATATGCATTTTGGCTCTCTGGGGCAAGCCGCGGCTCTCAACGGCAGGTCGTGCGCCCTGTGGAGAAGCCGCCCAGCAGGGCCGGCACAGACCGGGGACCGGGGCGCTATCCGGAATGGCGCTCCGCGAGCGCGCGCAACTCGGCCGCCACCGCCTCCGCCGCCTCGGGGCTGCGCAGGATGATCAGGACCGTGTCGTCGCCCGCGATCGTGCCCGCGAGGCCATCGTACTCCTCCCAGTCGATCCCGGACGCGATCGCCTGTGCGGCGCCGTTCAGCGTTCGCACCACAGCCAGGTTCCCCACCGTCTCGACCGACACGAACAACGCAGGCACAACGGTGTCGAGCGGTGGTACGTGCTCCCACTCGTCCGGCAAGGTGTAGTACGACCTTCCCCCTGCCCCCGTCACCTTCACCAGACGAAGATCCCTGACGTCGCGCGACAGCGTAGGCTGGGTTACGGGGATCCCCTGCGCGGACAGCAACTCGCGGAGGGCCTCCTGGTGGGACACCCGCTGCCCTCGCACGATCGCCAGGATCGCGGCCTGCCGCCGGCGCTTGCCTACGGATGCCATCGGCTACCGGCTCCCCGGCGCATCGGACGAGCCGATGGCGCCCGCCCCTCCGTCGGTCGCTCCCCCGTCAGAAGTCGTACCGCACGCGCAAGAGGAGCAGCCTGCCCACCTCGGGAGCTCCCACGAACTCGCGGTGCAGGTTGTTGAGGAAGTTGTTGGCGGTCAGCGACACGTGCGTGCTGGGCTGGAAGGGCAACCGGTACCCCACTGACGCGTCCACGACGGAGTAGCCGCCCACGGCCCCGATGTAGACGCCGGAGTTCATGGGGAAGCCGTCCGTGAAGCGGAACCGTCCCTGTGCCGTGAAGCCCGAGACCTGGTCGTCGAAGGTGAGTCCCAGCGAGCCCTTGTGATTGGGTGCGTTGAGCGCGATGTCGTCCGAACTGGTGCAATTGCCGTCGTCGTTGAAGTCGAAGCACTCGTCGCTCTGGAAGGAGTAGTTCGCGTTGATCCTCACCCGGTCCGACGCCAGGATCTCCGCGGAAAAATCCGCTCCCCAGAAGTCGACCTCGCCAAAGTTGCGATAGGTGACCAGGAGGTCGGGGCTGTCGACCTGGTCGGGCACGACGGTGCCGAGGGGGAGTTGAGCCACTCCCTCGACGATCGGCCTGATCTGCTCCAGAGTCACCAGACCGGCCTGGATGAGCGGCGCCAGGCGATGGACGACGAAGGCCGTGGTGCTCTCGGGGTCGAAGAAGACGTTCGGGGTGACGACGCGGAGAGGGCCGACGAAGTTCTCCACCCGACTGAAGTACACATCGGCGGCCAGTAGCACGCGATCGTTGATCAGGCCCTTGTATCCGACCTCGTAGGTGTTGTTGATGGTCGAGGTGAGATCGGCGATGCTCTCCACGGGCGATGTGTCGATCGGGAACGCCATGGAAGGATCGGTGGCCGCCTGGTCCAGCCGGCGCAGCACCGTGCCGATCGCGGGATCGCCCGGCAGCGCGCCGGGATTCTGCAGAAGGCTCTGCAGGGTACCGGCGAAAGGAGCGAAATCGGGGGGGAGGATCGAGGGCAGCAGATCGAGGAGTCCTGCCCACAGCGCCGCGGCGTTCGCCGGAAGGGCCTGGCCCGGCACGAAGGGCGAGCGCATGCAGTACCCCATGAGCCCGCCAGGGCACTGGGCGCTGAAGGTGAAGCCGCCGGAGGGCACCCCGAGCGCGCGGATGTTGTACGTGATGGGCAACGGAGAGAGCGGAATCTGCGCCGCAATGATGTCCAGGAAGAGGTTGGTGGTGGTGGGAGTTGCAAACGCCCGGTTGTAGGTGATCCGGAAGTTCTGGTTCTCGGTCGGCTTCAGCGCCAGTGCCGCCCGGGGCGAAATGTTGACATCGGTGAGTCGGTTGTGGTCGTCGATCCGGATTGCCGTGACGAGATCCACCTTGTCGCCGAGCGAGGTCTCGGAATGCAGATAGGTGCCGATCTCGGTGATGAGGTCGTCGTCTTCGTTCCTCCCGAAGATCGTCCCCCCGGTCCGCGGGTCGGTCCGCTGCCAGTCGACACCGTAGGTGAAGCTCTGCCATGGCCCGGCGTCGAAGCCGTACTGGAACTGGGCCGCCATGGTGCGTGACTGGTCCACGACCGCGGCGCCGGTGCGGAGGCCGAAGGTGCCGTCCTGGGCCGGAGCGTTGGGATCACCCCCGGAATTCGTAACGTTGAGGAACCCCTGGGCGAAGAGCCGGCCCTTCGACAGGCGGGCCTGGGCGAAGTTGTACGCCCAGTTCTTCACCTGAAAGGCCCCGATTCCGGTCATGTCCACGCCCTTCGCGAGTGTGCTGGTTCCGCCGTTCAGGATGAAGGACCCGTCCCCGGCGAACCGGAAGTCGAGGCGGGCGTTGGCGGAGTAGCGCTCCGAATCGTATTCCCGGGAGCAGATGGCGCATCCGGCCATGCGGGCCTGCGCCTCCGCCGGGTCATCGTATTCCCAGTCGTTTCCGCGCTGGTATTGTGCGGAGACCTGCAACCCGAAGCTCTGGGAGGGGGAGTGGGCGGAGCGGAATTGCCCATGGAAGAGCGAGCGCTCCCCGCCGGCCAGCGAGATCGTCGTGCCCTGCCGGTCGATCGGCGATGACGTGATGATGTGCATCACCCCGTTGGAGGCGTTGGGTCCATAAAGGGCCGCGCCCGGCCCCAGCGACACCTCGATGCGATCGATGTCGAGGTCGTTGGTGGGGAACAGGGAGTAGGCATTGAACCGCAACGACGGGACGCGGGCGTAACGGTTGTCGATGATCGTCAGCAGCGCACCCGAGAACACGTTGTTGAAGCCGCGCGCCACCAGGGTGCCGGAGGCGATCCCGGTCTGGGCGGCGTCGACGCCGACGACGGTTCTGACATGATCGGCGACCGAGGTGGCGGCGTTTCGGGCGACCTCGGCGGAAGAGACGGTGGTGATGGAGGCCGGCGCGTCGAGCGCCTTCTCCTGGCGCCGCGAGGCCGTGATGACGATGGGGTTGAGCACCAGCGCCTGCGAACGCATGGAAATCGCCAGTTGCGTCGTCTCGCCGGCTCCGACGCTGACGCCGTCGACACGCGCCGTCTCGTGGCCGATGAACGTCACCACCACCGAATGGGTTCCCGGCGGCACGGAAAGCGAGAAGCGGCCCGCGTCGTTGGTGCCCTGGGGTCCGCCCTGTCCGAGCGCCTCCACCGCGGCACCGGCGATGGGTTCTCCCGTCTCGGCGTCGGTAACCTGACCGGCGATGGTGCCCTGCTGCGCGTGAGTCGGAGCTGCCGGAATCATCGCTGCCGCCGCGATCCACAGGATTGTGGAGAGCCTTGATCTCAAGTCCATGAAACTCCATCCTCGCACTGGGAATCAACACCCGGCGGATGCAACTCTTGCCGGTTACGGGGTCGACTGCCCCGAATATTGGGGTTGGGAGCGTCGGTATGGCAACCTTGAGGAGGGGATTTTTTGAGTGACCCGGAGTCCCGTGTCCAAGTGCCCGGGTTGACCATGTGTGCGCGCGAGGACTTCGAGGTCGCGCGGAGGCGTGTGACACCCCATCTGCACCGCACCCCCCTCCTGTCTCTCCGGACCCTCGGAGCAAGGATCGGGACCGAGGTCTGGCTGAAGTGTGAGAACTTCCAGAAAACGGGTTCGTTCAAGGTTCGCGGCGCGCTCAACGCGGTCGCGTCTCTCGGCGCGTCCGAGCTCTCCCGGGGCGTAATCACGATCTCGGCCGGCAATCACGCGCAGGCGGTCGCGTGGGCCGCTCGGAGCAGTCACACGAGGTCGGTCGTCGTCATGCCTGAGGGGGCCGCGCGAATCAAGGTGGAGGCGACAAGAGGCTACGGGGCGGAGGTGGTCCTCCACGGGAACGCGATGGAGGCTTTTGCCGAGGCCCGCCGGCGCGCCGACGACGAAGGGCTGGTGTTCCTCCACCCCTTCGATGCTCCCGAGGTCATTGCAGGCCATGGGTCCACAGGGCTTGAGATCGCCGAAGATGTGGACGGGCCCGCCACGATCGTGGTCCCGATCGGGGGAGGCGGGCAGATCGCGGGAATCGCGGGTGCGCTCGCTGCAACGGGACGGCTGGGGACGGGTCACGCGCGTTGGCGTGTATTCGGAGTCGAACCGTCGGGTGCCGCCGCGATGCGGCGCAGCCTCGACGAAGGGGCCGCGGCGCGACTCGACATTGTCGATACGATCGCCGACGGACTCGCCGCACCGATGGCCGGCCAGCTGAACTACCGCTATGTCGCCGATTTCGTCGAAGACGTGGTGATCGTTTCCGACGAGGAGATCCTCTCCGCGATGCGCCTGCTGATCACACGCGCCAAACTCGTGGTGGAGCCTTCCGGAGCGGCGGCGGTGGCTGCGATCATGCACGGTCGCATACCCGTGTCCGCGGGCGAGAGGGTGGTGGCGGTGGTCACCGGAGGCAACGTGGACGATCAAGTATTGGTGCGAGCACTGCGCGAGGGCGCTTCGTGGCCCTGATCAGCGTCGAGGAGGGGGTCAAGCGATACGGGGCCACGCTGGCGCTCGACGGCGTCTCGATCAGCGTCGAAGCGGGAGATTGCCTGGCTCTGGTCGGGGGCAGCGGCTCGGGAAAGACCACGCTGCTGCGTGCCATCAACCGGCTCACCCGGCTCGATGGCGGCAGAGTGCTCGTGCGTGGAGAGCCGGTCGACAGACAGGATGCCGTGCGGCTGCGCCGCTCCATCGGGTATGTGCAGCAGGACGGCGGGCTCATTCCCCACTGGACGTGTCTCGCAAACGCATCGCTCGTTCCGAGCCTGCTCGGTCGTCCGGACGCGTCCGATTGCGGACGCCGGGCGCTGGGCGCCGCCGGCCTCGAGCCCGGGGAGTTCGGCTCCCGGTATCCGCGCGAACTGTCCGGTGGCCAGCAGCAGCGCGTGGCAATCGCCCGTGCCATTGCGGCCGGTCCGGACATACTTCTCATGGACGAACCTTTCGGGGCACTCGATGCCATCACCCGCACCGAGGCACAGGATACGTTCATCGGCCTGCGCGAGTCCGCTGGAATGACCGCCTGCTTCGTCACTCACGACATGGCCGAGGCGCTCCGGGTGGCCACGCACGTCGCGGTCATGCGGGAAGGCAGGATCGTCCTGCAGGTCCCTGCCGGCGAGCTTGTCGACAGGGCTACCGGGTACGCTGCCGACTTGCTGGAGAAGTCCGGAGTGACGCTGTGAGCGGCCTGCGTACCGCGGCAGCCCGAGGGAGCTGGACGCTCGCCCTGTGCACCCTGCCCGCAGCGGTCGCCCCGATTGATGCCCAGGACCGCGACCGACCGATTCTCGTCGCCTCCAAGCCGTTCGCCGAATCCTATCTGCTCGCCGAGGTGTTCGCCCAGTTCCTCGAGGCCAGCGGATTCGCCGTGGAACGCCGGCCGGGATTCGGAATGACCGAACTGCTGATGCAGGCCATGATCGCCGGCGAAATCGACGTCTACCCGGAGTATACCGGCACGGGGCTGGCCGCGGTTCTCGGGGAGACGGCGGGCGGAGGATCGGCCGCGGTCTTCGGCCGGGTCAGCGAGGAATACGAGACGCGCTGGGGGATGCGCTGGCTCCCCCCTCTCGGCTTCGAGAACACCTACGCGATCGCGATGCGCCGGGAAGCGGCGGACTCCCTGGGGGTGCGGGCGCTCTCGGGGCTGACCGCGATCGCTTCTGATCTGGTGGGCGGCTTCTCTCCCGACTTCATCGGTCGCGACGATGGCCTGGATGGACTCGCGGCCGCGTACGGGATCGAGTTCCGCGAGACGCGCAGCCTGCTCCAGGCGGTCAAGTACCAGGCGATCGAGGAGGGCGCCGTCGACGTGATCGACGCCTATTCGACGGACGGCGCGATCTCGCGGTACGACCTGACCGTCCTGACGGACGACCGTGGCTTCTTTCCCCCGTACGACGCTGCGCCGCTCGCGAGCCGCGCCTTTCAGGAGGAGCGCCCGGACGCGATCCTGGTGCTGACGCGTCTTGGGGGCAGGATCGATGTCTCAGCGATGCGCCGCGCCAACGAGCGGGTCGAAGTCGAGGGCAGGCCCGTCGTCGAAGTGGCGGCCGAACTCCTGGCAGAGGTGGGACTGGGTGGTGGATTGGCCGAAGAGGCGAGCGAGTCCTCCGGTGCCGCCGTGCGCGACGCCGACAGGCCGGTGCTCAGCGCGCTGCCGCGCCGAATGTGGGAGAACAGGGGCGAACTCGTTCGGCAGGTGTTGCGTCACCTGATCCTGGTGGTCGCCTCACTTGGCGCGGCGATGGCCGTCGCCGTGCCCACCGGCGTGGTCCTCGAGCGCCGCCGGGCGTTGGCCGGCACCACCCTGCGGGTCGCGGGCATCCTGCAGACCATCCCCAGCATCGCCCTGCTCGCGTTCATGATCCCGGTCTTCGGCATCGGAGCGGTTCCGGCCGTTGTGGCGCTCTTTCTCTACTCCCTGCTGCCGATCCTCCGCAACACATACACCGGAATCATCGAGGCGGCACCGAACGCGGTGGAAGCCGGGCGCGCCCTCGGCATGACCGAATGGCAGCTGCTGGCCCGCATCCGTCTTCCACTGGCGGCACCGGTCATCATGGCCGGAATCCGCACGGCGGCGGTCATCAACGTCGGCACCGCGACCCTCGCCGCCTTCATCGGGGCCGGCGGACTCGGCGACCCCATCGTGGCCGGGCTGGCCCTGTCCGACCCCGTGATGATCCTCTCGGGCGCCGTCCCGGCCGCGGTGCTCGCGCTCCTGGTGGACTGGGGACTCGCCCGTGCCGAGGTGCTGGTGGCCCCGAAGGGAGTGGCGGAAGGGCGGCGGTAGCCCCAAGTTCACGCCCACACGCACCAACAGCCCGAGGAGACCCCCAGAGTGGACACCCTGCGCCGCTACCTGTTGCCCGGTTTCGTGTTCCAATCCGTGGTGATCGCCGGAGGGTACGGGACCGGCCGCGAGCTGGCCGAGTACTTTCTTTCCCACGGTCCCTACGGGGGCCTGCTCGCCATGGGACTGGCCACGGTGGTCTGGAGCGCGGTCTGCATCGTCAGCTATGAGTTCGCGCGCGTTTTTGGAGCGTTCGATTACCGAAGCTTCTTTCAGCGGCTGCTCGGCAGGTTCTGGGTGGCCTTCGAGATCCTCTACATCGCCCTCATGATGATCGTCATGGCGGTGATAGCCGCGGCCGCAGGAACCATCCTCGAGGAAACGTTCGGCCTGCCCTACCTGGTCGGCGTAATCGGCATCATGACTCTGGTGGGGCTCCTGGTTTTCGGCGGCAACGAGACCATCGAGCGGGCCTTCGCAAGCTGGTCGGGTGTGCTCTACATGGTCTATGTGCTGTTCTTCATCGGTTGCCTCGCGCTGTTCGGGTCCGAGATCCGTGACTCCCTGACTTCAGGAATCACCGAGGGCAGCTGGGTCCTCGGCGGGTTTGAATACGCCGGCTACAACCTCGCCGTCATTCCGGCCGTGCTGATCACCATTCGGCACCACCGGAACCGCAGGGACACCTTCATCTCGGGACTCCTCACGGGACCGCTGGCGATGCTCCCCGCCCTCCTGTTCTTCATCGCCATCGCGGGCGAGTACCCCGACATCGTAGGAGAAGCGGTTCCCGTGAACCACATGCTGGAACTGCTGGGCTCACGCACCTTCCAGATCCTGTTCCAGATCATGCTGTTCGGAACACTGGTCGAGACCGGGGCCGGCATGATCCACTCCGTAAACCAGCGTATTGCCCAGGCCTACGGTGAAAGAGACCGGGAATTCCCCCCCAGGACACGTGCCATGGCCGCTGTGGGGATCCTGGCTCTCGGGGCACTGATCTCCCAGTTCGGCCTGACCCCGCTGATTGCACGCGGATACGGCACCCTGACGTACGGCTACCTGGCGGTCTTTGTCGCGCCAATCCTGACGTGGGGGATTATCCTGATCCGGCGCGAGTACGCCTCAGGCGACTGATTGCGGAGATCCCCGCGGCCGGCCCCAGTGCCAGAGCGGCAAACGCCCAGCGCCATCCCACCGCCTCCAGAACGGCGGGCATGGCCTGAACCGTGACCGAGGCGAGCAGGAATCCCGTGCAAGTCTGCAGCGTCAGCGCCGTTCCCGCGGCCTCCGGTGGAGCGAACTCGGTGACGAGAGCGCTGAACTGAGCCGAGTCGGCAACCACGAAAAAGCCCCACACGAGGGTCACCGCAACTACGAGGACGAACAGTTTCCCGAACAGCAGCCCGATCACGAGGCAACACAAGCCGCTCACCGCCATTGCACGGTTGACAAGCCGTTCCCGCCCGATGCGGTCCGCCGCCCACCCTCCCCATACGCAGCCGAGCCCGCCCGCCGCCAACGCCCCGAAGCTCGCCAGTTCGACCCAGGCGCCACCATGTCCCGCCACCTCGCTGGACGCCGCGAGAAACGCCGGTACCCACGCCCACATCGCGTACAGCTCCCACATATGGCCCAGGTACCCCGCCGTCGCCAGCCTTGTCTCACGGTGGCGAACCACCCGCGCCGCCAACCCCCACGAGAACGGTCCCCGCCGGAACGGATACGGCCCCTCCCTGTACAGAAACAGCACCAGAAGGCCCCCGCCCAGCGCCCCGACCGAAGCCGCCGCGATCACCACCTCCGGGCCCGCCGCCGGCAGCGCCTTCAACAGGTACGGGACGGCCTTGCCGACCGTCAGCGCCCCTACGATCGTCCCGATCGCCAGCCCGCGTGCCGAGCGGAACCAGGTGGCCGCCATCTTCATCGCGGGCGGATACACGCCCGCCAGCAGGAACCCGGTCGCAAACCGCAACGCCACCGCAGCGCCGAACCCGGGAGCCGCAAGCACGCCGACGTTCGCCAGCGCCGCGAGTGCGGCCGCCACCGCGAAGTAGACCCTGGAACGAATGATGTCGGCCAGGTTCAGAATCGCCGCCACGGCGGTTCCCGCCACAAAGCCCAGGTTGACGGAGGTAGACAGCCAGCCGACCTGCGACGGCGACAGTGCCCATCGCGCCCCAAGCTCCTCCGACACCGCCGTTGCGGTGAACCAGAGCGACATCCCGAGCAGTTCCGCGAACGCGAGCAGCGCCAGAGTCCTCCAACGCCGAGTGCCGTCCTCGATCAAAACCCCCGTCCGCCTGTCGCCGGGGTCAGCCCTGGGGCTTCTCGTCCATCATTTCCGCGCCATCGGTGAGCATCCGCAGGCCTCGGCGGTCGAGCACGATGAAGACATCCTCCCCGATCGCTGCGCCGCACTCGAACAGCGCTTCGCGCAGGCGTCCCACTTCGGGTCCGTTGGGGTCGTAGGATCGCCAGATGACCGAAGCCTCGTCCACCCCCGAGGGCCGGGAGAACGGGATCTTCGTCGACTGATCCAGCCCCACCCCGAGGTATTGGGCGACCGCGCCGGACACCTTCTGGCTGTTGCCCCTCAGATGGTGCTCGCCGACGATGAAGCGCAGGGCCGGACTACCATCGTTCGTCCACACGACGTCGCGCGCGTCGGACAGGGACTGCGGTGGCGCCACGGGCTCGGCCACAATCCGGACCTCGTTCCCGTCGATTGCGAACTTCCTCGTGCTCAGGTAGTTGCGCACGGTCGCGGGAAGCACGTCGAACCGTTTCGGGATCTCCCTGACCAGCTCGTCTACCGGTGCTGCCCCGCCGCCCTCCTCGATCCTCTTGACCAGAGCCTCCACGACGCCCACGTAGGGTTCGTCCGTCCAGTGTGCCAGTCCCCACTTGTCCTTTGTGAAGCGGACGAAAAGCGGATCGGAGGAAAGCAGGCTCGACAGCGACGACGTGTCCCTGAGTTGTGCTGCCGCCGCGATGTCCTCCCTTCTCAACGATTCCCCCTTTTTGTCCAGGGCCAGGTACACGCGCGCGCGCCTCGTGTCCCGGATCACCAGACTCCCGGCAAAACGCACCAGACCCGCGTTGCGTGCCACCGCTTCCCACTCCGGGGTCGTCTCCGCCCCGATTTCCTGCCGCAGGGCGTTTTCGTCGACCACACCCGCGACATTGGCCAGACCCGGAGCACAACGCCGTGCCTCTGCCACCTGATCGCGGTAGAGCTTGCCCCCGACCACACCATCGAGGTATTCGTACCCGGCCTCGCGCATCACTGCGACTTCGGCCGCGGTTCTCCATTCCGGGGGTGCATCGCCGGTCAGCAGGTCGAGAACACTGCGGAACTTGTCCGGCGAGGCGGCAAGGCCTATCGCCCTTTGCAGCCATCTGGCAGCCTCCCCGACCAGATCCGACACCTGCTCGTCGACGGTCTCGCGCAGCCTCACCTCCAACTGGCGAGCACGCTCGCGACTGACCCCGAAATCGTTGCCCAGGGCTGCCAGCTTCGCCGGCTTCCAGGAATAGGTGCGCCTGCGGGCGATGACCTGGCGCCGTGGATCGAGCGATTCCAGGACCCTCGCGAATTCAGCTCCCATCTGGATTTCAGATCGCAGGGCGCCGGCTGCCTCGATGAAGTTGATAGACCGTGCGAGTTCGCTGAAACCGCTCTCGTCGACGAGGGTGCCAAAATCGATTTCGGACAGGTCCGCCAGGTTCTCGGCGCCATGGATCAACACGGCGCATCCCAATATCCTGTCCAGTGCCTCTTGGTAGGTCGGTAACGTAATCGGGGCCATTCACCCGGCTCGGCTATTTCAAGGTGGTTCAGCAAAGCTAACATCCACAATAAACCGTGTCGGGTCAAGGGTTTTGAAGGGTTTGAGACCTTGCGGACCAATATGGCCCCGGATAGCATCATCGCCATGAATCACCGGACAGCTGCACGCACTCACACCTTCACCGAATCCGTAATCCGCGAAATGACGCGGGTTGCACGTCGCCATGGCGCAATCAACCTCGCCCAGGGGTTTCCCGACTTCCCGGCCCCCGGACTCCTCAAGGACGCCGCCTGCCGTGCGATTCAGGACGATGTAAACCAGTACGCAGTCACCTGGGGCACAAGTGGGTTGCGAGACGCCCTGGCCGACAAGTACTGGGAGTGGTATGGGCTGGAAGTCGACCCCGATCGCGAGATCACCGTCACTTGCGGCGCGACCGAGGCGATGGCCGCGGTCATGCTGGCGGCAGTCGATCCGGGCGAAGAGGTTATCGTCCTGGAGCCCTTCTACGAGAACTATGGGCCGGACGCCATACTCTGCGACGCGGCTCCGGTCTTTCTGCCCCTCAGACCCCCCGACTTCCGCCTCGATCCGGGCGAACTGCGGCGAGCCGTGACCAGCCGGACCAGGGCCATCGTCATCAACACCCCGAACAACCCTTCCGGCCGCGTTTTCGACCGGGATGAAATGACGGCGGTGGCCGATATCTGCCGCGAGCACGACATCCTCGCGATCACCGACGAGATCTACGAGCACATCATCTACGAGGGCGAGCACATCGCCATGGCGATGCTCCCCGGGATGCGCGACCGCACCATCGTGATCTCGGGGCTGTCCAAGACCTTCAGCATCACCGGGTGGAGGATCGGCACGATCATCGCGCCGGAGTACCTCACCTCGGCAATACGCAAGGTGCACGACTTTCTCACCGTGGGAGCGCCCGCCCCGCTGCAGGAGGCGTGCGCGGCCGGGCTCCAGGGCCTCCCCCGGGACTACTACGAGGGGATGGCGCGGGACTACCTCGAGCGGCGCGACATCCTCCATGGCGGCCTTCGCGATTCCGGGTTCGGGTGCAGCGCTCCCGAGGGGGCCTACTACATCATGGCCGACTTTTCGCCTCTGAGCGGGCTGGACGACATTGCGTTCAGCACCTTCCTGGCGAAGGAGGCCGGGGTGGCTCCGGTGCCCGGGTCCTCCTTCTTCAGCCGCCCGGAAGATGGGGCAAAGCTGGTCCGCTTCGCCTTCTGCAAGCGCGCCGAGACGCTGCAGCGGGCGGTGGAACGCCTGCGGACGTTCTTTTCCTGAGCCGCCTCCGGCATCGCTTCACGGAACCTGAAACCTTCCGCGGGGCCGCGCGTATCTCACCCCGTGCGGAACAACCGCGGCAGTCACACGCCGGATCCGGCTCGACTCCAGTTGAGCACCACTCGACCGCCCGGGGTCCGCACTTCACACCTATACACACCCGAATACGGGGAGGACCATATCATGAAGAACACCGGAAGCACGCGCGTCGCCCTGGCGGCGCTTCTCATCGCTGCCGGCGCTACTGGCGCCACGGCTCAGACCGCAGCCCGGGCAGTCACGGACGAGGCTACCACCCTCGAGACGGACGCGAGGGACTACCTCGCCGACCTCAGCAAGTGGGACCGCGCCGCCACGCTCTTTCGGCGTGCGGCCGAGTTGCGTCCGCAGGGTGATCCTGCCGCGACGGAGGACCTGATGTACGCCGCGCGGCTCTCCTTCTACGAGGGGAACGAGCGGCAGGCGATCCGTGACTTCGAGGCCGCGGGCCAGCGTGCGCTCGCGATGGGTGACGTGGTGTTGGCGGCGAACGCCTTCGCGGATGCGGCCTGGATCGCCCAGCACCGCGGGTACGGCGAGCGGGCCCACGCGCTCCTTGGAAGAGCGCAGCTGCTCTCCCATTCGCCGCTTATCCCCGAGGATGCAAGGGAGCATCTGAGGGCGCGCTGGGAGGTGACGGGCGCGCAGCAGTAGGGAATCGGCAGCGAATCGGTCCGTAAAGTCAGGACCGGCTGCTCGGCGGGGCGTCTCCTCGGAGGCGCCCCGCCTTCCATATCGTGTCCCGACTGCGCCGGGTTGACCCCTTCCCCGCCGTGCCCATCTTCCTACCGATCCCGCAACCTCAGGAGGCTCCCCGCAGTGCCGCCCTTCCGAATCGGTAGAATCCCTTCCGGCGTTGCCCGCAAGGGCGCGCTTGCCGCGGGTGTTCTCGCGGTCGCCATGGCTGGTCTGGTCGTTGTCGGGATTCTGTTGCCCGGCACCGTCGACGTGACCCGTTCCATCGAGATCGCGGCCCCGCCCGAACGCGTTTTCCCGCTCCTCAACGATCTCTCGGCGTGGGACACCTGGACGCCCTGGGCGGATATCGAGTCGCGCATGGAGGGGCCGCCGGCCGGCCGGGGCGCCCGTCGCACATGGGACGACCCCCGCATGGGCGCGGGCTCGCTAACCATCACCCATTCCACTCCTCCATCCACCGTCGCCTACGTGGTCGAGGTGGAGGACGGCGCGATCCGCTTCGAGGGCACCCTTTCCCTCGCGAGTCGAGGCGACGGGTCACTGGTCACATGGACCGAGCGAGCGGATCTGGGCTGGAATCCGTTGCTGGGCTGGACGGCACTGGGTATGGAGGAATCCCAGGGAAGGCAGTTGGAAGAGAGTCTTGCCCGGCTCAGGCAGCAGGCCGAGTCGTCTCCGTAGGCGTCACCGGGACTGACGTATCCGCCCGGCCCCGTGAACGTCCCGGCAGCCCGCGGGCTGCTACAACCGGTCGAGGGCGAGCCGTATCAACTCGTCGTTGGAACGCGTCTGACGCATCACTCGAAGGAGATCTTCCATCGCCTGCGAGGGCAACGAATCCGACAGCTGCCGGCGCATCGCCCGAGACACTCGCAGCGCTTCGGGGGCGAGCAGCAGCTCCTCTTTCCGGGTGGCCGAGGCCTTGAGGTCGATTGCGGGATAGATCCGCCGGTCCGCCAGCTCGCGGCTCAACACGAGCTCACTGTTCCCGGTGCCCTTGAACTCTTCGAAAATCACCTGGTCCATTCGTGATCCGGTGTCCACGAGCGCCGTGGCGATGATCGTGAGCGAACCCCCGCCCTGATCCTCCTTGATCAGGCGGGCACTGCCGAGGAAACGCTTCGGCTTCTCCAGCGAACTGGCGTCGAGGCCTCCGGAGAGCGTGCGGCCGCTTCCCTCCTCCACCGTGTTGTGCGCACGAGCAAGCCGCGTGATCGAATCGAGGATGATCACCACGTGCTTTCCGGCCTCGACCCTCCGCCGACAACGCTCGAGCGTCATCTCCGCGACCTGGCAGTGACGCTCCGCAGTGAGATCGAAAGTCGACGCGATCACCTCCCCGAACCCGCACGCCTCCATTTCGGTCACCTCCTCGGGACGCTCGTCGACGAGAAGGATCATCAACTCGCACTCCGGGTGGTTCGTCGCTACTCCCTCGGCGATCGCCTGCAGGATGGTCGTCTTTCCGGCCTTGGCCGGCGCCACGATCATGGCCCGCTGGCCCTTTCCGAGAGGGCAGAAGAGGTCGATGACACGGTTGGTCAGGTCGGGTTCTCCGGCGAACTCCCTCCCGCATTCCATTTTCAACTGATGTCGCGGGTGAAGCGCGCTCAGCCGGTTGAAGTCGGGCCTGCGGGTGGCGCCGTCGGGCGGAAGGCCGTTTACTCGATCGAGATAGCGCAACGGCGGGCTTTTTCCGTTGCGGGGCCTTCGGCCGACGATTCCGGCCAGCTCGTCCCCGGTGCGCAGCCCGAACCGGTGGATGAGTCGGGACCCCACGTAGATGTCGTCCTTGCTCGGGACATATCCGGCGTCGGACCGGCGAACGAAGCCGGATCCGCTGGCGAGCACTTCGAGGATGCCGAGGACCGGGCCGGGTTCCCGATTCTTGTCAGCAAGATTGAGATGCGGTCCTCCGCCCTGCTTCTTCGGCCCGCGCTGACGGCCGCGACGAGGCCGGCCGGGGCGTCCCTCGGGATCCGGTTTCGCCTGAGTCTCCGCACTCGGCGCCGCGCTCGGCTGCTCTGTGTCGGACCCGGCCTCGGCAGGATCCGAGTCGGCGGGTTTCGCCTCACCGACCGCCGGGGTCGCATCCGGTCCATCAGACTGGTTGCCGGTCGCCGCGACCGCGGCTTCTCTCTCCCGCGATTCGGGTAGTTCTTGATCGATCACAATGGTCACACCTTCCGGAAGCGCCACCCACCATGGGCAGCTTTCAAATCGAAGCTTCCTCGACAAGAAATGGGAACACCGGGGATGGCCGCGTGTTGGCGCGGAACTAACCCAGGAACTGAACCAGGCGGGAGCGGCTTGTCCGACGCTACACCAGACGAACTTGCCAACCGGCGCCATGGAACCGAAAAGCGCACTGCCATCGAATCCACGCGAGCGGGCGGACCGTTGATGGCGAGGCCACCCTGCCACGTTGCATGGATCGGCTGCGAACGCTGTCATCCAAGATTTCATGCGACGTCCCGTGTCCGCAAGTGTCAGCGGCCTCGAAACGGTCTTGCGGCGGGTCGATGCCCCGCGGAACTTCCATGCGGGAAGGCACGGCGGAAAGGACAATGGATCGAGACGGGAAAGAGCGGACCGAGTCATGGGTGATAGTCACCAAGCTGGCTCTCACGCTGCTCCCGTTCATCCTGCTGTTGACCCTGTTTGCGTTGTTTCGGTGGTTTGTGTGATGCCTGGAGTGTCCCGCGGTGTGGACACGAACTGTGACGCCAGGGGGACGGTTCGACATCTGCCGAACACACTGGCAGCCTCGTTGCCATCGATTCGCGCGGCTGGAGACGTTGGCACGGTGTGTGCTTCTGTCCTCCCCATCGGCAACCGCGTCTGGAGGGTGATATGAAGAGACTGACTGCAACAACGGCTCTCGCAGCGATCATTGGCGTTCCGTCGACGGGGGACGCCCAGGTCAGCGATCACGTATCCGCGTCACTGGGTCTTGGACTGTCCGCTCACAGCTACTCCACCCGGGGAACCGGGGTCGGGTTCGGACTCAGCTTCGGTATCGGGTTGGGGTTCTCGCTCCACCATCGCGATCCCTACCGTGACAGCTATCACTTCGGCTTTCACGACCCCCTTTGGCCGAGCGTCCATTGCTGGGACTCCTTCTGGTACGATCCGTTCCAACCCTGTCACGGGTATTTTTCGGTCGGGTATCCGGCCTACGACCACTGGGGCTGGTACAGCCCCTGGCGCTTCGGTTTCCTCGGATGGCCGTCGCCCCGGTATGTGCGGTCCCACTGGTGGAGTCCGCCCTTCTGGACTCCCTTCTGGGCGGACGACTACGCCTGGGGGTTCGGCGGGCGCGGATGGGGCTACGGCGGATGGGGCTACGGCTATGACCGGTGGGACCGGTACTATCCGGCCTACAGCCCCTACTACGACTACGCCGATCCGCATACGCGGGTCGTGCGCAGGAGCCCCCTCTACGGACCCCGCTACAAGGAATACCCTGCACCCCCACCGGTCTATGTCACCGACAACGGCCCGGAACGCCCGGTCTCGCGGGCCGTGCCGCGATCGGTCGGCCCAAGTGGCACCTTCGACGGAACCAACCGTGACGACCTCAACCGTCGCGGGGCCCGCCTGACCGATGGTCCCAGGACTGCGCGCCCGCGAACCGGCACGGACGTGAGAACCGCTCGTCCCAGGACCGGCGCCGACGTCAGGACATCCCCGCCGCGCGTCCGCGCGAGGCCTCAGCCCTCGACCCGGAACACGGGGCAAACACCCGCGTCACGGAGACCCGAGTCCACGGCCCGTCCCTCCCCTTCACGGCGACCCGCACCCGCGGCACGCCCGGCGCCTACAACGCGGCGGCCTTCGCCGACGGTCCGATCGACCCCATCGACGCGGCGGCCCTCGCCCGCGGTGCGGTCGGCTCCCTCTACCCGACGGCCTTCTCCGGCGGTCCGGTCGGCCCCATCGTCAAGGCGGCCCTCACCGCTGGTGAGATCGGCTCCGTCGCGCAGGCCCTCGCCCGCGGTGCGGTCGGCTCCCTCGCGCGGGTCCACGCCAAAGGTTCGGTCGGCACCTTCGAGAACCCCGCCGAAAGCCCGGTCGGCTCCCTCGAGGGCACCGAAGCCGAAAGTGCGGGCTGCACCGCGCGGCTCAAGCGGCCGTAAGGCGCCCCCGCGGCGTCCGGCGCGCCGGCCGGGAGCCTGAGAGAAGGAGGGGCGGGCCGGGGATCACCCCTCGACCCGTTCTTCCGCGCTCTCGACGGGCACTCCGTCCTTGACGAGGAACTTGAGCGGGCTCGGCCCCACCGGGTAGCAGAGCCACGACAGGTCATCCACGTCCCAGGCGGCGAAGTCCGCGCGCTTGCCGACCTCGATCGTTCCACGGTCGGCCTGCAGCCCGAGCACCTTGCCCGCCGCCGCCGTGAATCCCAGCAACGCCTCCTCGGGAGTCATGCCGAACCGGATGCAGGCCAGGTTGAGGACGAGACCGACATGCGTGATCGGCGAGGAACCGGGATTCGCGTCGGTGGCCAGCGCCATGGTCACCCCGGCCCGTCTCAGCGTGCTGACGGGCGGCCTGCGGTCCGCCCCCAGGGTGTAGGCCGCGCCGGGCAGGAGGACCGCGCAAACGTCCGCCCTGGCCATCGCCTCCACGCCACCCCGGGACAGGTACTCCAGATGGTCGGCCGAGCGGGCGCCCACATCGGCCGCGAGCGTCCCGCCTCCCTGGTCCGAGAGCTGATCGGCGTGCAGGCGGCCGTGCAGCCCCGACGCGATTCCGGTGTCCAGGACGCGCCGCGCCTCGTCGGCGGTGAAGGCGATGTCCTCGCAGAAGACGTCGACCGCCTTCGCGTGGCCCTGTTCGAGGGCGGCGGGCAGGATTTCGCGGACTGCCATCTCGACATAGTCGCCGCGACGCCCCGCGTACTCCGGTGGGACCGCGTGGGCTGCGAGCAGCGTCGGTGAGACGTCCACGGCGAGGTGACGGGGCAATGCCGCGGCGACATCCAGCATGCGGAGTTCCGTCGCACGATCCAGGCCGTATCCCGACTTGACCTCGATCGTGGTGACGCCCCAGGCGGACAGTTCGCGCGCCCGCGATACGGCGCTCCGGGTCAGCTCCTCGGTGGAGGCCGCCCTCGTGGCCCGCACGGTCGACATGATGCCCCCGCCCGCCCGTGCGATGCGCGCGTAGGACTCGCCACGAAGACGTCGGCGGAAGTCCTCCGTCCGGTCGCCCGCGTACACGATGTGCGTGTGGCAGTCGATGAGGCCCGGCGTCAGCCAGGCGCCCCCGCATCGGATGACTTCGGCGGCCGTCTCCCTGCGGCGCTCCCCGATTTCGGCCTCGGGCCCCACCCACGCGATGCGCTCATCGGCAGACGCGACCGCGCCGGCTTCGATGACACCGAGCGACGCATCGGTCATCGTGGCCACGTTCACGTCGACCCAGAGTCGGTCCCACCGCTGGTCTGGCATGAGGCTCCCCCGTTCGGCTCCGGACGCCCTGCACGGCGCCGGATTCTGCGCCAGATTGTTGCACGGATCAGTCCCACTCCGCAATCAGCCGTCGAGGAAGACCGTGTCATCGCCCCCAGCACGCCCCCGCGCGTTCCACTTCGAGCGGATCCTGATCGGCGAGCGATGGGAGCGCGATGTCCGGCTCGAGGTGGATGACGGGGGACACATCGCCGCGGTGGAGCCGGGGGGCAGGCCGGAGGGGTGCGAGAGGGTGGTCGGATGGACGGTTCCGGGAGTCCCGAACGTCCACAGTCATTCGTTCCAGCGTGCACTCGCCGGGCTGGCCGAGGGGGGCGGACCGGGTTCGTTCTGGAGTTGGCGCGACGTCATGTACGCCTTCGTGGATCGGCTGACCCCGGACGACCTGGAGGCGATCACGGCCCAGCTCCACGTGGAGATGCTCAAGTCGGGCTTCACCTGCGTCGGCGAGTTCCACTACCTGCACCACGCGCCCGGCGGAGTCCCCTACGAAGACCCGGCCGAAATGAGCCGCCGGATTCTGGAGGCGGCTCGCATCTCCGGCATCGGGCTGGTCCACATGCCGGTCGTGTACGAGACGGCCGGATTCGGAGGCGAGCCCCTGGAAGGGGGTCCGCGGCGCTTCGGGATGGATCTCGAAGGGGTGGCACGGCTCTGCGAGTCGCTCGGGGGGCGTGCACCCGGACAGGGAATCCGGACGGGACTGGCGCTGCATAGTCTGCGGGCGGTACCGAGGGAGACGTTCGGCCGATTGGCGGAGTTTCTGCCGGCTCTGGCGAGCAAGGGTGCGGGTGCGGCACCCGTGCACATCCACGTCGCCGAGCAACGGCGGGAAGTGCGGGAGTGCCTCGAGCGCCTGGGGGCACGTCCGGTCGAGTGGCTGCTGGACCACGCGCCCGTGGACCGCCGCTGGTGTCTGGTGCACGCCACGCATGTGGATGACCACGAAGCGGAGGCCGTCGCGCGAGCGGGGGCCGTGGTCGGGCTGTGCCCCACCACCGAAGCGAATCTGGGTGACGGGCTCTTTCCGCTGGGCGCGTTCGCGGTGCGCGGCGGCCGCTTCGGAATCGGGACCGACAGTCACGTCTCGCGCAGTCCGGTCGAAGAGTTGCGTTTGCTCGACTATGGACAGCGGCTGACCCTGCGCCGACGGTCGGTGCTTGGGGATGTGACGTCAGGGGACGCAATGGCCGGGGACGCGACGGCTCGTGAAAGTGCCCTCGCCGGCGCGGGGGGCAGGCTGCTAGCCCATGCCTGGCGCGATGGTTGCCGCGCACTGGCCTGGGACGGCGGGAGTGTGGCGATCGGGTTGCGTGCCGACCTGCTGGTGCTGGACGCGGAGCACCCCGCGCTCGCGGGCCGGACCGCCAACAGAGTGCTCGATTCGTGGTTGTTCTCGGGCACCGACAATCCCGTACGCCACGTCATGGTCGGCGGAGATTGGGTGGTGAGGGATGGGCGCCACGCTCGCGAAGAGGAAGTCCGGCTGGCGTTCGCCAGAACCGTCCGGCGGCTGCCGGAGCGACTCTAGGCCAGACCAGCCAGGGCCGGGGATCGGACTAGCCCATGGGCAGCCGGATCCCCTTCGCGCGAGCGGTCTCCACCGCCTCTTCGTAGCCCGCGTCGGCGTGTCGGGCGACGCCCAGCCCCGGGTCGTTCGTCAGCACGCGCTCGATCCGGACCCGCATCTCCGGCGTCCCGTCGGCGACGAGCACCTGCCCCGCGTGAAGCGAGTCGCCGATTCCCACACCGCCCCCGTGGTGGAACGACACCCAGCTCGCGCCGGACGCCGTGTTCAGCAGCGCGTTGAGCACGGGCCAGTCCGCCACGGCATCCGTGCCGTCCTTCATGGCTTCGGTTTCGCGGAATGGCGAGGCGACCGAACCCGTGTCGAGATGGTCGCGTCCGATCACGATGGGGGCGCTGATCTGACCGCTCGCAACGAGATCGTTCATGGCGACGCCGAACGCCGCCCTCTCCCCCTGCCCCAGCCAGCAGATCCGTGCGGGCAGCCCCTGGAATGCGACCTGCTTCCGTGCCATCCGGATCCAGCGGCAGAGGTGTTCGTCGGCGGGGAACATCTCCAGGACCAGGTCATCGGTGCGGTGAATGTCGGCGGGGTCCCCGGAGAGCGCGACCCACCGGAAGGGGCCCTTGCCCTCGCAGAAGAGCGGACGCACGTACGCCGGCACGAAGCCCGGGTAGGCGAAGGCGTCGTCGAATCCCGCCTCGCGCGCGTAGCCCCGCAGATTGTTGCCGTAGTCGACGGCCACCGCGCCGCGCCGTGCCATGTCCACAATCGCTTCGCAGTGCCTGCGGATCGACGCCATGGAGTGCAAGCGGTATTCGGTTCGATCACGTTCTCGCAAGACGGATGCCTCATCGATCGAGAAACCGCAAGGCACGTAGCCGTCCACCGGGTCGTGGGCCGAGGTCTGGTCGGTGACGATGTCGGGGGTCACCCCGCGCCGCACAAACTCCGGGAGGACATCGGCACAGTTCCCGACCAGCCCCACCGAGAGCGCCTCGCCCGCCCCGGCCGCCCCCAGCACCCACGCGAGCGCCTCGTCGGGATCATCGGTCATGCGGTCGCAGTAGCGCGTCTCGATCCGCCGCCGGATCCGGTCGGCGTCCACCTCCACGACCAGGACGGTCGCGCCGTTCATGGTCCCCGCGAGGGGCTGCGCGCCACCCATTCCGCCCATCCCCCCGGTCAGGATCCAGCGCCCCGCGAGCGATCCGCGAAAGTGCGTCCGGGCCATGGCGCCGAAGGTCTCGTAGGTGCCCTGCAGGATCCCCTGCGTGCCGATGTAGATCCACGAGCCGGCGGTCATCTGGCCGTACATCATCAGGCCCCGGCGCTCCAGTTCGTGGAAGTGTTCCCACGTCGCCCAGCGCCCCACCAGGTTCGAGTTGGCGATGAGCACGCGCGGCGCATGGCGGTGGGTGCGGAAGACGCCGACCGGCTTGCCAGACTGCACCAGCAGCGTCTCGTCGCCTTCCAGCGACTCCAACGCGGCGACGATCGCGTCGAAGGCGGCCCAGCTGCGGGCGGCCCTGCCGGTGCCCCCGTAGACCACCAGATCGTCCGGCTTCTCGGCGACCTCCGGATCGAGGTTGTTCATCAGCATCCGGAGCGCGGCCTCCCGGGTCCACCCCTTGCAGCGGAGTGTGGTGCCCCGGGGCGCGCGGATGACCGGACGCACAGCAATGTCTGCATTACGTAATGTCATGTTTTCTTTACTTTTCCAGGCGGCTCCCCCGCCAGCGACCCCGACCTGACCAGTTCCGCCAGCGCCGCGATGTCTTCGCTCAGTACCCTGTCCTCGACGAGCGGCGCCACCCTGTCCCTCACCGCGCTCACGACCGTCTCCACCCCCGCGCCCGCCCGCAGCGGACGGTGGAATTCGATGGCCTGCACCGCACACAGCAACTCCACCGCCAGCACCGTCTCGAGCAGCGACATGCTTCGCCGCACCTTTCGCGCCGCCGCCATCCCCATGGACACGTGATCCTCCTGCGACGCGCTCGTCGAAACCGAGTCGACACTCGCCGGAGCCGCAAGGACGCGCATCTCTGCCAGCGCATCGGCAGCCACGACCTGCACGATCATCAACCCGGACCGGATCCCCGGCTCGGAGGTAAGGAACGCGGGCAGGCCGGACAGATCGGGATTGAGAAGGCGGTCGATCCGCCGCTCGGAGATCGACGCAATGTCGGCCGCCGCGATCGCGACGAGATCGAGGCACTGGGCAACCACCTGCGCATGGAAGTTGCCGCCGCTGAGCACGCGCGCATCTCCGGGCCCGTCCCCGCCCGCGAGCACCAGCGGGTTGTCGGTGGTCGAGTTCGCCTCGGTCGTCAGAATGCGCTCCGCGTACCCGTGCGCCTCCCGCGCCGCGCCGTGCACCTGCGGCATGCAGCGCACCGAATAGGCATCCTGCACGCGCGGGTCCCCCACCCTGTGCGACTCGCGAATCTCCGACCCCTCGAGCAGCGCCCGGAGCCGCCGCGCACTGGCGATCTGCCCCGGATGCGGACGGGCGGCGTGGATCTCGGCCCGGAAGGCGTTGGGCGTCCCCCTCAGTCCCTCGAGCGTAGCCGCGCCCGCGACGTCCGCCGTGTCGAGGGCGCGTCCGAAGCGTTGGAGCACAAGCGCGCCGATCCCCGTGACGGCCTGCGTCCCGTTCACGAGCGCCAGCCCCTCCTTCTCGGCGAGTCGGACGGGCCGGGTCCCCGCCCGGCGCAGCACCTCCGACGTGGCCCCCTCCTCGCCATCGGCCTCGGCCCGCCCCTCCCCCATCAGGGCGAGCGCGACGTGCGCGAGCGGCGCCAGGTCCCCGCTGGCCCCCACGGACCCGATCTCGGGCACGACGGGGTGGATCCCCCGGTTGAGGAAATCGACGAGCCGCTCCACCACCACGAGGCGGCACCCCGACTGCCCCCGCGCCAGGGCGTTGGCGCGCAGGAGCAGGATCGCGCGCACCTCCTCGGCGGCGAGAGGGCGCCCCACCCCGGCCGCGTGGCTCCGGACCATGTTGCGCTGGAGCGCGCGCTGCTCCGCACGTGCAATGCGAGCCTGGGCGAGCCGCCCGAAGCCAGTGTTCACGCCGTAGACGGGGCCGTCCCGCTCCAGCAGCCGCTCCAGAGCCTCGCGCGACCACCGCACCCGTTCGGCTGCGGCCGGGTCGAGCCGCACCTGGACGCGGTTGCGCGCCACCGCCTCGATCCCGGCAAGGGTCAGGCTCGCGCCGTCGATGGTGATCACGGCGGCGGGCCCTCAGCCGTCCGGGCCCGCGCCCCGGCCCGCCGGGCCTCCCTCAGCGCCTCGAACTCGTCCCGTGTCAGGGTGCAGTCCTCGTCGCTCCAGTGCTCCTCTAGCTCCACCCCGAGCCCGTCGGCCAGGCGGTTCACGTAGGCGTAGTAGGACGCGACCTGGCAGATGTCGAGGACCGCCCGGTCCCCGAACCCCGCCGCCCTCAGCGCCTCGACGTCCGCCGCCGACATGCCGCCGGGGTCGCGCGTCAGCTTCAGCACGTAGTCCAGCATCGCCTCGTCGCTCTCGGACAACGAATCCGGACGGCGGCCCCTGGCCAGCGCGTTCGCCAGCTCCGGCGTCCCGGTGATCCTGCGGAGTCCCGCCCCGTGGTGGTTGATTCAGTAGAAGCAGTCATTCTCGGCGGAGACGGCGACGGCGATCATTTCCCGCTGCCGCCTGGTGAGCGGTGAGGGGCCGGCCATGAGGTGCCGGTACAGGTCGTAGTGGTGCCTCATGGACGGCGGGTTCAAGGAATGGACACGCAGGATGTTGTCCAGGTTCCCTTCGCGGTCCGCGTAGCGGCGGTAGAGCGGCGCGAGGTCGGGCCCCGCTGCGTCGCGCGGGATGTAGGGTATGTGGGCCATGTGCGGTTCGCGGCGCGGTGCGGACTGGGTGGCGCGTCAGCGCAGGCGTGAGGGCGTGCGCAGGCCGCCGGCGGGGACGGATTGCCCGAAGGGGAAGCTATCTACAGCTTCATCACTGATCCAACCAACACGGGAGAGACATGATGTCCGAAGCGAGCAGGAACCTTCGCTTTGCAGTTCGTGGCGCCGCCCTGTGCGCGGGTGCCGCCGCCTTCCTGGTGACCGTGGACTCCGCGGCCGCGCAGGACGAGTTCGGGAGGATTGTCGCCGTCTCGGGCGGCACCGTGATCGTCGGCAAGCCGGGTCCGGCCCGGGGGCCCGCGGCGCTCTACCGCTTCGAGCGTGATCGCTCCGGCGCGTGGGGGCTTGCCGGGACCTTCTCGCCGCCGGAGACCGCGGAGAACGGGTGGCGGCTGGCGCCGTCGTTGCAGTGGAGCGGAGGGCGACTGGTGGTGGGCTCGGCCGATCCGGACGTGCGGATCGGGGCCCATATCTTCCAGGATGCGCGGGACGGGTTCGCGTACGAAGCCGGCCTCGAGCTGCCGAGGCCGTCCGAGCCGGAGCCCGCGGCCGCCGGACCGGGGGGAGCGGCGGTGGACTTCGCGGGAATCATGAGGATCCTGCAGCCTGCGGCCAGGGCGGTCGCGGTGGAACGCGAACGCGTTGCGGTTTCGGTCGCGAGTGATGGAACAACCCCCGGGGGGGTACACGTCTTCCAGCAGGGAGAGCGCGGGTGGGGTTTTCCCACCATCCTTCCCCCACCGGGACCCGAATCCGAGTTCCCGGACTTCGGCGCTGCGATGGCGCTCCGGCGCGACGACGTGTTCGTGTCATCCCCCGGCGCGGGCGAGGTCGGGCAGGTGTTCGTCTACCGGCCCGCGGACGACCCCCTCGGGAACATCACCGTCAGCCCGGCCGACTCGCTCGAGGCCGGAGCGCGATTCGGCGCGGCGCTGGCGGTCGACGGCAGTCACCTTCTGGTCGGTGCCCCCGGGGCACGCCAGGGCTCGGGCATGGTCTTCGCCTACCGGCGCTTCGAACCGGGTGACTGGGAGCTCCGCCAGGTCCTTGCTCCGGGCGCGCCAGACCAGCCCGCCGGCGCCTTCGGCACAACCCTCGCCTTGCTCGGCGACGAACTCTGGGTCGGGGCGCCGATGGCGCGCGGCGGTTGGGGCGAGGTCCACCGTTTCCGCCTGATCGACGGCAGCTGGGAGCCCGCGCCGCTTGACCTGCCCGAAGCCGGGCGCGGGGCCGCCCTCGGGTCGGCGATCGCCGTCGGCACGACCGTCGCGGTCCTGGGCGCTCCGGGAACGGACGGAGGCTACGGCGCGGCCATGGTCTTCACGCGCGAGCTGGGCGGCCCCTGGGGTGAACCCGAGTGGCTGCGTCCGGGCGGCGGCCTGGACGCCGTGACCGAGGGCGAGGTGCTCTGCGAAGAGGGCGCCGCGGCGGGGTTCTCGTGCGAGTCGGTCGATCTGCTGGCCTTCCTGCCCACTTCGGCGATCGGAGCCGAGCCGTGGGAGCGCGTCAGCGACATCTGGGGATGGATGGACCCCGAGACGAGCCGCGAATACGCGCTGGTGGGACGGAGCGGCGGCGCGGTGATCATCGACGTGACCGACCCCGCAGCCCCCCGCTATGTGGGCGTGGTCACCGCGAATCCCAGCGGCGCGCGTGACCTCAAGGTCTACGCCGACCACCTCTTCTTCACGGGCGACGGAGCCGGCGACCACGGGCTCGTCGTCTTCGACCTCACACGCGTCCGCGACACCTCCGGGGAGCCGCCGAGCCCGAACGGCGGCGTCGCATTCGAGCCCGACGCGGTCTACCGGGGCATCGCGAGCGCCCACAACCTCGTGATGGACGCCGAGAGCGGCTTCGCCTTCCCCGTCGGCTCGAGCGGCGGCGGCGAGACCTGCGGCGGCGGGCTCCACATGGTCGACGTGCGCGACCCGAAGGCCCCCGTCTTCGCCGGGTGCTTCACCGACGACGTGGGGCTGATCGCGCCCGGCCGCACCCACGACGCGCAGTGCGTGGTGTACCGCGGCCCCGACGACCGCTACCGGGAGCGGCAGGTCTGCTTCATCTCGAACGAGAGCCTGCTGCGGATCGTCGACATCACCGACAAGGAGACCCCGACGCCGATCGGCGGAGCGAGCCACCCGGGCGTGGCGTACATCCACCAGGGCTGGCTCACCGAGGATCACCGCTACTACTACCTCGACGACGAACTCGACGAACTCGTGGGCACGGCCCCGGCGACGCGCACCTACATCTACGACGTCGCCGAACTCGACGACCCGATCCTGGTGGGCCACGTGGACGGCCCGACCGCCGCGACCGACCACAATCTCTACGTCAAGGGCGACCGGATGTACCAGGCCAACTACCAGGCCGGGTTCCGCCTCTTCGACATCAGCGATCCGGAGGCCCCGGAGGAGATCGGCTGGTTCGACACCACGCCTTACGAGGGGGATCCGCCCGGCTTCGTGGGTGCGTGGACGGCCTACCCGTTCTTCGAGAGCGGCACGGTGGTGGTGACCAGCATGTACGAGGGGGTGTTCCTGCTGCGGCCGCGTCCGAGACAGCTCATTCCCTGAGCGGGGGCGCCCACGTGGGCGGCGACCGAAACGGTGAGCCGCGCGCTCCACGCGAGCGCGGGCCCCAGAGGCGCCGGGCGGATTCGAACCGCCGAATGGAGGTTTTGCAGACCTCTGCCTTACCACTTGGCTACGGCGCCCAATGCGAAGGGGGCGCGGCAGTCGGCCGTGCCCCCGGAAGCAGTTCGCGGCGGAAACCACCGGTGATCGTGCGGTGGCTTCCTGCCACGGCTGGACTGCCTGCATCAGAGCGGGAAACCGGACTCGAACCGGCGACCCCCACCTTGGCAAGGTGGTGCTCTACCAACTGAGCTATTCCCGCATTAGCGGAGGCCCGGGACGGGCCATCCACCCCCCGCGGCCAACGTTCCGCGCGAGGATTTCGTCGCAGGGGGACAGCAACGTTAGACGAGCGGTTGCAGGGTGTCAACCGCCGCCCGCGCGATTCACGCCTGCAACCGTCCCTGTTAACTTGTCACCGCTTCCCTCCCCCTTCCGGATGTGCCGTGCTCGGTAGCCGCCCGACAGTCCTCGCCCTCCTCGCCCTCCTCCTCGCCTCCGCCGGCACGAGCGTCGCCCCGGCGGGCACGAGCGCCCAGGAGCCGTATTCGCCGCTGGTGCCGCGCGGGAACGTACGTGTGGGATTGCTGGGGCAGTACTCGTCCTTCTCGGACCTCTACGAGATCGGCGGATTGACCGGCGGGCCGCACAGGCTCGGCGGCCTTTTCTCCGGTCCGGCGGGCAGCCGCATCTTTCCGTTTCTGGCCGAGCCCGAGGCGGCTGTGCGCGCGGCGATCGACGACGACTACGAGATGAGCCTGGGGACGATGTCGTCGGTGCTGGAGAAGAGCACGGCGTGGGTGCCGGTGTCGGTCGACGTGGGCGTCTTCGACTGGCTGACCGTCGGCGCGATGGTGCCGCTCGTGCAGAACGAGACCGAGTTCACGACGACGTTCGCGGCGGACTCGGCCAGCGCTACCGCGGGGTTCGGCCCCAGGCTGGAGGACCCGGCGGCGGTTACGGGTTTTCTGTCCGGATTCCAGGGATCGATCGGCGCCTATGACGCGTTTCGTGGCGAGGCGTGCGCGGCCGACCCGATGTCGGACGCCTGCAGGGACGCCACGGCGCTGCTGGCGGATGCGCGCTCCTTCCACTCGCTCCTGTCGCTCATGTACGGAAGCGTATTCGCCCCGCTGTCGTGGTCCGGCGCCGGCATGGCACTGGACGCAAGGCTGGCCGCGTTCTCCGAGGCATTCGAAGCGGCCGGGGTTCCGGGCGTTGTCGGTCTGCCGCTGGCGAGCACACTCCTCACCACCGAAGACGTGGCGCGGCTGATCAGCGAGCCCGGGTTCGGCATCGAGTCGACCCACCCGCTGGACCAATGGCGGTCGCTCTGGCGCCTCGGCGACATCGAGGTGCGAGCCGATGCACGAGTGATCGAGACCGGCGAGCCGGGCGCGCCCACGCAGCTCACCGCAGGTGCCGGCGCGATGGTCCGGCTACCGACCGGAACGCAGGACGACGCGGCCAACTTCCTGGACTCGGGGAGCGGCGACAGGCAGATGGACGTCGAGGGTCGTGTGTGGATGAACGGGCGCTGGCGTGGGCGACTCGGGCTGTGGGCCGATGTCCGCTACGGCCTCCAGATGCCGGGCAGCACCGTGCGGCGTGTGTTCGATCCCGCCGTGGCCCTGGCCCCCCGCATCACCCAGGCGACCCTCGACTGGAATCCGGGGGACTATCAGTTCATGGAGCTGTCGCCCTGGTACCGCATCACGGATCCGCTGACGTTGACGGCCGGGTACCGGTTTTTCCGCAAGGGGGACGACTCGTTCAGTGTGCCGGCGGTGGTGGTGGTGGACGAGGGTGCGGCGGCGGCCCGCGCCAGACGGAGTGATCCGGCGATACTGGTTCCGGGCAGCGGCGGGTCGGTGGGCCAGGCGCTGTTGGGCATGGTGTACAACCGGGGGGCGTACGTGGGGGACGACGGCGTGGCCGGTGCGCCGCTGGAGATCCGGGTGATCTATCGGCAAGCGGTCGGTGGGAGCGGGATGATGCCGGTGACGCGGTCGCTGGAGGTGGGGTTCAGGCTGTTTGTGGGGATTTGGGGGGGCGGTTAGGCAGTTAGGTGGTTTGCTGCCGGGGCACGAGGCGGCAGCCGGCGGGCCCAACGCGCCGCGTGCGGAGGATAGGGTAGCGCAGAGGGGGCCGGCGGCAAGGGTGACGCTTCGGCGCGTTCACCCGCTGTCGTTCGCAGATCACATCCTCTCGATGATGTGTCCGGCAATCCGCTTCGCGATTGAAGCGCCACTCGGATGCCCGACGCAGAAGAGGAATTCGAAGAGAGGCGAGTTCCTGGAATTCCTCAACGTACGGGAATCGCGGAGAAAGCGGCGCCCGAACGCCGTCTCGAGCCGGTGTTTGAAGATCGTCAGCAATCCACTGACACCGGCCTGTCTCTCGGCACCGCCTTGTCCGAACGAATCATGCTGAGCGGGGGCCGAGTACAGGCTCCGCCACCTGTCGTCGCCGAATACGGTATTCAGGCACTGCGCCCACTTCGGATCCACGTCGTCCGGTTTCCTGGAACGCGGCAGCATTCTGGCGACTGCACCAGCCGGAAAGAGGATCCAGGTGTCCAGCCGCTCAAGCTGGGCAACATGCTCCAGGGTCCGCCATGCCACCTGGGTGCCGAAGGGGTCGATGAAGAGGACTCCGCGCCAGGTCCCGTACTCCGACTGGCTCAGCCCGCACAGAAACGAGTTGGCGTCGTCTTTCCGGGGGTCGATTCCCCGATCCGGATGGTGTTCGCGCAACCCACAAAGATCCTCATAGCGCTCCGGGTCATTCTCCACGAAGACCAGTCGGTCGAACGGCCGATCTGTCACTCGCAACGCCCTCTCGGCCGATCCCGCGATGAGCCTCTCCCTGTCCTCTCTGTCGGTCTCGTGCCCGCTCCCCGAGTCCAGCTTGACCCATCCGGTCCCGGCGAAAGCGTCTACATAAACGAGGCGGAACGGCTTGCTCTTGAGCGCCGTCGTGTACGCGTCCAAGTAGGCCTCCAGGATGCCGAGCTTCTCTTCGGTCCAGTCGCCACCGAACGTGTTGCCGACCCTGCCAATCGGAGCAGTTGTCATGCGGAGACCTCCCCCGCGCTGCGGTTGGTACGGTCTGCCGCCCCGCCCCGTCCCGGGAACTCACTCCACTCCCTCCCATCCAGCAGCCGCCCTCCCGCCTTCGGCGTCTGACCTCCCCACTGCTTGAAGAAGAAGGGCACCCTCGCGGCCACGCACTCGTCCCGCAGATCGGCGATCCATCCGGATTGGACCGGCCGGTGCCCGGGCCCGCTCTCTCCCCCGACGATGACCCAGTGGATACCGCCCTCGGCCAGCGCCTGGCACAGGCTTAGCGGCCCAATCAGCGGTTCGCAACTCAGGAATCGAACAGCGGCTGGAACTTGCTGGAGGTGGCGAATTCTGTGCGCAGCGCTCTGGTCCTCCGTGGAGGTGCCGATCCAGATGTGGCGGGGCAGTCCGTGCGGGCCGAACAGATCCGGGTTTCCGCGAACGAAGCGGGCCGCCCGGCTCGGTCGCTTGGTGAGCACCTGATACGTGTGCCGGTCAACCTCCAGCATGACCCGGAAGACCGCGCGCTGGAACTGCGGTGGGACGTCTGCATGGAACAGGTCCGACATCGAGTTGACGAAGACAAGCCGCCGCCCGCTCCACTTCCGTGGCTGGTCCAAGCGCTCCGGCCAGACGCGCACGGCGAACGGATCGGCGCGATTGGCCGTGGTGTCCGCAACCGGCAACCGACGGCGATAAACCCTGCTCAGTAGCCGCCGGGACAGCGCCTCCGCGTAGCAGTTATCGCACCCGGCGGACACCTTGGTGCAGCCGGTCGTCGGGTTCCATGTGACCTCGGTCCACTCAATCGACGTTCGCTGGCCCATGCGGCACGCTCCCTGGAAGAGGCTGGTGAATCCGATACCGAAGATATACCGAAATGCTCATTAGCGGAAGAGATCAGCCCTCCCGCGCCGCACCCAGCAACTCCCGCGCATGCTCCAGCGACGACGCCGAATCGGGATCCCCACCCAGCATGCGCGCGAGCTCGCGCACGCGTTCATCCAATCCCAACCGCCTGAGGGTCGTCTCCGCCGCGCCGTCCACCGTGCGCTTCTCGACCGCGAAGTGATTGGCCGCCCGGGCCGCGATCCGGGCCAGGTGCGTAACCGCCAGTACCTGTCGCCCGCGCGCGACCTCCTCCAGCCGCTCGCCGACCCTCGCCGCGACCCCGCCCCCGATCCCGGCGTCGATCTCGTCGAAGACCAGGGTGGGCAGGTCGTCGATGCCGGCCAGGATCGACTTCAGGGTGAGCATGACGCGCGACAGCTCGCCGCCGGAGGCGATGCGCGCCAGGGGCGCCGGGGGGAAGCCCGGGTTCATGGACGCCAGGAAGCGGATGCGTTCGCGCCCCCGTGCGGCCGGCTCGGGCAGCGGCTCGAAACCGACCCGGAACCGTCCGCCCTCAAGGCCGAGGCCGGGAAACGCGGCTTCAGCCGCGCTCGCCAGGCGGTCCGCCGCTTCGCGACGCCGCCGGGACAGCTCGTCCGCGGCCTTTGCCCAATGTTCTTGTGCATGTGCAATCTCGTTGCGCAACATGCTCGCGTCGAGCTCGGCCGTTTCGAGTTCTTCCAGCTCGCTCGCCAGGGTCTTCCCGGTTTCGATCACCGCTGCGAGGGTGGGACCGTACTTCCGCATCAGCGCCTGGAGGAGGGCCTGGCGTTCGTGCAGGCGTTCGAGCCGCGAGGGGTCGTGGTCGATGGCGTCGCCGTACGACCGCAGTTCGGCGGCCACGTCGGCCACAGTGTGGTAGGCGTCGTCGAGCGCCGCCGCGCGAGCCTCCAGCGCCGGGTCGAGCTCGGCCAGCCGGCGCAGGCGCGCAGCCGCATCCGAGAGGCGGTCCGCAACGGCGTCCTCGTCGTCGTGCAGCAGCGCCTGCAATGCCAGGGTCTCGCGCAGCAGCAGGTCGGCGTTGGCGAGGCGGCTCGTCTCGACGCGCAGTTCCTCGTCCTCGCCCGCGCGCAGCTTCGCACCCCGAATCTCGCCGAGCCGGAAGCGGATGAAGTCGGCGCGGGCCTCCAGGTCGCGCCGACGTTCCGAGAGCCCCGCCAGGTTCGCCTCCAGCTCGGCGGCCCGCCGGAAACGCGCCACCACGGACGCCGCGAGCCCGGTGCATTCGCCGAAGGCGTCCAGTACGTGCTGCTGGAAGTCGGCCGACATGAGACGCTGGTGCTCGTGCTGGCCGTGGATGTCCACCAGCAACGAGCCGATTCGCCGCAGCACCCCGGCCGTCGCCGGGGAGCCGTTGACCCAGGCGCGGCTGCGTCCCCCGCTCCGGATCTCACGCCTCAACACCAGGTGATCGTCGTCCGCCTCCAGTCCCAGTTCGTCGAGCGCCGCCGCGATGCCGGCGACGCCCTTCACATCCACCACCCCCTCCAACACCGCGCGTTCCTCGCCGCTGCGCACGGCACCCGAGGACGCGCGTCCGCCAACGAGCATCTCCAGCGCGTCGACGACGATCGACTTGCCCGCGCCGGTCTCGCCCGAGATCACGTTCAGGCCGGGCTCGAGGCGCAGCCTGCAGTCCCTGAGGACGGCGAAGTTCCGGATCCGCAGCTCAACGATCATGGCGCTTCAATTGTCGGGACTTGCCGGGGGCGCGGCCATGGCTGAATGGGCAGCGATCCGGCTCACCCTCCGGGCAGGGGGCTGGCGGCCCAGCTCAGCTTGCGGCGCAGGGTGGCGAAGAAGGAGTGTCCGGGGAGTCGGACCAGGGCGACCTTGAAGGTGCCCATGCGCACGACGACGCGTTCGTCGTCACCCACCGGACCGCCCTCCTGCCCGTCCACGGTCAGGAAGAGGCGTTCGCGCCGGTCGAGCGCCTTGACGGTGATCTCGTCGTCGCCCGGGACCACCACGGGGCGCAGCGCGAGGGTGTGGGGAAGGATGGGGGTGACGAGGAAGCAGTTCAGGTGGGGAACGATCACCGGGCCGCCCGCCGAGAGCGAGTAGGCGGTGGAGCCGGTCGGGGTGGAGAGGATGACGCCGTCGCCCGAGAAGCTGCCGATCTCCTCGAGGTTGTCCTGGGGCCCCACGCACAGGTCCAGGCGCACCACCTGCGCGGCACCGGCCTTGTGCACCACCGCGTCGTTCAGAACGGTGAATGTGTCGCGGACCTCGCCCCGCGCGGTGCGGATCTCGGCGCGCAGCGTCCGGCGCTCCTCGATCGAGGCATCGCCGCCCAGCACGCTGCGGAGGCCCTCGTCGATCCCGTCGGCCGAGACCGAGGTGAGGAAGCCGAGGTTGCCGAGGTTGATCCCGAGGACAGGGATGTTGCGCCCGAAGACCGTGCGCGCCGTGCGTAGCAGTGTGCCATCGCCGCCCAGCGAGATGACCAGGTCGACATCCGCGCCGTCCAGCGATACCGTGTCGAGACCGGGAGCGGCGTTCGCCAGCCCGGGTTCCACAGCCACCGACGCGCCAAACCCCGCGGCCACCGACGCGATCCTGCGGCAGGCCTCGCCGATACGTCCGTTGGGCCCTCCCTCCGCGGCTCGCCCGACCACGGCGATGCGCTGGAAGCGATGTCGAGATTCCATGTCGGTCACCGGCTGCGTTCGATCACGAAGGTGGCGAGGCCACGGAGCGTGGGAGCGGCAAGTCCGGCGGCATCCAGCGCCGCCAGCCCCATGTCCACCAGCGATGCCGCGCGCTCCCGCGCCCCATCCACACCCAGAAGCAAAACATAGGTCGATTTTCCGAAATCCGCGTCGGAGGGCAGCTTCCCGAGCACCTCGGCCGACCCCGTGGCGTCGAGCACGTCGTCCATCACCTGAAACGCCAGCCCCAGGTGCCGGCCGAACTCGCCGACCGCGGCCAACTCCTCGGCGGAAGCCCCCGCGGCCATCGCCCCCATCTCCAGCGACGCGGCCAGCAGCGCGCCGGTCTTGAGCCGGTGCACACCCGCAAGCTCACCCTCCGAGAGCGACGCCCCTTCCGCCAGGAGGTCCAGCGCCTGCCCGCCGATCATCCCTCCGGCGCCCGCAGCCTCCAGCAGCGTCGCCACGATGCGCCTCGCCTGGTTGTCGGTTCGGGCCAACCGCATCGCCGCCTCCAACGCCCACGCCGCCGCCCACGGAATCAGCGCCGCCCCGGCTGCCGTAGCGGTCGCGACCCCGTGCGACACATGCACGGTCGGACGCCCCCGCCGCAGCTCCGCGTCGTCCATGCACGGCAGGTCGTCGTGGACGAGCGAGTAGGCGTGAATCACCTCGATGGAGGCCGCCAGGTCGTACAGCGCGGGCTGCGGCGCTCCGCCCAGTTCCTCACATGCCGTCACGCAGAGGAGCGGCCTCAGGCGCTTTCCCCCGCTCAGCACGGCCGCCGTGGCCGCCGCATGAACCGGCTGCGGCACCAACTCGGCCAGCCCATCCAGACACCGGCGCAACGACGCCTCCACCCGTGCAGAGTGGCCCCGCGTCAGCGCCATGAAACCCTGTTCAGCCATCCTCGGCGTCGTCGCCGTCCCCGTCGCCGGCCGGCTCGAACTCACGCACCTCCTCGCCCTCTTCCCCGATCAGTTCCTCGACCCTGAGTTCCGTCCGCGCAAGCACCTCCCGCGCCCGCCGGATGTGCCCGACCCCCTCTTCGAACAGTGCAAGCGCCTCGTCCAGCCCGAGCGAGTCCGAGTCCAGCAGCCGAACGATCTCCTCGATGCGCTCGAGTCTGCGGTCGAGCCCCGCGTCAGCTTCCATGATCGATCTCCCTACGATTCGCGGGTGGGCCGGTCCGCCACCTCGCACGGCACATTCCCGTCGACGACGCGCAACCGGAATCTCTCGGCGGGAACAAAGTCGCCGACACCCCGCAGCAGGCGACCATTCACGTCCAGCGGCACGGCATATCCGCGGGCCAGGGTAGACAGGGGAGAAAGCGCCTCCATGGCCGCCGCAGCTTCCTTCAGTCGCGCACTACGGCGCTGGATCCGTCCCTGCATCGCCTGCGACATGCCTGCGCGACCGCCCTGCAGCCGTTGCCGATACGCACTCGTCAGCCTGCGCGCACCACCGAACAGCCGCTCCCGGGCCCGGTCGAGACGCCAGCGCCTGGCACGCGCCTGGCCCGACAGCGCCCTGCCGAGCCGCTGCCCGAGCGCTGCCAATCGTCGCCCCAGCGCCCGGCCATCCGGTGCGACAGCCTCGGCGGCCGCCGACGGGGTCGCCGCACGCAGATCCGCCACCAGATCGCAGATCGTGACGTCCGTCTCGTGCCCCACCCCCGAAACCACCGGTACGGGACAGGCCGCGACGGCGCGCGCCACCGGCTCCTCGTTGAATCCCCACAGGTCCTCGATCGAGCCGCCTCCACGCGCGACGATCACGACATCGACACCCCGGGCCGCCACGGTGTCGATCGCGGCGGCGATCTGCCTCCCGGCACCCGGCCCCTGGACGCCCGTGCCGCGGACCAGCACCCGCACCCACGGCGCCCGCCGCTCCGTCACCGCGAGAATGTCACGCAGCGCCGCGCTGGTGGCCGAGGTCACCACCCCGACCCTGCGCGGGAAGTCCGGCAGGCGTCGCTTGCGGGCCGGATCGGTGAGACCCTCGGTGTCCAGCCGCCTCCGCAGCCGCTCGAAGGCGAGCTTCCACATCCCGTCGGCGCTTTCGGCTTCGAGCCTGGACACCACGAACTGGTAGCTGCCCCTGGCTTCGTAGAGTGTGAGACCTCCGAACACGCGCAGCGTCATACCCTCGTCGGGGTCGGTCGGCAGCGTGGCGGCCTCGCGCCGGAACATCACGCAGCGGATCTGGGCCGACCTGTCCTTCAGGGTGAAGTAGCAGTGCCCGGACCGGTGCCGGTTGAAGTTCGCGACCTCGCCCGTGACCCACAGCTGCGGCAGCGTCTCTTCGAGCAGACGCCTGACGGCGCGGTTCACCTGGGAGACCGTCCACACCTTCGGGGCCGGCGGGCCGGCCGGCTCCGTGGACCGGTCCGCGAAGAGATCCAGGTTGCGTGCCTTCAACCGCCGGCCTTCCCCAGTCTGATTGCGGCCTCAACCGTGTTGGCCAGCAGCATCGCGATGGTCATGGGCCCAACGCCCCCGGGCACGGGGGTGATGGCCGACGCCACCTGGCTGACCCCTTCGAAGTCCACATCGCCGACCACTCGGTATCCGCGGGGACGGGTCGGGTCGTCGACCCGGTTGGTGCCGACGTCGATGACGGTCACGCCCGGTTTCACCATGTCCCGGGTCACCGTGTTCGGCCACCCCACCGCGACGACCAGGATGTCGGCGGTGCGGGTGATCGCGCCCAGATCGGGGGTGCGGCTGTGGGCTACGGTGACCGTGGCGTTGCCGCCCGCGGCCTTGCGGAGCAACAGGAGCGCCATCGGCTTGCCGACGATGTTCGATCGACCCACGACCACCACGTGCTTGCCCGAAGGATCCGCGCCGCTCCTCAGCAGCATCTCCAGGACCCCCCGGGGGGTACAGGGTGCCAGCACGTTCGGATCGCCGGTGGCGAGCCGCCCCACGTTCACGGGGTGGAAGCCGTCCACGTCCTTGTCGGGATGGATCGCCAGAAGGACCTTGGACTCGTCGATCTGGCGAGGGAGGGGCAGCTGCACCAGTATCCCGTGGATCTGGGGGTCGTTGTTCAGGTCGTGGATCACGCGCAGCAGCTCGGTCTCGCTCACCGACTCGGACAGCGTGACCTGGCGCGAGTGGATCCCGGCCTCGGCGGCGGCCTTGTTCTTCATTCCGACGTAGAGGCGGCTGGCGGGGTTCTCGCCGACCAACACCGTGGCCAAGCCGGGCACGAGGCCGTCCCTTGCGAGCGATGCGACCCGTTCGTTGAGCTCGTCCCGGATCTCCCGGGCAATGTCCTTTCCTGAGATGATCTTGGCGGCCATTCGATTCCTGTTAACCGGGGTTGAGGGGGTTCAGGCGGGGTGGTGCACCACGCAATCAGCGGGCGAAGTCGACGGCTCGGGTCTCGCGGATGACGACGACCTTGATCTGTCCGGGGTACTGCAGCTCGTTCTCGATCTTGCGCGCCACCGCCTCGGATATCCGGGCCATGCCTTCGTCGTTGACTCGATTGGGCTCGACCATGACCCGGAGTTCGCGCCCGGCCTGAATCGCGAAGCAGCGCTCCACACCGGGTTGATCGGTGGCGATTTCCTCGAGCTTCTCAAGGCGCTTCACGTAGCCCTCGAACATCTCGCGCCGGGCCCCTGGGCGGGAGCCGCTGATCGCGTCGGCCGCCGTTACGAGCCAGGCTTCGGGGTAGCGGTGGGGCTCCTCGTCGTGATGTGCCTTGATCGAATTGAGCACGAGATCGGGCTCCTTGTAGCGCTTGCACAGGCGGTATCCGAGTTCCACGTGCGTAAGCTCCTGCTCGTGCGTCAGCCCCTTCCCGACATCGTGCAGGAGGCCCGCGCGACGCGTGAGCTGGACGTTGAGTCCCATTTCAGCGGCCATGTTCCCCGCCAGCAGCGCCACCTCGCGGGCGTGGGCCAGCTGGTTCTGGCCGAACGAGGTCCGGAACTTGAGCCTCCCGAGCACCTTGATGATCTCGGGGTGGACGCTGTGGATGCCCAGCCCGTAGAGCGCTTCCTCGGCGGCCTCGCGCATTTCGGTCTCCACGTCCTGCTCGCTCTTGGCCACCACCTCCTCGATTCGTCCCGGATGAATGCGCCCGTCCTCGATCAGCCGGGACAGGGCGAGGCGCGCCACCTCGCGGCGGACGGGGTTGTAGCCCGAGAGCACGACCGCCTCGGGCGTGTCGTCGATGATCACGTCGATTCCGGTGGCCTGCTCGAAGGCCCGGATGTTCCGCCCCTCCCGGCCGATGATCCGCCCCTTCATCTCGTCCGACGGAAGCTGCACCACCGAAACCGTCAGCTGGGCGGTCTCGTCGGCGGCCATCCGCTGGATGGACATGGCCAGCACCTTCTTGGCCTCCCGGTCGGCCGTGCGCTGCGCCTCCTCCTTGATCTCGCGCAGCTGGTTGGCGGCCTCGGCGCGGGCCTGGTCGGCCATCTCGGCGACGAGTTCCTCCTTCGCCTCGTCGGCGGTGATCCCGGCCAACCCTTCGAGGCGCTCCCGCGCCGTGGCCAGGGCCCGGGTCACGTCCTCCCTCGTCGCGGCAACCTCCCGCTCCCCCGCCTTCAGCGTCAGCGCACGGTCCTCCAGCCTGCGGGCACGGTCATCCAGGGAATCCTGCCGCCGGTCGAGCTGGTCGGACTTGCGGTCGGCCGCCTCGGCGCGCTCGACGAGCCTGCGCTCGCCCCGCTCGACCTCTTCCCTGCGGCGACTCTCTTCCTGCTCCCAGGATTCCCTGAGACGCAGGCTCTGTTCCCTGCCCTGCAATTCGGCGGTGCGGCGAAGATTGAGGACTTCTTCCTCTGCCGCCTTGCGAATTCGCGACGCATCATCCCGCGCCGCTTCTGTTTCCCTGCGCTGTCGCGCGCGCTCCCGGCCCCTGCCCAGGAGGTATGCCACAACCGCGGCAAGCACCGCCGCGCCGACCGCCAGGGACAAACCCAGCGGACTCATGTATTCTCTCCAAGACCGAACAGCGTCCGGTCACAAGATTCGACTTGGAAACCCGGGCGCGGGCACTCCGAGCCCGGCTTCCTGATTCAGCCAACTACATTAGACCAAGGCTCCAAGGGTGCGCAACCCGAACGCTGACGGCGCGCTGACAGCCGGTTAGGCTACCTGATTTCCGGACCCCCTGCACGGTCGTCCGGAACGAAACGGTCGCGCGCGGGCATCTCGATCGCAGCAAGGGACTCGGCGTCGAGAACCGCGTCGGGGGCGAGGAGCCCGTTCAAGTGCAGCACATAGGCCACGACGGCGTACACGTCGTCGTTGGACATGGTGCCGGGCGTCAGCTGCGGCATCGCCCTGCGGGTGTAGTCGAAAAACGTCGTCGCGTACGGCCAGAAGGCGCCGAAGGCCCGCCCCTGCGGCCACTGTTCCCATTCGCCCGCCGCCACGAGGCGGTCGTTCGGGCCTTCGGTGCCGGTTGGTCCGTGGCACTGCATGCATGACAGCTGGTAGACGCGCCGGCCTTCCTCAACCGAGCCGCTGCCGGGCGGGAGACCCTCGCCGTCTGGCTTGACGTCGATGTCCCACAGCGCGATGCGGTCCTCGGACGCATGGGTACCGAAGCCGAACTGCTCCGGGGCGCCCGTCGGCAGCGCGGCCACGGCTTCCCCGTCCGGACCGGTCGCGTCCGATGCGCCCGGGGTTGCGGGAGCTTCGGGGGTACAGGCGGCAAGCACGGCGGCCAGCATTCCCGCCACGGGGCGATTCATAGCAGATCTCCGAGGCCGAAGGTCACGTTTCCGTCCGACGCGATCTTCCACGCGCGCTGGTGGTTGTGGTGATACGACGTCCCTTCGCCACGCGCGTCCCAGAGCTGTTGCACGGTCGGCTGGACGTAGCCGGTCTCGTCGGTCGCGCGGCTCAGAATCACCGTCTCGCGCCCGTCCCAGTTCCAGAGGTGCCGGAACCGTACGGTCGACTTGGACAGGATCGGCGGCTGCAAGACCGCATCGGCCCACGAGCGGCCGCCGTCGGTGCTGACCTCGACCCGGGTGATACGCCCCCTTCCCGTCCACGCGAGCCCCTCGATTTCCCACCAGCCGCGATCCGGAAGGACATAGGGATACGATGGGAAGGTAATGATCGACTTCGCGTCCATCACGAAGCTGAACTGGCGCGCGGTACCGTCCTTCAGGGGGTCGGTATAGCGAGAGGTCTCGTCGCGGGTCATCGTCGGGCGGTCGCTGACCTCGATCCGCCGCAGCCACTTGACCTGGGCGTTGCCCTCCCAGCCTGGGAGCAGCAGGCGTACCGGATACCCCTGTTCGGGCCGGATCGCTTCGCCGTTCTGACCGTAGGCGAGCATTGAGTCGTCCATCGCCTTGTCGAGGGGAACGCTCCGCGCCATCACGGCTGCGTCGCGGCCCTCGGCCAGGATCCAGTTCGCCCCGGGGCGCACCCCGACCTCGCGCAGGATCGTCGAGAGCATGACCCCGGTCCACTCGCTCGTACTGAGCAGCCCGTCGAGTTGCTGGGGCGAGATCGCGGTCGGCATGCGGTTGCGGTTGTACGCGCCGCCTCCGTTGCCGGAACACTCGATGAAGCAGATGCGCGAGGCCTGCGGATAGCGGCGCAGGTCGGCCATGCGAAAGACCATCGGGCGTTCCACCATTCCGTGAACGAGCAGCTCGTGCTCCTCGGCCACGATGTCGGGCACGCCCGCGTGGTGCCGCTCGAAGTGCAGATCGGAGGGCGTTATCGTGCCCTGCAGATCCTGGAGCGGCGTGCGCGACGAACTCGAAAGCGCCAGCGTGCGCACCAGCCTGCGCGGCTGTTCACCCGGCGCCCGCCGACCGACCTCCGAGACGAAGCGCCCCGGCACCCTGGTGGGATCGACACTCTGGGCCGGCACTTCCTGCACCGTGGCCTTGACGGCGTCGAACCGTGTCATGACCAGTCCACTCGCCGCCGTGCCGGAAGCCGCAGCGAGCCAGGCCCGGCGTGAGAACTGTTTTCGTGGTCCCGTTGCCATGTGGTCGATCCTTCCCGTCTCCTGTGGGTGTGCGGCTGACTCACGGCCCTGCCTGGCCGGATCGCTGGCTAGTCGTGTCCCTCCAACTCCGCCTCGATCCGCGCCGTCAGGGCCCGCAGACGATCTTCTACCCTCGACTGCTGGCGGAGCAACTCGTCGGAGAGCGACAGTGCAGCCAGAATGGCCGCATTCTTGGCGGTCACGCCAGCCTGCTCGGACACGGCGCTCATGCGCTCGTCGACCAGCGCGGCGCAGCGACGTGTGTATTCCTCGTCGGCGTCCGCGCGCAGGGTGTACCACTCCCCGGCGATCTCGACCCGAATCGACGTGCGTGGTGCTTCTTCACTCATCGCCGGTCCTCCAGAAAGCGGATGCTCGCGAGAATCTGGTCGATTCGCTCGCGTCCCCGTTCGATGCGGCCACGCAGGTCGTCGTTTTCGGCCTCCACGTTCTCCATGCGGAGCGAGAGCGTCGCCGGATCCTGGCGGCCCTCCGCGAAGTCCCGTAGAAGCGCTTCGCTGCGCTCGGCCCGCTCACGCGCCTCCTCCGCGGCCCGGCGAAGATCGCGCAACTCGCCGATCAGCCGGCGGATCGCCGATTCCAGCGGCGCGACGCCCGCGATCTCCGCGACGGCCGCGTCAGCTTCTCGGTTCGACACCGGTCGCCCCCTTCACCTTCTTGAGCACTCGCCGACAGGATCTGTCGACTTCCTTGTCGGTCAGGGTCCGTCCGCGAGCGCGAAAACGCAAGCGAATGGCCACCGAGCGGGCACCGGGGGGAAGATCCCCGCCCTCGTACAGGTCGAAGATCTCCGCCTCCTCCAGCAGCCTCCCGCCCCCCGCGCGGGCGGCCTCCAGTACATCGCCTGCCCCTGTCCCCGCTGGCAACAGGAAGGCCACGTCGCGCTGTGAAGCGGGCTGATCCGGCAACTCCCGTGCCGTGACGGCGACCCCGGGGGCCGGCGACGAAGGCAGCACCGCTTCGGCGCCCACGACCGTTCCGGCCCACGGAGGCAGGTCCATCGCCCCGGCCCGGATCTCGCCCCCCCACCCCACAACCGCACCCATTGCATCCACCAGCTGGTAGCAGCGTTCAGGCACGAGCAGCGGCGCCCCGTCCAGCACCGGCCCACCCCACCCGCCCGCAGCTGCTCCCGCCGGCAGCACGCGCCCGCCCGGGAAGGCCTCGCCGGCGATCAGCTCGACGACGCCCGCGATGTCGTGGACATCCATGCGGCCGTCTGCGCCCGACCACTGCAGGGGCGCGCGCCGTCCGTGCAGAACCACCGCCACGCGCGCCGACTCGCGCGGGACCGCTGCTACGTTGTCGCCAGGCGCAAAGGCCGTTCCGAGTTCGAAGAGCCGCACATCGCGCACGCCCCGGGCCAGGTTGCGTTCCAGATGAGTGAGCAGCCCCGGCAGCCGGTCGCGGCGAAGGTGACTCTCGTCGGCGGACATCGGGTTGAGGAGGGGGACGTCGCCATGGCGAGGAGGGCCGAGGGCAGGAGTCTGCGCCTCGCTGATGCCGTCGCCGGCGAGCCGCCCCCGCAGCCGGTCCTCGAGCTGGAACACGGGGTCGTCGGGAACGGTGCCCGGGCGGAAGGCGGACAGTGCCGAGGGGAAGGTGTCGTAGCCGTAGGTGCGCGCCACCTCCTCGATCAGATCGACCTCGCGCAGCGTGTCGTAGCCCCGGTGTCCGGGAATCACGAAGTCCACCACGTCCGAGCCCGTGCGGGCTTCCCGGTAACCGAGCGGCGCGAGCAGCGCGACGAGCTCCGCGCTCGAAAACTCGACACCAAGCAGATGGCGCACGCGCGACGGGCGCAACGACACCACCGGAGCCTCCCAGGGCGCCGGACATGCGTCGATCACCTCCCCGTCGAGTTCGCCGCCCGCAACCGCCAGGACGAGTTCGGCGGCGCGCAGCATCGCTGTCTCCATCGTCGCCGGATCCACCCAGCGCTCGAAGCGGTAGCTCGCGTCCGTGGACATGCCCAGCGCGCGGCGGGTCGCCCTCACCTGCTTCGGCTCGAAGTGGGCACACTCCAGCAGGATGTCGGTCGACTCGCTCGAGACCTCGGAGTCCCGCCCCCCCATCACCCCCGCAATGGCGACCGGCCGGTCGGCGTCGCGGATCATCAGCATCTCGGGCGTAATCGTCCGGGCCTCCCCGTCGAGCGTGACCAGCGACTCCCCCGGACGCGCCCGCCCCACGACGATCGTCGCGCCGGCCAGCCTGTCCAGGTCGAAGGCGTGCAGCGGCTGCCCCAGCTCCAGCATGACGTAGTTGGTGGCGTCCACGACGTTGTTGATCGGCCGCGCCCCTGCCGCTCTCAGCCGGTTCGCCAGCCACCGCGGCGACGGGCCCACCGTCACACCGCGGATCACCGCGCCCAGGTAGCGCGAGCAGAGCTCCGGATCCTCGATACGGATGCGAACTCCGGCGGAAGCGCTCTCGGAACCGCCCCGGGCGAACGAACCCTCCAGCCCGGCACCCGCGGGAAACGCCGGCAGCACGATCCCCCCCTGTCCGACCGGGTGCAGTTCGCGCGCGATCCCCACATGCGACAGCAGGTCGCCGCGATTGGGCGTGACCTCGACATCGAGGCGGTGGTCGTCCAGCTCCGCCGCCGTCGCAAAGGCCGCTCCGGCCTCGTAGTCGCCCTCAAGCAGCATGATCCCCGCCTGATCGTCGCCGAGTTCAAGCTCCCGCTCCGAGCACAGCATTCCCTGGCTGAAGTGCCCGCGGATCTTGCGCTTCCCGATCCTGAACCCACCGGGCAGGCGCGCGCCCACCGGCGCGAAGGGATAGAAGGAACCAGAGCGGACATCCGGAGCCCCGCACACGACCGGAACCTCGCCGTCGGGGCCCAGCACGCGGCAGAGGGTAAGACGGTCGGCATTGGGATGAGGCCTCGCGTCGAGCACCTGACCCACGACGATGTCCCGCAACCCCGCGGCGAGATCCTCGACCGCCTCCACCGGGGCGCCCCTGAGCGCCAGTCGGGCCATCGCCTCGTCGACCGTGAGCCCGATCCCGGGCGCCACGTCGCGCAGCCAGCGGTACGAGACCTTCACGTGAACTGTCCCAGGAAGCGCATGTCGTTCTCGTAGAAGAGCCTGAGGTCCCTCACCCCGTGCCGCAGCATCGCCACCCGGGCCGGCCCCATCCCGAACGCCCAGCCGGTGTAGCGCTCCGAATCGTAGCCCACGTTGTCGAGCACGGCCGGGTCGACCATCCCCGCGCCCATGATCTCGATCCAGTCGGTCTCTTCCTCCCTGCCGTCTTCGCGCACGATCACCCGCTTCACATCCACCTCCGCGGACGGCTCCGTGAACGGGAAGAAAGACGGGCGGAAGCGCACCTGCGTTCCCGGCCCCCAGAACCGCCGCGCGAACTCGGCGAGCGTCGCCTTGAAGTCGACGAAGGTGACGCCCTCGTCCACGACAAGCCCCTCGATCTGCGCGAAGGCGGGCGTGTGGGTGGCGTCGTAGGTGTCGCGCCGGTAAACCATGCCCGGCGCCAGGATCCGGATCGGCGGAGGATACCGCTCCATGGTGCGGATCTGCACCGGCGACGTGTGGCTCCGGAGCAATAGCCCCGGCGCCAGGTACAGGGTGTCCTGCTCATCGGCCGCCGGGTGGTCGAGCGGCGTGTTGAGCGCCACGAAGTTGTACCACTCGGTGTCGACCTCGGGGCCCCGGGCGCGCGCGAAGCCCAGACTCTGGAAGATCCTCCAGATGTCGTCGATCACCTGGCTCACGGGGTGAATGGTCCCGCGCCACTTGCGGCGGGGCGGCAGAGTGAGATCGAGCGCCCGTTCCGTTGCCGGCCGCGCCGCCGTGACCTCGCTCAACCGGTCCTGCAGCGCCTCGGCCAGAAGCTTCCTGGCCCGGTTCGCGGCCGCCCCGACGCTTGGCCGCTCCTCCGGGGTCAGCGATCCCAGACGGCGCAGCACCCCCGAGACCAGCCCTTCCTTCCGCCCGAGGTAGCGGACCCGAAGCCGCTCCAGCTCCCCGACGTCGCGCGCGCTGGCAAACGCGTCGAGTGCCTCCTCCCGAAGCCTGCGGAGCTCGTCGATCAAGATCCGTGCAACGGTGGGCGGAAGCCTGCGGGGGTCAGTTGCTCAGCGCCGACTTCGCGCGCTCGGCGAGCGAAGCGAAGGTGTCCGGGCTGCGGATCGCCAGATCGGCGAGCGCCTTGCGGTCGAGTTCGATGCCCGCGCGCTGCAGGCCATTCATGAAGCGGGAATAGGAAATGTCGTTCTGGCGGGCCGCAGCGTTGATCCTGGTGATCCAGAGCCGGCGGAAGTTCCGCTTCTTCTTCTTCCGGTCCCGGTACGCGTGCTCCCATCCCTTTTCCACCGCGTCCTTGGCGGTCCGGTACAGGTTCTTGCGGCCCCCGAAGTACCCCTTGGCCGCACGCAGGATCTTCTTCTTGCGCTTCTTGCGCGCGACCGAATACGTGGAACGCGCCATCTATGGTCTCCTTGGCAATTCTGTCTGGCTTGCGGTTCCCGGCGCTATGTGCCCGGCAACATCCGGCGCACGCGCTTCACGTCCGCGTCGGCCGCCACCGTGGCCGTACGCAGCCGCCGTTTCCGCTTGCGCTTCTTCTTGGTCAGGATGTGAGACTTGTAGGCCCGCATCCTCGCGAGCTTGCCCGACCCGGTCTTGCGGAAGCGCTTCGCGGCTCCCCTGTTCGATTTCATCTTCGGCATCGGATTCTCCGAAATCCTCTCTGGCCTAGTTCTTGAGCGGACTCAGGATCATGGTCATCTGGTTCCGCTCGAAGTTGGGATACTGTTCGACCTTCGCGTGCTCGCTGAGGTCCCTGGTGGCGCGCAGCAGCACCTCCCGTCCGAGTTCGGGGTGCGTCACCTGACGGCCCCTGAACATCATCGTGAGCTTGACCTTGTTGCCTTCCGACAGGAAGCGCCGCGCGTGGCGCAACTTGAAATCGTAGTCGTGATCCTCGATTCCCGGACGGAACTTGACCTCCTTGAGCTGCACGGTATGCTGCTTCTTGCGGGCTTCCCGCGCTGCGCGTGCCGCCTTGTACTTGTACTTGCCGTAGTCCATCAGGCGGACCACCGGCGGTCTGGAATCCGGCGCGACTTCCACGAGATCGAGGCCCCGCTGGGCTGCCCGGGCACGCGCGTCGTCCAACGACACGATCCCGATCTGCCCGCCCTTCTCGTCGATCAGTCGAATCGGGCTGATTCGGATCTGTTCGTTCACCCGGACGCGTTTTTCTGCGATCTTGGCACTCTCCCTGGTTTCAGGACGACCGTGGCCGTCCCCGGTTTGCCTGCTCTTCCCTTGCCGCGCCCCCGCCGGCCTGTACAAAAGCCCGGATTATCCGGGCCGTTCGACCTGCCGGCCGGGGTGAATCACCCGCCGCCGACCTGAAGACCCGGAAGCTCGTCAGCTACGAGGGTGAGAGGCGGTCAGTCCTCTTCTTCCTGATTTTTCGTTTGGCCGATGACAAACGCCGGCCAAGGGGCACAGACTTTTATTATCGACAATTCGTGGGTCGAGTGTCAAGGAAGCGGGTCGTGTGTCAAGGGGCCGCAATTGGTTCAAGGGCCCTGGCCGCGGCCTCGTCCTTCAGACGCCGCACGAAGTCCGCGCGATCCATCGTCACCTGCTTCCTGCCCGCGCCCCGCATCCGCACCGAAACCGTTCCGGCCTCCGCTTCGCGCTGGCCCACGATCCCCATGTAGGGAATCTTCTGCATCTCGGCGGCGCGGATCCGATATCCCAGCGTGTCCCGGTCGTCCAGTTCCGCGCGCAGCCCTTCCGCTGCGAGTGCGCCGGCCAGCTCGGCCGCCGACCCGGTCCACTGCTCCGACACCGGCAGGACCCGCACCTGCTCCGGTGCGAGCCACAACGGGAACGCGCCCCCGTAGTGCTCGATCAGCCCCCCGATGAAGCGCTCCATCGACCCGAGCAGCGTACGGTGGATCACCACGGCCTGGTGGCGATGGTTGTCGGCGCCGACGTACTCCAGCCCGAAACGCTCGGGCATCAGGAAGTCGAGCTGGAAGGTGCCCCCCTGCCACTCGCGTCCCAGGGCGTCGGTGACCAGGACATCGACCTTGGGCCCGTAGAAGGCGCCGCCTCCCTCGTCGAGCTCGAAGTCGAGCCCGCGGTCCCGCAGCACGCCGGCCAACCGGTCGGAGGCGGCGTCATAGATCGCCGGGTCGCCGATCGCCTTCTCGGGACGGGTGGAGAGCGCCGTCCGGTACTCGTAGCCGAACACCTTCAGCAGGTAGTCGCCCAGGTCCAGGAGGCGGTCGTACTCCTCCTCGATCTGGTCCTCGCGGATGAAGATGTGCGCGTCGTCCTGGGTGAACGAGCGGACCCGCAGCATCCCGTGCAACGCGCCGGAGCGCTCGTAGCGGTAGCAGGTCCCCAGCTCCGCGAAGCGCACGGGCAGGTCCCGGTAGGATCGCACGTTAGAGCGGTAGATCATGAAGTGGTGGGGACAGTTCATCGGCTTCATGCGGAACCGGTCCCCATCGTCGTCCATCGCCGGGAACATGTCGTCGGCGAAGACGTCCAGATGCCCCGAGATGCGGTACAGCTCCTCGCTCGCCACGTGCGGCGTGTAGACGATCTCGTAGCCGTGCTCGACCAGCGTGTCGCGCAGGAAGTCCTCCACGATGCGCCGCACGCGGCCGCCGTTGGGATGCCAGAGCACCAGACCCGGGCCCACCTCCTCCTGGATCGAGAAGAGGTCGAGGCGCTTGCCCAGCACGCGGTGGTCGCGCTTCTTCGCCTCTTCCAGCCGGTGGAGGTGCTTTCGCAGATCCTTCCCGTGGAAGAAGGCGGTGCCGTAGATGCGCTGCAGCATCTGCCGGCGCTCGTCGCCGCGCCAGTAGGCGCCCGCCGCGCTCAGGAGCTTGAAGTGCCTGAGCCGGCCCGTGCTGGGGATGTGGGGTCCGCGGCAAAGGTCCAGGAAGGGCCCGTCGCGGTAGACCGTGATCACCTCGCCGTCGTCGAACTCGTCGAGCCGTTCTAGCTTGAGGTGGTCGTCGGAGAAGAGCTCGCGGGCCTCCTCCCGGCTCACGATGCGCCGCTCGAAGGGGTGGTCGGCCTCGACGACCGCCTCCATGCGCTCCTCGATCGCCTCGATCTGGTCCGGGGTGAAGGGCTCCGGGACGTCGAAGTCGTAGTAGAAGCCGTCGTCGATCGCAGGACCGAAGCCGATGCCGGCGCCGGGCACGAGTTCGCGCACCGCCGTGGCCAGGACGTGCGCGGCCGAGTGGCGCAGCACGCCGAGCGCCTCGGGGTCCCGGTCGGTCAGCAGGCGGACCGACGCACCGTCGGCGAGCGGCCGGTTCAGGTCGACGATCTCGCCGTTGACGACCGCGGCCAGCGCCGCCCGCGCGAGGCCCGGACCGATCGCGGCGGCCACGTCGGCGGCGCTCGATCCGGCAGGCAGGGTGAGGGCGCGGCCGTCGGGCAGACGGATGGTGATGTCGGGTGTGTTCATGCCGGTAAAGCTAACCCGGTCCGGCGCCCGGTCCCTACCTCCCCGGCGGCCAGGGCGTGCCGGTGACCCGCTGCATGGCCGACTCGCCGCGCGAGGGCCGGAACGCCTGTCGGGCTGCCATGTCGTAGCGGTCGCCGGGCGCCAGGAAGTAGAAGAGTCCGCCGCTGTCCAGCGTCGCGTTCGCATCGTAGATGACCGCGTAGCTCTGCCCCACCACCTCGAAGCGGTCTCCCTGCACCACGATCGCCGTGTTCTCGTCGATCCCGATCCCCAGGAGCTCGGGCTTCGCACGGATCACCTCGATCAGGTCGAACTGCCGGTTCCGCATGAGCAGGTGCTGATCGATGCCGACGCCCTTCAGGAACCCCAGCCCCTCTTCGTGGTCGCCCATCATGATCGTGTTGGTGCGCGTGTCCCCCCGGACCAGGTAGGACCCCTGGATCGAAGCGCCCGCCGACGACCCGCCGATCACGCCGCCGCGGTCGAGCACCTCCCAGAGCGCATCGTGCACCTTCGTGTCGAGGTAGGAATCCGCAAGCCGCCACTGCCGCCCCCCGGTGAACCACACGCCGCGGGCGTCGAGCAGCGGTTCGACGAACGCGTCGGTGTCGGCCTCGGCCGGGTCGTAGGTGTGCAGGATCGTGATGTCGGTCGCCCCCGCGGCCTCGAACGGACGCCGCCTGCGGAAGTACTGGTCGTACGAGTCGCCACCGCCGGCTGTCGGGATAACCACGATCGGCGCCGAGGGACCGCCCGCCAGCTCCACGAATCGCGCGAACACGGCCGGATCGGACAGCGCGCCCCCGGCGACGATCAGGCTGCCGTTCGTGGGACCGACCTGTTGGGCCGAGGCGAAGGGAACCGCCCCGACGGACAGGACGAGCAAGGCGGAGAGTGAGAGGAGGAGTGAAGGGCGACGGTGTCTGGTGCTGTTCACGGTTCGGATCCTCTGCGAAGCGGTTGATGCGGTCGGCGGAGTGCAGCCGAAGTTGGGGGCGCGGACAGTGTGTCGCCAGTGGCGCCGCTCGTCTGCCCGGCTGGCCCCCGCCACACGGACGAGGCATCTTGGGGTCTCCCGATTGCAGCCGGGTGCTGCCCGGCAGACCGCACCAGCCAGGGAATGTCGCCATGATGCCCAGCAGCTCCCCCGCGCCCGCCTTCTCCGGCTGCCGCAGGCTCACCGTGGCCGCCATCCCGGTCGCGTTCGGCTTTCTCGCCTGCGCCGGGGAGCAGGCGCCCTCCGGTCCACCCACTACCGGCCCCGAGCTTCTCGAGGCGGCGATCCGGTACCACGACCCCGACGATCGATGGCCGCGCCTTCGGCACACGCTCGTGATCGACCAGTCCAGGCCCGACGGGAGCGAACGTCGTGCGGCGATATTCGTCGACGCCGCCTCCAGCGACTACCGCTACGAGGAGGACACGGCGGACGGGCACCTGATCAAGGGGACCGACGGAGACGAGTGCTTCTCCAGCGTCGATGGCGCACCGCCCACCGAGGACCAGGCGGCGAGGCTGCGGCTGGACTGCGCGAACGTGCGGCGCATGCGGGACTACTACCTGTACCTCTGGGGCCTGCCGATGAAGCTGCGCGATCCGGGGACCAACATCGACCCGGCCATCGGTGACGCCGAGTTCGACGGCATGGCGACGAAGACGCTGAGGGTCACCTACGACCCCGGCGTGGGCAGCGACACCTGGTACTTCCACTTCTACCCCGGCACCTACCGGATGGTGGGCTACCGGTTCTACCACGACGAAGCCGCCGGGGACGGCGAGTACATCCTGCTCGACGGCGAGCGCGAGGTCATGGGGATGCGGATTCCCGTGGAGCGGCGCTGGTTCACCAACGCCGAGGACCGATACCTGGGAACCGACGTGCTGGTGGACGACCATCCGGGGGCGCGACCGGGCGGGTGAGGCGCTTGGCCCATCCCGGCACCGAGTCCGTGCGGCCGGCACACCCGATCCGGCGGACGCGGCGTGTGTGGGCGGTCGTCGTGGCGGTCTGTGTCCCGGCCTGCGGCGATTCGGACGCCGGGGGCATGAGCGCGGACGATCACGTACAACCCGAATCGCTCGGCCCGCCCGACGCCGTCTTTCCCGATGACTTCGGCTATGTACATACCGCGGTCGAACTTCCGGGCGGTCATGTCCTTGTGGCCGACCCGCTCGGCAAGGCGCTCTACCGCGTCGATATGGAAGAGGGTACGCGCGCCGTCATCGGGAGCCTGGGCCAGGGGCCGGGCGAATACCTGCAACCCGACGCCGTCTGGCCTTTCCGGGGCGACTCCATTCTCCTCGTAGACCTGGGCAATGCGCGGCTGGTCCGTATCGGGCCGGATCTCGTGTTCGGCGCGAGTCGCCCGATCGCCACGTTTGCCGGGGACGAGGCACCGGTCATGGTGCTGCCCGACGCCGTCGATGCGGAGGGCAACGCCTTTGTATCCGTGTTGGGAGGCTATCCGCCACCGGACAGCGGCGCGATTCTGCGGGTGGGTCTGACTACCGCGGAGGTGGACACCGTAGCCAGATACAAGCTGCGCGAGTACGAGATCACCGAGACCGACGACGGCACCTACGTCATTCCGATTCGACTGTCACCCCAGGACGCATGGGGCGTGGCCCCCGACGGATCGGTCGTCATTGCCCGTGCCGGACACTATGGCGTGAACTGGTTCGGGCCGAACGGCGTCGTGACCCGGGGCGACACCATTTCGTATGCACCAGTGCCCGTCACCAGGGCCGATATGGCGGAGGACCTGCGGGCCGGGCAACGGCACGGCGGGATTACCATGGATTCCGGAGTGCATGAGGACGGCACCAGGACCACCAGATTCTCGCGCGGCGGATTCGGGCCACCGGACGAAGAGGTCGACTACGACGACTACACCTGGCACGACGTGAAGCCTGCCTTTCACAACGCGGGGGTGCGCGTGGACCCGCTCGCCCGGGCCTGGGTTCGCCGGCACCTGCCTGCGGACAGCGGAACCCGTTACGACCTCTTCAGCCGCGGAGGGCAACTGGTCAAGGCGCTGACCCTGGAGGGCGACCGGATCGTTACGGGGTTTGGCCGTGCGCACGTCTACATCGTCGCCTTCGACGAAGTGGACCTGGCGCATCTGGAGCGGTACGAACTGCCGTAGCCCAAGGGCGCCTCGCCGCCCGCAGGGCCGAGTAGCGACGTCCCATCGACTGCGGATAGCGGCACTCTCTCTCGCCAATGCCAAAGGGGCCCGGACGCTGCCGCGCCCGGACCCCTTTCGTATCAACGGCCCTGTTTGTGCCGCCTGGCGGGTTTGGCTAGTACATCCCGCCCATGTCGCCGCCGCCCGGCGGTCCGGCCGGCTTCTCCTCCTCGGGGCGCTCCACGACGACCGCCTCGGTGGTGAGGAGCAGGCTGGCGATCGACGCGGCGTTCTGCAGCGCGCTGCGCACGACCTTGGTCGGGTCGATCACGCCGGCCTTCACGAGATTCTCGTAGGTGTCGGTCTGGGCGTTGTAGCCGAAGCCGCCCTCGCCCTCACGCACCTTCGCCACCACGATCGACGCCTCGGCGCCCGCGTTGGCCGCGATCTGACGGATGGGCGCTTCCAGTGCACGCCGCAGGATGTTCGCGCCCACCTGCTCGTCCTCGCGGTCGAAGCTCAGCGCGTCCAGCGCGGACTGTGCGCGCAGCAGCGCCACGCCGCCGCCCGGAACGATGCCCTCTTCCACCGCGGCACGGGTGGCGTGCAGGGCGTCCTCGACCAGCGCCTTCTTCTCCTTCATCTCGGTCTCGGTGGCCGCGCCGACATCGATCACCGCCACGCCGCCGGCCAGCTTGGCCAGCCGCTCCTGGAGCTTCTCGCGGTCGTAATCCGAGGTGGACTTGTCGATCGCCACCTTGATCTCCTCGATGCGGCCGTGGATCTTGTCCTCCGCGCCTGCGCCGTCGATGATCGTCGTGTTGTCCTTGTCGATGACGACCCGCTTCGCGCTCCCGAGGTCGCTCAGCACCGCGTTCTCGAGCTTGAAGCCGACCTCTTCCGAGATCACCTGGCCGCCGGTCAGGACCGAGATGTCCTGGAGCATAGCCTTGCGCCGGTCACCGAAGCCGGGCGCCTTCACGGCCGCCACCTTGAGAGTGCCGCGCAGCTTGTTGACCACCAGCGTCGCCAGCGCCTCGCCCTCCACGTCCTCGGCGATGATGAGGAGCGGCTTGCCCATCTGCGCGACCTTCTCGAGGATCGGCAGAAGGTCCTTCATCGAAGACACCTTCTTGTCGTGAATGAGGATCATAGGCTCCTCGAGCTCGGCCTCCATCCGCTCCGGATCGGTGACGAAGTAGGGGGACAGGTAGCCGCGATCGAACTGCATCCCCTCGACCGTGTCCAGTTCGGTCTCGAGGCCGCGGGCCTCTTCGACGGTGATGACGCCGTCCTTGCCGACCTTCTCCATCGCCTCGGCGATCAACTCGCCGATCTCCATGTTGTTGTTGGCCGAAATCGCGCCGACCTGGGCGATCTCACGCTTGCCCTTGGTCTCGGTGGACGTGGCTCGCAGGTAGTCGACGACCACCTCGACGCCCTTGTCGATGCCGCGGCGGATGCCCATCGGGTTCGTCCCCGCGGTCACGTTCTTGAGGCCCTCTCCGAAGATCGCGTGGGCGAGCACGGTGGCGGTGGTGGTGCCGTCGCCGGCTACGTCGGACGTCTTGGTGGCCACCTCCTTGACCATCTGGGCACCCATGTTCTCGACCGGGTCCTCCAGCTCGATCTCCTTGGCGACGGTCACGCCGTCCTTGGTGACCGTCGGCGACCCGAACTTGCGGTCGAGGACCACATTGCGGCCCTTGGGTCCAAGGGTGACCATCACCGCGCGCGTGAGTTGGTCCACGCCGGCCTTCAGCCGTGAGCGCGCCTCGATGTCGAAATCCAGTTCCTTCGCTGCCATTTCGTTATCTCCTGGTATGTTCCCGGACGGCTCCCGGGAGGGCGCCGCCGGATGAGTGTGCTAGTTGACCCTGGCGAGAATGTCGGATTCGCGGAGGATCAGGAAATCCTCGCCGTCGATCTTGACCTCGGTGCCGCTGTACTTGCCGTACAGCACGCGGTCGCCCGCCTTCACCTCCATGGGGATCCGGTCTCCGTCCTCGTCGAGTTTGCCGGGTCCCACGGCGACGACCTCGCCCTCCTGGGGCTTTTCCTTGGCGGTGTCGGGGATGTAGAGGCCGCCCCGCATCTGCTCGGCCTCTTCCAGGGCCCTCAGCACCACACGATCCGCCAGGGGCTGGATCCTTTCTGCAGCTGACATGCGCTACTCCTTGGAAAATGGGTGTTGATTGGGGTCTCTTTGCGGGCAGGGGAACGAAACCCGTGCCCACGGCATTAGCACTCGTACTCGTCGAGTGCTAATAAGTCAGCGAAGGAGTCTCGCAGGAGTAAGCCGGGGTGTCAAGCCGGAACGTCGGATCGCCTAGCCGGCCCCGGCAAGGTGCGCTCCGGCGATCCCGAGACCCTGCAGCGTGAGGTATGGCTCCACCCGTTCCACCGACGCCGCGTGCGGTCCGATCACGGGGGCGAAGCCGCCCGTGGCGACCACCAGGAGGTTGTCGGGCTTCCAGCTCGCCCGGATTCGTGCCACGATGCCGTCGACCGCGTCGACGGCCGAGTAGAAGACGCCACTCTGAATGCACGTCTCCGTACGGCGTCCGATCACGGCCTCGGGGGGCACGAGGTCGACCCGGGGCAGCTTGGCGGTGCTGCGGGCGAGCCAGTCCAGACCGGCGCTGAGGCCGGGAGCGATCACTCCCCCGCGGAACACCCCCTCCGCCGTGATGCAGTCGAAGGTGGTGGCCGTGCCCAGGTCCACCGCGACGGTGTCACGCCCGAAGCGGGTCTTGGCGGCCAGGGTGTTCACGATACGGTCGGCGCCGACGGTGAGCGGCTCTTCCACGTCCAGCTCGATCGGCAGCTCGGAGGTCGCGTTCACCTCGAAGACGGTGCCGTCCACGACCGACGCCATCGCGTCCGCGACCGTGCGCGTGACCGAGGGCACCACGGAGCCGATGACGCCTCTGCGAATCGTGGACCCCCGCACAGGCTGCATGGCGAGGAGCGCGTTCAGGAGGACCCTGTACTCGGCGGGCGTGCGGGGCACCCGCGTGCTGACCCTCCAGGTCTCCACAACCTCGTCTCCGGACAGGTCCAGGAGGCCGAACACGGTCTCGGTGTTCCCCACGTCGGCGACCAGTTGACAATCCATGGTTCAGCTCCGGAATGCGACGGACCCGGAGATCACTTGCAGCCGGACCCCGGTGTCGTCTCGTATCTCCAGGGCCCCGTCGGCGAGGACGGCTCCGCCCGTTGCGGAGAGCGCCTCGACCTTGCGGGGGCGTCGGGAAGAATGGCGAACGACACCGCTCACGGACAACCGCCGTCCCCGCAGGGCCGAGCGGGCATCGAGTTCCTCGAGGTCGCCGGCAGGGATCTCCGGGGCGGACGCGTCCCACACCGCCGCGAGTTCGTCGGCGAGCCGTTGGAGGACGCCGGCTCTCCGCGCCGGGCGGCCGGTGTGGAGCGAAAGCGAGGTCGCTGGCGGTACGAGTCCTGGCGGAAGCTCCTCGGGCGGCTGATTCAGGTTGATGCCGATGCCCACCAGGACGGCACCGCGTACATGCTCGCACAGGATGCCGCCCACCTTGCGGCCCGCGAGCATGACGTCGTTGGGCCACTTGACCTCCGTCCTGATCCCGGGGGCGGCCGCGTCGAGGGCCCGGGCGACCGCGAGCCCGGTGCGCAACGGCAGCGTGGACGCAGCGTTGCCGGATCCGGGGCGGGCCATCGTGAACCAGAGTCCCCGCGCGGTATCCGAGGCCCACTTCCTCCCCTGCCGCCCCCTGCCTGCAAGCTGACGGTCGGCCAACACGATCGCGGGGAGTGGCCGCCCTTCCTCCACCAATTCCCTTGCGCGGTCGCTCGTCGAGCCGATGTGCGCGTGGAACTCGGCCGTCGCCACCCCCAGCCGCTCGGCCCACGTGCGGGTGGAGCGGCCCTCCCAGCTGCCAAGGGGTGGCTTCACCGGATCGCGAACCACAGGAAGAGGGCGCCCACGATCCAGAGGTAGGGGGCGAAGACATGGAAGGAACGGTTGGCGAGCATGGCCTGGAAGATTCGGATCGCCGCCACACCGGTGACACATGCGGCCGCTGCCGACAGGAGGAGAGCGGGTGGCGCAACGCCCCCGGAGGAGATTGCGTCGGGGAGCCTGAGGAGTGCGGCGCCACCGACCGCGGGGAGCGACAGGAGGAAGGAGAATGCGGCGGCTTCCGACGGACTCACCCCGCGCCACAGGGCCGCGACGACGGTGCTGCCCGAACGCGAGATGCCGGGCACGATCGCCGCGGCCTGGGCGAGGCCCATGACCAGCGCGGAAGGAGCGCCGATGCCGCCCGCGGGTCTTCGGACCAGCGCGCGCTTCGCGGTCCACACCACGCAACCGGTGACGATCAGGGCCACGGCGGTGACGGCGGGGCGGTCGAAGAGCGACTCGAGGAAGTCGCCGAATCCGAGGCCGGCGATGGCCGCCGGGACCGACGCGAGAACCAGCAGTCCCGCGTAGGCGAGCTGCTCGCGGTCACCGCGGACCGTGCCCGCCACCAGCGCCCCGAGCCTTGAGCGGTAGACGATGACGACGGAAAGGAGCGTCGCCGCGTGAAGGGCAACCTCGAGGCCCGCGCCGGGGACCCGGACGCCGAGGAGCGCCTGACCCATGACGAGGTGTCCGGAGCTGGAGACGGGCAGGAACTCCGTCGCCCCCTGGACGAAGCCGAGAAGGAGCCCCTCGTACCAGGTCACCGCAGCAGGGACCGGTAGAAGTCCTCGTACCTGGGGAGCACCGCTGCGGTGGCGAACCGCTGGAGCGCCGCCGCTCTCCCGGCGTCGCTGAAGCGCCTCCAGACCGCCGGGTCCCCAAGCAGGAAGGTGCCCGCCTCGGCGGCTTCGTCCACGCCGCCGACCGGCACGAGGAGGCCGTTCTCGCCGTTGGAGATCACCTCGGGCAAGCCTCCCGCCCGGTACCCGACGACGGGCACGCCGCAGGAGATGGCCTCCAGCGCGGCCAACCCGAACGATTCGCTGTCGCTGGTCAGCAGGAAGAGGTCCGCCAGACCGAGGAGTTCCTCGACCGAGGCGTGCTTGCCGAGAAAGACAACGTCGCGCTCGATCTCCAGTTCAGCGACACGCTGAGCCGCGCGGGGGCGGTCGGGTCCGTCGCCTACCATCACCAGGCGGGCCGGGATCGTCTTTCTGATCCGCGCGAACACCTCGATCACGTCCTGAACCCGCTTCACGGGGCGGAAGTTCGAAATGTGCATGACGATCTTCTCTCCCGCGGGCGCGAAGATCCCGCGGTGCCGCGGGTCGGAGGCGGGACGGAAGACATCGGTGTTGACGAAGTTGGGAATGACGCGCACCCGGTCCGCCGGCACGTCGAAATCGCGCACCGTCACGTCCTTCAGGAACTCGGAGACGGCGGTGATGCCCCGGGATCGCAGGATCGAGAAGCGCGTGATGGGCTTGAACGATGGCTGCGTGCCGACCAGGGTCACGTCGGTGCCGTGCAGGGTGGTGACCAGCGGTGGGGCCACCTCGCCGTTCAGCATCTCGCCGGCGATCCAGGCGGACGTCGCGTGCGGGATGGCGTAGTGCACGTGCACGATGTCGAGCCCCTCGCGCAGTGTGGTGTCGTGGATGGTGGCCGCGAGCGCGAGGGTGTAGTGGTTGTGCTCGAAGAGCGGGTAGCGTTCGATCTCGACCTCGTGAAAGTACACCCGCTCGTGGAAGCCGGACAGGCGAAACGGCTGTGCGTAGGAAATGAAGTGCACTTCGTGCCCGCGCGCGGCGAGCCCGATTCCGAGTTCCGTCGCGACGGCGCCCGAACCGCCGTACGTCGGGTAGCAGGTGATCCCGATCTTCATGTCGTCCCTCGTCCCATGCACGATCGCCATGCACCCACCACGGTCGCGCACTGCGCTTCCAGCGGCTCCGTGCCATCGACCCCGAGGGTCCGCGGCCCCAGCTGGTGACGGAACCAGGTTCGCTGTCTTCGGGCGTATTGCCGGGTGGCGACCCGGGTGCGCTCGATCGCCTCGTCCAGGCTGATCGCACCTTCCAGGTGATCCGCCATCTCACGGTATCCCACGCCGTCCAGCCCCGGATCGGCGCGGTCGTGGCCGGCTGCCAGGAGGCCGTCCACTTCCTCGACGAAGCCTTCCTGCACCATGGCGCGCACCCGCTGACGGATCCGTGCATCGAGGACGTCGGGCGGCACCTCGAGCAGGCACACCAGGGCGTGGAGGGGAGCGGCCTCGGCCGGCTGGCGGCGGTGCCACGCGGACAGGGGCCGACCGGTCAGAAGAGCGACCGAGATAGTGCGAACCATGCGCTGCCTGCCCCCTTTTGCCGTGACCGGGGCCCGGGCTGGATCGAGAAGTCGCACCCAGCGTTCGAGCTCGGATTCCGGCAGATTGTCCAGGAATCCCTCCAGGGTTGTGCGGCGCCCGGAATCGAGCGGCGGCTCCCGGAAGATCGGGTCGGTCAGGACTTTGAGAAAGAAGCCGGTACCCCCAACGAGCAGCGCGACCCTGCCCCGTTCCCTGATTTCCCGGATCCAGCGGCGCGCGTCCCGGCCGAATTGGCCCGCGCTGTACCGTTCCCCGGGGTCCCGTATGTCGAGGCCGTGGTGCGGGACGACCGCCCGCTCATCCGGACTCGCCTTGGCCGTCCCGACATTCATGCCACGGTAGATCTGCCGCGAGTCCATCGAGATGATCTCGCCGCCGATCTGCGTGGCCACGCGGAGCGAGAGCGCCGTCTTCCCGGCGCCGGTGGGACCCACGATGGCCAGGAAGTCGGGCCCTGCCGACTCACGTGCGCCCGAAGCTCCGCCGCAGTTCATCGAGTCTGAGGTTCACGGTCGTGGGCCGGCCGTGGATGTCGTGATAGGGCAGCTCGGTCGCGAAGAGCTGGTCGAACAGTTCCTGCATCTCCTCGTCGGACAGCTTCTGCCCCGCCTTGATGGCGGCCTTGCAGGCAAAGCTCATCGCCACCCGCTCGTTCTGGTTTCGCGCGCCCTTCATCAGCTCCGAGCCGTGGACGAGCTCGTCGATCATCTCGCGCATGCACCTTTCGGCGTCGAAGTAGGCGTGCGGACTCGGCACGGCCTGGACCAGGAGCGCGCCGTCGCCGAAGCGCTCGAACTCGAAGCCTAGCCGCGTCAACGGCGCACGCACCGATTCGACTACATCCATTTCCGGCCCGGACAGGTGGATCGTGAAGGGAAAGAGCAGCCGCTGTCCCTGCCCGTCCCTGCGCTCGAAGCCGGCGATGATCCGCTCGTAGAGGACTCGTTCGTGCGCCGCGTGCTGGTCCACGATGATCACGCCGTCCCGTGTTTCAGCCAGGATGAAGCTGTTGTGGACCTGCAGGAGCGCCGGGCGCGGTGCGCGCTGTGCCGACGCTTCGTCCTCGGCGCCTTCAACACCGCTCGCGGCACCCCGGAAGAGCTGCATCTGCCCTCGATCGCCGTCGCCCAATTCGGCCGCGCCGTCCGTGCGGTCGGTCCCGCCCGCACCGGGTACGGGCCCGCTCCCGCGGGTGCCGGTGCCCTCCCGGACCATCTCCGGTCCGGTGTCCCACCTGGCCGCCGATTCGATCCCCTCGAGCGTCTCGCGCACCGCCGCTTCGACGAAGCCGTCGACCTGGCGGCGGTTCCGGAACCTTACCTCGGCCTTGCCCGGATGGACGTTCACGTCGACCTCGACCCGGGGCATGCCAAGGAAGAGAAAGAGCCAGGGACGGGTGCCCTCCGGCACCGTGGTGCGGTAGCCGCGGTCGGCGGCCGCGACGAGGCGCCCGTCACGGAAGGGGCGCCCGTTGACGAACAGGTGGCTGCGCCGAAACCCGGGCCGGGCGAGGTCGGGTCGCTGGATCACACCCGCCAGGCGCAGATCGCCCTGCCGTGTAGAGATGTCGATCAGGCCGGCCTTTTCGGCGTCCTTCCAGATGGCCTCGACGCGGGATCGCAACCCCCGCTCCGCCGGCAGGTCGAGCACCGTGCGACCCCCGGATTCGAAGACGAAGCGCGTACCCTGGTGGGCCAGTGCCAGAGAGTGGATCACGTCGCTCACCGCCCTCGTCTCGGCAGGGACACTGGCCAGGAACCTCGCCCTCACGGGCGTGTTGAGGAAGAGATTCGCGACATCGACGGTCGTGCCGCGGCGGCGGGCCACGTCCTCGACCCCCTGCATGCGTCCGGCCAGCACGCGGAGCCGCGTCCCGACCTCCTCACCCTCGGCGGCCGTCTCGATCGTCAGGCGGGATACGGCCGCAATCGACGGGAGCGCTTCGCCCCGGAAACCCAGCGTGTGAATCTCCCGCAGTTCCTCCGCGCGGCGGATCTTGCTGGTGGCGTGGCGGTCCAGACAGACCAGGGCATCCTCCCGCGTCATCCCGCACCCGTCGTCAGACACGCGGATACGTCCCTTGCCACCCCGTTCGATCGAGATGCGCACCGCCCGCGCCCCGGCATCCAGCGCGTTCTCGACGAGCTCCTTGACGACCGAGGCGGGCCGCTCCACCACCTCTCCGGCCGCGATCTGGTTGGCCACGTGGTCGGGGAGGACCCGGATTCGCGGGCGCGTCACCATGGAAGCCCTCAGTGCTTCGGGCTGTCTCCCGGCAGCCCGAAGAAGCGCTCCGTGTTGGCCCAGCTGTCCCCGGCCACTTTCTCCAGCGTCTCGTCACGCAGCCGGGCCAGCGCTTCGGCGACATGGACCACGAACGCGGGCTCGTTGCGCCGGCCCCGTTTCGGAACCGGGGCAAGATAGGGGCAATCCGTCTCGATCATGTATCGGTCCGAGGGCACCATCCGGGCCAACGCGGCGTCGAAGCTCCTGAAGCTCGCGATTCCCGTGAACGAAACAAACCACCCCGCTTCCATGGCCACCTCCAGAAGCCAGGCAGGGCCCGTGAAGCAGTGCAGCACCCCGGTCACGCGTCCCGCGCATTCCCGCAGGACCGCGGCCGTATCATCCGCAGCTTCGCGGGAGTGGACGACCAGGGGCAACCCCAGTTCCTCCGCAAGGCGGACGTGCCGCGCAAAGCTCTGCCGCTGCGCCTCGCGGGGTGCGTTGTCGTAGTAGTAGTCCAGCCCGGTCTCGCCGATCGCGACACACCGCCTGTGCGACGCCACGTCCCGGACCGTCCCCGTTTCCGGAGTGGGCCACGACGCCACCGAGTGGGGATGAATCCCCGCGGAACACCACACGTCGTCGTAGCGGCACGCGAGTGCGAGAGCGTCCAGCGAATCCTCCTGGTTCGAGGCGATCGAGACGATGCGGGCAACGGAAGCCTCGCGAGCCCTCTCGAGGACCGCCTCGCGGTCCTGAAGGAAGGCGGAGTCGGTCAGATGGCAGTGGGAGTCCGCAAACCTCACACCGTGGCTGCTCTCCTCGCCTTGGCCTTCTGTTTTTCGCGGACGTCCCCCGTACCGTAGCGCTTCTGGATCTCGAGGAGCGCGGGAGACGCGATGAATATGGACGAGTAGGTCCCGATCAGCACGCCGAGGATCAGCACCATGGTGAAGTCCCGGATGACGGCCCCTCCCAGCACCAGCAGGGAAAGGAGCACGCCCAGGGTGGTGCCCGAGGTGAGGACCGTTCGGGGCAGTGTCTCGTTGATCGAGCGGTTCACCAGCTTGTAGGGGTCCTCGCGGCGTCCCCCGCGCGCATTGAGGTTCTCGCGGATGCGGTCGAACACGACGATCGTGTCGTTCAACGAGTACCCCACGATCGTCAGCAGCGCCGCGACCGTCGGCAGCGAGATCTCGACGCGGAAGAGCGCGAGAAGTCCCAGGACGATGAGGATGTCGTGCGTGGTCGCGATCACCGAGGCCACGCCGAAGCGGAACTCGAATCGGATGGCGATGTAGAGAAGCGTCAGGAAGAGCGAGAAGATAATCGCCAGCGCCGCCCTGCCCTGCAGTTCCTCGCCGATCTTGGCCCCTACCGACTCCGTGCGCACGACCTCGAACCGGTCCTCGCCGTAACTCGCGGCGATCTGCTCCGAGAGGCCCGCGGCCACTACGTCGATGCTCACTCCCTCCTCCACGGCCGCGCGGATCACATAGTCGCCTTCACCGCCGAAGCTCGTGATCGTCGGGGCCTGCGTGCCCCCCAGCGCCTCACGCAACTCGGTGTCGTCCGTGGGAGGATCGAAGGCCACCTGTACCAGAACCCCCCCGGTGAAGTCGACTCCGTAGTTCTGCCAGTTGCCGATGGTGGCGAAGTTGACCACCATTGCCACCATCCCGGCCGCCAGAACGCTGGCCGAGACGACGTACGCCTTGCGGCGCATGTTGATGAAACCGTACTTCGCGTCGTGAAAAAGCCACATGGCTGGTCTATCCCCGAATGCTGGCTGTTACCGTTCCCGAGTGCCGATCCTAGATGCTGATGGGGTCCGAGCCCCGCTTCCTGGTCAGGTAGATCAGGAAGAGCGTGCGGGTCACGTAGAGCGCTGAGAAGAACGAGGCCACGATTCCGATACACAGCGTGACCGCGAACCCCCGCACCGGTCCGGTCCCGAACTGGAAGAGGATCAGACCTGTGATGAGCGTGGTGATGTTGGCGTCCACGATGGCGGACAATGCGTTGCCGAAGCCTTCGTCGACCGCGGTCCGGGGTGCACGCCGACGTTCCAGTTCCTCTCGAATGCGCTCGAAGATGAGGACGTTGGCGTCGACCGCCATCCCGATGGACAGGATCAGCCCCGCGATCCCCGGCAGCGTGAGCGTGGCGTTCAGCGCGGACAGGCCTCCCAGGACCAGCATGAGGTAGATCGCGAGCGCCGCGACGGCCAGGATCCCGGCCATCCTGTAGTAGACCATCATGATCACGAGGACCGCAATCACGCCCACGATCCCTGCCAGCTGCCCCTGCTCGATCGAGTCCGCACCCAGCGACGGGCCGACGGTGCGCTCCTCCATGATGCTCAGCGGCGCCGGCAACGCACCGGCGCGCAGGACAAGTGCCAGGTCGGTGGCCTCGGACATGTCCGCGGAGCCCAGGTCGATCGTGCCGCGGGCCCCGATGCGGTCGCGCACCACCGGCGCGCTCACCACCTCGCCGTCGAGGACAATCGCGATTCGGTTGCCGATGTTCGCCGACGTCAACCGCTGGAAGTCCCGGCCGCCGCGCCGGTTCAGTTCGAAGAGCACCTGCGGCTGGTTGAACTGCTGGTCCCGGTTCGCGGTCGCGTCATCGAGCTGGTCGCCGGTGAGGAAGGCGTCTTCCTCGAGCACGTAGAGTTCGCGGTAGAACCTGCCGGCGCGCGGAATCGAGTCCCACCCCCACTGGAGGCTGACGCCCCGCGGAAGCGCCCGCTGGAACTCGGGCAGGGCCATGAACGCTGCGGCGTCATCGATGTCCTCGGCGTCGACGAGGTAGGTCCCCACCTCGCCCGTGTTGAGGAGTCCGGAGAAGGGGCGGAAGTTGACCTCACCCTCGCCGTCGCCGGACTCGTCCTCGGCCGTCGCCTCGTCTTCGGGCGTGGCGGTCGGGGGGTCCGTCGCCGCATCGGGGTCGGAGGCGGCCGCACTGTCGTCCGCCTGCACCGAGTCGGAAGGGGTGTTGAACAGCAGCTGCTCGATCGAGGAAGCGCCGGCCTCCCCTGCCTCGGTGTCCCGCCCCATCTCTCGCAGCGTCTCCGCGCCCAGGGCGACCACGACGGCCCGGTCCAGTCTCTCGAGAGCCTGGTCGACATCCGTGTTGGGCAGAACCAGCTTCCATTCGAGGAACGCCTGCTGGTTGATGATCTCCTTGGCCCGCGACTCGTCATCCAGACCCGCAAGCTCGACGATAATGCGGTCGGAGCCGCTCCTCTGGATCAGCGGCTCCTCGACGCCGAACTCGTCCACGCGCGTGCGTATGATCCGCTCCGCACGTTCAATGGCGCTTGCCTTGGCCTCCGGGGTGAGCGTGCCGTCCGGGTCGTCGATCTCGAGCACGAGGTGCATGCCCCCCTGCAGATCGAGGCCCAGCTTGAGGCCCTCGGTGACGTAGTATCCGATTGCAATGCCCAGCGCCGCCAGAATGACGATCAGCCGGACACGAAATGACTTCAGCATGGTGCTCCCTTGACTCCTCCTGGACCCCCTGGCCGCCGCGCGGTGGATTCGGAACTTCGCCCGGCCCGGAAATAGTGTCAATCGCCTACGGGCGGTATGGGCGTTCGCTTCATTCCCGTTTGGGCCCGCTGGCGTCTCCACGGGCGCGCTCGTGGTCTGCTTACGCGGCCGTCCGATTCGACAATCGGTTGTTACGTCAGTGTTTGGCCGCCATTTCAACCGTCTTTGGCCGACAGCCGGCAGTCGCGAGCGTCTTGTCACTGCGCCGGGTTGATCGGTAGCATTCCCGCATGTCCCAACGGAGCATGCCAGCGCCCGGAAGCGCTTCGCCCCGTGCGATCGCGCTTGTCACGGCCGGGTTGGGCACGTGCGCGCTTCTCGCGGTACTTGCCGGCGTGGTGTTTCCGCAGGCCCCCCGCGACGGATACGCGAGCGGTCTCCAGGCCTCGGGAGCAGCAGGCGGCGCCGGCAGCCCCTCCCTCCCCTCCGACACCGCACTGCGCGTGACCTTCCTCGATGTGGGCCAGGGGGATGCGGTGCTGCTTCAAGCTCCCGAGGGGCAGACCGCGCTCGTCGATGCGGGGCGGTACGACGTGGTGCCGCTTCTGAGGGAGATGGGCGTGGAGCGGATCGATCTGCTGGTGGCAACGCATCCGCATGCGGATCACATCGGGGGGATGGCGCACGTGATCGAGTCGATGCCCGTGCGCTCCTACATGGACAACGGCGACCCGCATGCGACGGCGACCTACCGGCGGCTGCTGGCTGCCCTCGATGCGCGACCGGAAATCACGTACCTGGAAGCCCTGCCCAGGACGATTTCGCTGGGGAGCGTGGAGATCGAGGTGCTGCCGCTGCTGCGCCGCGGGACGACGGATCACAACAACCGGTCGGTAACACTTGTGGTGCGCTACGGGACGTTCACCGCGTTCCTGAGCGGCGATTCGGAGATTCGGCAGCTGACGGATCTGGTGGGCCGGGGTGTCGTTCCCCGGATGACGCTGTTGAAGGCGCCCCATCACGGGAGCGACAACGGATTCACTCCGGCGTTTCTGCGGGCCGGACGGCCCGAGGTGGTCGTGATCTCGGTGGGCAGGAACGGTTATGGGCACCCCAGGCCAGCCGCGTTGAGCGCATATGCGGAGATCGGGGCGCGGGTGCTTCGCACGGACATGGACGGGCACGTGGGCATACAGGGGTACCGGGATGGCGGGTACGGGGTGGTACGCGGGCAGCAGGTGGCGTTGCCGGGAACGGAAAGCACGGACGACCGGGACCGGATCCGGGTGAGGGAGGCGGTTGCCGGGCGAGCGGTGGGCGGCGGGGGCGTGCCTGCAGCCGCGGCGGCCGCCGCCAGGGTGCGGGTGAGCGTACACGCCGACGCGCCCGGGGACGACCACCGGAACCTCAACGGGGAGTACGCGGTATTGCAGAATCAGGGGGACCGGGGTCTGGCCATCGGCGGGTGGACGCTCTGCGACGGCGCCAACCATTGCTTCCGGTTTCCGGCGCGGGCGGTTCTGGCGACCGGTGGCACGGTCGTCGTGTACACGGGTTCGGGACGGCCCGACAGTGAACGCTACTACATGGGCATGGGGAGGGCGGTGTGGAACAACAGCGGCGATACGGCGACGCTGCGCGACGGCACGGGCGCGACGGTGGCCGTGTTCCGGTACTGAGGCGTCGGTACGTGGACAGGGAACCGGGCAGCCGGCGGCCGGAAAGCGTGTGGGTCGTCGACCGCATCGAAGGTGCTTTGGCGGTACTGGTTCGGGACGAGGACGCGCATCATGAGGACGTGCCCGTGACGCTCCTGCCTGCCGGCGTCGGAGAGGGCGCCGTGTTGCGGGTTCCGGAATTCGGGGACAGCCCGGCCTGGGCGCACGCGACTGTCGACGAGGAGTTGCGCAGGGCCAGGCTGCGGGACGCGGAAGAGGTGCTGGCCCGCCTCCGGAGGCGTGACCCCGGTGGGGATGTGGTCCTCTAGCCCATGACAGGACGAGGCGGGGCGCGGATCGCCATGAGGTGGACGAGCGCAGTTGTGGCGCTCGTGCTGCTGCCGTCCATGGCGCCCGACCTGTTCGACCTGGGGTGTCCCCACCACCTCGGGCATGCGGATGCAGAGGAGCACGCTCATCAAGCGGCCCACCACGGCACTGCGGCGGACCATGCCGGCGACGGCGAGCATACCCCGGCCCTCGCTGGTGGTCACGACGCCCACGACCGCACGCTGCCCCCGCCGTGCACATGCGTCGGCAGTTGCCCGACCTCCGCCGGGCCCTCCGTTCCCGCGGGTCCCGCGACGAACACCCCGGCGGTCCAGGCTACCGTCTCAGCCCGGGCGACCCCGACCCTCGAGCGCGCTCCGGCCCGGCGCGCCCCCTACACCCTGCCCTTCGCGAACGGTCCTCCTCTCGCGTGAATCCGGCGCCGACCCCGGCGCACGCTGCCGGTGCGAATACCCGGCAAAACAGCAATTCAACGGATTCAATCAAGAGAGGATACTTCTATGCGCATGTTGGTATGCCTGTGTGCGGCGATCGCGCTCGCGGCCACCTCGCCGGCACTCGTTCAGGCCCAGTACGAATGGACCTCGTCCCGTCCGGACGGTCACGCGCCCATCGGTGTCATGGGCGATCACACCCACGAGCACGGCGAATTCATGCTCTCCTACCGCTTCATGCGGATGTACATGAACGGAAACCTCGACGGGAACGACGAACTCGACGTCAGCGAGATCCACCGGAGCTTCATGGTGGCGCCGCTCGACATGACGATGACGATGCACATGGCCGGGCTCATGTACGCGCCCAGCGACGCGGTCACCCTTCTGGTCATGACCAACTGGCTCGATCAGTCGATGAACCACCGGACGCGACCCGGCGGAATGTTCGAGGCCGCCTCGTCGGGGCTGGGCGACACCAGCCTGGGCGCACTCATCGGCGTGAAGCGGACCGGACCCGTTCGCATGCACCTGAACGCGGGCGTGTCGATCCCGACCGGGTCCATCGAGGAGACCGGCGTCAATCCCATGAGCATGGGCCGCGCGGTACAGATGCCCTACCCCATGCAGCTGGGCTCGGGCACATGGGACTTCTCCCCGGGGGTCACGGTCCTGGGCATGAACGAGAGCGTGTCCTGGGGACTCCAGGCCAGGACCGTCGTTCGCATGGGCGAAAACTCCCGCGGCTACACGAAGGGCGGCCAGACCGACGCGACATTTTGGTTCGCGGTGAAGCCGGGCGACCGGCTGAGCCTCTCGGCCCGCATGCTCACGAGGACGTGGGGCAACTACTCCGGGCACGACGAGGCGTACGCCAACCCGATGATGGTTCCCACGGTCAATGAGCAGCGGCGCGGAGGGACCCGGATGGATCTGCCCCTCGGGTTCAACCTCTACTTCCCGGACGGGGCGCTGAGCGGGCATCGGATCGCCGCCGAGTGGCACATCCCGCTCTACCAGAACCTCCAGGGGCCTCAGCTGGCAACCGACTGGATGCTGACGATCGGCTGGCAGAAGTCGTTCGCGCCTCTGGGGCACGACTGAGGGCTGAAGGAGGGGGGTGTCGGGGCGGGGGGCGGTCGATGCGGCCACCCCCTGCTCCGACGCCTCAGGGCACCTCCAGCCGGTGCAGGTGCACGCTCCGGACGCCAAGCTCCGACTCGCGTTGCAGCAGCACGTAGTCGGCTCCGAATTCCCGGACCGAGCCGGGGATCCGGGCGGGAAGGTGGCAGAGGAAACGACCGTCCGGCTCGAAGGCGAACCATCCCCGGTCCTCGCGCGGCCGATCGTACTGGCCGACCCAGATACGCCCGTCGCGCCCGATCATGATGGTCGAAATCGCCGGGAACAGTTCGGCCACCGGGCGCTCCGGGCTGATCCTTGCGTCGTCGAAGTCTCCCCACTCCCGCTCTCCCAATCGGCGGCGGCGCGCGATGTAGTCTTCCCGCCAGGCGCGGACGTCTGCACTGGTCACTTCCCTGTCGGGTTCGGTCCAGCGCACGATCAACCGGAGGTTGAACTCATCGTCCAGCACCCTCACCTCCGTTTCGCTTCCGTGTCCCAGCACGACGGTGGAACCGCTCGCGTCGACTTCCGCGAACGACTGGAACAGGGGGAACAGCCACAGGTCCGACGCGCTCACCTGGCCCTCGGTTCGGTCGGGAATGCGGGCCAGGTTGCCGACGAGCTCGCCATCTGGATCGTACACCAGAACCATCAGGGTGTCAGCCACGCTGAAGTTCTCGTTGCGAGCCCTCTTGCTGCTCGCGTTCAGGCTGTATCCGTTGTCCAGGACGCCGCCTGACTGCGGCGGATTGGGCAGAATCGGCGTGAGATTGACCTGACGGACGAACTCGCCCTGCGGTGTGAAGAGGTTGTAGCGCCATGGACGGTAGTCGCCGACCCAGAGCGTGTCGCCCGCCGTGATCCACAGCAGGAAGGGATCGCGGAACTCGCCGGGCCCCTCGCCGTGCCGGCCCATGGTGCGCAGGTGTCCGCCGGTTTCGTCGTAGATGCGCACCTCGGCGCTGTTTCGGTCTACCGCCACGATCGACCCGTCCGACAAGCGGCCTGCGCCCCGGATTGAGGAGAACCACTGGGTTTCGTCGCCCTCGTCTTCGCCTATTGCCGCCACCGGCTCGTCGCCGATCGCGCATGTGGCATCCGAGTCTGCCGGATGGCTGGTGACGATCTGGACGCCGGCGCTGTCGATCGCGATGTCGGGTATCTGCTCGGACACTTGGCTGCACGCTGCCGTCAGGAAGGCGCAGGACGCCGCGACAGCGGCCGGCAGGTGGTGTGGCGTGCGCCCGGAAGATACCCTGAGTGCGCGCGTACTCATTCCGAGACCCATGTCCAGTTCCCCTTTTCCGTGCAAGCGATTCTCCGGCGGCTTCCGTTCGCGCCGGCGTGAACGATCCGACAGACCTTTGATCTCGTTGCGAACCGACATACATTGTACAGTAATGTACATTGTTCCACAAGATATGCGAAGGAGTACATCGTCATGAGGCCGGTATCGAAGGAGCTCGTCGCAGCGTCCTCGCGTCCCATGGTTCTGTCCATCCTGGCAGGAGGCGAGAACTACGGATACGAGATCCTGAAGCAGGTCAGGCTGCTATCGGGAGGCAGGCTCGAATGGTCCGACGGGATGCTCTACCCGGTCCTTCACCGCCTGGAGCGGGACGGGTTGATCAAGGGGCGTTGGCAACTCACCGACGAGGGACGGCGTCGGAAGTACTATCGGCTGACCGCTCGCGGAAAGGGGCAGCTGGCTACGGATCGGGAGAACTGGCGCATGGTCCACGGGGCACTCGAAACGTCATGGGGAGGTGGACATGTCTGACATGGAGCGCGCGATCCGCCACTGGCGCCGGAAGCTGGAGCGACGGTCCGGGCTGTCGGTACGCGAGGTGGACGAGCTGGAGGATCATCTCCGGGCGCGACTTGAGGTGGAGCTGGAGTTGAACGGGGGGATGGAGCCGGCCAGGATACTCCGGGACATCCGGGACGAGATCGGTGAGGCAAGTGTGCTTGCGCGAGAGTTCGCGAAGGCCGGTTGGCTCAGATGGCGCCAGCTTGTGGTTGCCGGGTGGGCGGTGTTCGCGGTCTCCCTGTTCCTTCCGGTCTTCGGGGAGTTCTCGATCCGGTACGGATATGACGTCTTCTGGGAGCGCTGGCCGATCTGTTTGCCCCTGTTCCTGACCCTGTGGGAAGCAGGGCGCTACGATCCCTCGAGAGGTCGCGCACTGGCCTGGCTCAACGCCGTTGCGGCATTCTACCTGGTCGCTGTCGGAATGGACCAGCTCGTCCGTGGCAACACCGCCATAATCGTCGGCGCTACGATCCGGTCCGGCAGCTTCCTTGTCGGGTTCTGGACCTGGACCGCCGCGCAGTTGCTCGTAACGACGGGTTGTTGGCTGCGTACCGGTCGGTGGGTGTCGGCGGGGGCCCTGCGTGCGCCGGGTTGAGGACAGGGAGCCGGCATCGAATGGGAAAGGGGTGATCCAATGAGCCAGGAATACAGACAGTGGCGTCGGCTGGTGTTCGCCGCGTGGGCGGTGTTCGCCGTTTCGTTCGTCTTGCCGGCCTATGTCCAGGGGAGCTCCGAGCTCGGCTGGGAAGCGTTCCTGAATGCGCTGTTTTTTGGGGACCGGACCGGGAAGGTGAGCGCGCTCACCAACCTGCTCGTGCTCGCCACTCTCACGACGCTGCGGGCGAAGTGGACCCAAAGCCGGCTCGTCGGCGGCCGCTGGCTGCCATTGGTCCTGGGCGCGGCCGGTGTTCTGAATCTCGTGTACTGGCCGATCTGGGTGGCCGATTCAAGCAGTGTAACGGGTCTACTCGTGGGTTACTGGTTGTGGGCGGGCTCCTTCCTGGGTGTCGCCCTGGGCTTATGGATGCTCGCGTCGAAACGACAGATGTAATCTAGGCATGACATAGTGACGTGTCTGCTTTACATGTTGCTGTCGTCGGTGGATCATCCATGCGCGGCCGTCCGAGGTCGATAGCGGTCCAACTCGATGGTGTCCTCCAGCTCGCGAGCCGTGGCTGAGTCGTACGCGGCCGGCGATCCGGGGAGCTGACGGGGTACAGTCTATCGGGATCGCCTTTCGCTCCTTATCAGCACGGCTGTAGGTTCCGCCACAAGGCCCATCGACCCCGAAGGAGCAAAGCCGTCATGACAGGCCGCCGACACCCATCCGCGCTCCCGTTGGTCGCCGGTTTCGCCGGCACCCTCGCCCTCGCCCCCGCCGCCCCCCTCCCCGCCCAGACCCAGCAGCGCCCCTTCACGCCCGAGGTCGCCCTCGACGTCCGCGGTGTGGGCATTGCGGCGGTGACCAGCGATGGCACCCGCGTCGCCGCGACAGTGCGCACCCGGCGCGACCGCACCGACGTGGATCATCAGCGCTTCGGCGACCCCACGTACATCTCCCCGGTGTCCACCCGCCTGATGGTGATCGATACGCGGAGCGGGGAGCGCACGTGGGTGCATGAGGAGCCGGCCCAGCTGAGCGGCTTCGCGTGGTCGCCCGGCGGGGAGCGGCTGGCGTACTTCGCCGTCGAGGACGGGGCGTACAGGCTCCGGATCTTCGACGCGAACGCGGGCCGGGCGGCAACGGTGGCGCTCGGCACCGACCTGCCGATCGCGTCGTCGTCGCCGCTCGCGTGGGCTCCCGACGGGACCAGCGTACTCCTGGGCCTGCGCCCCGCCGGATGGGCCGATGAGGCACGCGCAGCCTTTGTCGCCCTGACCGAGGCGCCGGTCATCGTGCAGGATTCCCGCAACGACTTCCTGGCCTGGGACCGCGTGAGGAACATCGCTGCGCGGCAGATCACCGCACTCGTCTCACTCGACAATGGCAGCGTGCGAGAGATCCTGAGCGACGCAACGCCCTCGGGGCCGGGCTTCTCGGAGGACGGGTCGTACATCACGTATTCGACGGCCACGCGCACGAAGACATCGTACACGCGGAGGGACGGGACGGAGTACGAGCTCTTCCGGCTCGACCTGGCGGACGGCGGCGAGCCCGAGTCGCTGCGGGACACCGGCGAGCAGCGCATGAACGTGACCTGGAACGACTCGCGTGACGCGTTCGCGTATGCAGATGACGGATCGGTGTACGTGCGGCGGCTCGACGAGGAGGAGGCCGTGGACGTGACGGCCGATCACCGCGGCGACCCGCCGGCCGACGCCGGGACCGACGCGGAAGGAGGCGATGACGCGAGCGCCGACTCCACCCGCATCCGCTTCTCGGTGCAGCGCTGGAGCCCGGACGGCGACGCGCTGCTGCTCTCCTCACAGGACGCCTGGCACTTCCTCGACCTCGGCAGCAACGACCTGCGCACCGTCCTCCAACTCGAGGAAGACGCGGATACGCGGCCGCGCCGCCAGGTCCGGGGCTGGAGCGACGGCGGCCGCCACATCCATTTCAGCTTCTCCGCCCGGGACCGCTGGCAGCGCGGCCTGAAGCGCCTCGACACCGCCACCGGCGCCGTAGAAACCCTCGTCCTCGACGACAACCTCTACCGCTCCTGGAACATCTCCGACGACGGCAACACGATCGTCTACACCATGTCGGACGGCGACCGTCCCGACGAGATCCACGTCGCGCGCGGCGACCTCTCGGCCCCCCGGCAGCTCACCGCCTCCAACCCCCAGCTCGACGATGTCGCGCTCACCCGCAGCGAGCTGATCGAATACCTCGACGTCGACGGCAATACGCTGTACGGCATCCTCTACTACCCGGTCGGCTACGAGCCCGGGCGCACGTACCCGCTCGTGGCCGAGATCTACGAGCAGTTCTTCGACAACGGCTTCAACGAGAATATGAACCTGATCACCGCGCAGGGGTGGTTCGGGTTCCGTCCGTCGGTGCGCTTCGAGGAGGGCTTCCCCGGCGAGGCATGGCTGAAGGCCGTGCCCAACGCGATCAACAAGATCATCGAGCGGGGCCTCGTCGACCCGGACCGGGTGGGCGTCTACGGGCAGAGCTACGGGGGCTACGCGACCAACCTGCTGATCACCCAAACGGACCGTTTCGCGGCGGCGGCCAACGTGTCCGGCAAGGTCAACATCATCTCGTTCCTGGGCGACTCGCCGAAGATCACGACGCGCAACTACGCGGCCGCCGAGGTCGGACAGGACCGGATCGGCGCGACGCTCTGGGAGCAGCCGCACAAGTACATCGAGCACTCGGCGGTCATGTTCGCGGACCGGATCGAGACGCCGCTGCTCATGCTCTCGGGCGAGGGCGACTGGAACGTGCCGGCGACGAACCAGCGCGAGATGTACTACGCGCTCCGGCGTCTGGGGAAGGAGGTCGTGTGGGTGCACTACACGGCGGGCGGTCACGGAGCCGGGCGCGCCAGCACGGCGGCCGATTTCCAGGACCACTGGCAGCGCATGTTCGAGTGGTTTGCAGAGCACTTTGGTGAGGAGGAGGAGAGGAGGGCGGCGACATCGGACCGGTGACCCCGGCCGCACTCCGCGGCCAGACCGCGGTCTTGACCGGCGCCAACTCGGGCGTCGGCCGCTCGGCCACCGAAATGCTGCTCCGCGCGGGCGTCCATGTCACGATGATCTGCCGCAGCCGCGTGCGCGGCGAGCAGGCGCTGGAGGAGCTGCGCGATCTCGCGGCCGCCGCCGGTGCCGACGTGGCACTGGAGGTGGCCGACATGTCGCGACTCGACGACGTGCGCCGGGCCGGCGCGCGGATCGCCGCCCGGTTGCCCGCCATCGACATCCTCGTGAACAACGCCGGCGTCTCGCAGGCGCGCTGCGTGGAATCCGCAGAGGGCTTCGAGCTGACCTTCGCCACGAACCACCTCGGGCACTTCCTCCTCACCCACCTCCTCCTCGAACGGCTGGAGTCGGGGCGCGGGCGCATCGTCAACGTCAGCTCGCGGGGCCACCGGGGCGGCGACCTGAGGCGCGCGCCACTCGAGGACATCGCCCGGGGACGCGCCTGGAGGGGTGCCCTTCAGGCCTACGGGGACTCGAAGCTCGCCAACATCCTGTTCACCACCGAATCGGTGCGGCGCTGGGGCGGCCGCAGGGTCACCGCCAACTCCGTGCACCCCGGGGTGCTCGCCACCGAGATCTGGAAGAAAACCCCGTTTCTCGTCCGCCTGCTGCTCCGGCCGTTCACCTGGTTCATGGACAAGCCCGAGGTCGGGGGCGCGGCGGTGATGAACCTCGTCCGGGATCCCGCGCGCGACGATGTTGTGAACGGGCTGTACTTCAGCGAACTCGACGAGGAGCAGCCGAGTGCACAGGCCCGCGACGAGGATCTGGCGCGGGAGCTCTGGGACCGCTGCCTGGAATGGACTGAGGATCACACGGGTCGAACGCCCACCCACGAAGGAGACAACGATGCCCGAAGCTGACCGTATCGGCACCTGCCTCTGGTTCGAAGACCGCTCGGTCGAAGCGGCCGAGTTCTACGTCTCCCTCTTCCCGGACTCCCGGATCGTGGAGGTCGCGACGGTCGGCGCCGGCCCGGCCAGGGGCAATTCGTTCGTGGTGTTCGAGCTGTCCGGCCGCACGTTCCAGGGGATCGACGGCGGCCCGATGTTCAAGTTCACCCCCGCGATCTCGTTCGTGGTGAACTGCGAGTCCCAGGAGGAGATCGACCATTACTGGAGCGCGCTGTCGGAGGGCGGCCGCGAGGGCTACTGCGGCTGGCTCGACGACCGCTTCGGGGTGTCCTGGCAGGTGGTGCCCGCAAACATGGGCGAGCTGATGGGCGCCGATCCGAAGCGGGTCATGGAAGCGCTGCTCAAGATGGGGAAGATCGACATCGAGGGGTTGCGCAAGGCGAGCGCGGGGGGCTGAACGCCGGCGCGCCGCTGAATCCGGAACAGGCGGCTGAACGCCCCCGCTCAGCCCTCCGTCACCACCCCCAGCGACGCCTTGAATCCTATGCGGCCCCCTCCGTCCTTCCACGCCACCGCGTGCGGCACGCCTTCGCGCGCGAGGTCCTCCAGGATGCCGCGCACCTCGTCCGCGAGACGCTGGTCGAAGAGGTGAGGGTGTTCGAGGTACCAGACCATCCAGGCTTCGTCCTCCAGATGATCCTTGAAGGAGCGACGGTAGGTCTGCCACATCTTGTCCTCCATCGCGCCCGTCTCCCACTGGTACATCAGGTTGCCGAAGTGGCGGAAGATCGCGGTCATGTAGGCGTCCCAGCGCAGCCGCTCCCCGGGCGTGAGCCGGTCTGGATCGTTGGCGGCGCGCGCGAGGAAATCGGCCATTTCGCTGTCGCGGAAGACGTGTTCGAGGAGGCGGATGCTGTTTTCGACCATCGAGTTGAACGCCGCCGCGCGCACGCTCTTCGTGTGGCGGCTGGTCTGTTCGACACCGCGCTTCATCTGGCGCGCCACCAGCAGCAGCGACAGCACGACCCCGATGGCGCCGACGAACTCGCCGAGATTGCCGAGGATGTCCAGCGTCATCGGCCAGACGAAGAGACCGGGCGGACAAGCATGCTCTATGGGGCCCGGCTACCGCCTGAACCGATAGCTGACCTTCGCGAAGAGCCCGTCCGCGGTCGGCCGCACGTCGCGGAAGCGCAGCCGCCCGGTGTCCTCCATCTGCCGTGAGTAGCCCACGAAGAACACGGTGCCGGGGGTGGGCTCGTAGCTGAGCAGCGTCTCGATCCCGAAGTCGTTGGTGTCGGAGCCGCTTCGGAGCGAGCAGTCGCCGGAACTGCAACTCAGGAGCGGGCGGCCCGTGACCGGATCGACCAGGCCGTGGCGCATCTGGGCCCCGTACTCCACGATCGCGCGCAGGAAGAGCGCCCGGTTGAACTGGTACTGGGTCTTGACGCGCGGGATCACGGCCTCGAGCGCCAGGGTGCCGTCGCTCTGGCGCACCAGGTTCTGGTAGCGCAGCCCGAGTTCGGCCGACAGGTGGCGCGACGGATAGGCGTACATCGCGATGTCCGCGTCCCAGCCGGTACCGACCTCGATCGGTACCCCGTACCTGAGATCGAACACCGCGTTCTGGCTGTAGCCCCAGCGCACGCGCCCCCGCAGCACGTCCCAACTGTTCACCCAGAAGAACCCGCCGACGCCGTGCAACAGGCCGAAGGGGTCCTGGTCGGCGACGAAGGGGACCTCCCCGCCCCGCCCGTCGTCGACGAACAGCCCGTCGTAGTCGGCGGCGCGGAAATCGTAGCGCCGGGCAGTTGCGGCCAGCAGCACGGTGATGTTGTTGCGGAACGAGGTCGTGACCCCGTAGCGCACCTCGGCCTCCTCGAAGACCTCGCGCCGCCAGAACGACTCGTGGTCCCAGAAGAACGAAGCGTCGAAGCCGGGCCGGAACTGCTCCACGAGAGCGCCGGGCTCGCCCCGGAAGTTGTACTCGAGGCGCGACTGGAGGCGCGTGTCGCCGACGCGCGGAATGAGCCCGCTCCCCGCATCGAAGCCGTGGGCCACATCCTCGAGGTCGAGGTTGAAGGTCAGCGTGGGGCTGGCGCGCTGGAACTGCAGCGAGAGGTAGCTTCCGGTCTCCGGAGCGTCGCCCGGAGCGGCGGTGCGGCTCCCCGCGCCGATCACCGTCAGCGTGTAGCTGCGCCTGAGCACGAAGCGGCCGTCGAGGCCGAACATCCGGTTGTATTCGTCGCCACTCGCGGTGCGGTCGGTATAGACCATGCCCAGCGTCGAAGCGGTGCCAAGATCCCGCCGGGCCCGCAGCAGGTTGACCACGGGCCTCCGGGCAGGCTCACCCGAATCGCCAACCTCGTCGACCGCGCCGAGATATCCCAGCTGGAAGCTGCCCGCCTTCCCCGACAACTTCGCCCCCGCCACCGGATTCACTATGCTGCGCGTGTACACGAGGTTCTTCGGCATCGTGAAGATCTCGGTCCCCTCCAGGAAAAACGGCCGCTTCTCCTCGTAGAACAGCGCGAAGCGCTCGTTGACCGCGATCTGTCCGGCGTCGGCCTCGACCTGGCTGAAGTCGGGGTTGTACGTCCCGTCGAGCGTAAGGTTGGAGGTGAGGCCGTACTTGGCGTTGAAGCCGAATTCACCGCTCACCGGCTCCCGTGTGAATGCACTTGCGCCTGCATCATAGGTCCCCTGGCGCGTCCCGGTGAGCACCGGATTCAGCTCGAGGAAGAGGCCGCGTTCGAGGTCGCGCAGCCCGCTGAGCGAGCCCGAGAGGGTCAGGCGGTTGGCGATGTCCTTCGTGACCGGCGCCCACGACTCGTCGAAGCCGGCCCGCTGGATCTTGCGGAAGACGTGCAGCCCCCACTCCTGGTCGGCCGACTCGGGGAAGCGGATGCTCTTGAACGGGATCCTGACCTCGAGCGTGTACCCCCAGTCCTCAACCCGGCCCTCCGAGTCCCAGACGAAATCAGGGTTCCAGTCGATCGGGGGACCGAAGTTGCGCCCGAAGCGCCCGACCCTTCCCTCGATCCAGAGGCCGTCCTGCTGAACCCCCAGCGGGTTGACGACGATCGAGTACGCCTGCCGCTGGTCGTCGAAGGTGTCCAGGACGAACTGGATGTAGTCGTCAGTGCGATAGAAGGTGTCGCGCTCCCCCAGCGTGGCCCGAATGCCGCCCGGGTTGTCGTCGAAGGCCCGCACCCCGAAGTAGACGGCATCGTCGGAGATGAGGAGCAGAACCTCGGTCTCCTGGGTGCCGGGTATCCCTTCGGAGGGGTCGAACTGGGAGAATCCGGTCAGCAGCGCCGCCTCGGACCAGGCGGGGTCGTCGAGCCGCCCGTCGATTGCGATTCCCGGGTTCGCCAGGCGAGGGGGCACCACGTCGAGTTGCCCCTGCATGCCGTTGTACACGGCGGCGGCGGCGCGGTCTCCGGGATCCGGCCGCGCGGGTCGGTCGGAAAGGACATCCTGTGGGACCGACAATGTGAGGGGTGCGAGGAGCGCCAGCTCTGCGATCAAGGATCCCCCTGGGAACGAGGCACCGGGGACGGCCCGTGGAACCCCCCGGGCAACTGCGGTGCGACCTCGTTGAATATGCGGGAACGGACGGTGTGCGGCCAGTGCGGCACCAGCATGCACCGCGGCACCGCGGCGCTATCCGACGCGGGGAACGATCAGGGCACCGTCGCGGGTACGATTCGGGAGGAGCGGGAGCCCCGCTTCCAGCTTCAACGTGATCTCCCGGTGCGTGGCTTCGAGGCGCAGGAACCTCTCGGGAAGGGACGGATGCGTGGATTGGCCGCGGTCCCGCACGTCGTCCGGATTCTCGGCGGCGAGGCGGCGCCACACCTGTCCGACATTCCCGGTGTCGATTCCCGCGCGGGCGAGGTAGTACATGCCCACGTAGTCGGCTTCGTGCTCCTGCGTGCGGCTGAACTCGACCCGTGACGGCGGATCCGCGGCCTCGGCCGCCGCATCGCGCACGGCACCGCGCAGCCCCGTCAGCACGAGGTTGCTCGTAATCTCCGCCAGGTGCCCTTCGGAATTGTGTGCCACCTCGTGGGCGAGCACGGCCTGCAGCTCGGCGTCCGACATCCGGAACCGCATGAGCCCCTGGCTGACATGAATCGCATCGCCGCTCGCCCAGGCGTTGATCTCGTCGTCTTCCGTGAGTGCGACGTCATAGTCGCACACCGTCTCGGGCGAGTAGCGGAGCGCGACGGCCGTCCCGTCCCGCTCGACCTGCACGGACATGGCGCTTCCCGCCGGCCATCGCCGGGTCACCGCGGCGATGGTGTCGCGGCCGGGTTGTCCGCCTGGGACCGTGACCCCGCCCACCGATGTGATGTAGTCGCCCGACATCAAGCCGGCCCGCTCGGCCGCGCTGCCCGAGATGACCATCAGGACCGTGGGCCACGCCCGGATGCCAAGGACCGTCTCGTACACCCTGCGCTCCGCGTCCGCAGGATACTGGTCGAGGGTGGCGTAGCGGAAGCCCGGCTCACTGCGCCGATGCGCCCCGCACATCTCCAGCCCGTCGCGCAGCAGGGGCAGCGTCAGGTCGTGCAGGCGCTCAACGCGGTCGAGCCGCGTGCGGACCGCGCCTTCCATCTGGAGTGCGCGCTCGCTCTCGATGGTAGGCCGGGTGGGCGCTGCAGCGGTTGGCGGGTCGACGGGGGGCTCGGTGTCGGCGGTTCCTCGGGCCGGCGCTCCGGCAGGTGACGCGGTGGCGCCCGTGAGCGGAGAGGGCGGGATCGGTCCCGACTGGAAGCAGGCCACGACGAGCGCGGGCAATGCCACCGACGTCGTTGTCCTGTATCGCATTGGCGCCCGTTGGCCGAAAGTCATTGCCTCTGCATCAAAGATACGCGATCCTCTCCCCATGCGCCGTGACGAAATGTGCCTGGGGACCCTTGCGTGGGCGACCGCCCTGCTCGTTCTGGGGGCCTGCGAACCGGCGCCCGCAACGATGGGGAATGTCCGGTCCGAGCTGTCCGGGGATACCCGGTCAGACGATGCAAGGTTCGAGGACGACCTGTTCGACCTGGCCAGGCAGGGCGACTCGCAGGCCCTGTCGTGGCTGTCCGCGGCGGCGCAACAGGGCCGGGCCGATGTACAGCACTCGCTGGCGCGGATGTATCTGGACGGTACAGGTGTCCCACGGGACAGTGCGGCGGCAATCGATTGGCTGACCGAGGCCGCCGTCCAGGGACACTCCGGATCCCTCGATCTGCTCCAGGCGGCCGCGGAAGAGGGGGACGCGGACGTGCGGTACCGGCTGGCCCTCATGTTTCGCCGAGGCGAAGGGGTGGCCCCGGACGACAGTGTCGCGGTCGGATGGCTCCGTGCGGCTGCAGTGTTGGGTCACGCCCGGGCCCGATACGATCTCGGCGTGCGTCATCTCTCCGGCGAGGGCCTGCCCACGAGCGATTCGGCCGCTGCCGACTGGTTCCGCGCGGCGGCGGAGGCCGGACTCGCCGATGCGCAGGACATGCTCGGCCTCCTGCATCTGCGCGGAGAGGGTGTCGCCCGGAGCGAGACCGAGGCGCTCAGGTGGTTTCGCGCGGCCGCCGCGCAGGGGCATGCCAGCGCCCAGAGCCACCTCGGGCAGGGCCACGCCACCGGATGGGGAGTGCAGCCCAACCCCTCCGAAGCCGTCAGGTGGTTCCGCGCGGCCGCCGAACAGGGCGAGATGACCGCCCAGTACAATCTCGGCTACATGTACCACCTCGGTCTCGGCACACCCCGCAACCTGGGCGAGGCCGTTCGCTGGATCCGCGCCGCGGCCGAGCAGGGGTACGCCGACGCCCAGTTCCACCTGGCCACCGAGTACATGCAGGACGATCACGTGAGCCGGTACGCCTGGCTGTCCCTCGCCGCCGACCAGGGCCACGCGCGTGCGGAGGACGCCCGGAGCGCGCTCCACGGGCGGATGACGGCCGACCAGGTCCGGCGCGCGCTGGAGGTCAGCGCGGAGCTTCTCGCGCCCCTGGCCGACGAATCACGACGTCCGCAGTGATAGCATTACGATATCAATACGATATCATCATGTCGGCCCCTGGCCGCGTTCACCGGTCCGTGGCCGCCCTCGCGTCGTCGTGCGTGCCCCAGCGCTCGAACCACTTCCGCAGGTAGAGCTGGGTGCGGAGGAAGTTCGACGGCATGCGCGAAGTCCCGTGCCACTCGCCCTGAAACCGCAGCATGGCGGTGGGTTTCTTCTGGGCCTTGAGCGCCTGGTAGAACTGCTCGGTCTGGGACATCGGGGTGCGCAGGTCGAGTTCGCCCGTCATCAGCATGGTAGGTGTGGTCACGTTGCCGACGTACATGATCGGCGAGCGCCGGATATGCTCGCTCGGGTCCTCCCAGGGGAAGTGCTCGAAGTCCGCGTACCAGCGCAGGAAGTTCCCGTCCACCTCGCCGGGAAAGGCCAGCCAGTTGGTCACCGGACAGTTCGACGAGGCCGCGCGGAAGCGGTCGGTGTGGCCCACCACCCACGCGGTAAGCACGCCTCCGCCGGAGCAGCCGTAGACGAACATGTTGTCCTCGTCCACGTAGCCCCGGGACAGCAGTTCGTCGACGCTCGACATCAGGTCGTGGAAGTCGTTGTTCGGGTAGTCGTACTGGATCGCGTTGCCGAACTCCGTGCCGTACCCGGAACTCCCCCGCGGGTTCGTGTACAGGACGACGTAGCCGTTCGCAGCGTGTTCCTGCCAGCCGAAGTTGAAGCCCCCGTTGTACATGCCGTGCGGCCCGCCGTGGATGACGAGCATCATCGGGTATTCGCGCGAGGGGTCGAATCCGGGCGGTCTGATGACCCAGCCGTGGATGGCCAGACCGTCGTGTGACGACTCGGCCCAGATCTGTTCGACTTCTCCGAGCGTCACCCCGGCCAGCACGTCTCCGTTGGCATTCGTGAGCCGTGTTCGCCGCTCCGGGTTGTCCACGGGGAAGGCGTAGACATCCCCCGGTTCGTGGGCGTCTCCCCACGTCCCCACTGCCGTGCCACCGGCGCTCACGTCGCCGAGTTCGAACATCTGCGGGCCCTGGCTCGCGGCGCGGACCTCGCCGTCGACCGATGCGTACATGATGTTCGCGTAGCCGTCGGCCCGGACGTTGAAGTAGACGCCGCTCCCGTCCGGGGCCCACTGCAGGCCGCGCGGGGTGCGGTCGAGTTCCGCGGTGAGCGCGCGGGCGTTCGACCCGTCGGCGTTCATCACGTAGAGCGTGGACTCGATGTAGTCGAAGGTGGTCGTGTCGTGGCCGACGTACGCAATCATGCTTCCGTCGGGCGAGGGGGTCGGCGCTCCGTCAGGCCCCTTCCGGGTGGTGACCTGCCGCAGATCGCCCGAACCGACGCCGAGCCGATAGACTTCGGTCTCCTGCCAGCGATACAGCGCGTCGTCTTCGACCAGGCCGCTGAAGAGCAGGGTCTCGCCGCCCGGCTCCCAGACGGGCGTGCCGTAGTTGTGATCGCCGCTGGTGAGCTGGCGCGGGGTGCCCCCGTCGGCCGGCACGACGAAGATGTGGCGAAAGGTCTCGTCCAGGAATCCGACGCCGTCCTGCCGGTACACGAGGCTCTCGATGATGCGCGGCCCCGGGGTCCAGTTGGCGCCCTCGGGCCGAGGCAGCGAGACCTGCCAGTGGCGCGAACTCGGGTTCTCGGCAGGCACACTCATCGTGAACGCCAGCCGCGTGCCGTCGGGCGACCAGGCCGGCGCCGACGGGCTCTCCTCGACGCGCGTGACCTGAGTGACCGCGCCCTCGGCGTCCATGTAGCGCACGAAGATCTGGGTGTTGCCGTCCTCGTCGGGGGCGAGAAACGCGATCCTGTCGCCGCTGGGCGACCAGCGCGGCGAGGAGCCGTCGATCAGGTTGCGCGGGCGCGTTCCGTCGGCGCCGACGATGTGGATGGACGACTTCCAGCGGTCGTTCTGCTTGTCCACCCAGCCCCGCGTGTAGATGACCTGCGAGCCGTCCGGCGAGATGCGCGGATCCGAGACGCGCTCCCAGTCGAGCCAGGTTTCGAGGGAGAGCGGCGTGGGGGTTTGGGCGCGGGCGGTTTCGGGAGCGCCGGCCACGACGATGGCGATGAGTGCGAGAGCGGGGACGATGGCCTTCATGGAAAGACTCCTGCGATGCGGGACGGATGCTCGAACCTTCCTCAACATGGGGCGGCCCGCCGCGGTTGGGCCAGCAGACCTGCTAGAAGAACACCGGCTCCCGGTATGCGCCGAAGACATCCTCCATGGCGGCCCGGATCTCGTAGAGCGTGCAGTAGGCACGGGCGCAGTCGAGGATGTAGGGGACCGTGTTGGCGCCACCGGCGGCTGCGGCCCGGAGGCGGCCCAGCGATGCAGTGACCTGTTCGTCGTCCCGCCCGGTCCGCAGCCTGGCCATGGTGGCACGCTGGCGCTTCTCGACGTCGGGATCGATCTGCAGGGTGTCGATCTCGATCTCCCCGGCCCCGCCGGTGAATTGGTTGACGCCCACCACCGTCCTCAGCCCGGCCTCGATCTCGGCCTGCTGGCGCGCGGCCGAGTTGGCGATCTCGCGCTGGAACCACCCGTTCTCGATGCCGGGGACCACCCCGCCCTGCCCCTCGATTCGCTCGAAGAGCTCCTCGGCCTCGGCTTCGAGCCGGTCGGTGAGCGCCTCGACGTAGTACGAGCCGGCAAGTGGATCGATGGTGTTGGGCACGCCGCTCTCATACGCCAGGATCTGCTGGGTCCGGAGCGCGATCCGCACCGCCTTCTCGGTCGGCAGCGCCAGGGTCTCGTCCATGGAGTTGGTGTGCAGCGACTGGGTGCCGCCCAACACCGCTGCGAGCGCCTGGTACGCGACGCGCACGATGTTGTTCTCGGGTTGCTGCGCGGTCAGCGTCACGCCCGCGGTCTGGGCGTGGGTGCGCAGCCGCCACGACTGCGGGTTGCGGGCACCGAACTCGTCTCGCATGCGGCGCGCCCAGATGCGCCGCGCGGCGCGGAACTTGGCGACCTCCTCGAAGAAGTCGTTGTGCACGTCGAAGAAGAACGAAAGGCGCGGTGCGAAGGCGTCCACGTCGAGGCCGCGCTCAATCCCGCGGCGCACGTACTCGAAGCCGTTGGCGAGGGTGAAGCCCAGTTCCTGTCCGGCGGTGGCCCCGGCCTCGCGAATGTGGTAGCCCGATATCGATACGGGGTTGTAGCGGGGCGCGTGCTCGGAGCACCACTCGAACATGTCCAGGATGAGCCGCAGCGCCGGTTCGGGAGGAAAGACCCAGGCGTGCTGCGCCTGATACTCCTTGAGGATGTCGTTTTGAACCGTGCCGCGCAGCCGGTCCGGCGAAATGCCCTGGCGCTCGGCGGCCGCGACGTAGAAGCAGAAGAGGATGATCGCCGGACCGTTGATCGTCTTGGAGACCGACACCTGATCGAGGGGTATCCCGTCGAAGAGCGTCTCCATGTCCGCCAGCGACGAAATGGCCACGCCGCAGACGCCCACCTCGCCCAGCGAACGGGGATGATCGCTGTCGTATCCCATCAGCGTGGGAAAGTCGAAGGCGACCGACAGGCCGGTCTGGCCGTTGGCCAGCAGGTACTTGTAGCGCCGGTTGGTCTCTTCGGCGGTCGCGAACCCGGCGAACTGGCGCATGGTCCAGAGCCGGGTCCGGTACATGGTCGCGTAGGGCCCCCGGGTGTAGGGGAATCCGCCGGGCACGCCGAGCTTGTCGACGTAGCTTCCCGACACGTGCGCCGGAGTGTACAGGGCGTCCACCTCGTTGCCCGAGATGGAGGTGAAGGAGGAAAGGCGCTTCGGTGTGCCCTCGCTGGTGGCTTCCCAGGCGGCCAGCTCCGCGTTCAGCCGTTCGATCTCGCGCCGCCGCCGCTCGATTTCCTCGACGAGGGCGTCCGGGTCGCGCAAACGCGGTTCGGTTGTCGACATCTGACTAGTCCTCTGCTGCCCGGTCGTAGACCGCCGGCGCTCTACTCAATATGGCGGGTACGATTCGATCCGCCACTCCGTAGGCGGTGGCTCGCCCCGCCTTCACCTGTGCTACCCATTCGGCGAGGTGGGGGTCCGACGCGAAGAAACGCTCCGCACGGCGGTGCAGCCGGCGCTCCACGACATCGCGGATGCGCCCCAGAGCCCGTCGCTCGCGACGCGTCTCGAGGCCCCCCGAATCGCGCAGATGGCGGCCGTGTGCCAGGATCGCCGCGAGGAGTTCACCGATGCCCTCGCCGCGCCCGGCCGAGGTCTTGAGGACCGGGATCTCCCAGCGGGGCGCGGCGGAAGCCGGGTCGCCGCCGGGCGGGGCCGTCTCGGGGCGGCCGATGCGCGTGAGGTCGACGCCGTGATGGGCGGGGGCGTCATGCGAAGCCCGCCCGGCCCGCAGCATGAGCGCCTGCCCGATCTCGCGCACCAGGCGGTCCGCGCCGATGCGATCGGACTTGTTCACCACGAAAACGTCGGCGATCTCCATCAGGCCCGCCTTCATCGCCTGGATTCCGTCGCCGGACTCGGGCACCAGCACGACGACGGTCGAGTCGGCCGCGGCCTGGATCTCGAACTGCGTCTGCCCCACGCCGACCGTCTCGATGATGATGTTGGCAAAGCCGAAGGCATCGAGGAGGTCGATCACTTCTCGCGTGGTCGCCGCCAGCCCTCCCAGTGAGCCCCGGGTGGCCATCGAGCGGATGAAGATACCCGGGTCGACGGCGAGTTCGTTCATGCGTATGCGGTCGCCGAGGAGCGCGCCTCCCGAAAACGGCGAGGTGGGGTCGACCGCCACGATCGCCACGTCCTCGTTTCGCTCGCGCAGCAGCTTGGCGAGGAGGGTCGCCAGGCTCGACTTGCCGGCCCCGGGCGGCCCGGTGATCCCGATGCGGCGGGCGCGCGGCTCGACCATCAGCACCTCGTCCAGCAGGTCGGCCACTCCCGGGCGGGACGCCTCGACCATCGAGATCGCGCGGGCGAGTGCCGGGCGGCGGCCCTGGCGGAAGTCGTCCGCCAGGCGGCGGTGCCCGGAGCGGGTCACGCCAGCAGCGTGCTGGCGAGGCTCAGGACCATCACGAACCCCACCAGGTCGGTCAGCGTGTGGACGAAGACCGAGGACGCAACCGCGGGGTCGACGCCGAGCCGGTCCAGCACGGTCGGCACGAGCGCGCCCGCGAAGCCCGCGACGATGATGTTGGACCACATTGCCACGAGCACGACAAGCCCGATGCGTGGGTCGCCCCCCTCCCAGAAGAAGGCGAAGAGCGAGAAGATCACGCCGAGGACAAAGCCGTTGAGGAGGCCGACCAGCACCTCCTTCCCCACCGCCTCGAAATGGTTGGGACCCAACCCGTCGCCCACGGCGATCCGCCGTATGGTCACCGCCAGCGCCTGGGTCCCCGTGTTGCCGCCGAGCGCCGCGATCACGGGCATGAGGAAGGCAAGAAAGGTCCACTGGCCGATGACCGCCTCGAAGCTGAGAATGACCGACGCCGCCAGGCCGGCGGTCACCAGGTTCAGCGTCAGCCACGGGAGCCGCGAGCGTACCGACTCGAGCCACCCCGCCCGGAGTTCCTCCTCGTCGGACACGCCCGCCAGCCGGAGGATATCCTCGGTGGTCTCGGCTTCGATCACGTCGATCACGTCGTCGAAGGTGATCTGGCCCAGCAGCGAGCCCTCTTGGCTCACAACCGGGATGCTGACCAGGTTGTAGCGTCCCATGACACGGCCCACCTCCTCCTGGTCCGTGTCGGGGTGCGCGACCGCCAGCATCGGCTCGACCAGCGACTCGACCGGGGCGTCCGGGTCCGCGAGGATGAGGTCGGCCAGCGGCACCGTGCCGCGGAGGCGGTTGAGGTGGTCAACCACGAAGACGGAATAGAAGTCCTCGATCTCGCGCCCCTGCCTGCGGATCTCGGCGATGGCGTCGTAGGCGCTCGACTCGGCGGCCACCGAGACCAGCGCGGTGGTCATCAGGCCGCCCGCGGTCTCCTCGTCGTAGCGCAGCAGGTCGCGGATCTCGCCCGCCTCGGCGGAGGGCAGCGCGGCAAGCATGCGGTCGCGGTCGTCGGGCTCCATCTCGCCCAGGAGGTCCGCCGCATCGTCGTCGGCGAGTTCCTGAAGCAGCGCCGCGCCCCGGCTCTCGTCGAGCGCGGACAGGAGTTCGGCCCGGTCCTCGTGCTCCTCCATCTCGGCGAGGGTTTCGGAGGCAACCGCGTCGGACAGCGCCTCGAGGATTTCGAGCTGCTGCGCCTCGGAGTCGAGCGAAGCCACGAGGTCGGCGATGTCCGAGGGGTGTATTCCGGCAACCCAATCCGGAAGCTCGATGTGTGCTCCCTGCTGTGCGAGCGCTCGCAACTCCTCGAGCTTCGCGGGGTCCACCGCCACCGAGGTCTTCTCGGAACTCACGGCGACACCACCCGTCCGACCACGGCCTCCTGCACGCGGTACATCTCGCAGGACCGGCGCTCCGGGCCGTCGGGGTGATCGTATCCCAGGACGTGCAGCGCGCCGTGGACGGCCAGTCGCGCGAGTTCCTCGTCGGGTGTGGCGCCGGCTTCCGCCGCTTGTCTGAGGGCCTGCGCGTGGCCGACGTAAACGTCGCCGAACGGGTCCTCGTCCTCGGAGTGCAGGGCGAAGGAGATCACGTCGGTGGGACCGGCGGAGCCGAGATAGCGTGCGTGCAACCTGGAAATCTCTTCGTCGTCCACGAAAGTCACGGACAGTTCCGCGCGGCGCACGCCCTCCCGCCGCAGGGCTTCGCGCAACGCCCGGTCGATCAGTTCGCGAGGCACGCTGCCGTTACCCGGGGCGTTTACGTGGATGGTGATCACGGTGTGCTCTTCGCGGTCAGATGCCGCGTGCCCGGATAGTCGATGCGCCGGTGGTGGATGCCGCCCAGAATCTTTCGGAATCGCCGCTTGAGGAGGGCCAGGTCGCGCAGGGTCAAGCCGGCCCGGTTGAGCTGCTTGCGCTCCAGCTTCGTAGCGAAGATCTCGTCGATCAGCCGGGAGATGCGCCTGGGGGTCGGGTCCTTCAGGGCCCGCGCCGCCGATTCCACCGAGTCGGCCAGCATGAGGATCGCGGTCTCGCGGGTGCGGGGCCGGGGTCCCGGGTAACGGAACTTCGCCGGATCGGGCGGCTCCCGGCCTTCCTTCTCGGCCTTGTCGACGGCCTGCTGGAGAAAGAAGCCGATGGTCTGGTCGCCGTGGTGCTCGGATATGAAGTCGATCAGAACGGCCGGCACCTTTTCCTTCCGGGCCATCCTGACCCCTTCGACGACATGTCCGCGCACGATCGCGGCGGATGCCTCGGGGTCCAGCGCGTCATGCGGGTTGTCGCCGCTCTGGTTCTCGATGAAGAACTCGGGATGGACCATCTTGCCCACGTCGTGATAGTACGCGCCGGCGCGGCACAGGATGGAGTTGGCGCCGATGTCGTCCGCCCCGGATTCGGCCAGGTTGGCAACCTGGATGGTGTGTGCCCAGGTGCCGGGCGCCTCGGCCGCGAGCCGCTTGATGAGGGGACGGTTGGCGTCGGCCAGGCCGGCCAGGGTCTGGTCGGTCGTGATCCCCGTCAGCCACTCGAACACCGGCAGGAATCCGATGCCGAGTATGGCCCAGATCACGGTGCCGGCCAGCGCCCACGCGAGAGTCGTGCCGAATTCGAATTCGGCCCCCTTGAGGTACACCGCCGCCAGCGCGAGAGCGTACGCGCCGAAGGTGATCGCGATGATACGCCATATCTGGGACAGGCGCCGGTAGCCTCTCACCGCGAGTGCGGCCGCGGCGCCTCCCGCGAGCGCGACGAGAAAGGTGTCCACGGACGCAAAGGGTTCCTGCGCCGCCGTGAGAGCGGACAACACCAATACCGTCAGCAGGGCCAGCCGCCCGTCCCACATGACGGCAAGCACGACCGTGACGAACACCGTTGGGAGCGCGGCTCCCGGAAACGCCGCCGCACCGGCCACGAAGAAGGCCCCGCTGAAGTAGATGGCCGCGAGCACGGCGAGCGCCACCAGGTCCCGGAACTCGGGATATATGTCGGGTCTGAAGAAGAACAGAAGGACGCCGAAGATGGAGAGCATGACGGCGTTGAGGATCAACGCGCCGAACGCCGCGCCCAGGTTCGACTCGTCCACGCTGATCCCGTTCGCGCGGAGGTGGTTGCGGTATGCGTCGAGCTTCTGCAGTTCGGCGGATCCCACCTGATCGTTGGCGCGCACGATGGCTTCGCCCTGCAGGACCCGACCGGCCGTCACCGCGACCGAATCACGCGCCACGGCGCGTTCGCGCGCGTTGCGCGCCGTGTCCGGGGCCAGGCTGGCAACCAGGTAGCGCGCCAGGATCAGGCGCAGAAGGTCTGTCTCGGGACCCTCCTCGCGCCCGGCGAGGGCTGCCTCATAGAACTCCCTCCCCGAAAGGACCGAAGTGCGCGGCGCCAGCGTCTCCCCGCCCGACCTCGACACCCGGATCGAGTCGGTGGTGACCTCCGAGGCCACCCCCGGCGCCATGACTCCCTGGTCGACCAGTCGGCCGATCGCCTCGGTCGCGCTCTCGTGGAGGGCCGTAGCCCGGCTCCTGTCGACGAGGACCTCGGTCTGCTCCGGACTCGCTTCGATTCCCGCAGCGGAGAGCACGCTGGCGACGCCGGCCACCCCGGCCGCCGTGGCCGCCGAATCGAGGCGCATGAAGAACGCGGTCAGCGATTCCAGGGCCGCTGCCCGCGCCGAGCCATCGAAGATGAAGGTGGGGATCACCGACGAGGCCGCCGCTGACCGCTCCTGCCTGAGCTGCTCCGTGTCCTTGGGGACGTCGAAGCCGCTCACCGCGATGATGTCCCTGTCGGCGACCGTGCCGAGTTCGTGACGTCCGATGAAGACGCCGGGATCGGGCGGGTACAGGAGGACCAGACCCCCCGCAAGGGAAAGCAGCAGCAGCCAGCGCACGCCGTGGTGAACCACCGCGTCCGGCCAGGCCCGCACGGGGGTCCCGGAAAACAGGCTGCGGCGCCGCCCCCTACCGCTCATCGTCACGGCCGCCCGACCGGCGCTGATCTGCCGCTGCGTAGGCCAGGACGATGTGCTTGACCAGGCGGTGGCGGGTGACGTCCCGCTCATCGAGATAGACGAACTCGATCCCGTCGATGTCCTTGAGTATATCCTCGACCTGAATGAGCCCCGAGACCTGCGAATTCGGCAGGTCGATCTGGGTCTTGTCGCCCGTGATCACGACCCGGGAGCCGACACCGATGCGCGTCAGGAACATCTTCATCTGGGCGGCGGTGGCGTTCTGGGCCTCGTCGAGGATGACGAAGGCATCAGAAAGGGTTCTTCCGCGCATGTACGCCAGCGGCGCGATCTCGATCGTGCGCTCCGAGATGCCCCTTCGGACCCTGGCGGCCGGCATCATGTCCTCGAGCGCGTCGTAGAGGGGGCGCAGATAGGGATCGACCTTCTCCTGAAGGTCCCCCGGGAGAAACCCGAGGTTCTCGCCGGCCTCGACTGCGGGACGCGCAAGGATGATCCTCCGGACCCTCTTGCGAAAGAGTTCGTCCACGGCGCGCGCCACCGCCAGGTACGTCTTTCCCGTTCCGGCCGGACCGATGCCGATCACGATGTCCGAGTCCTCCATCGCCTGGAGGTATCTGCGCTGCCCTTCGGAACGCGGCGCGATGATCCGGCGCGACCCCGGCAGCGCGATCTGCAGCCGCTCGTCGCCGCTGCGGATGTCCGGCCCGTCGCGCGACTCCAGGCTCGTGGCGAACCGGGCCACATCGGACGCGGGAAAACCCTTCCCCAGCCGCGCCAGCTCGATCATGTGTTCGACGACTCTTGCCGAATCGGCAACCGCCTCGAGTTCCCCGGCGATCTTGACGTACTCGCCGCGCAGCACGACCTGCACCCCGAACAGCGACGCCAGCTCCCGGAAATTGGCATCCCCCACGCCGGCGAGGATGAAGTGGTCGGCGCCTTCGGCGTTCAGGTGGTGCTCGACCATTGTACCGCTCGTCATTCTCCGCCTCCAACCGAAATCCCGAGTGCGGCCAGTTCGGCCGCGGCGACGGGCGACGGGGCGCCCTCGAAGAGCGCACGCGCCGCCGTCGTCTTGGGAAACGCGATCACGTCCCTCAAGCTTGAGCCGCCCGAAAGGCGGGCCGCAAGGCGATCCACGCCCAGCGCGATGCCGCCGTGGGGCGGTGCGCCGGACCGCAGCGCCTCGAGGAGGAAGCCGAACTTGGCCGCGATCTCGTCGGGCTCCAGGCCCAGCATGCCCAGGAGGCGCGTCTGCAGGTCGGCGTCGTGGACGCGGATGCTCCCTGAGCCCAGCTCGGTGCCGTTGTAGACGAGATCGTAGGCGAGGCCGCGCACCGCCAGCGGGTCCGAATCCAGGAGGTGCGCGTCGGCGGGGTCGGGCTGGACGAAGGGGTGGTGGTTGGCGGCCAGTGCCCCGTCCGTCCCCTCTTCGAAGACGGGGAAGCCGGTCACCCACAGCCACGCGTGCTCGGTGGTCCTGGAGAGTTGCAGGGCGGCGATCGAGGCCGCGCGGGCGGCGTCCAGCGCCGGTGAGGTCATGCGGTCGGGCCCGGCGGCCGCGAGGAGGAGGTCGCCGGGCGAGAGGGCAAGACGCGCGAGAGTATCGTCCCGGAAGAACCGGCCGAGTGGGCCCGTGGCGCGGTCTTCCTGGACCTTGGCCCACAGGAGGCCGGGAGCGCCCGCCGCCTTTGCCGCCTGTTCGATCGTGTCGATCTGTTTCCGTGAGAGGCGGGCGCCGGCGGCGAGGTGGAGCCCGCGGATCCGCCCGCCCTTCGCGACGGCGCCCCGCAGGATGTTCGAGTCGAGGGCGCCCAGAACCGCCGTGTCGTCGACGATCTCGAGATCGTAGCGGAGATCGGGACGATCCGAACCGAAGCGCTCCATCGCGTCGTGGTAGGGGAGGCGCATGAAGGGCGTCTCCGCCTCGACCCCGGCGACCTCGGCCAGCCTGGCCATGAGGCCCTCGCCCCACCCGTAGATGTCCTCGGGCTGGATGAACGACGCCTCGACGTCGATCTGCGTGAACTCGGGCTGGCGGTCGGCGCGCATGTCCTCGTCCCTGAAGCAGCGCGCGATCTGCATGTAGCGGTCGAACCCCCCGATCATCAGTAGCTGCTTGTAGATCTGCGGGCTCTGCGGAAGCGCGAAAAACTCGCCCGGATGAACCCGGCTCGGGACCAGGAAGTCGCGCGCGCCCTCGGGCGTGGGCTTGGTCAGTATCGGGGTTTCCACGTCGACGAAGCCCTGTTCGTGGAAGTAGTTCCGCGCTGCCAGGACGAGCCGGTGGCGCAGGATCAGCCTGGCCTGAAGCTCGCGGCGGCGAAGATCGAGAACGCGGTGCCGCAACCGCAGCTTCTCCGAGGGCAGCTCCTCTTCCGGCGGAAGGTAGACGGGGATGGCGGGTGTGCGCGCCTTGTTGAGGATCTCCAGTTCGGCGACCTGCACCTCGACCTCGCCCGTCGCCATGTCGGGGTTCCGCGCCGCCTCCGGACGCGGCATCACCACCCCCTGTATCGCCACCACGTCCTCGGGACCCACCCCCCGCGCCGCCTCCATGGCCGCGGGCGAGGACCACCCCGGCCCTGCCGAAGCCTGGAGCAGGCCCGAGCGATCCCTCACGTCCAGAAAGACCAGCCCGCCCAGATCCCTTCGGCGGTGTACCCAGCCGGCGATCCGTACCTCTTCGCCGGCCATCTTCAGCGTTGCTTCGCCCGCTCCTGCCGAGCGCATCGCCGTCGCGCTCTGTCCGATTGTCGACACAGGTCCGTCTCCGGTGCGCCAGGGGGTTCCGTACCCGACGGTGCCACGCGGAGATTCCACTACGGATTGCCTGAGGCGGCGCCGGACGTTTTCCGGCGGTAACTTAATCCCCGCTTCAAGGGGCGTTCAACGCCAGTCGCACCCGCCCGACGAGAAAGGCCTCCCGGCATCGTGCCCGCCAACCTACCGAACCCGGCCGACCGCCCGAACCTGCTGGGGTTGACCCCACCGGAGCTCGCGGAGGCCCTGGACGGCCATTTCCAGGCTCGCGGGCAGCCGCGCTACCGCGGCGGACAGGTCCGGGAGTGGCTGTCTGCCGGTGACGCGCGCGGCTTCGGGGAAATGACCAACCTTCCCCTGCGCGAACGCGATGCCCTGGGCGAGCGTTTTCGGCTCGAGGAGCCCGGCGTCGACACGGTGTCCGAGTCGGCCGACGGGACCGTCAAGCACCTCTGGGCGCTGCGTGGAGGCGAGGTCGTGGAGAGCGTGCTCATCCCGGCGGGCGACCGCCTGACGCTCTGCATTTCGTCGCAGGCGGGGTGCGCGCTCAGGTGTCGATTCTGCGCGACCGGGTGGTCGGGTTTCGGTCGCCAGCTGTCGACGGCTGAGATCGTGGGCCAATACCGCGCCTCGGCGCGGTGGGCACGGGAGCACGGCCGCGGACGCGTCACGAACGTGGTCTTCATGGGCATGGGCGAACCCCTCGCCAACCGCAAGGCGGTCTTCCCGGCGCTGGCGATCCTGAACGCCGGGTACGGACTGGGCGCCCGGCGCATCACCGTCTCGACCGTCGGGGTGATACCCGGGATCGAGGCGCTGGCGAGGCGCCCCGAGCAGTTCCGGCTGGCGCTCTCGCTGCACGCACCCGTCTCCGAACTTCGCGCCGAGTTGATTCCGCTCGAGAAGCGCTACCCCCTGGAACAGCTCATGGCCGCCCTGGAGGCGTTCAACCGCAAGGGAGGCCGCCGGATCACCTTCGAGTACACGATGATCCGGGGCGTCAACGACGATCTCCAGCTCCTGCCCAGGCTGGCCGAGCTGGCCGTCCGGGTCCAGGCGTTCGTCAACCTGATCCCGTTCAATCCCATCCCCTACGTCGCGTGGAAGCCGAGCCTCGCGGGCCGCCTCCGCGCGTTCCGCGACGGGTTGGAGCGGGCTGGTGTTCCCGCGGCGGTGCGGGAACCGAGGGGACGGGACATCGACGCCGCGTGCGGCCAGCTGCGTGCCAGCAGGCGCCCCGACCTGACCCGCCGGCCGGTGATCAACGAACCCGGTCGCCGATTCGGCTCCATCGAATCTCCCTGATCCACGGAAAAGGGAGGAACGAGCCCCGGTTGTACGAGAAGTAGATGGCCCACACCCGCCCCTCCAGACGCCATCGCTCGAGGAATCCCCAGGTGCGGCCGTCGAGGCTCGAATCTCGGTTGTCCCCCAGCATGAAGTACCGGTCGGACGGGATCACGATCGGTCCCCAGGTGTCGCGGGAAGGCCTGTAGTCGTTCCGTGGCCCGCCCAGCAGGTATTCCTGCTGCCAGAGCATGGACCGGTCGGAGTAGTCAGGCTGGCGGGTGGTGACCACGTACGGCTCGTGCTGCGGCCGACCGTTCACGTAAAGCGCCTTGTCCCGCATCTCCACGGTGTCGCCGGGCATCCCCACCAGGCGCTTGACGAGGATCAGCGTATCCTCATGCGGCGGGTCGAAGACCAGGATGTCCCCCCGCCGCGGGTCGGCGTAGCCCGGGATGCGGACGTTCGTGAGGGGAATGCGGGATCCCATCGCCGCCTTGTTCACGACCAGGAAGTCGCCCACGAGGAGGGTGTTCTCCATGGATCCCGACGTGATGACGAATGTCTGGATGAGGAAGAACCTGAAGACCAGGAAGATGACGATGGCAACGCCGAACGACTTCATCCATTCGGCCAGCCCGCCTCCGCGACCGCCCTGCTTCTCCGCCTGCGGGCGCTCCTTCGCGCGGGTGTCCGCGGTCTTCGCTTTCTTCTCGCCGGCCTGCTTCCCGGAGCCGCGCTTCTTCCGCGCCATCGCCTACCGCTCCAACCCGTTCTTCACCGCGTCCCTCCCAGATTGCGGAACCATTCCACCACTTCGACCCATGCCGCGCCCCGTTCGGTGCTGACGGGGACCGACCAGTCGGACCCCAGCCGGACCGTCACATCGACGAAGAGATTAGAGTCCGGTTCGCTCGTCACCCTCGTTACCCCCAGAACACGGGCCACCGCCGCCGCCTTCTCCATGTCATCGACACGGTCCACGACTACGGTCGTGTCGTGCCCGAAGGCGCTGGCGTTGCCCAGGCTCACGACATCGAACCCCGCCTCCCGCAGGTGGTCCGTCGCCGTCCGGGCCATCCCGTCCACTCCACCGGCGTTGCGCACGTCGATCGTGACGCGGTCCTCGCCCGCCGTCATGAGCGCGCCGCCCCCGGGCGTCCTGTTCTCGGGGATCCACTGGGCCAGGCCGGAGCCGACCAGCACGATCACCGCCACGACGGCCAGCAACAGCAGCGCCATCCTGACAAGACCGCGCATCTACAGACCGTTCACCAGAGGATGCCAGAAGCGGAGGGTTCGCGGGTGCACGGTACGCCGTGCCCGAAAAAGATAACCCATCCGGCTTGCGAGCATCTCCACCGTCGCGGAGGTTGCTCACAGGTTCGTCTCCGACGCGCGACGCGATGCAAGAATTGACGCACTACGACAACTCCGCTCCGAGCCGCCCGTGATCTGGGACCCGTGCCTGGCCCGGGCGGTCGCCGCCGAACTGCGGGTCCGGCTGTCGGGGGCCCGGGCCCGCGCCGTGTCCTTCCACCGCGAGGCCCGCGTGGTCCAGGTCGACTTCCGCGATGCCACGCTTGAGGTGGACCTGCGACCCGGGCGTGGGGTGATCGTGGTCGGACCGCCGTCGGATCCGGACGCCGATGCCGAGCCGCTTCCGGCCGTGCTCGCCGAAGTCGGAGCCGTGCGGGACGAGCGCGTGATCGTGATGCGCTTCCGGCGCGTGCGGGGGAGGAAGCCGCAGCCGTCGCTGATCGTGGAACTCGCCACGAACCGCTGGAACGTGGTGTTTGCGGAGGGTCACGAAGCAAGGGTGAGAAGGCGGCTGGGGCTGGTGCGGTCGCGTCCTCATCCGGTCGGCCAGCCGTGGTGTCCCCCGGGCGAGGGGATGGGGGCTCCCTCACGGACCCGGGTGGACCTCGCCGGGTGGCGCCGTCTCGTCGAGGGGACCACGCCCCGGGAGGCACGCATGGCGCTGCTGCAGCGTGTGGAATACCTGTCGGGACTGAATGTCGGGCATGTCCTCGCCGCGTCCGACCCCGACGAGGGGTTCCGGCGCTGGCTGGCGATGGCCGAGGCGGTGGATACCGCCCCGCACATCCTCCACCTTCCGTCCGGGCCGCAGCCGTATCCGTGGCCGCTTCCCGGCACCGGCGCCGAGGCGGCCGGCAGCCTCCTGGGGGCAATGGCGGCCGTGCGGGAGGCCGCGGGCCCCGACGCGAAGGTCGAGCACGGCCGGCTTGGCCGCCACCTCGCCCGCGAGTCGCGGCTACTTTCGCGCAAGCTGAACCACCTGCGCAGGGAGATGGGCGAGACGGCCCGTGCCGCACGGCTGCGCGAGGACGGGGCGCTCATCCTCTCGTCGCTTCACCTGATCCGGCGCGGAGCCGAGCGCGTGTCGCTGACCGGATTCGACGGCGTGGAGCGCGCGCTCGATCTCGACCCGCGCGTCCGCCCACAGGAGCATGCGGACGCCCTTTTCCGGCGTGCTGCACGGATGGAGCGCGCGGCCGAAGCGCTGCCCGGGCGGATCGCCGAGACCGAGGAGGCTCTCGCCAGCGTCGCCGCGGTGCGCGCGCGCCACGAGGCCGGCGAACTTTCCCGCGAAGAGGCGGTGGCGCTCCTGCCGGCGGCGGCGCCGACACCGCCCCGACGGCGCCGCTCCGGTCCCGGGACGGAGCATCCGGCCCTTCCCTACAGGAGATACACGAGCTCGGGCGGGATCGAGATACGGGTGGGCCGGGGAGCCCGGCACAACGATGCGCTCACCTTCCGCCATTCGCGTCCCGACGACGTCTGGATGCACGCGCGCCACGCCGCCGGTGCCCACGTGATCATGCGCTGGACGCGTCCCGAACGGCCGCCGGCCACCGACCTCGAGGAAGCCGCCGTCCTCGCCGCGAACCACTCCGGCGCGCGCGGGTCGCGTCACGTCCCGGTCGACTGGACGCGGCGCAAGTGGGTCAGGAAGCCCCGCGGGGCCCCACCGGGGGCCGTGATTCCCGACCGGGTGCAGACGGTGTTCGCTACGCCGGATCCGTCCCTGGGGGCACGGCTGGGCCGACCTCGTCCAGCGCCGTCCTGAGTGCTCGCGCGAGGTCCAGCGCTCCGCTCACGCCACCGTTGTCCAGAGCGTCAACGAGCGCGCTTCCCACCACTGCGGCGTCCGCCGCCGCCCCCACGGCCCGGGCGTGTCCGGGAGTGGACACTCCGAAGCCGACTGCGACCGGCAGCGGCGAGACCGCGCGCACCGCGGCGACCTCACGCGCGAGTTCGCTGCGCAGCTCCCGGCGGGCGCCGGTCACCCCGGTGCGGGCAATGTAGTAGACAAAACCCTGACTCGCGTGCGCGATGCCGCGGACGCGGTCCGGGCGCGTCGTCGGCGCGATCAGCCGGACCAGGTCCAGCGGCGAATCGGACAAGAGGGCTTCGAGATCCGGGTCGGCGCCCAGCGGCAGGTCGGTGGGCAGGATCCCGTCGGCCCCGGCATCCGCCGCCTCCCGAACAAAGTTCCCGACACCGCGCGAATGGATCGGATTGAGGTACGAGAAAACCACCACCGGCACCTCGCTGCGGCCGCGCAGTTCGGCCAGCACCTCGAAGACACCGCCGACGGTGGTGCCGGCGTCGAGCGCCCCCTGGCTGGAGCGCTGGATCGTGGGCCCGTCCGCCATCGGGTCGCTGAACGGGATCCCCAGCTCGATCACGTCCGCCCCCGCTTCCGCCAGCCCCGCCACGAGCTCGCGGGTGTGGTCGAGGGTCGGATAGCCCGCCGTCACGTACGGGACAAAACCCGCCCGCCCCTCGGCGGCGAGCCCCGCGAAGCGCTCGGCAATGCGGCCCGGCGGCCGCGCTCCCGTCACGCCCCCGCCCCCGCCGCCGCACCGCCGCCCAGCCCGGCGACGTGGACCACGTCCTTGTCGCCCCGCCCGCTCAGGCAGATCGCCACCGGCGCCTCGATCTCGCCCCTTCCCCCCGCTTCGGCCACCCAGGCCAGCGCGTGGGCGGTCTCGAGCGCAGGGATGATCCCCTCGAGCCCGGGCAGCTCCCGGAACGCCGCCTGCGCGGCCCCGTCCCCGACGCTCGCGTAGCGGGCGCGCCCGGTGTCGTGCATGTGCGAGTGCTCGGGGCCCACGCCCGGATAGTCCAGCCCGGCCGCGATCGAGTGCGCCGGCGCGACCTGCCCGTCTGCGTCCTGCAGCAGGTAGCTCAGCGACCCGTGCAGCACCCCCGGACGACCCTCGCTGAGCGGCGCCGACGACCGTCCCGTGCCGAGGCCCTCACCGGCCGCCTCCACCCCGACCAGCGCCACCCCCTCGTCGGCGGCGAAGGCGTGGAACATCCCCATTGCGTTCGAGCCGCCGCCGACGCACGCCACCACCGTCGCGGGCAACCGCCCCTCGACCTCGAGGATCTGCCGCCTCGCCTCGCGCCCGATCACGGCCTGGAAGTCGCGCACGATGAGCGGGAACGGGTGCGGCCCCACCACCGAACCGATGATGTAGTGGGTGTCGCCAACGTTGGTCACCCAGTCGCGCAGCGCCTCGTTGGTAGCGTCCTTGAGCGTGCGCGTCCCGGAATCCACCGGCCGCACCTCGGCGCCGAGCAGCTCCATGCGGTAGACGTTGAGCGACTGCCGCACCACGTCCTCCGTGCCCATGTAGACGACGCACTCGAGGTCGAAGAGCGCGCACGCGGTCGCCGTGGCCACGCCGTGCTGCCCCGCCCCCGTCTCGGCGATGATGCGCGGCTTCCCCATCCGCTTCGCAAGCAGCGCCTGCCCCACGGTGTTGTTGATCTTGTGTGCGCCGGTATGGTTGAGATCCTCGCGCTTCAGGTAGACCGGCGCGACCTGCGCCCGTGCCTCGAAGCGACGCGCGCGGTATAGCGGCGTGGGCCGCCCCACGTAGTCCGCTGCAAGCCGGTCCACCTCCGCCAGGAAACCCGGGTCGCGGGACGCTTGCGCGTACGCCTCAGCGAGTTCGTCGAGGGCGGGGATCAGCGTCTCGGGAACGTAGCGTCCCCCGAAGCGCCCGAAGCGCCCGGTCTCAGCCGTGCCGTTGGCCGTGCCAGTCTGCATTCATCCTCCCGCGCCGGCCCGCCGGACGGCTTCCACGAATGCGCGGACGCGTCCCGGGTCCTTGGCGCCAGGCGTCGATTCCACCCCGGAGCTGACGTCGAGCACGTCGGGCGAGAGTGCGGCGACGGCCGCGCCGGCGTTCTCCGGGGTCATCCCGCCGGCGGCAATGAAGGTCGCCGAACCGATCGCATCGCGCACCTCCCTGCCGACGCCCGCCCACGCGAAGGTGCGCCCGGTGCCTCCGGGAAGGGACGGATCCCACGCGTCGAGGAGGATGCCTTGGGCGGCGCCCGCGTAGGGACCGGCCGATTCCGACATGGGAACGCCCGTTTTCGCGTGCACGGTCTTCCACACGCGCCACGGACCGGCCGCGGCGACCTCGGTCACGGCGCCAGGCGGCTCGCGCCCCGACAGCTGGACGACGTCGAGCTCGAGTGCGCATGCAACGGCGGCCACGTGCCGGGCGTCGGCGTCGACGAAGACCCCGACCCTTTTCGCAGGCGCCGCCGCATAGATCCCCCCCGCGTGCGCGAGGGCCACGCTGCGCGAAAAGCCCGGCGATAGTATCACACCCAGATAATCGGCCCCCGCGCTCGCCACGGCGCCGGCGTCCCCGGGAGACATCACGCCGCACACCTTGGCCCGCACGCGCGATGCGGCCCCCCTCACCGCCGCCCCTCCACCCGCGGCACGGTGGCCATCTCTTCCACCAGCCGGCCCGGCGCCCCGCTCCGCACCAGCGCTTCGCCCACCAGCACGGCGTCGGCTCCGGCGGCCGCCACCCGCGCCACGTCGTCCGCGCCGCCGATGCCGCTCTCGGACATCAGGGCCACCTCGCCCGGCAGGTACGGCGCCAGGCGTTCCGTGACCGCGAGATCGGTGCGGAACACGGAGAGGTCGCGGTTGTTGACGCCGACGAGTTCGGCCCCCGCCTCCAGAGCCGAGTCGACCTCCCACTCGTCGTGGACCTCGACAAGGGCGGTCATGCCGAGGTCGTGGACCATGCCCCTCAGGTCGGCCAGGAGCGCGGGTTCCAGGATGCGCACGATCAGCAGCATCAGGTCCGCCCCTGCCGCGCGCCCCTCGTACACCTGCAGCGGATCGATGACGAAATCCTTGCGGAGCACCGGAATGCCGCGCGCCTCGCGGATTGCCCGCAGGTCGTCGAGCGAGCCCCCGAACCAGGGCCCGTCGGTCAGGATGCTGACGGCGGCGGCGCCCGCGGATTCATACTCGGCGGAGAGCGCGACCGGATCGAGTCCGGTGTCGATATCCCCCGCCCCCGGGGAGCGGCGCTTGACCTCGGCGAAGACGCCGACGCACGGGCTTGTCCCCAGCGGCCCCAGCACCGGCCTGGGCGGAGCCGCGTCGTCTACAGCTCTCCGCAGGTCCGTCCGCATGCTTCGGAGCGCCACCACCTCGTTCCGCTTTGTCGCGACGATTTGCTCCAGGATCCCGACACGCGCGTCCCTCTGATTGCGCGCCTTCGCGCCCACTTGCACTTCGGTCAAGGTTCGGTTACCATTCTTCGGCGGTTATTCGGTACCGTACGCACATTCGATACAGGGGAGGCAGACCATGGCCCTGACCAAGAAGCAGAAACGGATTCTCGACTATCTCAAGGACTTCATCCACGATCACGGCTATTCCCCGAGCTTCGAGGAGATCTGCAAGGCCTTCGGGTACACGTCCCTGGCGACGGTCCACGAGCACCTGACCAATCTGGAAGCCAAGGGATACATACGGAAGTCGTACCGCGGCAGCCGATCGATCGAGGTCGCGCTCGATGTCGAGCCGTCGGTCGCGCTCCCCCTGCTGGGGACCGTGGCAGCGGGGCAGCCGATCGAAGCCATCGAGGACAGCGAGACTCTGGCCGTTCCCGGCGACATGGTCCCGAGGCGCTTCCGGCACTACGCGCTCCGCGTCTCCGGCGACTCGATGATCGACGAACAGATCCGCGACGGCGACCACATCGTGGTCCGCGCGCACGAAACGGCGAACGACGGCGAAACGGTGATCGCGCTGATCCGCGACGAGGCCGCGACCGTCAAGAAGCTCTACCGCGAGCCCGGCAACCGCATCCGCCTGCAGCCGGCCAACGAGACCATGAAGCCCATCATCGAGGACGCCGCCGACGTGCGGATCCAGGGCGTCGTGGTCGGGCTCGTCCGCAACTACCAGTAGTCGACAGAGGGGGGTGAAGATGAGGACGATGTTCGCAGTCGGTCACCAGAACCGCACGCATACCACGATCGTCATCAAGGGGCGCCTGCAGCAGGAGCGCCGGACGGATGCGGCGAAGGGGGAGGGGCCGGTGGCTACCACTGCTCCGCGGCCTGAAGTTCCCGTCGCGCTTCCGCCGCGCACCAGGGTGCATTGAGGCGCAGGAGCGAGGCCCCCGCGGTCTAATCCCGGGCGGCGGCCGCGCGGCGGCTGGCGCGAATGAGCCGGTCGAGCGCGGCCGCGGCGGCTCCGGAGTCGATGGACTCGGCCGCGGCGCCCACCCCGTCGGCCAGCGAGTCCGTGCGGCCGGCCACCTGGAACGCGGCGGCGGCATTGATCAGCACGGCTGTTCGGGCCGCCCCGACCTCGTCGCCCGCGAGCACGGCGCGCACCACCGCCGCGTTCTCCTGCGGCTCCCCGCCCGCCAGTTCCTTCGGTGCGACCGCTTCAAGACCGAGCCCCTCGGGCGTGACTTCATAGCTGGACACACTGCCGTCCCTGAGTTCCGCGACGTGCGTGGGTCCACACGGGCTCAGCTCGTCGAGACCGGGTTCGCCGTGTACGACGAGTGCCCTGTCGTGGCCCAGTTCCGTGAGCGCCCGCACCACGAGGTCGATGAACGCCGGGTCCGCCACGCCGACGACCTGCCGTCGCGCCCGCGCCGGATTGGTGAGCGGGCCGAGCAGGTTCATGATCGTGGTGATCCCGAGGTCGCGGCGCACCGGTACCACATGGCGCATGGCCGGGTGGAGGAGCGGCGCGAACATGAACACGATCCCCGCCTCGTCGAGGACCCGGCTCATCCCGGCCGGAGTCAGGTCGACCGCGACGCCCAGCGCCTCGAGCACGTCCGCGCTGCCGCACTTCGAGGTGAAGGAACGGTTGCCGTGCTTCGCCACCGGGACGCCGGCGGCCGCCACGACCAGAGCCGACGCGGTGGAGATGTTGAACGTCGACACGCTCCCGCCGCCGGTCCCGCAGGTGTCCACGAGGGCTCCCGGATCCGGCGACTCGACGGGGATCATGGCACCGCGCAGCGCCTCGACGCCCCCTGCGACCTCGGACGGCGCCAGTCCCTTGGTCTGCAGTGCGGCGAGCAGTCCTCCGGTCCGCACCGGGGACTCGAGACCCGAGACGATGTGGCCGAACGCCCTGGCGGCTTCGGTTGCGGTGAGATCTTCCCCCTCCACCACCTTGGCGAGAAGGGGAACCAGGCTGAATGCCGTGTCTGTCACTGGTCTTGACTCTATCTCGAGAACAGGTACGTCACCTTGACGATCAGCTGCCGCTCCCGGAGAGGATTGAACTCCGAGACCCCGCCCGGCAGGTAGTCCTCGTAGTCCCGGCGCAGCTCGTCGTAGACGATGTAGATGTCGCTCCCGGGCCGGTAGATGTAGTTCAGGCGCGCCGCGGTGCTCCACTGGTCGGTGAGCGAGTTGTACTGCGTGAGGGCGCGCAGCGTCATCGTCGGCGAGATCGCGTAGTCGACGCGGAACGAGGCGATGTCGGCGCTGAAGTCGCCGCCAGGTAGGCGGACGTCGTTGCGGGTGAACGCCCCTTCGGCCGCCAGCCGGCTGGTGAGCCGCAGCCCCGCGCGGGCGTTGTAGTCGGTTCGGTTGCCGTCGAAAAAGGTCTGCGGGGAGTAGTAGACCGTGCCGTAGAGCCGGCGGGACGGATCACTGGTGAAGGAGAAGCGCCATTCGCCGAAGCGGTGGGTGCCCGGGGCCACCACGACATCGGGCCGAACGTGGAAGGGATCGTCCAGCACCTCCAGGTAGTCGTTGTACCAGATGTTGATGTAGGCCCCGTTCTCAAGCCTCGTGCCCAGCATGTTGTGGATTCGGCGCGTTACCAGCCGGTTGTTCTGGTCGGTCGTGTAGGTGACGTTGACCATCGGGTCAAGGACCCGGACCCCGAAGCGGCCCGGCCGGGGGTTGCGCTCCAGGTGGACCTTGCTGATGCGGATGCCGCGCCGCGGAAGGAAGCCCACCTCCGGGTTGAAGTTCTCCTGCAGGTCGGCGTACTCGCCGTAGACGTTCCAGTCCTCGTCGAGCCAGCCCAGACGGACGTACCCGGCCAGTTCCCCATCGTCCACCCCCGTAGTGGACGTCTTGGCGATGAAGCTGTTCACCAGGAAGGAGGGGTGCGGGGCGAGCGTCATGTCCGCGGCAAGGGTGCGATTGACGTAGTCGCCGCTGCCTACGTGCTTGTTGATGATCAGCGCCCCCACCTTCGAACGCGCCATGATGTCGCGGCTGTAGCGGGCGACGAAGAAGTTCTCGCCGTCGCGACCGACCAGGCCTCGCTCGACACCGCCGGGCAGGCCATCGGTCTGGATGTCCATGACGGCGATGTTGTTGCGCCCCACCTTCCCGGTGAGCCGGGCCCCACCCAGGATGGGGATCGGGTCACCCGTCTCCGACAGGCCGATGCGCCGGCTGAAGAACAGGTCCGCCACGCGCTGGACGGCGCTGTTGGTGCCGACGTTGAACTGCCCGGAGTTCTCCAGGAAGAAGTCGCGCTTCTCCGGGTAGAAGAGCGCAAAGCGGGTCAGATTGACCTGCTCGTCGTCCACCTCCGCCTGGGCGAAATCGGTGTTCCAGGTGAGATCCAGGTTCAGGCCGGCCGAAACGCCGTACTTGACATCGAAGCCGATGTCGCGCCGCCCGTCGTTCTCGACGAGGCCGGCATCCGTTATGCGGGTCGCGCCTCCCGAGACGAAAGGCTTGACGCGCAGGTCCATGCCGCGGTTGAGCGACTCCAGGCCGGTGAGGTTCCCGGCCAGGCTGACGCGCGTGAGCGTGTAGGGCTTCGGGATTCCCGCCCAGAACGCCTGTTCGTTCTTGCGGCGGATGTTGCGCATGAAGTTGATGCCCCACTCCTGCCGCTCCTGGTCGGGGAAGCGCAGGGTGACCATCGGGATCGCGATCTCCGCGATCCAGCCGTCGTCCGTTCGGCTCGCGCTGACGTGCCAGACCCCGTCCCAGTCCTTGTTGATGTTGGTCGCGACCCCGAAGCCCCGCCGGCCGCTGCCCTCGCCCTCCTCGAAGACCTGCTGCTCCAGCTTCGCACCCAGTGGCGTGGTGACGAACATGTAGGCGGAACGGTAGTCCCTGAAGGTGTCCAGGATGATCTGGAAGTTGTCCTCGTCCAGGATGCGGTCCGAGTCCCGCCGCATCTCGGTCGCGATGACCCCGTCCGGCTCCGAATCGAAGGCCCGGACCCCGATGTAGAGGTTCTCGCCGTCGTAGAGGATCCTCGCCTCGGTGCGTTCGGAGGCCGGAGCGCCCTCGTCGGGCTCCTGCTGAACGAACGCGTCGATGACTTCGGCCGCGTTCCAGGCCGCCTCATCGAGGACTCCGTCCAGGATCGGCGCCACGTCGACGCGCGAGGCGGCAACGGTGCGCCCGTTCCGGCCGTTTTGTCCGGAGAGGGGTGCGGCCGCGGCAAGGACAACGAGGACCGCGGCCGCAACCGCATGCAGGTTCGGTCTCAAGAGGAATCCCGTAGTGTTTGGAGGAAAAGGCCGCGCAAACCTATCTCCGCGCGCTTTCCGGTCGCCAGTCCACACCCGCCCGCCACCCGGAGGTTGACTCGCGCCCGTCCCCGGGTAGCTTTTCCCTTTACGACACGCCGGCGTTCCCGAAGACTCGGCCGACATTCCGGAGCGCCCGGCACGTCCCTGCGGGGGAATGGGCGACCGAGAGACCCGCTTCAAACTGATTCTCCACTACGATGGCTCTGCCTTCCGGGGATGGCAGAGCCAACCGGGCGCACCCACCGTCCAGGGGGAGATCGAGGCTGCGACCGCGCAGCTGACGGGGGAGCGTCGCCCGGTCGTCGGATCGGGACGTACCGACACGGGGGTCCACGCAACGGGGCAGGTGGCCGCGGTCACGATGCCCGCGCCCTGGACGGCACAGGCGCTCTGTCGCTCGCTGAACGCGCTGCTCCCGGACGCCGTCTGGGTCAGGGAGGCCGTGGCGGTTCACGACGGCTTCCACCCTCGGCGCGACGCGGTCGAGCGCAGCTACTCCTACCGCGTGGGAACAGCCCCGGACGCAGCGTCCCCGTTCCATCGAAGGTGGTGCTGGCCGCTCTGCCGCCCGATCGACATGGAGGCCGCGTCCCGCGCGGCCCACCACCTTGCCGGCGAGCACGAGTTCCGTTCGTTCGCCAAGTCCGGCCAGCCGAAACGGGGGTATGCGTGCCGCGTCACGCATGCACGCTGGCGCCACTGGGAGGACCTCGGGGCGGTCTTCGAAATCTCCGCCAACCGATTCCTTCACCGGATGGTGCGATATTTGGTGGGTACGATGGTGGACATGGCCCTTGGCCGCCGTGACGAATCGGAAATGGTCCTCATGTTGCAAGGTGACTCGAAGAAACACGGCCTGACGACGTCGCCCCCGGCACCACCCGAAGGACTCTTGCTCACCAGGGTGGACTACGCCACATCTTGCGGTGCACTCTCTCGGCATGATATGTAATAACAACATGACAATATGTAATGTCCAGTTGACATTCTTCAGAACCCCAATCGCACTCGCACTGCTGGCGGGGTCCATCGGGGTCGCGATGGCCGGGTGTGAGCTGGTGCCCAGGGATGGGGCCGTGCCGCCAGCCGCAACAGCGCAGTCCCTCTCCCAGAGCCGCACCACGGCGATCGTCCGGGCGGCGCAGACGGTGGCGCCCGCGGTCGTCACCATCGCGGTCCGCCGCCGGGAGCGGGTCCGCCGCCGGAGCTTCTTCGACGACTACTATCTGCCCTTCCGCGAGACCCAGGGACTCGGCTCGGGCGTCATCATCGACGACCGGGGCACGGTGCTCACCAATCACCACGTCGTCGACGGCGCGACCGAGATCCTCGTCACCCTCCCCGACGCGCGTGATTTCAACGCCCGGCTGGTCGGCTCCGATCCCGCGACCGACATCGCCGTTCTCTCTCTCCAGAACGCCTCCGACCTGCCCGTCGCCCCCCTCGGCACGGCGAGGGATCTGATGATCGGCGAGTGGACGGTCGCGATCGGGAACCCTTTCGGCGGACTGATCTCGAACCCCGAGCCCACTGTCACGGCCGGCGTGGTGAGCGCGCTGGGGCGCCACATCGTGCCCGGGGATGACGACGAGGGCTTCCACCTCGGCATGATTCAGACCGACGCCTCCATCAACCCCGGCAACTCGGGCGGCCCGCTCGTCAACGCACTCGGGCAGGTGATCGGCATCAACGCCTCGATCCTTTCTCGCTCGGGCGGCAGCGAAGGGCTGGGCTTCGCGATCCCCATCGACCGTGCGCTCCGGATCGCATCCGACCTGGCGCGCCACGGCGAGGTGCGCCGCGCGTGGCTGGGGCTCGACGTGGACGCGGTGGAGGCCGACGAGTTCGGCCGCTCACGGGGTGTGCGGGTAGCGCGGGTCACCCCCGGATCTCCGGCGGCCGAAGCAGGCATCAGGCCCGGTGTGCGGCTCGTGAGCGCGGGCGGCAACCGCATGGCAACCCCCCTCGACTACGCGGCGGCGCTTCTCGAACTGCGGGCCGGCGACCGGATCGAACTGGCGGTCGAGGGCATGGACGGGGTGCTCGTCGAGGCCGCGTCCCTGCCGTCGGTCAGCGCCGAACGCGTCGAACTGCTTCGCGACCTCGAGGTCGTCACGGTCTCCCCCGGCATTCGGGCCGAACGCGGTCTGGCCGCGTCGGAAGGCGCGCTGGTGGTCGAGATCTCCGATCTGCTGGCGCGCCGCACGGGTCTCGCCCGCGGCGACGTGCTTCTCGCGGTCAACAACGCGCGGCTGCGCACGGCACGCGACGCTGCGGACGCCCTGCGCCGGACCCAGCAGAGCGGGCGTCCGTTCGTCCTGGTCTTCGAACGCAACGGGCGCGTGGTTCGCACCGGGCTGCTGGAATGGGCGTCGCAAGAGTGAGCACCTCACCCGGCGACCGCTACACGCACCCGCTCCCGGGCCGGTACGTCTCCCGGGAGATGGAGCGCGTCTTCGCCCCGGGCTTCCGCTTCGGCGCCTGGCGCCGGCTCTGGCTCGCGCTTGCCCAGGCACAGCGCGATCTCGGGCTCGACATCCCCGCCGAGGCCATCCGCCAGATGCGCGACCGCCTCGACGACATCGACCTGGAGGCCGCCGCCGGCTACGAGCGGCGCTTCCGGCATGACGTCATGGCACACATCCACGCCTTCGGCGACGTGGCGCCGGCGGCGCGCGGCATCCTGCACCTCGGCGCGACCAGCGCGTTCGTCGGCGACAACACCGATCTGATCCAGCACCGCGAGGCCATGACGCTGGTGCGGGACCGCCTCGTCGCCACCGTCCGCGCGCTTGCCCGCTTCGCCCGCGAGCACCGCGGCCGACCGACCCTCGCCTACACCCACTTCCAGCCGGCCCAGCCCACGACCGTGGGCAAGCGGGCCACCCTCTGGATCCAGGACTTCCTCCTCGACCTGGAGGAGATCGAGCACCGGCTAGCCCACCTCCGGCTGCGCGGCGTGCGCGGCACCACCGGGACCCAGGCCTCGTTCCTGCAACTCTTCGACGGCGACCACGACAGGGTCGACGCCCTGGAGCGCGCCGTGTGCCGCCGCCTCGGCTTCGAGGGCGCATACCCCGTCACGGGCCAGACCTATCCGCGCAAGGTCGACCAGGCTTTCCTCGCCACCCTGGCCGGGGTCGCGGCCTCGGCGTCCAAGATGGCGCACGACATCCGCCTGCTCTCGCACCTGCGCGAACTCGAGGAGCCCTTCGAGAGCGAGCAGGTGGGCTCGTCGGCGATGCCGTACAAGCGCAACCCCATGCGCTCGGAGCGCATCTGCGCGGTGGCGCGCCACGTGATCGCGCTGGCCGCCGACCCCATGCACACCGCCGCGACCCAGTGGCTGGAACGCACGCTGGACGACTCGGCCAACAAGCGGTTCGCGATCCCCGACGCCTACATGGCGACGGACGCGCTGCTGATCCTGACCGGCAACGTCGCGTCCGGGCTGCGCGTCAACGCCGGAGTCGTCGCGGCGAATCTGGCCGTGCACCTGCCGTTCATGGTCATGGAGTCGGTGATGATGGACGCGGCCGCCGCGGGCGGCGACCGCCAGGAGGCCCACGAACGCATCCGGCGCCACACGCTCGCCGCTTCCCGCCGCATGACCGAGGGTGAGGAGGGCGACCTCTTCGCCCGGATCGCCGCCGACGAGTCCCTCGGGGTGAGCGCCGAGGCGTTGGAAGAGATGGCGCGCCCGGAGAAGCTCGTCGGGCGAGCCCCCGAGCAGGTGGACGAGTTCCTGCGCGGACACGTGGAACCGATCCTCGCGCGCTACGGCGACACGGCGCTGCACGCCGGCGAGGTGCGGGTGTGATTCCGCTGCCACTGCTGTTCCGCGGGAAGGTCCGGGACGTGTACGAGGTGGACGGCAAACGCCTCCTCCTCGTCGCCAGTGACCGGGTCAGCGCCTTCGACGTGGTCATGGACGAGCCCGTTCCCGGCAAGGGCGCCGTGCTGACGCAGATCACCGCGTGGTGGTTGAGCACGGTCCTCCGCGACATCCCCCACCACCTGATCGCGGTTCGCACCGACGAGATCCGGGCGGCCGTGCCCGCGCTGGCCGGGTGCGAGGCCGAGTGGGCCGGACGTGCCAGCCTGGTCCGCCGCACCCGGCCCATTCCGGTCGAGTGCGTGGTGCGGGGCTACCTGTCCGGGTCCGCATGGAAGGAGTACCGTGAGTCGGGGACGCTGGCCGGGGAGCCGCTCAGAGGGGGTCTGGTTGAGAGCGACGCGCTCGTCCCGGCCATCTTCTCGCCGGCGACGAAGGCGCAGGAGGGCCATGACGAGAACATCACGTTCGGCGCGGTGATCGACCTTCTGGGAGCCGAGCTTGCACAGCGCCTGCGCGACCGTTCGATCGACATCTACGAGCGCGGCCGCGCGGCCGCCGCGGAGAGGGGCATCATCCTGGCCGACACCAAGTTCGAGTTCGGGATCTCGCCGGGGGGCGAACTGCTCCTGATCGACGAGGTGCTCACCCCCGACTCGTCGCGTTTCTGGCCGCGGGAGCACTACCGCACGGGCCGGGGACAGCCGTCGCTCGACAAGCAGCCGCTGCGCGACTACCTGAACGGGCTCTCCGAATGGCCGAAGCGGTACCCGCCGCCGCCGCTGCCGGAGAGCGTGATCGCGGCCACCGAGGAGCGGTACCGGGAGGTATTCGAGAGGCTCACCGGGGTGGCAATGGACGACTACGGGCCGCCGGGTTTCGTGGCGCCGGCGCGGGAGGCGATCGCCCCGTGAGGATCCCCATCGCGCGAGAAGGCGTGCCATTCGTGGTGGTCTGCGTCGTGCTGGCCATCGGGACCCTCCTCTGGGCGCGGCACGGGGGCTGGGGCGTCCGTACGGTTGCGCCGGCCGTGTTCGGGATCGTCGCACTCTTCGTCCTCTACTTCTTCCGCGATCCCGATCGGACAGCCCCGCCAGGCGAGGATGTCGTGGTATCGCCGGCGGACGGCAGGGTCATGAGCGTGGGCCCGGTCGCGGGCGAGGATTTCATGGGCGGGACGGCGACGCGCGTGACGATCTTTCTGAGCGTGTTCAACGTGCACGTGCAGCGGGCGCCCGCCGCGGGGAGCGTCGGCCACTATTCCTACCGGGCGGGCCGGTATCTGGCGGCGTGGCGGGAGGAGGCGAGTACCAGCAATGAGCGCGCTTCGCTCGGGATCGAGACCGGGGGCGGGCCGGTTCTGGTGCGGCAGATTGCGGGGCTGGTGGCGCGGAGGATCGTGACGTACCCGCGCGAGGGGGACCGGGTGGCCAGGGGCGACCGGATCGGGCTGATCCGCTTCGGTTCGCGGGTGGACCTTTTCCTGCCGCCGGACTGGCCGGTCACCGTCGCGCCGGGAGACGTGGTGCGGGGGGGCGAGACCCCCGTCGCGCGGATGGATCCATCGGAGGAACCGTCATGACGCCTCGCAACCGCGGCACGCGACGCTGGCGCGGACTGCGCCGGGAACGCCCGCGCGGCAACCTGAGGCGCGGAGTGATCATCCTGCCCTCGGCCTTCACGCTGGGGAACCTCTTCTTCGGCTTCTACGCCATCGTCGCGGCCTTCCGGGGCGACTTCGTCTGGGCGTCGTGGTGCATCATCATCGCGTGGGTGCTCGACTACCTCGACGGGAGGGTGGCGCGGGTCACGCGCACGGGATCGGCCTTTGGGGCCGAGCTGGATTCGCTCACCGATGCGGTTTCCTTCGGGGTCGCGCCGGCGCTGATCCTGGTCCTGCTGTACTTCCCGGAATCCGACTGGAGCTGGCTGATCGGTTTCGCCTACGTCGCGGTCGCCGTGCTCAGGCTGGCGCGCTTCAACGTCGAGCAGGGCGGCGAGGCACGCACGCACTTTCACGGCCTGCCGTCGCCCGCAGCCGGCCTGATTCTGGCCACGCACTACCCCTTCACGACCACGCCGCTCTTCCAGCAGTACCTGGCCGGGCTTCCCTGGCCGCAGATCATGGTGATCACGACCGTTCTGGTCTCGATCCTCATGGTGAGCCACATCCCGTACGCCAAGCTGCCCCCGCTGGACTTCCGGACCCGGCGCGGGATCGTCAGGACGGCGCTGCTCCTGGCCTGCCTGGGACTCGCCGTCACGGTTCCTTACTACTGGTTCTTCCCCGCCATCGTCGGCTATGCGCTGTGGGGTCTTCTGAGATCGGTCTTCCTCGGACTGCTGCAGAGACTGCCCGAGCGGGACCCCCTCCTGGACGAGGAGCCGGACGACGCGGACTCGGATGTCGAGCCCCGCGAGGTGGACTACCAGGAGCTGACCCACGAGCCCGAAACGGCCGAAGACGGCCGCCGCGTATCAGGCACTCCCGAAACCGATATCATTGAATGGAAGGAGAAGCGCTCTTGAGCCGATTCACAGTGGAGGTCCTGGTCACGCCCCGGCCCGGCCTGCTGGATCCGCAGGGCAAGGCGATCCATCACGCCCTCTCGTCGCTGGGGTATGACGCCGTCGACGACGTGCGCGTCGGCAAGGCGATCTACCTGGAGGTAAGCGCCGCGACTTCCCAGGCAGCGGCCGAACGGGTCGAGGAGATGTGCCGCAAGCTGCTCGCCAATCCGGTCACCGAGGACTTCCGCGTGACGGCGGCCGCGACAGGAGCGGGTTCATGAACGTCGCCGTCATCACCTTCCCCGGCTCGAACTGCGACCAGGACTGCGTCCGCTCCGTCGAACTGGCGGGCGGGTCGGCACGCTACGTCTGGCACCGCGAAGTCTCGCTGGGCGACTCGGACGCCGTGATCGTGCCCGGCGGATTCGCGCACGGTGACTACCTGCGGCCCGGGGCGATCGCCCGCTTCAGCCCGATCATGGACGCCGTGATCGACTTCGGGCGCGGCGGCGGCCTGGTGGTCGGGATCTGCAACGGATTCCAGGTGCTCTGCGAGGCGGGACTGCTCCCCGGCGCGCTGCTTCGCAACCGCTCGCTCCGCTTCCAGTCGCACGACTGCTTCATGCGAGTCGAGCGCTCCGATACCCCGTACACCGGCGACTACCGCGTCGGTCAGGTCATCGGCATGCCGCTCTCCCACGCCGACGGCAACTACTACGCGGATCCGGACACGCTGGCCGCGCTGGAGGCGGAGGGCCGCGTCGTGTTCCGCTACTGCGACGCCGACGGAGCCGTGACGCAAGACGCCAACCCGAACGGCTCGCTGAACAACATCGCAGGCATCGCCAACGCGCGGGGCAACGTGCTCGGCATGATGCCCCACCCCGACCGCGCCATCGAAGCCGTGCTCGGCTCGTTGGACGGGCTGCCCCTGTTCACGTCGCTGGTCGGCGCCCTGGCGCGCGCGGAGGTCGCGTGATGAGCACCGGAAACGGCGTCGCCCCCCGCCCCGGCGACCCGCCGATCACCCCCGAACTAGTCGATGAGCACGGCCTCTCGCCCGACGAGTTCGCACAGATCCAGCGCATTCTGGGCCGCGACCCCACCTTCACCGAACTGGGCGTGTTCTCGGCGATGTGGTCCGAGCACTGCGGTTACAAGAACTCGAAGCGGCTGTTGCGCTTGCTGCCGACGCAGGCCCCCTGGGTCATCCAGGGCCCGGGCGAGAACGCCGGCGTGATCGACGTCGGCGAAGGCTACGCGCTGGCCTTCAAGATCGAGTCCCACAACCACCCCTCCGCGGTCGAGCCCTACCAGGGCGCGGCGACGGGGATCGGCGGCATCCTGCGCGACGTCTTCACCATGGGCGCGCGCCCGGTCGCGACCCTCAACTCGCTCCACTTCGGCGACCTCGACCGTCCCCGCGTGCGCTACCTCTTCGGCGGCGTCGTCAAGGGGATCGGGGACTACGGCAACTGCGTCGGCATCCCGTCCACCGGCGGCGAGGTGTACTTCGACCGCGGCTACGAAGAGAACCCGATCGTCAACGCCATGTGCCTGGGGCTGATGCGCACGGAGGACCTGATCCGGGGCACCGCCGAGGGGGTCGGCAATACGCTGATGGCGGTGGGCGCGCGCACCGGCCGAGACGGGATCCACGGCGCCACCTTCGCGTCAGAGGAGCTGTCCGAGGGGGACGACGAGGCCAGCCGCCCGCAGGTCCAGGTGGGCGACCCGTTCACCGAGAAGCTGCTCCTCGAGGCGTCGCTCGAGCTGATCGCCAGCGGCCACATCGTGGGCATTCAGGACATGGGCGCCGCGGGGCTGACGTCGAGCGGTTCCGAGATGGCGGGGCGCTCCGGGACCGGCGTGGAGATGGACGTGGCGCTGGTGCCGGTCCGCGAGGACGGGATGACGCCGTACGAGATCCTCCTTTCGGAGTCGCAGGAGAGGATGCTCGTGGTCGCCGCAGCCGGCCGGGAGGACGCCGTCCGTGAGATCCTGGAGAAGTGGGAGCTGGAGGCGGCGACGATCGGGAGCGTCACCGCCAGCGGCACGTTTCGCGTTCTCGAGGACGGCGTCGTGGTGGCGGACATCCCTGCCCTGCCCCTGACCGAAGGCTGCCCGACGTATGAGCGGCCGGGCGAGGAGGGCGACGAGGTGTGCGCGCTCCGCACGATGGACATCTCGTCACACGTGGAGCCGCCGGCCGGTCTGCGGGACGCCTTCCTGCGCGTGGTGGGGTCGCCCAACGTGGCCTCGAAGCAGTGGGTGTACGAGCAGTACGACACCACCGTGCGGGCCAACTCGATCGAGCGCCCGGGCGGCGACGCGGGCGTGATCCGGATCCCCGGCACCAACCGCGGCGTCGCGGCGTCCACGGACTGCAACGGCCGCCACACGTACCTGAACCCGCGCGCGGGTGCCATGGGTGCGGTGGCCGAGGCGGCGCGCAATGTCGCGTGCACGGGAGCGGTGCCGATGGCGATCACCAACTGCCTCAACTTCGGCAGCCCGCTCAAGACCCACATCATGCACCAGTTCCGCGAGACGGTGCTGGGGATGCGCGACGCCTGCGCCTACCTCGAGACCCCCGTCACCGGCGGCAACGTGTCGTTCTACAACGAGACCGACGGGAAGGCCGTCTACCCGACGCCCGTCATCGGGATGATCGGCGTCATCGGCGACCTGGACACGATCGTGCGGCACGCCTTCCGCGACACCGGCGACGTGATCTTCCTGCTGGGCACCAACACCGGCGAACTGGGCGGCTCCGAGTACCTTTACGCGGTGCACGACCTGGTCGCGGGCGAGCCACCCGGCGTGGATCTGGCCGCCGAACGCGCGCTTCAGCGCTGCATATTGGCGATGGCGGCGGCGCGGGTGCTCAGGTCGGCCCACGATGTGGCCAGCGGCGGGCTCGCGGCGACTCTGACCGAGTCGTGCCTGGGCGGGCCGCGCAACGGCGGCGGAGTGGGCGCCGCGGTGCGCTTCGAGGACGCGCTCCCCGACACCGCTCTGCTCTTCGGCGAGGACCAGGGGCGCGTCGTGGTCAGCTGCGCGCCCGGCGCTGTCGAGCAGCTGCAGCGCCTCGCAGCGGACTACGGCGTGCCCTGCACGCGCATCGGGACCGTGACGGGCGCCGGCTCGGCGCTTAGGATCGAAACCGTATCGTCCGCCCTGCGACTCGAACTCGACGTCCTGCGGGAGCGGTACTTCGGCGCCATTCCGGGGATCATGAACGAGGCGGGATAATGCGACGCCGCGCTCCGACCGACATTCACCTGCCGCTACTCGACGACCGTCCGCGCGAGGAATGCGGCATCGTCGGGATCTGCGGGATCGAAAACGCCTCGGAACTCGCCTTCCTCGCGCTGTATGCCCTGCAGCATCGCGGCCAGGAGGCGGCGGGCATCTGCGCTGCCAACAACGGCCGCACGCGGGTGTACAAGGAGCTCGGCCTGGTCTCCGACGTCTTCGATGCGAAGCGGATCGCGTCGCTTCCCGGCAACACCGCGCTGGGTCATGTGCGCTACTCGACGGCGGGCGGCGGCCAGCGGGTCAACGCCCAGCCGATCGTGGTGCGGTACGCCGAGGGTGACCTCGCGATCGTGCACAACGGCAACCTGACCAACGCGCGCATGGTGAAGCGGCAGCTCGTCCAGGAGGGCGCGATCTTCCAGAGCACCTCGGACTCCGAGGTCATCGTGCACCTCGTGGCTCGGTCGCGGCACCGAATGGTGCAGGCGCAGCTGCGCGACGCGCTCAGCTTTCTCGAAGGCGCCTATTCACTCGTGCTGACCGTCGGCGAGACGATGTACGCGGTGCGCGATCCGCGAGGATTCAGGCCGCTGGTAATGGGCGAACTGGACGGTGGACACATCGTGACCAGCGAGACCTGCGCCCTCGACCTGATGGGCGCGACCTATGTGCGGGATATCGAGCCGGGCGAGCTGGTGCGCTTCCGTGGAGGCGAGGTCGAGAGCCTCCCCGGTCTGCACCCGCAGACCCCCGCGCCCTGCATCTTCGAGCTTGTCTACTTCGCCCGGCCCGATTCGAACCTGTGGGGGATCAGCGTGGATCGGGCCCGGCGCGCCTTCGGGCGGCAGCTCGCGCGGGAGCACCCCGTCACCGCCGATTGCGTGATCGCCGTGCCGGACAGCGCCAACTCGGCGGCGCTGGGATACAGCGAGCAGAGCGGGATTCCCTACGAACTCGGCCTGCTGCGCAACCACTACGTGGGGCGCACCTTCATTCGCCCGTCGCAGGCCGACCGCGACTTCGGGGCGCGGGTGAAGTACAACCCCGTGCGCGAGGTGCTGGAGGGCCAGCGCGTGGTCGTGGTGGACGACTCGATCGTACGGGGCACGACTTCGACCAGCCTGGTCAAGTTCATCCGCGGGGCGGGGGCGGCCGAGGTGCACTTCCGGGTCGCCAGCCCCCCGGTGCGCCACCCCTGCTACTACGGGATCGACATGCCGTCGAAGGAAGAGCTGATGGGGTCCCGGAGGAGCGTGGACGACATCGCGGCCACGATAGGGGTGGACTCGCTGGGCTATCTGTCGCTGGACGGCATGGAAAACGCGGTCGCGGAACGTGCGCCGTTCTGCACGGCGTGCTTCTCCGGCGAATACTCGGCGCCTTTGGTGGATCTGGACGAGCAAGCCGACAATACTAAACAAATTGATTTAGTATTGTAGGCGCCGAAACCGCGCGCTTGTCACATTCCCGGGCTCTCCGCCGGCGGGCTCGCGAGCTTGCCGGCAAAGAGTATGGTGCCGGAAAGCCGCTCCCGGATGAAGAAGAGGAAGGGGCGGTCCGCGCGCACGGCCGGGCCGGCGGAGGTTTCACGTATCTCGACCACGGTTGCGGCGGCCGCCTCCGTGCCCTCCTCGTTGACATCCACCCATGACTTCTGCTTGACCTCGGAGATGAACAGGCCTGTGACGGGAGAGAGTCTGGTGAAGTCGGCCCGCCGGTCGAATGCGTCGATCATGCCCAGGGCGGCGAGGTCGTCGTTGAGCCTGCGCTCGTAGGGCAGCCGAAAGCGCGGAAGGTATAGCAGCAGTTCGGTATCGTTGAAGCCGCCGACGATGTCCTCCCATTCGGCTGCGTCGAGCGACGCCGCGAGGGAGTCCACGGTCACGCCTTGCCTTGGCAGGAGCACGGTCATCGAGAATGCATGGCCCCCGTACGGAAGGTCCACGGCCTGGAACCGGCCGTTCTCCTGATACGGGAGTTCTCTCCGGAAGGTCATCAGCGGCACGGTCCGAGTGGAACCGTCGTCGAGATGAAAGCGCTCGGGTCGAGTCTCGGACGGATCGAACCGATAGGTCCACGAGCCCTTGAAGTAGATGGTGTTGATCAGATACATGACGACGCTGACGGGAATCACCGCGGGGACGATGTCCTCGATGCGACCGTTTGTCGCGGCCTTGACCCACTCGTTGATCCGCGCCGACGCGGCAGGGTTCGCGAAATCGAGTTCCGCGACCTCGGCGCCAAAGGTCTCTCGCACCGAGTCCAGGAAGTCCGCATGCACCGGGAAGCCCTGCCGGGTCCACACGGAGTTGCCGACCGCGGTCTCCACGGCGGGATCGAGACCGACCAGGAGGTCGATCAGGGACTCGTACGAGGCGTTGATCTCTTCCTGCGTCAGGTTCCCGAACCCGAGGACGCCGCGCATCTGATTCCAGGTCTCCCCCGCCGCGCCGTTCAGGGTCATTCCAAGCGCCATCGACGCCGAGAGCGGTGACAGGAAGAGGTTCTCGCCGGGGCGGTTGGCCTGGCCGAGCAGATCGAAGGTGAAACGGTTGCTCGCCCCGATGATCTCGAACTCCGCCGCGGTCAGGGCGCGCGGAAGCTGGGTAATCTCGTCGGCGCCGGGACCGGCGACCGATTCTCCGCACCCGGTGACGGCAAGCATGACGATGCCTGCCGCACCAGGGAGCCACAGCGTTGGCCGATGACTTCCCTGGCTGTCCAATGTTCGCATGACCATGGCGGGTGTTACGTTCGTGGCAATTCCGAGGGTGCCAGGCAAAGGATGGATAACAATGTCACTTTCCCGACGAGAGTTTGTACAGGGAGCCGGAGTTGGAGCGGCCGCGCTCGGAATGGGCGGAAACGCCCGCGTACTCGATCCCTCTCCCGAAACCACTCGAATCGCCAGGCCCACGGCCGAGCAGGACGACATCTGGATCGACGCCCTCGGCGGGCTCCGGTTCGGGCCGGAGGGATTCGACGAGATCGAGCGCTCGGGCCTCACCATGATCGAGACGACACTGGGTGCTCCGGGCGACCCGCCCTTCGGCTACGAGCAGGCGGTGCAGGACGTCGCGAGCTGGCACGGGATCTTCAACCAGTACCCGGATCGCGTCATCCACGTGCGGCGGTCGGCGGACATTCTCGAGGCGAAGCGGACGGGCGGAATCGCGGTCATGATCGGGTTCCAGAACGCGACGCACCTCCAGCGTGACCTGGCCAACGTCGAGTTCTTCTACAACCTGGGCATCCGGCAGATGCAACTGACCTACAATTCGCTCAACGCCCTGGGCGCGGGTTGTACGGAGCGCGTGGACGTCGGCCTCAGCGATTTCGGCGTCGAGGTCGTGCAGAGGATGAACGAACTGGGCATGATCGTCGACGTGTCCCATACCGGGGTGCGCAGCACGATGGACGCGATCGAGGTCTCCGGCACCCCCGTCCTCTTCACGCACGCGAACTGCCGTGCGCTCTGCGACAACCCCCGCTGCAAGACCGACGAGCAGATCAGGGCGCTGGCCGCGCGCGGCGGCGTCATGGGCATCACCACCGTCAACTTCTTCGTGAGCAAGAAGCCTCGCTCCACGCTGGACGACTTCATCGACCACATCGCGCACGTCGCGGACCTCGTGGGAATCGACTACGTCGGCATCGGCACCGACTCGAGCATCGGCGGCTGGCGCGTCTCCTTCCCCACCGAGCAGGCGTTCTGGGACTTCCACGAGCAGTTCCACTTCAAGCCGGAGGTCGACGTGCGCTGGCCGCCCTTCATCGAGGAACTCGACCGCCCGGAGAAGATGCACATCATCGCGGAGCGGCTGGAACAGCGGGGATTCTCGGGCGGCGAGGTCGACCAGGTCATGGGCGGCAACTTCCTGCGGGTGTACGAGGAGATTATGGGGTAGCTGGGTGGACATGGACGTCCCTCGGCGTCGTGACCATCCGTCAGCTCCTGTCCGACTTGCTGCGGCATTCTCTGGGTGGGCCGTGGACCGGCATCCTGATCGGCTCGATGGTGGGGATCACTGCGGTGTTTGCCGCTGGTGCGCTATCTGCTTGCGTCCGAGGTGAGTCGGCCTGCGGTGGTCATCGTGATCGTCGCCGCCGGGGTCCTGGCTGTGTTGCTGATGGCGCTCCCGGCAGGCGCGTTTCTTCTTGGCCGCGCCGTGATCACCTGGCTGCAGCCGCGGCTCGAGGTGTACGGTCGCCTTGCCGACTACCTCCGCGTCATGTGGGTCCCGCACAACGTCTCGGGGACGAGAGCCGCGACTGACCGGCAGCCATCCACCGTGCGCAAGGCGCCGAATCGCTCCCGCTGCTTGCGCGCCCCGTCCGCCGTCCGCATGCTGGCACCCCCGAGACCGTCGTCACCGGTGAGGCCCGGCAGGAACGGTCGTCACGCGATCAGCGGAGGATACCCATGACCAGGAGAAGGAAGGCAAGCGATTTCCCCAAGGAGGTGCTGGCGCTCTTCGATGGCTATGTGCACGGGCACATCCAGCGCCGGGATTTCCTGGAGGGAGCCGGCAAGGTGCTGGGCGGCGGAGCGGCTGCCGCGGCGGTCCTCGAGGCACTTCGTCCCAACTACGCGTGGGCACGGCAGGTGGCGACCGACGATGCCCGGATCCGGCAGGAGTACGTCACCTACCGTTCTCCGGACGGCTCGGGGACCATGCGTGGCTACATGGCCGTGCCCGCCGGCGCTACGGAGCCCAGGCCCGCGGTTCTGGTCATCCATGAGAATCGCGGCCTGAACCCCTACATCGAAGACGTGGTCCGCAGGTTCGCCGCCGCGCGTTTTGTCGCGCTGGGGCCGGACGCGCTCACCCCGCTGGGTGGCTATCCCGGCAATGACGACGAGGGCCGGGTGATGCAGCGGCAGCTCGACAGGGACGTGATGATGGAGGACTGGGTGGCCGCGTTCCGGTTCCTTCGGGACCACGAGACGACTACCGGACGAGTCGGGGCCGTCGGGTTCTGCTACGGCGGCGGAGTGGTGAATCAGCTCGCGGTCCGGCTTCCGGATCTGGGCGCTGGCGTGCCGTTCTACGGGTCGGCGGCGGCCCCGGAGGACGTGCCCTCGATACGGGCGCCTCTCATGATCCAGCTCGCGGGCCTGGACGAGCGGATCAACTCCCGCTACCCGGCCTACCAGGAGGCGCTGGAGGCGAACGGAAAGGACTTCGTGGTCCACGTCTATGAAGGCGCGAACCACGGCTTCCACAACGACACGACCCCTCGCTACGACCAGGAAGCCGCCAGCCTCGCACAGGAACGGACCATCGCGTTCTTCGAGGAGCACCTGCGGGGCTGAGTCGGCGGGCGGCAGTGGCCAGCGGGGGGCGGGAGTGGTCAGCGGCGTGCGGGAGTGACAGACGCAGAAAGCGTTTCAGCTGAAACGTTGCAGATCTATTCAGGGCTTGAATAGTCGGCTGAGGCCGGCGGGATTCCGGGCCTCACCCTACCACGAGAATCTCGCCTTCGCGGAGCACCAGTTCCCCGTCGATCCACACCGAAGGCGCTCGTGTGACTGCGTCGAAGTGGGTCTTCGCGGACACGTTGCCACCGAGATTGGTGGACGTGCCGATCCCGATATGGACCGTGCCATTCACGCCTTCGTCGTTGAGCATCTCGCCCGTGAACTCGGTGCAGGCCGGATTCAGGCCAAAGGCGAACTGGGCCAGGTTGTAGACCCAGGGGTCGTCCTGTCGGGCCAGGAGATCGGCGAGGAATTCGGCCTGATCACCGCCCTCGATGCGCGTGACGAAGCCGTCTGAAATGTGAAAGGTGACGGGTTGGCGCACCGGGCCCACGCCGTAATACGGAATGCTCCCGTCGCACACGAACACGCCTTCGGCGGTTCCCTGGGCAGGTGCGCAGTTGGCTTCGATGTTGGGGACCGCCGAGAAGCCCGGTCCGTCGAGCAGGCAGGCGTGGCTGTTTCCGGTGACGTCCGCCAGGCTCATGCTCAGGTCGGTGCCGGAGGGGTTGGTGACCCGCAGCCGCTCGCCGGCGGTGAGTCGTCCCGCGAGGGCTCGGCACAGCGGCTGGCGTGCATGGAAGTCCGTGAAAAGTCCGCCCTCGCGCATCATCCGTTTCGTGAACGCCGTCATCGACAGGACGCGGGCGCCCGCTCCGATGGCTTCGCGTACGGCTCGCGTGTGCGCCATCGCCAGGGTAACCGGGAGGAAAACCACGTCCGCTGCCGCCAGCGCCGTCGCGACTGCGCGGCCCGGCTCCTCGTTGTCGATGGACCGCTCCGGCGGGATCAGGATACTCGCGACGGCTCCGGCCTCGCGCGCCTCGTCGGCGACGGCTTCGGCGATGCCCATGCGCTCTGGATCGGTCACGATCACCGCGTTTTCGGCGTCCTGGACGTTGGCGCACGTCCGCACGAGGATTCGCGCGCCCGCCTTCACACCAGCACCTCCGTGTCCCGCTGCACCACCCGCCCATCCACGGCAATCGTCGGAGCCCACATAAGCAGGTCGTAGTGGGTCGGCGCCACGATTTCGCCACCAAGAGTGTGGCTGGTCCCGATGCCGATGTGGATCGTGCCCAGGACGCCCTCGTCCTCGAGCATCTCGCCGGTGAGGCGCGCGTTCGGATTCAGGCCTACGCCGAACTCCGCGACGTTGAAGCAGTGGGGGTCGGCGAAGGACTCCAGGTGCTCCCGCAGGAAGTCGGCCTGGGCGCCACCAGTCATCTCGACGATGTAGCCGTCTCGCACATGGCAGACGATGGGCTCGTCCAGGATTCCGATGCCCAGATACGGCACTGACGCGTCGGTAATGATCGTGCCTTCGGCCGACCCGGTGACCGGCACCACGTTGACCTCGATGTCGGGGACGGGGGCGAGCTCACCGGGCGCCGGAATGTTCGTCAGCACGTTGGCGACCCGGCCCTCGATGCCGAAGCTGAGGTCGGTGCCGCGCGGAGAGGTCAGCCGCACCGAATTGCCGGCCGTGAACGCGGCCCCCAGGCGACGACAGACGGCGGCCTGTGCCTCGAAGTCGGTGTGCAGCAGCGCCGGACTGGTCATGATCGCGTCGGTGTAGGCTGTCATCATGCACACGCGGGCGCCCGCGTCCAGCGCGGCCCGCATCGCCCGCGTGTGGGTGATCGAGATGCTCACGGGTGAGAAGATGACGGAGGCTTCCGACAGCGCGCGCGCCACCGGCGGGGGCGGTTCCTGCCCGTCCTGGTCACGCACCGGGATGATGCAGACGGTGACTGCGGCTCCGGCGTCGCGGGCGGCCGCAGCCACGGCGTCCGCGTAGCGCCGCATCGTGCGGTCGGTTACGACGACGACCGCCTCGCCCGGCTGAACGCGTCCGTTGATGTGCACGAGCCGGCGGGCGCCGGGGGCGAGCGACGCGGCAGGGCGCAGGTCCACGCCCGTCTCGGCCGCGCCCGCACCGGCGGCCCCCGCGCCGGCCGCGCCCACCTCAGCCACGTTCCTTCCCGAAGTACTCATCGAACCGGCCATCGAAAATGATCGCGGTGTAGCCGTCGCCGGTACAGTTGGTCGCCGTGCGGAGCATGTCGGGTACGCCGCCCGAGAGCGCGATCCAGCTCGCGACGAAGTCGCCCTGCGCCTGGCCCTCCAGACCCAGGATGCTCGCGAACAGCGTCGCGCTCCAGAGCGCCGTCCCCATCCCGGCCGGCAGCCCCGGCGCCGCGATCGTGAACAGGACGACGGCCGGCCACGCGGCCAGCATCATCACCCAGCTCAGCTCCATGCCGAAGACGTAGCTCACGACGAACGGCCCGTAGGCGAGGTAGGCCAGCGCGCTCGCATCCAGGTTCACCACGGCGCCGAAGGGCAGGACGAAGTCGGCCACCTCGTCACGGACGCCCACCTTCTTCGCGTTGGCGAGGTTCACCGGCAGCGTCGCCAGCGACGAACACGTGCCCGCGGCGAACATCGCGGTCGGCACGTAGTACCCGCTCAGCACGGGTCCCACCCGGCGGCGCCCTACCCGGGGCACGAGCACGAACGTGTAGAACGCCCACCATACGAGCACGAGTGCCGCCGTGTAGCCGGTCATGGTGAGGTAGTGGGACAGTCCCAGGCTCGCACCGAAGCGCACGCCCAGTGTGACGCCGAACGCGAGGATGAGCGGGAGCATGACGTAAGCCAGACTGCCGCCCGCCCGCTCGATGGCGCCGGCGACTCTCCGCAGCACTCCGTAGGTCGGATCGTGACGCGCGCCGAAAAGCCCGAGCAGCACACCCGCGAGGATCGCCAGCAACGGCCGGGAGGCGCCGCCCTCCCCGAGGCTGTGCAGCATCGCGACCGCTTCGGCCCACACCCCCTGGTCCCCGGCCGCAAACGGGATGCGAAAGATCGCCGCCGAAGCCACCAGCGCGATCAGCCCCGCGACCGTCGACGTGAAGATGTACCACAGCACTACCGCCCCCGCGAAGCGGCCCGCCAGCCCACGCCGCACCAGCGTCGCGATCGCCGGACTGAGCGCGGCAAGGATCAACAGCGGTACCACCGCGACGACCCAGCCGATCAGCGTCGACGTGGCGTCGGCCACGGGCGCGAGCGGTCCAGGGAAGAATCCGCCCGCGGCCAGGCCCGCCACGAGCGCCAGAAACGTCCACACGTAGGTGGGGATCCTGCGTCGGGCCGTCAGCCGCATCTCCTTGTCTGGTCCTCGTCGACCTCGCTCTCACAGCGTATCATAAGGGATACAAGCCGACCGTCCACCCACCAGCAGCGAGGCTCACGATGCGCACCCTCTCCCTGGCCCTCACCGTTTCCGCCGCGGCGCTCTGGGCGCCTTTTGAGTCGCCCCTCGCCGCGCAGCAGCGGCCGCTCACCTTCATGGACGTCCAGAAGCTGAAGAGTGCGGGTTCGTGGACACCGAGCCCGGATGGCGCATGGATGCTCTACACCGTCACGACCCCCGACTGGGAGAAGGCCGAGTCCCAGACCGACATCCACCTGGTGTCGCTCAGCGACGGCGTGGCTTCGGACCGGAGGCTGACCTACACCGAGGACCACAACGAGACGAGTCCGGCGTGGGCTCCGGACGGGTCGTTCTTCGTCTTCTCGTCCAACCGCGACGGGAACGACAGCCAGCTCTACATGATGCGGCACGACGGCGGCGAGGCCCGCAAGATCACCGACGCGGACGAAGGGGTGTCGGGTTTTGACTTCAGTCCCGACGGTCGCTGGCTCGTCTACCGCTCCGGTGAGCGCGGCCGCGAACAGCTCTATCGGCTACCGGCGGATGGTCTGGTCGGGGCCGAGGCCGAGGTGCTCACCCATGGCGACGCGGGCGTCGAGCAGTGGGACTTCGCGGCCGACGGCACCCGGATCTACTTCGCGCGCCCCGACTCGTTCGACGAGGACGAGGTCAAGCGGGTCGAGAAGGGGTTCACGGTCGACGTGCGCAACGCGGTCACCCCCCTGTCGAGCCTGTGGAGCGTCGAGGTGGCGACCGCCGAAGAGCGGCGTGAGACGGACGATCCGGCGTACAGCATCAACAGCTTCACCCTCTCCGACGACGGCCGCTGGATCGGCATCACCGGCGGCTCGACCGAGCGCTACGAGCGCAACATCACGGCGTCGCGGCTGTACGCCGACCTGTACCTCATGGAAATCGCGACCGGCGAGATCGAGCGCCTCACCGACAACTACGAGGTCGGCGAGGGCGGGCTGAGCTTCTCGCCCGACGGCCGCTGGATCGCGTTCTCGGCGCCGGACAACATGGACCGCTACACCATGACCGAGAACCGCGTGTATATCCGCGAGGTCGCCGACCGCGGGGGCGCGTTCCGCAAGCTGGGCGCCGACTTCGATCAGAGCTCGAGCGTCGGGTTCTGGTCGGACGACTCCGAGACGATCTACTTCAACGCCGGCGTGACCGTGACGACCCAGCTGCACGCGCTCGACGTGGCGACGGGCGCGGTGCGGCAGCTCACCGAGGAGCGCGCCGCGCTGTCGGTGAACCGCGACGAGGACACCGGCACGATCCTGATCGGCTACAGCGACCCGACGACGCCGCCGACCGTGTTCACCGTGGCGAGCGTGGACGACGTGCCGAACCGTTCGGCCTGGAAACAGCTGGTGGACGTCAATCCGCACGTGCGGGACATCGCGCTCGGTGACGAGGTCGAGATCAACTGGCGCTCCTCCGACGGCAAGACGGTCGGCGGGGTGCTGGTCTACCCTGTCGGCTACGAGGAGGGGACGCGCTATCCGCTCATCGTCGCGATCCACGGGGGACCTGCGTCAGCCGACATCCTGCGCTTCAATGGCGGGTATAGTGCTCAGGTCTACGCCGGCGCGGGGTACGCCGTCCTCAAACCCAACTACAGAGGCTCAAGGAACTATGGCAACGCCCATCGCACGGACATCGTGGGGGACTATTTCACGATGGGTTACGAGGACATCATCACCGGCGTGGACTACCTGATCGACGAGGGGATCGTGGACGGGGACCGGATGGGTGCGCTCGGCTGGAGTGCCGGCGGCCACTGGTCCAACTGGATCCTGACGCAGACCGACCGCTTCAAGGCGATCAGCTCGGGCGCGGGGACGATGAACTGGATCAGCATGTACGCGCAGAGCGACGTGCAGCGGAACCGCCAGTTCTACGTCGGCGACGGGTTCCTGTACGAGGACTTCGACACGTACTTCGACCAGTCGCCGCTCAAGTACATCAGGAACGCGAAAACGCCGACGATGATTCACGTGGTCGAGGGCGATCCGCGCGTGCCGAGCCCGCAGTCCGTCGAGCTGCACATGGCGCTCAAGAAGCTGGGCGTGCCGACCGAGCTGTTCATGTATCCGGGCCGGAGCCACGGGATTCCGGACCCGCGCAACCGCCTGGTCAAGGCCGTCAGCGAGATGGCGTGGATGGACTACTACGTGCGCGGGATCGGCGAGAAGTTCGAGTGGCGGCAGGTGCTGGAGACGCTCGAGGCGGGCGAGGGGCCGGCGGTGGTGTCGGAGGATGGGGGACGCGGGGGGTAGCGGCGAACGCTAAATGACTTTGTTTAGTATTGGTGGGGGCAGCGGCGGATACTGAACAAATGTGTTTAGTATTTGCGGCTCTCTGATGACCGCACCGCTGCCTGTGTCTTCGCGGGCCATTTCCCGATTGGCTTCGATCACCACGTGATCCCCTTGACACCCCCTCCCACACCTCATACTGTTGTATCTGTAGTACATGACTGCAACAGTTGAGGCGCCATGAAGATCCGACTCAGCCACGCCGACGGCCGACCGCTGTACATCCAGATCATGGACGAGGTGCGGAGCGGTCTCGTCCGGGGAACGCTCCGTCCCGAGGATCCACTCCCGTCGGTGCGCGAGCTCTCCTCGAGTCTCCGCGTGAATCCCCGGACCGTATCGCAGGCGTACGCGGCACTCGAGCGCGACGGCGTGGTACGGGTTCGGCACGGGAAGGGCACGTTCGTGGCGCCGGGGGTGCGCCCGGACGAGAGGGAGCGGCCGCGCCTTGCCAGGGAGGTGGCGAGGCGGGCCCTGGCCGATGCCTCGCGGAACGGACTCGCGCTGGCCGACCTGATGACGGCGCTGCGGGAGGTGGAAGGCGGAGATCCTCATCGAGACGGTGACGGAAGCAAGGAGGGTGGACAATGACGGACATCGCCAACGCGGCGCTGCCGATCAACCTCGGCAGTGGCCCATTCGCGGTCACGACGCAGGGGTTGGCCAAGCGGTTCGGTTCCGTGCGGGCTCTGGACGGCCTGGATCTGCAGGTGCCGGAAGGAGCCGTATACGTGCTCGTGGGCCCCAACGGTGCGGGCAAGAGCACGCTGATCCGGGCCCTCATGGGTCTTGTGCGCTACGAGACCGGAACCGTCAGCATCCTGGGGCGGGATCCGGCCGACCAGGGAGCAGAAGTCCGCGCGGACATCGGCTACGTGCCGGAGGACTACCGGTTCGGCTACGCCTGGATGACGGTGGGCCGGTGGCTGGAGCACCAGGCGGTCTACCATCCGTCCTGGGACGCCGAGTACGCTCGCGAACTGGGGAAGAGGTACGAGATCGATCCCGGACGGAAGTGCCACACCCTGTCGAAGGGTCAGAGCCGACGTGTTCAGCTGGTCACGGCGCTGGCGCACAGGCCGCCGCTGCTCCTGCTGGACGAGCCGACCGACGGTCTGGATCACGTGGTGCGCGACGAGACCCTGAGCATCCTGAGCGAACACCTCGCCGATTCCCCGACCACAGTTGTGATCTCTACCCATCGGGTCTACGAGGTGGAGCCGTTGGTGGACCATGTGGGCGTGCTCTCCGAAGGACGACTGCTGGGCCAACTGCCGCGCGACGAGTTGCGCGGGAGCCTGCTGCGGTACTGGGCGGACGTACCCGAAGGCTGGAGCGGGCCCGGCGAGTTGGGCGGACGGGTGGTCAAGCGCAGTGGAGCGGCACGCGCGATCGAATGGACGGTGTGGGGTGACCGCGACGCCGTCACCCGGGGCCTGTCGGAGGCCGGTGCGGCCGTGCGGGAAGTCGCGCCTTTGTCAGTGGACGAAGCAGCAGTTGCATTGCTTTCGGAAACGGGAAGGAAGGCATCATGACGGACTCGACGATCGGCAGAATACCGGCGATGAAGGCGGTGTGGATGGAGCAGCTGCGGGTGGTCAGGCTGGCAATTCGCCGCGAGGCTGGCCTGGCTGCCCTGGTGGTGGCGCTCGGCTCGGTGGCCGTAATCGGAATCAGCAGACTGCCGGTCCTGCAGGCAATCTTCAATGAGGACATGCAACGGCTCGTCTTCGATCCCGCGGAGTCCCCGTGGATGTTTCTTCCGGTGCTCGCGGCGCTGCTCCTTCCGCTCGTGGTATGGAAGGGCGAACGCCGGTTCGGCGACACCCCGCTGTGGTCAATGCCTGTCGATCACCGGAGGCATGTCCTCCTCAAGGTCACGGCCGGATGGGTTTGGCTTATGGCGATACTCGGGGCCTTCCTCGTGTGGGCAACACTCACGACGCTGGTGAGCGGCGGCTCCCTGGGTGTCGACGATGTGCGCCTGCTTCTCCTCGACGCGGCGGGTGCCTCAGCAGGCGTGCCCGACGCCATGGAACCGGTGAACTGGACCACTCCGTGGTGGCAGTGGGTGCTCCCGTTCACCTCGGCGTCCGCCGCCTACCTCCTGGCCAGCACCCTGGTGCTCGCGACGGCGCGTCCGCTGTTCTGGGCCGCCGGGCTGTGGGTCGCCGGCGCGGTCGTGCTTGCCATCGGCGAGATCTGGGACATCGGCTGGATGCAGCGGACCACCGAGTTCGTCGCCTGGTATATCGGTGGAGAATCGTTCGCAAGAGGGGTGCAGCTGCCGACCGGCAGGGAGGTGGTGTGGACCCTCCTGCCGACCGTCCAAATGTGGATGACTTTGTCCGCGTTCTGGATCAGCCTGGGGCTGGCGGGAGTGCTGATGGCGTCCGGCCGGCCGCGGAATCAGTGAGTCAGGCTACCGGACCTCGGGCGACAATCGCCTGACCGTGATCACCGGAACATCGAATTCGTCGGCTTCCGCGCACGCAACCAGTCCATCTGGACCGAAGGCGTCCGGCATCTCCAGCCGACCCTCGTGGAAGGTGCCCACATAGCGGCCGTCCGGAGCCAGCACGTCGATCGCACCCGGTCCGCTCGTCCCCGGCTCCGTGCTCCGCTCGACCCACAGGCTTCCCTCCCAGGTGACGCGCACGGCCGCGATCACCGGCACTTCCGAGTGGAACTGCATGTTCTCGACCCCCGCCCGTTGGGCCTCCAGGTAGCGATCCATCATCGCCCGGACCTGCGGCGGCGGATCGCCTCCGCGCTGGGTGAACTGCCGACCGCCCTCCTGTTCGAGGCGGCGTTCACGCTCCGCGCGCTCCATCCGCTCCGTCACGGGGAGCGGCCGTATGGGCCGACGAAGAATGTGCGAGATCGCGCCGGACGCGTCCGTGAGCTTGATGGCGTAGGCCGACGAATCGGAGAACGCGACTCCGCCGACCGGAGTTGCGTCGAACAGGACCTCCGGTTCGAACCCCCATTCCTCACCAACCGTCTCGAGCAACTCCTCGAAGTCAAAGACCGGAGGAAGCTCGGTACCCTGGCGCGGGGTCCAGCCCTGCACGAGCACTCCATCCCCAACCTCGGCCGACGACAGGTCCATCCGGAGGATCGATCGCTCGTCCCGGACCAGCGCAGTCGGAGATCCTGTCCGTTCCGGCCGCAGGCCCGTGCGCGCCATGACCATGAATCCGCCGCTTTCCTGCGCCGTGTACTCGAACTGGCCGTCGGGACTGAAGACGTGATACCCCCTAAGCCTGTCGCTGACGAGACTGCGGCCGTCCGCCCACACCATGAGTTGCGTTGCCATCTGGAACTCGCCGGGGCCTTCGCCGACACGGCCGAAGTCCCGTACATGGCGCCCGGTAGCGTCCACGACGACGACTCGTCTGCCGCCATCCGTGCCAGCACCGTCCAGCAGGTACAGGTTCCCTGCACTGTCGAAGCCGATCCCCTGGATGGCAATGAACTCCTCCCACTCGGTCGCCGCCTGCGCCGAACCGATACGGTACACCGGCTCGAAGTCCGGGGATAACGGAGAGTCCTCCGCAGGGAGATCGACGATGTCTTGGGCTTGGAGGACCGAGGCTCCCGAGGCCGTATCAAGCGCTCCGGCGATCCATATTCCCCCGATGGCCAGTATTCGCGGACTACATAGCATTGCGGTCGCACCTCCGAGTGGCTCAGACGACTCTCCCGATAACCTACGATACAATCTTCAGCGGGAAGGCTGTGGCGACGATCCGAGTCGGCGGGAACCAATGCGCCGAAGCAGTGTCATGTATTGATCCTGCGGCCCTGCCACAGTCCCGCGTGGACCGGTCGATGGCGGAGCAGTCACCAATGTCGGAGCAGTTGCCAATGTCGGAGCAGTCACCAATGTCGGAGCAGTCGATGACGTCCTCTTCAATATCCGGCGCGAGGGGCACGGCCTTCGTCGCGCTCGTGCTCGCACTCATGGCCGCGCCGGGTTGCCGCGAATCCCCGATGGAGCCGGATGACCGCGACACGAACGTCGTGGTCGCCGATGGCCACGACTGGGGGGACGACCCCTACGTCGTGAACTCGGCCGCCCTCGACGGGAACCGGCTGACCCTCGAAGTCTCGTACGCCGGCGGTTGGCGGGACCACGCGTTCACACTCGTGATCTCGGCGTCGTTCAGGGAGTCGCATCTCCTGTACGAATTCGACGGATAGATCTCGCCAGGCGGCGGACTGTCCGGGCCTGCGCGCCCGTCACCGCCGCAACCGCGGCACGTTCAACGGACTCGCCTCCAGCACCTGGTCCCAGATCCGCCGCCCCACCGCGTCCGCTTCCCGGATGATCGCGTCCTCGTCCATGGTGAGCACGTCGCGGTCGCGCATGACGAACCGGCCGTCCACCATGACCGACTCGATGTCGCCGGGGTGGCCGCTGTGGACCAGCGCCGAAATGACACGCCCCGCCGGCACGAGGTGCGCCCGCAGCATGTCCACCACCAGCAGGTCCGCCTTCTTCCCCACCTCCAGCGTGCCGAGCGTGTCGGGCTGCTGCACCGCCAGCGCCCCGCCCTGCGTGCAATCCGCAAGCACGTCTTCCGGCTGAGGTTGCAGTCCGGGGACCTCGTCGCCGTCACGGTTGCGGCGGATCCGCTCGGTCAGCATCGCGATGCGCATCACCTCGAAGACGTCGTTGGTGTTGTTGTCGGTGCCCAGCGCGATGGGACAGCCGGCCGCCCGCAGCTCCGGTATCGGCGGACTGATGCCCCGGTTCGCCGCCATTCCCGCCTGGTGCGCGATGATGGTGCCCGAACGCCCCAGCAACGCAACCTCCTCGGTGTTGACGTAGCGGGCGTGGGCCGCGAACAGGCGTGGCCCGAGGAAGTCGTGCCGGTCGAGGTACTCCGCCGGACGAAGGCCGTGGTGCATCACCATGAACTCGTACTCCGCGCGGCTCTGGTTCAGGTGGATCGTGTAGCCGAGATCGTGCGTTTCGGCAAATTCGCGCACGGCCCGCAGCAGCTCGGGCGACGAGGTCTCGGTGAGTGCGGCAGCCGGGAACACCGAGACGCGGCCGTTCCTCGCGCCGTGCCAGGTGCTGAACAGGTCGCTGATCCGCTGCATTCCCTCGTCCCGCAGACTGGCCGAGAACCGGGGTGTCTCGCTGACCGCCCTCGCCATCGCCCGCGTCGACATCGGGCCCGGGACGTTCTCGGCGTCGCGGATCCCTTCCGCCAGGACGCAGCGGAGCCCCGAGTCGGCCAGCACCGCCGCCTGGCGCCCAACGTTGCCGGTGTACTCGACGATGGTCGTGGTCCCCGTCCGGATCGCCTCGAGCGCCGCGACCTGCACCATCAGGTTGCCCTCTTCACCCTCGAGGAGGCTGGCGGGCGAGATCGCGAGGCCAGCGGTGTTGGGGAATCCGAAGTCCTCGTTGAAGCCGCGCGCGATCACGGCGCGCATGTGGGCGTGCGTGTTGATCAGGCCCGGGAAGAGGGCCTTGCCGCGCCCGTCGTACTGCTCGGCCCTCCGGTACCGCTCCACCACTTCTTCCGTGGGGCCGATCGCGGCGATCCGGTCGCCCTCCACGGCGAGCGCCACGTCGTCCTGCACCAGGTCGGGGTTGGCCACGGTAGTGTTTGTGAAGACGACCGTAGCCTCCTGGGCGTCCATGGTCATGCCGGGCGGGGCGGCGCTGTGCGTGTGCGCCTGCAGTTGGTCCTGCTTCAGCATCAGGGCCGCCGTACCGGCCCCGGTGGCGGCCAGCCATCCCCTGCGAGTCAGATTCGCGGCACTGCTGGAGGAGTGGGGCCTGGGAGTCGAGATCTTTCGGGTCGTTGGCATGGTCAAGAGTTCACTGTCCGCGCGATGAATTCATCCGCCGTCTCGCAATCGACGATCGCGTCGGCGATGGCTGTGATGCGCTCCGGGTCCGAAAGTCGATCGAGCATCGGGACGATCCTGTCCGCGATATCGGCACCAAACCTCCGACGGGCCAGCCGACGCACCAAGCTCCGCTGCTGCTCCATCCCGCGCTCCATCCCACGCTCCATCCCCTCCGCCCTACCTTCGTCCAGGCCGTCCTCGTACCAGCGGACCGCCCATTTCCCCTTCGGCTTGATCACTTCCATCACCTCATTTGTCGTTGTGGCCGCCTTCAACTCGATGGCCAGCGCGGCGTTCACGTCCGTGATGACGTGCTTGAGCCACTCTGTGACCGCTCGGTCGAGCGCGCCGCCCTCCCCCTCCCCGCCAATCCGCTTCCGAAGAGCCTCGACCGCTCGGACCATCTCCGCGCGCTTGCGCGCCCGCGCCACCGCCACGAGCTGGCCCACCAGATTGTCCCCCGGCAGATCCGTCCCTTCGCGCCGCTCCTCCAACAACAGGTATTCGAAGCACGGCTGCCCCGCAAGCCACGCGGTCCCGGCCGCGGGGAAGAGCTCCGCAAGCCGGGTCGGCGGCGTCCAGCGGCCCCTTCCGCCGTAGACCAGCACCGGCATGACGAGCGGGATCCGGTCGCCCGCTCCGGGGTTCCTGACCCGGGCCCACTCCAGCCAGGCGCTGCCGGTGTACCGGAGCAGCCGCAGGGGCATGGTGTGGTCGACTTCGGACTGGAACTCGACGACGATCAGCACCTTGGCGGCACCGCGGAGGTCGACCTCCCACAACATGTCCCCGTACCGCGATCTCTGGTCGGTAGCGGTGTACTCGGTCGAGAGCTTGGTCAGCCCCGCAAAGTCCATCTCGTCGGCCCTGGCCGGCGCCATGGCGCGCGCGAGGGCCTCGATGGTCTCCGGCAGTGAGTAGAGCAGCTTGGATGTGGCGTCGTGCACGGAGGACTCTCCGGCTTCGGGCAGATTCACGATGTACGGACGCACCGAGGCTGCAAAGGAATCGTGGGCGCTTCCATGGCTCGATGGGCTTAGATTCTATAACTCGTTGCTATTACTAGCGTTGAGTTATCTATAATGATTGCCGTTCCCATATCAGTTCGTGTTTCCTGAACGGGATGTAGATCGACACCCTCGAACACTCTCGGACGGTAACTGTTCGGTGAAGCCGTGGTCTCAACCTCCTGCGGGTTCGCCCGTGATGGCTACAGGAGGACCGACGAGCGCCCCCACTTCCACCTCCACCGGGACAGCGGGCAGAGCAGAGACCGAGACCCATGGTGTCGGAACGATGTGGTCGGTTGGCCAGCAGCGCAAACGGATTTCGTGGCCCGGCGAGCACCCTCGGCTGGCCTGTCCGGGGATCGTCCAGCCGGCGCGCTGGTGGATCAGCGGCAACACCGACGCAGGTATGGCTTGCGCTGGAGGGAGGATGCCGACCGACCGTTCTTCCACGGGCTGACCGAACAGTTACCTCGGACGTAACTGTTCGGTCAAGCCGTGGTGAGCGACCCCCTGAAGCGGATCGTGGGGGGGGTCTGGTAACGCGATCCCGAATGTAGTATCGTCGAGGGCATGGCGATACGTGAGGCGAACGGACAAGCGGGCGTGGCGCTGGCCG
>JAJDXS010000018.1 GCA_022823145.1 Gemmatimonadota bacterium
GGTGAGCCGCCCGTCGATCCGCACGCGCTGCCGCCATGTCTTGGTGATCCGCCCGTTGGCCGTCCGGTACACCCGGAGGCTGAGCCCCCGCCCGCCTCGTCCGTCGCCGTAAACGCCGGGGCGGCCGACCGTCCGCACAAAGGCGGCGGAGAGGGTCCTGGGTCGCTTCGTCATGCGGATCCTTCCGTAGATGTGTATCACATTCCAAATCACTTCACAGAGAAGAATACACGAGACATCAACGGACGGCAAGGGACGATGCAACTCGGGTGCGCTCTTGGAAAGTTATGTCTAGTAAGGTGTTATGAATGAAATGGTGTACCCTACTGGACTGCATGGGACACACGATATCTAGTTCCGCCCGAACTGGGAACCTTGCCACAAATGTCGTGGCTGCGACTGAGCGGCAACCGCCTGAGCGGACCGATTCCGCTGGAGCTGGGCAACCTGGCTGCCCTGGTCGAGTTGTACCTCCAGGACAACGAACTGACCGGGAGGATCCCGCCGGGACTGGGCAGCCTGTCGCTTCTGGAAGACCTGATCCTCCACGACAACGAGCTGACGGGACCGATCCCGCCCGATCTGGGTGCGGCGCCAAGCCTGTCTGCCTTGACCCTTGGTCGCAATCGGCTGACCGGGCCGATTCCGCCGGAGCTGGGCAACCTGTCGGGGCTGGAGTACCTGTCCCTCACCGGCAACGAGCTGACGGGGCCGCTCCCTCCGGAGTTGGGCAGGCTGTCCAGCATGCGGACGCTCCACCTCGACGGGAATGCGCTGAGCGGACCGATCCCGGCCGAGTTCGGCAACCTGTCCAACATGTGGACGCTGTATCTGGACCGGAATGAACTGACGGGCGCCATTCCCTCAGAGCTAGGCAACCTGTCGCGAATCCAGACACTGTCGGCCATGGAAAACCGGCTTGCGGGCCCACTGCCGACGGAACTGGGCGGGATGACATCGCTGCGGCGGCTCCACCTGACCGGCAACGCCGCACTTTCCGGCGTCCTGCCTTCGGGCATGACGACGCTCGCGCGGCTCGACGAGCTTCTCGTGGGTGCTACCGGGCTCTGCGCACCCGCGGATACCACGTTCGGGGACTGGATTTCCGGGGTCACGGTTGCCCGCGTGCGCCCCTGCGAGGCCGCCGCCGTGTCGTCTGTCTACCTGACGCAGGCGGTACAGTCGCGCGACGTTCCGGTCCCCCTTGTCGCGGGCAGGCAGGCGATGCTGCGAGTCTTTCCTACGGCCTCGCGGCCAACGGAGGAAGGCATCCCGACCGTACGGGCGACCTTCTTCGTCGACGGCGCGGAGACGCACGTGGTCGAGATCCCGAGCTCGAACGTTCACATCCCCACCGAGGTCGAGTACGCGGAGAGCGCACTCGAAAGGTCCGCGAACGCGATCATACCGGCGTCGGTGATTCGGCCCGGTCTGGAGATGGTGGTCGAAATCGACCCGGAAAACACGCTGGATCCGGAACTCGGGGTGACCAGGCGGATCCCCGAGACGGGCCGTGCCGCATTGCAGGTGCAGGATGTGCCCGCGCTGGACCTCACCTTTGTGCCGTTCCAATGGATGCGGGACCGGGACTCGTTGATCGCGGACGTTGCCCGCGCCATGTCCGCCGACCCCCGGAACCACGAGATGCTGGCCGATACGCGGGCAATGCTCCCGGTCGGCGAACTTGACGTGAAGGCCCACGAACCGGTTTTGACCTCGACAAACAACACCATTGAACTTCTCATCGAGACCAACCTGATCAAGCGCATGGAAGGCGGGGGCGGCTACTACATGGGCATCATGCCGGAACGCATCGTCGGTGGCCAGTCGGGGGTCGCATATCTCGGTTACGGGGCGGGCTTCTCGGCTGCCGACGGGTTCGTGATCGCCCACGAACTGGGACACAACTTCGCTCTCTACCACGCACCTTGCGGAGGTGCAGGCGGCCCCGACCGGGCGTTCCCCCAGCCGGACGGGTCCATCGGCCACTGGGGATACGACTTCCGCGACGGGGGCGTCCTGGTGCCGCCGCGCGCCCGGGACCTGATGTCGTACTGCGGTCCCCCCAGGTGGGTGAGCGACTACAGTTTCGCCAGGGCCCTGGGCTATCGCCTGGCAAGTGAAAGCAGCACCAGCGCGTCTACCGCAGGCGCTCCCACCCGCTCCCTCCTGCTCTGGGGCGGCGTTGACGCACACGGCAATCCGTTCCTTGAGCCTGCGTTCGTGGCGGATGCGCCGCCGTCGGCACCGCAGGTCACCGGGGACTACGAGCTGACCGGCCGAGCCGCGACCGGAGAGGACCTCTTCTCGCTTAGCTTCGACATGCTGGAGATGGCCGACACCGACGGGTGGTTGTCGTTTGTGCTGGCGCTGCCACTGCGAGACGAGTGGGCCGGCACGGTGGAGAGCATCACGCTGTCCGGGCCCGGCGGTTCGACCACGATGGACGGGACGACCGACAGGCCCATGGCGATCCTCCTCGATCCGGGCAACCGTCAGGTGCAGGCGATCCTGCGCGGCGAGGATGCGACCGGTCTGTCCGAAGTGGCTGCAGATGCCGCAGGTCCGATCGCGGTCCCTCCCCGGGTGATCTTCAGTCGCGGGATTCCGGATGCGGTCGCGCGGCGGCGATAGGGTAAAAGCCCAACAATGTCATGTAAACATTACATAATGTAATGGAAACATTACAGATCATCCATCTGTGCCCGGCCTCTATTCCCGCCACGGATAAGGCGGCCGCCTCAGGTGCCAATCCGTCTCCCGCTGATACGCCATCCCCAGATCCAGTACGCCCTGGTCGTCCATCGGCGACCCGACGATCTGCAGCGACAGCGGCAGTCCGTCCTCGTCGAAGCCGCACGGAATCGCCAACCCCGGGTGTCCCACCAGGTTGGCGATGTAGTTGAGGCGCGGGGTGCCCGCGCTGACATCGCCCGGGGGCTCCCACTCGTTGCGTGCGGGAATCGGCCAGCCGTCACGCACGTCGCGCATCGCCGCGCCGTTGGGCCACGTCGGCGCGATCACCGCATCGTAGCGCGACAGAATCTGGTCGGCCTCGCGCACCAGCTGGTTGCGAATCCGCTGCGCGGTGAGGTAATCGGCGGCGGGCATCATCCGGCCGGCCATCCACCCAGCGCGCCGGTCCTCGTTGAACGAGAACATCTCGGCGGCGCTCCCGTCGTCGAAGAGCGACTTGAAGTTGGTACCGCTTTCGACGGTGACGATGGTCGTAAAGAGCGCGCCGGTTGGTCGCAGCGGCAGTTCGACGTCCTCGACCTCGACGCCCATCCGGGCGAACACATCCAGCGCCTCCCGGAAGACCCGTCTGGTGGTTTCAGAGCCCGACAGTTCGAACTCGGCCCGGTGGACGCCCAGGCGGCGGCCGCGCATCGGACCCGGCTCCGGGCGGAAGACGAACGGGCGGTCGACGGTGCAGTTGTCGCGCGCATCGTATCCCGCAATCTCCTGCAGGATGTGCCCGCAGTCCTCGGCCGACCGACCGACGGGCCCGATCTTGTCCAGGCTCCACGACAGCGCCATGCAGCCGAAGCGGCTCACGCGACCGAATGTGGGGCGCAGGCCGGAGGCGCCGACGGCAGAAGCCGGAAAGACTATGGAGCCGCCGGTCTCGGTGCCGATGCCGAAGCCGATCAGCCCGGCGACCGCAGCGGAGACCGTCCCGCTCGACGACCCGAAGCTGGTGCGGTCGAGCTTCCAGGGATTGAGGGCGGAGCTGGTGTTGCCGCCGGCGAACTCGCCCAGCGACATCTTGGCCATCATGACCGCGCCCGCCTCTTCGAGCAGGTCGATGACGGCGGCGTTCCGGTCCGGGACGCGGTCCCGAAAGATCCCCGACCCCCATGTGGTACGGATGCCCCGGGTGTCCAGCAGATCCTTCACCCCGTAGGGGATTCCGTGCAGGATGCTGCGCCGACGGCCAGCCGAGAGTTCGCGGTCGGCTCGCTCCGCCGACTCCAGCGCGTGGTCGCGGGCGATCGTGACCATCGTGGCGAGTTTGCCGTCGTGGTCCATACGCGGCTCGCTCGGCAGGTCGAACGGGGGCACGTCGAGGGCATCCGCGCGGTCCAGGTAGGCCTGCGTCAGTTCGACAGAGGTGACATCCCCGTTCGCAAGCCGGTCGGCCAGCTCACGGACCGTGAGGAAGAAGGTGTCTTCCTGCATCGCTCAACCCCTCCGAAAAATGGTGAGGGGCGGCTCGTCGGGGTCGAGCGGGAAATCCCGCAGTTGCCGTTGCACGTCGATCATGTTCGCGATCGCTGCGCGCAGACGGTCCAGTTCTTCCGCGTCCTCGTAGATGCCGCGGGAGCCCTGATGGTCCAGGAGCGTCTGCGCGGTTGCCGCCGAGACCTCCCCCGTATCCGCCACCTCGGTGCAGGCCTGCTGCCACAGGAGGGCCACTGCACCCGCCCCCGTTGCGGCGGCGAACCGTCTGCGGTCCATGGTCATGTGTCGTCCTTCGTTAGGTTGATCCCTGCGCCGCAAGCTACGTACCGCGCATTGACATCGCCAAACGTGTTCGTCCGACCCGCCGGTCGGCCCCACATTCCGACCCTGTATCCCATGAGAGTCCAGTCGGCCGCAACCATGTCCTGTCGACCAGGCGACCCCGCTCGCTGATCCGGCAACGGAGCTAGGTCCCCGGTCACGGCTGGATCCCGTACATCGCCTCGGGAAGGAAAGTGGCAATCCGCGGCACCAGGGCGATCAGCACCAGCAACGCCAGCATCGCGAACCAGAACGGGATGATGCCGCGGTAGATCGCGCCCATCGGAACATCCTGGGCCACGCTCTTCACGACAAACGTGTTCAGACCGACGGGCGGCGAGATCAGCCCCATCTCCAGGGTGACGACGATCATCACGCCGAACCAGATCATGTCGACGCCGAGCGAGGAGAGGATCGGCTGAACCAGCGGGATGGTCAGGACGAGCATCGCGAATCCGTCCAGGAACGTGCCCAGCACGATGAACATCACGAGAAGCACAGCGGCCACCTGTGCTCCCGACCATCCCTGCTCGGCCACCCAGCGGGCTGCGGCGAACGGTATCTCGGTGAAGCCGAGGAAGACCTTGAACACATACGCACCGATCAGGATCAGGAACACCGTTCCGCTCGCCCTCAACGTGGAATGGACGGCTTCGCCGAAGCCATCCCGAGTGAGCGAGCGACGCGCCAGCGCCAACAGAAGAGTCAGGAATGCGCCCACGCCCGCCGCTTCCATGGCGGAGAAGACGCCCGCGTAGATTCCGCCCAGGGTCACCACCACCAGCCCAAGGATCCAGTAGGCTCCCGCAGGCGCCCGCTGCCGCTCCGGGCCCGGATTCGCAGGCCCTCCCGGCGGCACCTTGTGCGGTTGGAGCTTCACAACCAGGAAAACGGTCAGAACGAAGAACAGCGTGAGCAGGATCCCGGGAAAGAGCCCCGCCATGAAGAGGCGGCCGATGCTCTGCTCCGTAAGTATGCCGTAGAGCACCAGCCCCGCCGATGGCGGAATCAGGATGCCGAGGGTTCCGCCGGCAGCGACGCTGCCGGCCGCGAGTGACCTGTCGTAGTTGAAGCGTCGCATCTCCGGGAGCGCGACACGTCCCATCGTCAGCGCAGCGGCCAGCGACGATCCGGACAGTGCCGAAAACCCGGCGCTGGCGACGATCGAGGCCGCGGCGAGCCCGCCCCTGAAGCGGCCCAGCCAGAGGTTGGCCGCCAGGTACAGTTCCCGGCTCATCCCCGAGACGACGGCGAGATTCCCCATCAGCATGAAGAGAGGGATGATCGTCAGCGCGTACCGCGACGACACCGCGAACGTCTCTCCGGCGATGACCGGCAGCACGGCCTGGGGACGTATGAGGGCGATGCCGGCCGCGCCGGCGATCAGCATCGACAGCCCGACCGGCACCCGGATCAGGAGAAGAACGAAGAGCGCGGCGAGCCCGAGGAGAGCAACGGCTGTCCCGTCCATCAGACGCCCTGCTCCCGTGAGTCGTCCGCATCGGATCCGGCTGCCCGATCGAACATTCGGGACGCCAGTAGCAGAGAGCACGTCGCCATCGACGTTCCCAGCGCGTAGTAGAACGGGGTGTGCACGATGGAAAGGCTCCCGGTGACCTCGCCGCACTCGAGACCGCAGCTGCCCTTGGCAAAGAGTGCCAGGGCCGCGACCGCTGTCGCCCCAGTGCCAAGAAGCCGCGCGAGGAAGTCGGCCACCCGGCCGGCGCGGCCGCCGTCGAATCGCCCGACCAGGTCGACCGATACGTGTCCGCCCTCCTGTGCCGCATAGACTACTGCGGCCGCCACGAGCACCGTCAGGCTCATGGTTACGAGATCCTCGGCGCCCAGCAGCGAAACCCCGACCACGTGGCGCGCGAAAACCTCGGCCACGGTGATGCCCAGAAGCGCGAGCAGCGCGGTCCCCCCGGTGATCGAAAACGCGGAGGTCAGACCCCGTTGCAGCGCGTGACTGCCCCTGCTGCGGCCCCGATCCGGGTCTCGGTGCAACCCCCTCACCTCCCGCGGTACCGTTCGATGACCTCGGCCACGGTCAGGTCGCCCAGCGTTCGGGAGAGCTGCTCCTGCAGCGTGCCCGCGACCGCGTCCTCGAAACGCGCCTTTTCCCGGTCCGGCAGTTCGATGAGTTCAACGCCCGCCTCACGCGCCACTCTGAGCCCGCGGGCGCCGGTGGCCTCGTACCCCCGGGCCCCCGACATCGACAGCGAAGCGTCGGAAGCCAGATCCACCCAGCTCCTTTCCGCGGACGAAAGCGACGCATAGGTGTCCCGGTTCATCAACAGCACGAATGGAGCGGCGGAGAGCGGCAGCCAGGTCGTCACGTAGGCGGCCGCTTCCTGCAATTGGTACGGAAGGATCCCCCCGGCTGTGATCACAACCCCGTCGATGACGCCGTTGTGAAGATTCTGCTGAACCTCGGAGATCGGCTGCATCACGGGGCTCGCTCCCAGCGCCTCGACAAAGGGCATCTCGAGCCGGGACGACACTCGCAGCTTGAGCCCCTGCAAGTCCTCCAGCTTGCGAACGGGCTGGTCGCGGGTGACCAGCACGGGAGGGGTCGCGGACCAGATCGCCAGCACCTTTGCCCGGTATTCGTCCTCCAGCATCGGACGGGCCCGCTGCAGGGCTTCGGTGCATTCGATCGCACTGTCGCAAACGCCCGGATAGACGCTGAGCACGGTCATCGGAAACACCGCGGAAGTGTATCCGGGGAGCGTGGCGACCACGTCGGCCACGCCGTCCAGCAGAAGGGAGTAGTATCCGCGCGGCGAGGAGCCCAGAGCCCCTCCCATGTACTCCGTGACCTCCAGCCTGCCCTGGGACAGATCCGCCAATCGCTCCGCAAACGGGACGACGACATCCGTTCTCACGCTGCTCAGAGGCGACATGAAGTGCGCCAGGACCAGGGACCTGCCGTCCGGATCGTGATCGGACGCAGGTGAACAGCCCCGAACGACAAGGAGCAGCAAGGGCGTCAGCCGAACGCCTCGAAGCGGTCGCGGGTTCAACACGTCAGCGCTTCCCGCCGGCCCGTTGCTCGGCCGCGACCTTGAGGGTGACGATATCCACGTTGCGAAACTGCTGGTGCCGCACGGACGATGCCAGATGCCGAAGCAGCCTGAGCGAGATCTCCTGCTCCTCCGGTCCGCCCTCGGCCTCTTCGCCGAGCCATGCCAGTCGATCCTGCAGGTTCAGCTCCTCCTGTCCCGGGGCGGCCGCCTTGAATCGCAGGACGGCTTGTCCTTCCTCCCTGGACGCGGTGATCAGCAGCGCACGCTCCTTCAACCCGGGTTCGTCGACCTCCATGCTTCCGGCATCGCGAGACTCGAGGAGCATCAGCAACGTCTCCTCGCAGGCGGCCTCCATGCGCTCCGCAGACGTCTTCATCCCGTGGCGGCGGGCGAAGCGCAGGATGAAGTCTCTGATCCCCGGCAGTTCGGCCACGTCGAGGCTGCCGCTGAACCGTGCCACGCGCGGCATCGTCACGGCCGCGAGCAGGATCGCCACCAGTCCGCCCGCAGTCATCCCGTTGCTCAGAAGGCCACCGGCCAGTTCGGCCAGCTGGTCCGCGAAGACCAGGTCGAACTCGACGGCGATGCCCGTCCACACCGAGATGCCAGCGATGAGACCGCTTCTCGGATTGGTTCGGGTTCCGGCAACCACTTCGCGCATGCCGACCACGAACAACATGCACATGACCACAGCGATCGACGCCGCGGCGACGGCGTCCGGTACTGCGAGAATCACCGAGACCAGCTTGGGCAGGCACGCCAGCGCGATCAACGCGATCCCGGCCGCAACGCCCACGCTCCGGGCTGCCACGCCGGTCGTCTCGATCGCGGCGATCGGCGTCGGATGCAGGGTGTTCGGAATCGCACCCGTCAGGCCAGCCAGGGCGTTCCCGACCCCCTCGGCTGCCAGGGCGCCCTGGACCGAGCGAAAATCCACGGCGCGTCGGCCGCGCCATGATACGCGCTGCGTGGCGACGGCCACGCCGACCGACTTGGTTGCCCCGACGAGCGCAATGAACAGAAAAGCGGGCAGGAGCGCCCAGAACGACGGGCCGAAACCCAGGTCGAGGCCCGGGGGGCGGCCCTGCGGCACGCCGATCCAGGCTGCATTCGCCACGAGCCCGGTTTCGTAGATCCCGAAGAACGCGCCTGTGACGGCTCCGGCCGCGATTCCCGCCACGGGCGCCCATCGGCGAAGCCCGCCCCTTCCCTTCAGGTAGATCCCAACGGCCGTGGCCAGCGTTGTGAGGGCGCACAGCGGACCAGCCACGGCCGGGGCCCCGCTCGGCACCTCGTTGAGCATGCGCAGGAGAATCGGCATGACCGTAACCGGCAGCAGCATGATCACCGTGCCTGTCACCACAGGTGTGAGAATACGGTGCAGCAGGGCAAGACGCTCGGAGAACGCAGCCTGCGCCAACCCCGACACCAGTACCAGCGTCGCGAGCATGGCCGGCCCCCCCTGGAGGAGAGCGGCGACGCATACGGCGATGAAGGGCGAGGAGGCCCCGTGAAGCATCAGGTACCCGGCACCGAAGCGCCTCAGCCTGACCGCCTGCACGATGGTGATGACGCCGCAGGCCACCATACCGGCGAAGACTGCCCACACCAGGAACCTCTCCGCGTCCGCCGCCCGAAAGACGATTGTGGGCAGGAGTACCGCCGAATTCAGTGTAAGAGCCGCGAGTTGAAGGCCGAGACCGAGGGCAAGGGGCCGCTCAATCGGGTCGGACGCTTCGTAGCGGAGGTTGTCGTCGGGTCTCATGCACCTGTGGTTCGTGCTGACTCGCGCTTGTTCTCGCCGGCTCTACTACCTTCCTTCTCAACCTGACGGCTACCATAGCGAACGAGGCACCACCTTGCGAACCCTGCACATCGAACCTTTCGCGGAGTGGATCCGCGAACTCTTCCAGCGCACCGCCGCAGAAGCGGGGATCGAGATGGCCTGGGGCGGGGAATTGCGCGGCGGCGGGCTCCGCGACGCGGCCGCCGAAGCGGACGTGCTGGTCACGGCCACGCGCCGGATCGGTGGCGATCTGATTCGGGACGCGGGGCGGCTGAGGCTGATCCAGGTGCAGGGGCGGGCGCCGTGGGCGGTCGACACCCGGGCCGCGGCCGCGGCGGGCATTCCCGTGTCGGTTCTTCCGCACCGGGGCGCGATCGCGGTAGCCGAGCAGTCCATCGCCCTCATGCTCGGGCTGTACCGGAAGCTGGTTCCCGGCCACCGGGGGACCCGCAACGCGGACTACAGGCCGCTGGGAGTCGAGCCGGTCCGCACCACCGAGCGCAGGATCGCCTTCAACTGGCTGGGCTACGACGATATCCGGCAGTTGCACGGGCGGGTCCTCGGCCTGGTGGGGCTGGGCGGCATCGGTCTGGAAGTCGCCCGGCGTGCCCGAGCCTTCGACATGGAGGTCGCGTACCACAAGCGCTCGCCGCTGCCGCGCCGGCACGAGCAGATGGCGGGCGTGCGGTACCTGCCGCTGCCCGAACTGCTCGCCGCGAGCGATATCGTCAGCCTGCACGCGCCGCACACCGAGCACACCGGGCACATCATCGACGCCGAGGCGCTGCGCCTCATGAAAAGCGACGCCATCCTCGTGAACACGGCGCGCGGCGGCCTGGTCGACGAAGCCGCGCTCCTCGACGCGCTGCGGACGGGACAGATCGCCGGCGCCGGGCTGGACGTGTTCCTCGACGAGCCGCTCCCCCGGGACAACCCGCTGATCGGTGCGCCCAACGTGCTCTTCTCGCCCCACGTCGGCGGGGGCACGGGGGGCGGCCAGGTTGGCATGGCCAGGGACGTGGTGGCTAACCTCGTAGCCGTGCGTGACGGGGACGAAGTGCGCGGGCTGGTCGCCGCGGGGACCGCATCGCCTTGAGCGCAGCGACCCCAGGATACACAACCGCATCGACGGGAACGCCATGATTCGAGAACCGGTGCTGGTCCTGGCCTTCATGCTGGCGGTGGTGGCGTTTGCGCGCTGGCTGGAGGAGCGGTACGAGGCGATCAAAAAGATCAGTTCGGCGGTGGTGTGCACGCTGCTCGGGATCACGCTCGCGAATGTGGGGGTGATCGAGCACACGGGGCCGGTGCACCAGGGCGTGTTCACCTTCGCGATCCCCTACGCGATCGTGCTGGTGATCATGGGAACGCAGTTGCGCGAGCTGGCCGCGGCCGGGCGTCCGCTGCTGGTGGCGTACGTTGCGGCGTGCGTGGGCAGTCTGATCGGCGGCTTTGCGGCGGGCGTCACGATGTCCGGATGGGTCGGGCCGGAGACGTGGAAGCTCGCCGGGGCCTTCTCCGCGGCGTTCGCGGGCGGGGGGATGAACTTCGCCGCGGTCGGCCAGGGGCTGGACACCGACCCGAGCACCTTCGCCGCGGCCGCGCTGGCCGACAACCTTTCGACCGTGCCCTACCTGCTGCTGCAGGTGTGGCTGGCGGGGGCTCTGGCGTCGATGTTCCTGCGCCGGACCCGGCTGGCCGGCGCGTGGGCGCGGACCGCCGCGGACGCCGAGGGAGATGCCGTCGACGAAGAGGCCATGCGCCGGCGCTGGACCGATTCCGACATGAGCATCACCGACCTGGCCATTCTCGGTGCCCTACCGCTCCTGGCGCTCTGGCTGGCGCGCATCCTGAGCGGGATGTGGCCGCTGATTCCCGAAGTCCTCTGGCTCACGACGATGGCGCTCATCGCGGCACAGCTCCCCTGGGTCAGGAAGCTGCGCGGCGCCGAGGTGCTCTCCTATTTCGCGCTGCACATCTTCTTCATCGTGCTGGGAGCCGCGTCCGAACTGGGCAGGGTCGTCGAGGCGGGCGCACCGATCTTCACCTTCATGATCGCGATCATTGCGGTGCACATGCTGGTGGCCTACGGGATCGGCTGGCTGCTGCGCGTGGACCTGCCCACCGTGTCGATCGCAAGCCAGGCGGCCATCGGGGGCCCCGGCTCGGCGCTGGCGATCGGGATGGCCATGAAGTGGCACCGCCTGGTCGCCCCGGCGGTCATCGTGGGGATCTTCGGGTACGCGCTGGGCAACTACCTGGGGTTCAGCTGCGCGTGGCTCGTGCAGGCGCTGGTGGGGTAGGGCGCGTGAGTGATCCCGACGCTGGCGACGGCCCAGCCCTGACGTTACGTCAGGGTCGTTTTGCGACAGAGACCCTCGAAGAGACCGACGTGCTCGTGACCGGAGCCGGGCGGGGGCTGGGGAGCGGGATCGCGGCTGCACTGGCGGCGGAGGGCGCGCGAGTCTGGCTGGCGGCGGAGGTCCGGGAAGAACTGGCGTGGACCGCCAACCGGATTCACGATGCGGGCGGCCGGGCAGAGGTGTGTCCGGTCGACCTGTCACGCGAGGACGGACGCGATTGCCTGGTGCGCCTGATCACCGGTGAAGCCGCCAACCTGCGCGCCGTCGTCAACAACGCCGGGGTGCTCGAGCGACAACCCATCGAGGCGCTCGACCGGGAACACTGGGACCGCATCATGCGGGTCAACCTCGAGGCTCCGGTGTTCCTCACCCGCGACCTCCTTCCGCTGCTGCGGCGCCGGGGGGGCTCGATCGTCAACGTCTCGTCGCGCGCGGGCGTCGAGGGGTTCCCCGCACAGATCGCGTACTGCGCGTCGAAGTTCGGGATCGAAGCGTTCACCCGGTGTCTCGCCCTGGAACTTGCCGGATCGAGGGTGAGCGTCAACGCGGTCACCCCGGGCATCCGGCTGAAGCCCACTTCGCTGACCCGGCGGCAGACCGAGCGCACGGATCCCGCAACCCGCGCACGATGGGAAGATCCCCTGAAGCTGGGGCCCGCCTTCGTATTCCTGGCCGGCCTGCGCGGAGAGGTCAGCGGATGCCGTTTCGATGCCCGTGTGCTCACACATGCGCTGAAGGAGTGGGGGTCGGAGGGCGTCGTTCACCGAGCGGCCGAGGTGGCCGAGTATGGACGGGAGAGTGGATCATGAGCCGACGAAGAGAGGGGGGATGCTGATGAGCGCGGTCGAGGTGGCCTTGTCCTGGCGCGCGCGCGCCGCAATCGAGGCCGGATCCGGCGCCCGGTCCGGTCCCGACCCGGCCCCGTTGCCCGAGCTGCTGGAGAGCCTGCGCCACCACCTGCTCGCCGGCGAGACCCACTACCCCGACCGTCCGGGGATGGTGGAGCTGCGGCTTGGGGTGGGCGGCGCGCTGCCGGGGGCCGGATACCCCGAGTGCGGCCCGGACGGCGTCCTGATCACGGCGAGCGAGGGCGAATCGCTCTTCGTGACGCTGCTCGGCCTCGGCGCCGGGAGGGGCGCTTCGTTTACGGGCAGCGCGCCGGGCCGGCACAGCCGCCTCTTCGACTGGATGGGGCTGATGCCCGCGGACCCCGACCGGACGGGCCGTGGATCGGTGGTGTTCCACTACACGGACCGGGCGCGCGCCCCGGCCCGGGGGACCCGGGGACGCGTCCAACGCAACCAGTCGGTGCCCCGCATACACGCCATCGGCGATCGGCTCTTCCGGTCCGACGCCCCGGGGTACTCGGACGGCGCTCTCGCCAACGTCATCGTGGTCGGTTCCCTGGACGGCCTGTCGACGATGCAGCCGTTCCGCCTCGGCTTCGTGGCGGCCCCTCCGAAGACGCTGGCGGGAATCGCCAGGTGGAAACAGGCATCCTCGATCTGCTCGCCCGCGCCGTCGCAGCGGGCGGCGCTCTTCGCTCTGGGAGTCCGGCCGTGACCGCGCAGCGTCCCGCCGCCGGCCGCGAAGCGCAGCGCAAGGGCGCGCAGGGGACCTCGCTGCGCTATCGCATGATGGCGCTGGCGCGCTCGCGCCGGAACGTCATCTCGTTGGGGCGCGGGGACCCGGACATCGACACCTCGCCGGCGATCATCGAAGGCGGCCTCGCGCGGTTTGCCGAAGCGGGGCGCGCACGCGGCACCGGCCCGGTCCGCGGCCTCGCCTCCCTCCGCGAAGGGATCGCGGCGCGCTACGCCCGCGAGAAGGGCATCGAGGTGGATCCCGCCCGCGAGGTCCTGGTCGCCAACGGTGCCCAGGAGGGACTCTTTCTGGCCATGCTGGCGCTGGTCGACCCGGGCGACAGGGTCGCGTGCCAGGATCCGCGCTACAGCTCCTACGACCAGGCGATCGGGGTTGCGGGGGGTGAGATCGTCCCGGTTCCGACCGGTGGCGACCGCCCGTTCCTGCTCGGAGGAGGCGAGCTGCGCGAGCATGCCCGGGGCGCGAAGATGCTCGTCTTCGTCAACCCCTCCAATCCCACCGGCGCGTGCGTCGAGGGCGACGGGGTCGAGGCGCTCGCCCGCGCCGCGGCCGACCTCGACCTGGTCGTACTCTCCGACGAGATCTACGAGGACGTCGTCTTCAACGAGACGCCGTTCCGTTCATTTCTGGCGGTGGACGGCGCCCGGGAGCGGACCGTCGTGCTGTCCGGCTTCTCGAAGGCGTACGCGATGACCGGCTTCCGGGTCGGATACCTGGTCGGTCCGCCCGCGTTCATCGATGCCGTCGAGGCCCTGAAGAGCACGACCTCGGGTCCGTGTCCGGCCTTCTCGCAGCATGCGGCGCTCGCGGCCCTGGAGCCCGACCCCGATCCCCGCCCCGCCTACCTCGCGCGCTACCGGGCACGGCGCCGCGCCCTGCTCGACGGTTTCGCGCGGCTGGGGATTCCACACGGTCCCCACGGCGGCGGCCTGTTCATGTGGGCGGACATTTCGCGCTTCGGGATGGACGCGGAAACCTTCTGCTACCGGCTGCTTGACGAAGCGGGGGTGCTCATGTTCCCGGGCAACGCCTTCGGACGGCGGTGGCGGGGCTGGGTGCGCGTGTCGCTGCTGGCTCCGGAGGCCCATATCCTCGAGGCCATGCAGCGGATCGCGGGATTCGTGGGTGGACTGGTGGCGCGCGACTGACGGGTTCTGGTATCATGGGTTCGGCACCGTGGCGGCCCCATGTCCGGGGCCACGGAAGCACAAACCCGAAAGGAACCACCGTGACACTGAGAATCAACGACGTCGCTCCCGACTTCCAGGCCGACACCACCGAGGGCCCGATCAGCTTCCACGACTGGATCGGCGACGGCTGGGCGATCCTCTTTTCGCACCCGAAGGATTTCACCCCGGTCTGCACGACCGAGCTTGGCACCGTGGCCGGTCTGAAGGACGAATTCACCCGGCGCAACTGCAAGGTGCTGGGCATCAGCGTCGACGGCGTGAGCGACCACCACGCCTGGTCGAAGGACATCGAGAGTTCGCAGGGGCACGCGCTCAACTATCCGCTGGTGGGCGACCCGGAGCTGAAGGTCGTCAAGGAGTACGACATGCTGCCGGCGGACGCCGGCGACACGAGCGCGGGGCGCACCCCCATGGACAACGCCACCGCGCGCTCGGTCTTCGTGATCGGCCCGGACAAGCGGATCAAGGCCACCCTGACCTACCCGATGAGCACGGGCCGCAACTTCGCCGAGATCCTGCGGCTGCTGGACTCGATCCAGTTGACCGCCTCGGAGCAGGTGGCCACGCCGGCGAACTGGGAGGACGGGGACGACGTGATCATCCTGCCCGCTGTCTCGAACGAGGCGGCGAAGGACAAGTACCCGCAGGGGTGGGACGAGCCGCTGCCGTACATCCGCATCGTCCCGCAGCCGAAGTAGGCACGGCCAAGGGAACCCTGACGTAACGTTAGGGTTGTGAGCGAACTCCTCATCGAGGGCGGGACGGTCGTCACCGCCGACCGCATGGGGCCCGGCGACGTGTTTGTCCGTGACGGGTGCATCGCCGCGGTTGGACCGGATGTGCGAACTGCGGCCGGTCGCGACGCCCGGGTCATCGACGCGAGCGGCCACTGGGTCATGCCCGGCGGGATCGACACGCACACCCACCTCCGGCATCCGATCGACCGCCTCGGCATCACGACCGCCGACGACTTCTACACGGGCACGGTGGCGGGGGCCTGCGGCGGCGTCACGACGATCGTCGACTTCTCGCTGCAGCGCCGCGGCGAGTCGCTGCTGCACGCGCGCGACCGGCGCCTCGCCGAGATCGAACCCGACGCCGTGATCGACTACAGCTTCCACACGATCGTGACCGATGTGCGCGATGACGTGCTAGCGGAAATGCCTGTCATGATTGACGATGGCTTCCCGTCCTTCAAGGTATACATGACATATGGCGACAAGATCGTCAACGACGCGGGCCTGCTGCGGATGCTGGAAATCACCGGCGAGCACGGCGGCCTCGTCTACGTGCACTGCGAGAACGACTGCGCGGTCAACCACCTGATCGAACGGCACCTGGCCGCGGGCAAGACCGGGCCGGCCTATCACGCGCCGAGCCGCCCGCCGGCCGTCGAGGCCGAGGCGACGCACCGCGCCATCATGCTGGCTGGCCTGGCCGGATCGCCGCTCTGCATCGCGCACGTCACCTCGTCCGGCGCGGCGCGCCACGTGGCCGACGCACGCGAGCGGGGGAAACCGGTCGCGGCGGAGACCTGCCCCCAGTACCTCGTTCTCGACGATTCGGTCTACGACCCCGACGGTGGCTTCGAGGTCGCCAAGTTCGTGTGCAGCCCCCCGATGCGCGCGGCCGAGCACCGCGAGGTGCTCTGGGAGGCGCTGGCCGAAGGGTCGATCCAGCAGGTGTCCTCGGACCACGCTCCGTTCCACTACGAGAACCAGAAGACGACGGGCCGCGACAACTTCACCCGCATCCCGAACGGGCTGCCCGGGATCGAGACCCGGCTTCCGCTGGTCTTCACCGGCGGAGTGACCGCGGGCAGGCTGTCGCCGCAGCGCTTCGTGGAAGTCACCGCGACCAACCCCGCGCGCATCTTCGGCATGTATCCCCGCAAGGGGACGCTCGAAGTGGGCGCCGACGCGGACCTGATCGTGGTCGATCCGGACGCGGAGGTCGAGATCGATGCCGCGAGGATGCACTCGGCCGTGGACTACAACCCCTACCAGGGCCTCAGGGTCCGCGGGTTCCCGACGTGGACGCTGTCACGCGGTGAAATGATCGTCGAACGCGGCGAACCGATGCCTCCGCGGGGGAGGGGGCGGCTGGCCCGGCGCGGCAGGATCGATCCGGCCGCGTTGCCCTAGCGACCCGCCCAGGGATTCTCCCGCACCTCCTCGATGATCCCGAAGAAGCAGCACCATTCTCCCGCAATCACCGCGGGCCGCGAGCGCAGGCCGAACACGACCCCGTCCGCAGGCGCGACCACCTCGGCCTGAACGTCGCCGTACAGGTCGTAGACGTGCCCGAGCGGCGTGCCGGCGGGAATCTCGGTCTCGAAGGGCAGATCCGCGCTTCCGACCCACATGCCGGAGGCAGGCGCCAGCAGCGCCCGTTGGTGGCCCATCCGCAGGCGCCCCGCGTAGAGCGCCTCGCCGTCGAGCATGCCATAGTGCCGCAAGACATTCGCGTAGCTTCCCGCCAAATCCTCGGCCACCGCGTGAAACTCCGCAGTCAGCGTGCGACAGTTGCCGCCGAGCTCGACCGTGATCCCCGCCTTGCCGCGCCCGGCGATCTTCGACGACGGGTTGGCGCCGCCGACACCGCTCCGGAAGACGAGGTCCCACTGCGGCCCCATCGCCGATGCGAGCTCGAGGCTGGGAGGGTTGTCGGACGCGAAGATCATGTGGGCCAGGTAGGAGTGCTCGCCGCCGGAGTGGATCGCGATCTGCAGGTCGCAGGCGTCGCGCATCGCTTCCCAGTGGGCCCAGGCCGCCCGCTCGGTGGGGTAGCCGTCCGGCCGCCCGGGATAGATCCGGTTCATGTCGTAGGAAAACGTGTCCAGCGGATCGCCGCGCTTCCCCGCCTCGAACGCGGGCACATTCATGGCCGGGATGCCGACCACCGTCCCGCGCAACTCGCCCGGCCGCAGCTCGTCGAACAGCTTGAAGATCGACAGCGCGCCTTCGGGCTCGTCGCCATGCGTTGCTCCATTGACCCAGAGGACAGGGCCATCCGCCTCGCCCCGGCAAATCAGGACCGGGATCTCGCGCACCCCCCCGGAGGCGTCGAGTCCCACCGGGATCGCGCCTCTCGTGATTGTACCCCTGGCCGCCTCGGCGGCTCCGACCGAGAACACGTCCGGCATCATTCCTCCGTGGGTTGCGGCGGGCATCGTTCCAGCGACCACGGCACCCCCAGCTCGGCACCGAGTTCGCGCAGTCCCGTCACTGTCGTGCGATCAACCGGGATGCCGCGCTGCCGGCGTTCGCGCGCGCGCCGCTGCTCGGCCTCGCCGGGGAGCTGAACGGGGCGATCCGGGTTGATCGGCGGCGCGGCCAGCACCTCGGCGACGAGCGCCTCGAGCCGCTCTTCGAACCGCGGCCTCGGCATGAACGCGCCCGTGTCGATCGCGATCATCGTGTGGGCGACGTCGTAGTCGAGGTCATCCTGGAATACCTGCCCCCCGAAGAGCGAGCCCGTCAAGACACCGGTCAGGATGTCGGTCACCAGGCTGAGTCCGTAGCCCTTGTAGTCGCCGATGGGCAGCAGGGGACCGTCCATCGCGGCGGCCGGATCGGTGGTGCGGGCGCCCTCGGGGGTGAGCGCCCAGTGATCGGGCACTGCCAATCCCGCGCGCTGCAGCCACCGCATCATCCCCTTGCCGGACTGCGTGAGCGCCATGTCGAGGACGATCGGTTCGCGCCCCTCACCCCGCGGCACGGCGATCCCCCACGGGTTCGTGCCCAGGACCGGCCGGGCCGATCTCCAGGGAGCCATCTCGGCACCGGCGTTCGTCATCGCGATGCCGATCAGCCCCGCGTCCGCCGCGCGCTTGGCGTGGTAGCCCGCGATCCCGAAGTGGTTGCTGTGGCGCACCGCCACCATGGCGATCCCGGCGCGGCGGGCCATCGCGATGGCGCGGTCCATCGCACGGCGGCCAGCCACGTAGCCCAGCCCCTTGCCTGCATCGAGCAGCGCCGTCGCGGGGCCCTCACGGAACCACCGCATCGACACGGCAGGCCTGATCCCCCCGTTCCGCATCCGCCGCGCGTAACGGAAGAGCTTCTCGAGGCCCTGACCCTGTCCGGGATGCCACCAGAGCGACGCCGTCACCACTCCGTCGGCGTTGATGCGCGCCTCTTCGTCGGTCGCGCCGAGAGCCCGCAGCACCGATGCGGCGAAGCGGCGCAGGGAGGGCTCGGTGAAGCGGTCTACCGAGACGCGGTCGTCGAGTCGGTAGGCGATGATGGCTTCCTGTTACGTAATGCTGACATTACAAAGCGTCATGTTGACATTACAATGCAGCTCGCGAATGACCCAACCCGTCCCATCCGAGCATGCAATTGTCCCTGGCCGTTTCTGCGGGACCACCTCAGGGGATCAGCCGCCGCGCCCTCGGCCGCACAATGAACAGCCCTTCCCGCCGGCTCGACAGCAGCACCGTCCCGCTCTCGAAGTAGGGGTACACGCTCCACGTGCCGTCGAAGCCGGCTTCGTCCCTGCTCCACGGCGTTGTGTCGAAATGCCCCAGCTCGGTGGGGTTCTCCGGATCGCTGATGTCGAGCACTCGCAGCCCGGCCCGGTTGTTCGACATGTAGAGCCGGTCGCCGTGGACGTAGAGGTTGTGATCCGTGGCGTTGGTGGGGTTCATGTACTCGCTGAGCAAGAGGGGGTCGTCCAGGTCCTGCAGGTCCCAGATCAGCGTGCGCGTGGCCTCGACGAGGCCGCCCACCTCGTCCAGCTCGTCGTTCGAATAGAAGTAGCGGTGGTCCTCGGTGAGCCAGCCCTGATGCGCGTACGCGACGTTGGGGTAGTCGGCGGCGGAGACGGCGACGGGGTCGTCCTTGTCGGTCACGTCCGCAATCGAGAGCGCGGTCTCGTTCGAGTTGACGCAGATCTCGCGGCCGACGTAGTCCTGGTCCGGTCCGTGGTAGATCACGCACTGGGTGTCGTGCGAGTTGCCCGTGTTGCGGCGTCCCGTGTTGGGGTGGGCGAAGCAGCCCGCGAAGACCGGGTTGAGGGGGTCGTTGATGTCCACCATGTGGGAGCCGCCCCCGCAGGTCTCGCCGCCGTCCGACGAGCCGACCAGGTAGGCGAAGCCCGTGTCCTCGTTGATCGCGACGTTGTGTGACGACGCGATCCCGGTGTACATCGCGGTCGCCTCGAACTCCTGCGGCTCGGTGACGTCGCGGAGCCGGGTGAGGTCGAAGATCTGCATCCCGTGCTGCCCCGCGCCGTCGGCGACGACGAAGGCGTGGTCTCTGAACACCTTGATGTCGCGCCAGCTGTTGGCCCGGCTGCCCTCGGTCATGGCCAGATTGCCGAGATAGCGGGGGTTGGAAGCGTCGGTCACGTCCACGAACGCGGTCCCGTCCATCCGCCCGACGAGGGCGTATTCCCGCCCGGTTTCCGAATCCGTCCATCCCCACACGTCGTTGAGACGCGCGCCCCGTCCGGCGCCCAACTCCCCCCACGGGACGAACGAGAGCAGGTCCACATGGTCGCAGTCGTAGCCGGCGGCATCGCCGTCGTCGCAGGGAACCTCGCCGCCGTTGATGGCGGGGAGGGGAGCGTACTCGACCGTGAGGTGTCCGGTACGGGCCCACGTCCCCGATTCGTTGGAGAAGACCGTGACGGCTCCCAGTCCGAAGTCGGCGCCCGGATCGCCGAAGGCCGCGACACCGTCCGCGAACTCCAGTTGCCGGCCGCCAACCACGATCCGCCCGTCACCCGTGGCATCGGACATCTCGGTAACGCTCGTGAGAACCCATTCACCGTCCTGCCGGGCGTAGGAAGACAGGAGCATCCCGCCGCCCACCAGCAGTGTGGCCCCGTCGGTCCCAAGCGACATGCCGAAGGCATCGTCCCGATCGTCCTCGGGCGACAGCGTACCGATCGCGGTCCAGTCGCCGTCGATCCTTGCAAAGCGGTGCAATAGCGGCTGCCGGGGACCGCGCAGCGTCATTTGGCCGACAAGGACCTCATCTCCGGCCACGGCCACCGAAAGACCAAACATCGCGAATTCCGCACCTTCGGCGTCGGGAGGTGCAAGCTCCGTCGGCGGTCCCCACGCTCCGGACGCGTCACGCTCGAAAACGTGAGCCGCTCTGCCCGTCGCGCTCGCGCTTGCGAGCAGGCCGTCGCCCAGCGCGAACTGGTCACCCACGTCGTCGGGCAGCGTAACCGTGGAGCCACGCGACCACATGCCGTCGCCACCGAGCCCGAATGTCGCAAGCACACGTCCGTCTGCCTCGCTGGTCGCGACGGCGATCATCTCGCTTCCGGAAGCCATCAGCGACGCGCCGAAGCCGTCCAGACCCGCTCCCGTGAGCACCTGGATCGGTTCCGCGTCCCCCGTCCGGACCTCCGCAAGGCTGTAGACGTAGACCCGCCCTTCGTCCCCGCCATCCGCCCCGACAAGCAGATGGTCGCCAGCCCGCGCGAGCGCTCTGCCGAAGCCGTCCCGAACCGCGGGTTCCGGCGCTCGCAAAGACCAGGCCTCGGTCCATTCGCCGTCGAAGGCGTAGCCCCGCACGGTTCCCGGATCGCGCTCGTGCGCGGCCTCGCCGACCAGCACCTGGCCGTCGGCCACGAGAACGGCTCCGCCGAACGCCTGTGCCGCGATCGAAGCGGGAGCGCCAAGGAACAGTCCGCCGAGCGCGAGCACGCCCGACACTCCCAGGGCGTTCAGAACGCGCCCGGGGGCAAACAGGTGGGAAACGGATTTCACAAAACGCATTGGAAACCTCCGAAGATCGATCAACAGACAGATTCGCTGCCACCGAATCTATGCCCGGAGGCCGCCTGCGAAATCCCCGCTGCCTCGGGCAGCCGCCACCGAAGCACGTGCGGACGGACCACGAACACACATTACCCGCCGGCCGCCCCGGCCGCTAGAACAACTCCACCAGCTCCACCGCCATCCCCGGCAACTCGTCCGGGTGCACGAACGCCGCGAGCCCCTCGTCGAACCGATGGATCGCATCGTCGAGTATCCGGACGCCCCGCGCCCTCAACCCGGCCACATCGCCCTCCAGATCGCTCGTCTCCATGGCGATGTGTTCCAGCCCCTCGCCGCGCTCGCGCACGAACCGCCCCGCTCGCGACGCCGGGTCCCGGCTCTCGAGCAGCTGCAGCGAGCACCGGTTGCCGAAGGGGATGTACGCCTCGCGCATCGCCATCCCCCCGTCCTCCGCAGAGTCCCGCGCCGCCAGCCCGAAATACCTCTCGAACCGCCGGCGCGCGTCGTCCAGGTCGTTCACACAGAGCCCGATGTGGTGCAGGCGCGTAAGCCGCATCGACGTGCTCACCGGCTCTCCCACCGCCTCGGGCGGGTACACCCAGCTCCGATCGTGCGACTCGATGAGTTCGACGGTCAGCCCGGGCAGCCGGTCCGGATAGACGAACGCCTCGTAGCCGTCGTTCGCGTCGAGAACCCGGTCCTCCCACACGCCGATCCCGATGTCCCGCAGATGTGCCACATCGGCCTCGATGCTGTCGGTCTCGATGCAGATGTGTTCCAGCCCCTCGCCGCGCTCGCGCAGGAAGCGGCTGACCCGCGTCTCCGGGTTCCAGTTCTGCACGAGGTGGAGCCAGCATTCGTTGCCCAGCAGGATGCGCGCGTCCAGCTGCATTCCCTGGCCCTGGTCGTCCCGGAAGTCGCGCGCGGGCATCCCCAGGACGCGCTCGAAGCGGGCGCAGGCGTCGCGCAGATCCCGCACCACGATCCCGATGTGCTGGAGACGGAGGATCATCGGCGAGCGCCGCCCGCGACGGGGTCGTTGCGATACACCCGCCCGGCGCGCATGACGAAGACGACGCGCCCGACCGCAGTGATATCACCGGAGGGGTCGCCCTCCACCCCGATCAGATCGGCTTCGAATCCCTCGGCCACGCTGCCGACCGCGTCGCCCAGCCCCAGCGACTCGGCGGCAAGGCTCGTGGCGGAGACGATCCCCGCCATGGGATTCTGCCCGCCCTCCTCCACGCGGTACACGAGCTCGCGCCAGTTCTGCCCGTGTGCGCCCGCAACCGCGTCGGTGCCGAAGACGATCCGCAGCCCCGGCACCGTGAGCGCCTCGCGGAAGACCTCGAGTGCCGTCGGCACAGCCGCGCGCATCTGCTCGAATCCCTCCGCGGTGTAGCTGCCGATCCCGATGTAGCGATCGGCGTTGGCGAAATAGTTGTCAAAGAGGAGGTGGATGTGCGGGTCGTAGTAGAGGCCGCGCTCGGCCAGCAGTTCCAGGGTGCGGCGGTCGAGGAGCGCGCCGTGTTCGATCTGGTCGCATCCGGCCAGCGCCGCCCTGCTCGCGCTCGCCGGTCCGTGGGCGTGCACCACCGCGCGCAGTCCATGCTCGCGCGCCCGTCCGCATGCCGCGTCGAGCTGGTCCTGCGACATCGTCGGCGTGCCGCCCACCCGAATGCTGGCCGACGCGAAGATCTTGATCACGTCCGCGCCCGCCGCCGCGACCTCGTCCACGTGCGCCCGGATCTCGTCGGGTCCACCGGTCCCCTCGCTGACCGCCCGCACCGAAGTGAGCACGCGGGGCCCCGGCAACGTGCCGCCCGCAATCGCGTCGCGCACCGGAATGTCCTCGGGCCCGCCCACGCTCTGCACGGTGGTGACGCCGCTGTGCAACATGGTCCAAGCGTTCTCGGCCGCGTAAAGCACCCGGTCCTCGGGCGTGTCGGTCGACGCCGCGCTGTGGAGCCGGCCGGTGTCGCGGTCGAAGTGCCAGCCCAGGTGCACGTGAGTGTCGATCAGCCCCGGCATGAGTGTGACACCGGAAAGCTCGTACACGAGGCCCGCGGTCGAACCGGCGGAAGTGATGGTGTGTATGAGGCCGTCGCTCACCACGACTTCCACGTCGGTCACCGAGCCTCCGCGGCCGTCCAGAACGCGGTCCGGACGGAGGACGACGAGTCCGGCCCGGCCCGCATCGCTGCGCATGGCCCCCTGCGGGTCGCCGGAAGCCTGCCCGGCCCGGTCGGCCCCGCCGCACGAGGCTGCCAGCCCGGCGACGCACACGGCGACCACGGCCATCGACCTGGGACGCGCGGTGCGGTTCGGAGCAGTTCGGGCAGGGAGCATTCGTCAACGTGCTCCGGCTGCTTACCTTCCACAAGGGACCGGCGGCCTGCCTGGAGGTCGGCCGCCACCGCAACAAGACCAAGGATCGACCCATGCGCCACGGCCTGACCGCCTTCCTGATGCTCGCGTTCGCGGCGTGCGCCACGCCCGCGTCGCCGCCGACCCCCGCGCCCCCGGCCCCCGCCGACCAGGACGTGCCGGCGCCCGTGGCCGAAGCGCCGGCGCCCAGCGACGCTCCCGCGCAGCCAGCCCCCCCGCAACCCCCCTCGGCCCCCTCCTGGATCGACACCGTGCAGGCCGGCGCCTTCGACAACGGCAAGATGTGGACCTTCGACGCGCCGCCCACCCGGTACCTGAGCGACACCTACGGCTTCTCGCCCGACGACGACTGGTACGCCCGCGCCCGCCTCGGCGCGCTGAGGATCCCCAACTGCTCGGCCTCGCTCGTCTCGCCCAACGGGCTGGTCATGACAAACCACCACTGCGCCCGCGAGTTCGTCACGCAGGTCTCCGAAGAGGGCGAGAACCTGCTGGACGACGGCTTCTACGCCGCCACCCTGGCCGACGAGCGAGGCGTCGAGGACTTCGAGGCCGATCAGCTGATCGAGATCGTGGACGTCACTTCCGAGATCCGCGACGCGGTGGACGCGGCGCCCGACAGTGAGACGCGGGCGGCCACGCGCGACAGCCTTACCGAGTCGGTTGCGGATCGTCTGCAGGCGGAGCGGGGTGGGGAGGAGGCCGGCGTCGAGGTCGAGGTGGTGTCGCTCTACAACGGCGGGCTCTACTCCGCCTACGTCTTCCGCCGCTACACGAACGCGGCACTCGTCATGGCTCCCGAGCTGGGTCTGGGGTTCTTCGGCGGCGAGCCCGACAACTTCACCTACCCGCGCTACGCGCTGGACGTGGCGTTTCTGCGGCTGCTGGACGAAGACGGCCAGCCGCTCGCGACCGGCGACCATTTCCGCTGGGACGACGACGGCGTGGCGGAGGGCGACCTGATCTTCATCATCGGCAACCCCGGCAGCACGTCGCGGTTGCAGACGGTCGCCGAGCTGGAGTACCGGCGTGATGTCGAGATGCCGGCGCTGCTGGGCTTCCTCGGCTCGCGGATCGAGGTGTTCGGCGACTACATCGAGGGGCGCGAGGACGAGCCCGGGATCGACGACGTGCGCAACGAGCTCTTCAGCCTGCTGAATTCGCAGAAGGCGTTCACCGGAATGCTCGGAGGGCTGCGGGATCCCTACATCATGGCCCGGCGGGGCGCGGTCCAGGCCGCGTTCGTCAGCGAGATCGAGGCCGACCCCGGGCTGCGCGCCGACTACCTGCCGCTCTTCGACGAGATGGCCGAGCTGCAGGCCCGCAAGGCGTCGGTGGCGGACGAGACCCATGCGTTCGCGGCGCTCGGCAGCCCGGATTTCGAGGCCGCGCTGATCCTCCGCACGCTTGCCGCGTTCCAGCACCTGGTGGGGCAGCAGACCGGCGCTACCCAGGAAGAGCTGGACGGTTTCGTGGACGAGATGCGCGGGGTGCCCAACCGCCCGGCGGAGCTGGACGAGGCGCTGCTCAGGGCGCGCATCCAGGACCTGGTGGCCGCGTTCGGCGAGGACGACCTCTCGGTAGGCGCGATCCTTCAGGGTCGCAGTGCGGGGGAGGTCGCGTCGTCGCTGATGGCAAGCTCGATCATGGCCGACTCCGCGGGCGCGGTCGACGCTCTCGTGCAGGGGACTCTGGCGCCCGGTCCCGCGTTCGGTTTCCTCCAGACGCTCTTCCAGCGCTTCGGACCCTACCAGGAGGTGATGTTCGGCACCGGGCCACAGGAAGAGGAAATCGCCGCGCGACTCGGGCGCGCCCGGTTCGAGGTGAGCGGTACGGACGTGCCCCCGGACGCGACGTTCTCGCTGCGGCTCGCCGACGGCGTGGTGAAGGGCTTTCCCTACAACGGCACCGTGGCGCCGCCTGTGACCACCTTCTTCGGTCTCTACGACCGGCACCATTCCAATCCGGGCTCCGAGGAGTGGGCGCTGCCCGAGCGCTGGCTCGATCCGCCCGAGTCGTTCGACCTCTCCACTCCGCTGAACTTCGTGAGCACGGCGGACATCATCGGCGGCAACTCGGGTTCGCCGGTGGTCAACCGGGAGCTGGAGATCGTCGGCGTGGTCTTCGACGGAAACATCCAGAGCCTGCCCGGCGACTATATCTACATCCCCGACGAGAACCGTTCGGTGGCGGTGGACGCCCGGGGCATCCTGGAGGCGCTCGACGAGATCTACGGCGCCGGCCGGATCGTAGAGGAGTTGACCTCGGGGCGGTAGGTCCGCCGGGGATTACGATGCGCAGGGCCCGCCGTCCCCGACCCGGCCACCCGTTCTTCGCCGGCGCGCCGCTGCTCATCGCGCACCGGGGCGGGGCGAAGCTCGCGCCCGAGAACACGATACCGGCCTTCCGGCAGGCGGTCGACGATTGGGACGCCGACATGCTCGAAATGGACGTGCGCCCCACCCGCGACGGGCGGGTGGTGGTCATCCACGACGAGACGGTCGACCGCACGACGAACGGGCGCGGGCCGATCGCCGGCATGACGTGGAACGAGGCGAGGTCGCTGGACGCGGCGTACCGGTTCCGCGATTTGGACGGCGAGCACTCGCTGCGGGGGACGGGCGTGGGGCTCCCCCTGTTCGCGGAGGTGCTGGAGGCGTTCCCGGACACGAGGATCATCGTCGAACCGAAGACGGCGGAGGCGGCCGGTCCGCTGGTGCGGGAGATACGGGCGGCCCGGGCCGAGGAGCGCGTGCTCGTCGGCGCCGAGTTCGAAGCGACGCGGGGCGGGGCCCGGGGCTACCGGGGTCCCTGGGGGGCGTCGCGGAGGCAGGCTACCCGTTTCTGGCTCCTGCACCACCTTGGCCTTGCGGGCCGATGCTACGTGCCCGCCGCGGACGGCTTCCAGCTGCCGGAGTGGTCCGGGCGCTTTCGCGCGGTCACCCCCCGGCTGATCGCCGCGGCCCACGCCGCCAACATGCCGGTCTACGTGTGGACGGTGGACGACCCCGGGGACATGTGCCGCCTTCTCCGGTGGGGCGCCGACGGGATCATGACCGACCGGCCGGACGTTCTTGCCGGAGTGCTGGGCGACATGGCCGGTCGGCCGGCGCCGCGCGGGGCGAAGACGGTCGCATGAAAGGCCTGGACGTCCGTTTCGCCGACCACCTGCGAGCGTCCGGTTGGCTCGACGGCGCCCCCGGGGTTGTGATCGGCGTTTCCGGCGGCCTGGACTCGATGACCCTGTTGCACCTCATGCGCGGGGCGTTCCCCCGGCTGCCCCTCCACGCCGCCCACATCGACCACCGCATGCGGGACGGCAGCGACCGCGACGCCGCCTGGGTGGCCGACACCTGTTCGCGGTGGGACGTACCCTGCCAGGTCCACACGGCCCCGGCACCCGTCACATCGGAAGAGGAGGGTAGGCGGCTCCGCTACGGGTTCTTCGAAGAGGTCAGGCAGGGCCTGGGCGGGGCCGCCGTCGCGATGACGGCGCATACGGCTGACGACCAGGCCGAAACCGTGCTCTTTCGCGCCGCGCGCGGCAGCGGTGTCCGCGGCCTGGCGGGGATTCGGCCCCGGCGCGATCCGTCGGTGGTGCGTCCGCTTCTTCCATTCTGGCGGCGTGAGCTGGAAGCGCATGCGGAGGAGCACGGGGTCCCGTTCCGGGAGGATCCCACTAACCGGGACGTGCGCTGGACCCGCAACCGCCTGCGTCGCGAAATCCTTCCCGCGCTCGCGGACGCCGTGCCCGGAGCCGCCCGCGCCCTTGCCGCGCTCGCCGAGACAAGTCATCTGCACGCCATCGCCCTCGACGAACTCCTCGATGGGCGGATCGAGGTGCTGGCCGCCGGGTCCGGCGTTGCGGCTCCCGAGTCGCTCTCACTCGACCGCAACGCGCTGTGCGCGCAATCCGATCCCGTCCTCGCGCTGGTGATGCGCCGGGCGGCAACCCGACTTGGCGGCGAAACGGGACGGGCGGCCACCGCAGCGCTCGTCCGGTTCGTGCGCGAGTCGCCGAGCGGGCGCAGCGTGGATGTCGGAGGCGGCGTGGTCGTGGAGCGTCACCTCGATGAACTGCTCATCCGCCCAGGCGGACACGCATCCCGTCCGGTCGATCCTCCACGCCCTCCTCCGCGTGCGCTGGAGATCGAAGCGCATGGCGGCGGCGAGGCCGTCTTCGCGCCGGGTGATGGACGCAATGCACCGGTGCGGGTGGCGTGGGGCCCGTCGGCCAAGCGAGGATTCCCTCACGTTGCCCGCATCCCATGCGACCATGTACCCTTCCCGCTCGTCCTTCGCGCCTGGGAGCCCGGCGACCGGGTCGAAATGCCCTACGGGCGCAAGAAGGTGAAGAAACTGCTGCTGGAGGCACGCATCCCCACACACCGACGGGAGCATTTCCCCGTCCTCACCGACGCCGACGGGACCCTGTTGTGGCTTCCCGGGGTAATCGATCCGGTCACCGCAGCCGAGGTTCCGCCGGGGAGCCGTGTTTGCTGCGTAGAGGTATCTTTCGAACATGAATCCTGAGATTGCACTTTCGCGGACCGCCCCCGAGGACGGCTCGACGACGTTCACGCCTGCCCAACTTGGGCACAGGCGGCTGCACCGGATCGTGTTCAGCGAGGAAGCCATCCAACGGCGGGTCGCCGAACTGGGGCGCGAGATCGCGGCCTGCTACGGTCCCAAAGACGACGTGCTCGTTCTTGGGCTTCTCAAGGGGTCGTTCATCTTCGTCGCCGATCTGGTTCGGCAGATCCGTATGCCGATCCAGGTCGACTTCCTGGTCGCTTCCAGCTACGGAAAGGGACGGGTGAGCAGCGGCGAGATCAAGCTGTGGTACAACCCCGGAGCCTCGATAGAGAATCGTAATGTCGTCCTCGTCGAGGACATCATCGACAGCGGAAACACGATCCAGCGAGTGATCCCCATGCTGATGGAAATGAATCCTGCCAGCCTGGAGCTCTGCACCCTCCTGCACAAGCGCCAGGTCCGTCTGCCCAGGGAGGCACGCTGGGTCGGGTTCGACGCGCCGGAGGAGTTCCTGGTCGGTTACGGGTTGGATTTTGCCGAGGACTTTCGGCACCTTCCCTATGTCGGCTCGATCTGACCCTGGGAGCACACATGTCCGACCAACAGAAAACGCCGCCCGGAGACCCGAAGCTGAGACGGGTCTCGCGCACGGCGTCCGTCTGGTTCCTGTTCGCACTCATGTCGGTGCTCGCCTGGAATTTCATGCGGAGCGACGACCGTACGATCGGCCAGATCACGGTTTCCGAGCTATACCGGCAGCTCGACAACGACAACATTCTCGAGGTCACCTTCCAGGGCGAAACCCGGGTCGAGGGCGAGCTGAAGAACACGATCGTGGTCGACGAGGCGGACGTGAACGAGTTCGTTACGGACCTCCCCTCGGCCGAAGTCACCGGCGAACTCGTGACGCTCATGCGGGACAGGGAGGTCGAGATCACGGCCCGCTCCAGGGGCCTGGGCTGGGGCACCCTGATGATCTCGATCCTGCCGGTCTTTCTCTTCATCGCCTTTTGGATCTGGATCTTCCGCGCGATGCAGAGTGGCGGGAACCGCGCCTTCCAGTTCGGCCGCTCCAAAGCCCGGATGATCAGCCCCGACACTCCCCAGGTGACGTTCGCCGACGTGGCCGGCGCCGAGGAGGCCAAGGTCGAGCTGGAAGAGATCATCGAGTTCCTGAAGGATCCACCGCGCTTCTCGCGCCTCGGCGGACGGCTTCCCAAGGGCGTTCTCCTCGTGGGCCCGCCCGGCACGGGAAAAACGCTGCTGGCGCGTGCGGTGGCGGGCGAGGCGGGCCGGCCGTTCTTCCAGATGTCGGGTTCCGATTTCGTCGAGATGTTCGTCGGAGTGGGAGCGTCGCGAGTACGCGATCTCTTCGAACAGGGGAAGGCGCACGCGCCCTGCATCATCTTCGTGGACGAGATCGACGCCGTGGGACGGCACCGGGGGGCCGGGCTCGGTGGTGGACATGACGAGCGCGAGCAGACGCTCAACGCACTGCTGGTGGAGATGGACGGCTTCGAGGCCAACGAGGGCGTGATTCTGCTGGCGGCGACAAACCGGCCGGACGTCCTCGATCCCGCGCTGCTGCGCCCCGGCCGCTTCGACCGCCAGGTCGTCGTCGACCTGCCCGACGTCAAGGGCAGGGAAGGGATCCTGCGCGTCCACGCCAAGAAGCTCCCCCTGGCGGAGGATGTCGAGTTGTCCCTCGTCGCCCGCGGGACGCCCGGATTGAGCGGTGCCGACCTGTCCAACATTTGCAACGAGGCCGCCCTCTTTGCCGCGCGTCGCGGGGTCGACCGCGTGGCGATGGAGGACTTCGAGCAGGCCAAGGACAAGGTCATGCTGGGAACCGAACGGCGGAGCATGGTGCTGACCGACGCCGAGCGGCGGCTCACCGCCTTCCACGAGGCGGGACACGTCGTGATCGGGGTGAAGGTCCCCGGCCTCGACCCCGTCCACAAGGTGACCATCGTGCCCCGCGGACGCGCCCTGGGGCTGACGGCATCGCTCCCCGAGGAGGACCGCCACTCGCACACCCGGGACTGGCTCAACGGACAGCTTGCGATGCTCTTCGGCGGCCGGGTCGCGGAGGAGTTGGAGTTCGGGCCCGAAAAGGTCACCACGGGGGCGGGCAACGACATCGAGCGAGCCACCGCAATGGCTCGGCGCATGGTGACCCGCTTCGGCATGTCGGACCGGATCGGCCTCATGGCCGTGGGAGACAGCGAGCAGGAAGTCTTCCTGGGCCGCGAACTGGTTCAGCGCCGGGAGGTCTCCGACTTCACCGCCCGCCAGGTCGACCAGGAGGTCAAGCGGATCCTCGACGAGGCGCACTCCAGGGCGAGAGGGATCGTCGAGGAGAACCGCGAGCTGCTGGCCGACATCGCAAATGCCCTGCTGGAAAGGGAAACGCTCGACGCGTCCGAGATCCAGCTTCTCGTCGAGGGGAAGGCCCTGGCTCCGCTAACCAGCGATTTCGATTCTGAACAGGGGTCGCTGGAGCTGCCCGGTGCCGCGGCCAAGCCTGCCGCGAAGCCCCGTCCCGGCCTGGGAAGCGCAGACCCGCTGCCGTCGCCGGGCTGACCCCCCGCTTCCCGGTCAGGCGGATTCGTACGGAGGCGGACTCAACCCGGCGGGCTTGGGCAGGGTGCGCTCCAACAGTTGGCGCAGGCGCTCGGCGTCCACACCCGTATCGATGCTGCCGCCGTAGGCGACAGAGATGCGGGACGTTTCCTCGCTGACCACGATCACGACCGCGTCGGTCTCCTCGCTGAGGCCGATGGCCGCACGGTGGCGCGTCCCGAGCGAGCGGTCGCGGACGGGATTCTGCGTGAGGGGGAGGATGGCCGCCGCGGCCTTGATCCGGTCGCCCACGATGATCACCGCTCCGTCGTGAAGGGGTGATTGCGGCGCGAAGATCGTGCTTAGAAGCTCGGGGGACACGACTGCTTCCACGCTCCTCCCGGTCTGTGCGTATTCCCGCAGTCCCGTCTCCCGCTGCACCGCGACGATCGCCCCGACACCGGCCTGCGAAAGCTGTTCCACGCCTTCGACCAGCTGGTCGACCAGCCGCGCTTCGCGTGCCGACGCCAGCAGTCCGACCAGCCGGCTGCGCCCGAGGCGGGCAAGGGCGGCGCGCATCTCCGGCTGGAAGACCACCAGGGCCGCGATCGCGCCGTACTGCAGCAACGCCTCGATGAGCCGCCGGATCAGGGAGAAATCGGCGATGACCGCCATGAGATAGAGCCCGGCCAGCAACAGGATGCCGAACAGCATCTGCATGGCGCGGGTTTGCCGGATCAGCAGCAGGATCCTGTAGATCAGCACCGAGACGATCACGATCTCGACGAGGTCGTTCCATCCCGGACTCAGGAACTGCAGTTGCCGCAGAAGTCCGTTCATGATCCCTCAACAGTAACAGTCGGCGGAAGGGTCGATCCAACCGGGCGCCGGTTCGACGATGTGCCCGCACACACCATCGTTGACTCGAACCTGCTCAGGGCGTACATTGGCGCCGGTTCCCACGCAATCGATCACGGCTCAAACGGAGCAGACCGTGAGCAACAGCTACGACCTTCTCACACTCTTTGCCGACGGCGGCATGATGATGTACCCGCTCGTCATCTGTTCACTGATCGGCCTCGGCGTCATCATCGCCAAGACCTGGACCCTGTGGGTCGCCCACCGGAGTGCGGTGAGTGTGATCGAGCAGGTTGAAGAGGCGGCCATGGACGGCCGCCTGGACGATGCCGCCGATATCGCGGCTTCCACCCCGGGCCCGGCCGCGGCCATCCTCCTGGCCGGGCTGCGCCGGATCAGACACCTGACCCTGAGCAAGGGGGAACTGGAGCAGGTCGTTTCCACGACGGGCGCGATCGAACTCAGCTTCCTCGAGCGCGGCCTGGTGGTTCTGGCCACCATTGCAAACGTGGCCCCGCTGATGGGCTTCCTCGGTACGGTGGCCGGGATGATCCTGGCCTTCGATTCCATCGCCGCACAGGGTGACGTCGACCCCGCGACGGTGGCCGGCGGGATCAAGGTGGCGCTACTGACCACGGCGGCGGGGCTGACGATCGCGATTCCTGTCAACATCGGATACAATTACTTCGTGTCGCGGATCGACAAGCTGGTCGTCGACATGGAGGAAAGCACCCAGCAGATTCTGAACATCGCCTGGGATCTTGAACGTGAAGGGAAACTGACGGTAATATCCTGATGGTTCGGGCAGGGGGGTTCCCAGAAGGGGAACCTTCCGGCCCACAAGCGGTAGAAGACCCCAAGGGTCGGGTTAACAACGGACGGGAGAAGCACTCATGGCGGTTCTCGGCGGCAAGAAATCCAAGGTCTCGGACGAGATCCCATCCTCGTCAATGGCCGATATCGCGTTCCTTCTGCTCATCTTCTTCCTGGTCACCACGACCTTCCCCAAGGACAAGGGGCTCGCGATCGTGCTCCCCGAGCAGGGCGAGCAGGTTGAGGTCAGCCAGAAGAACATCCTGCACATCCTCATCAATCCCACCGGGGCCGTGAACATTCGGCGCGGTGAGAGCCAGCAGGAGCAGACCGTCCGCCCGGACGACGTGGAGGCCATCTGGCGGCAGGACGTGGCGCAGAACGAGAACCTGATCGCCGCGGTCAAGACGCACCCCGATGCTCCGTACCGCTTCATGGTCGACGTCCTCGACGCCCTCCAGTCGGCGGGCTCCGAACGTATCTCGCTGCAAATCCTGGAGTAGAGAGCAATGGTCAAAGGCGGAGGAGGACTTGAACGGAAGTCCAAGGCATCACAGGAGATCCCCTCTTCTTCGATGGCGGACATCGCGTTCCTGCTTCTGATCTTCTTCATGGTCTCGACGGTCTTCCAGAAGGATCGGAACCGGCCCATCGAGTGGACGCAGGCGGCGGCCACCGAAAAGATCGATCAGAAGCAGAAGAACATTCAGAACATCTGGGTCGAGACGAACGGCGATGTCTACATCAACGACTTGCCCATTCCGATGGAGGAAGTCAGCGACCTGATCAGACCCATGTACGCCACCAACCGCGAACTGGTGGTATCGATCCGGTCGGACCGGGATGTACCCTATCTCTACATCGACGCGGTACAGCAGGAACTGGTGGCGGCAGGACTTCTCAGGGTCGTTTTTGCGACCGAGCTGGAACAGGACATGACGAGGGAGAGACGATGAACGAGCAAGACATCCAACAGCAATCGCTGGTGACCGAAACCGCGAACGACCGCTTCAAGAGTTCGTTCTCGACCTGGTTCTGGGGCTCGATGATCACGGCCACGGTGCTCCACTTCGTCTTCTTCGCGTTTCTGGACTTCGGAGAACCCGACGATGTCAGCTTCAGCATGGAAGAGATCGCGATGATCGACATTCCGCCCGAGGTCGAGATCCCGCCGCCGCCCGAGGCCATCGCGCGTCCCGCCACGCCGGTGGTGACGACCGCCACGATCGACGAGGACATCACGATCGCGCCGGTGACCTTCGACGAGAACCCGGTCGAGAACCTTCCTCCACCTCCCGACGAGGTGGAGACCGACATCTCGGCCGCGCCGGCGTTCACCCCGTACACCGTCGCTCCGGACCGCATCAACGACAACGAGATCGTGAGAGCGCTGGAGCGGGAGTACCCGCCGCTGCTCCGCGACGCGGGGATCGGGGGAACCGTCCAGGTCTGGTTCTTCATCGACGAGACGGGCATAGTGCAGAACCAGCGCGTGCACACGAGTTCGGGCCACCAGGCCCTTGACGACGCGGCGTTGCGGGTGGCACCGGTGTTCAGGTTCACTCCGGCTTTGAACCGCGACAATGCGGTACCGGTCTGGGTCGCGTTTCCGATTACCTTCAGGACCAACTGACGCAGTCGCTCGCTGCGCGCGGGCAACGCCCCGCCGGCCGAGTGGCCGGCGGGGCGTTCCTTATGCCCGGCATCCCCGCTCTTCCCACGGAGACCATGGCAACCCAAGCGACCTACCACGCCGCTCTCGAGACGAACCTGCCACACGTACGCGAGCGCATTGCCGCGGCCGCCGGGCGAAGCGGGCGCGATCAGGATGCCGTGCGGGTGGTCGCAGTCACGAAGGGACATGTCCCCGGTGCGATCGAGGCCGCGCTCGCCGCGGGACTGCGCGACATCGGCGAGAACCGCGTGGAGGAATTGCAGCGCAAGGTCCCGCTCTTCGAGGCCGGGACGGTCACCTGGCACGCGATCGGCCACATCCAGCGCCGGAAGGCGGCCGGAGCCGCCCGCCTCGCGGCGCTGATTCACAGCGTTGACTCGGTCCGCCTCGCCGAGAAGCTGTCGCGTCTCGGCGAGGCTCAGGCGCGGCGCGTCCCCGTGCTTGTCCAGGTCAACGCCTCCGGCGAAGCCGCCAAGGGCGGCCTCCCCGCAGCCCTCGACCCGGACGCCGCCCTCGACGGGATCGGCAGGATCGCCGCGCTGCCGGGGCTGAGCGTCATGGGCCTCATGACCATGGCTCCCTTCGTCGCCGACGAGGCCACCCTGCGCGCCACGTTCGCAAGGACGCGCGCGACACTCGAAGCCGCCTCCTCGATCGACGGCCTCGCGGGGCGCGAACTCTCGATGGGCATGTCCAACGACTACGAGATTGCGGTGGAGGAGGGGAGCACGATGGTGCGGCTGGGCACGACCCTGTTCGGACCGCGCCCCTGATAGAGCATTCTGCGCCCCGGCAGCTCGCTGGCGCGCCGTTCCCCGAGTGGACGTTTCCTCCTGCCTCCAGGTTCGCGGGCGGGAACCCTCCGGAACCCCGAGCGGTATCAACCCGAAAGGGCGCGGCAATCGGCCGCCGTCGCGACCGGGCTCGCGCGATCCAGGACAGGGGGAGAGACGATGCACGAACAGGCTACCATGCAACGATCGATGCTCAACGAGAGCGCGAACGGACGCTTCAAGCGCTCGTTTTCCTCCTGGTTCTGGGGCTCGATGATCACGGCCACCGTCGCCCACTTCGGCTTCTTCGCCTTCCTGGAATTCGGGGAGGTGCCGGACGTGAGCGTGCACGTCACTCCGGTGGCGCTGACCCCCCCGCCCGAAGTCCCGATCCCCCCGCCCCCCGACGCCATTTCCCGTCCCGCAACGCCGGTCGTGGCGACGGTGGCGATCGACGACGACGTCACCATCGACCCGGTGACCTTCGACAGGAACCCGCCGGACCGGCTTCCCCCTCCGCCGGACGAGGTGGAAACGAACATCACGGACGCGCCGGGCTTCAGCGTCTACACCGTGGCCCCCCGCTACACCAACGTCGACGAAGTGCGTCGGGCGCTGGAGCGCGAATATCCGCCGCTGCTTCGCGATGCCGGGATCGGCGGCACCGTCCTGGTGTGGTTCCGCATCGACGAAAGCGGCGTGGTGCGGGACCAGATGGTGCATGCGGGTTCCGGACACCCGGCCCTCGACGAAGCCGCACTCCGCGTGGCCCCCGTCTTCAGGTTCACTCCGGCCCTGAATCGCGACAGGGCGGTTCCGGTCTGGGTATCGCTTCCGATTACCTTCAGAGCGAACTAGGCGCACTTGGCAGCCCGCAGCGGGGAACGCCCCGCCGGCCGAGGGGCTGGCGGGGCGTTCCCTCGTCCAATCGGATCGCGCCAGATTCAGAACAGGGCCCCAACCCGTACCACGAAACGACCCGCATGAACCTACACAGCGAAATGGACCGCATCCGCGAGGCGGCGCTCGCCGTGCGCAACCTGGCCGACACCGCGCCCCGGGTCGGAATCATTCTCGGCACCGGGCTGGGCGGGCTGGCCGACGCGATCGAGGTCGAGGCCGCGATCGACTACGAGGACCTGCCGCACTTCCCCGTCTCCACGGTGACGACCCACCACGGCAGGCTGATCCTCGGAACCCTCGAAGGCGTGCCGGTGGCGGCGATGCAGGGGCGCTTCCACCGGTACGAGGGCTACACGCTCCGGCAGATCGTCTTCCCCGTCCGCGTCATGCGCGTCCTGGGCGCCGACACCCTGATCGTCTCCGCGGCGTGCGGCGGCATGAACCCGCTCTGGGGACCCGGCGACCTGGTTCTCCTCGACGACCACATCAACTTCATGGGGGACAGCCCGCTCATCGGCCCCAACCTCGACGAACTGGGTCCCCGCTTCCCGGACATGTCCGCGCCGTACGACCCCGGCCTGCGGGAGGTCGCCACGCAGGTGGCCATGGACCAGCGCATGGCGCTGCGCCACGGAGTCTACGTGGCCGTGCCCGGGCCGCAGCTCGAGACCCGCGCCGAGTACCGCATGCTGCGGGCGATGGGGGCCGACGTGGTGGGGATGTCCACCGTGCCCGAGGTCATCGCCGCCCGCCACATGGACATGCGCGTGCTGTCGATCGCCGTCATCACCGACCAGTGCCTTCCCGACGCGCTCGAAGAGGTCGACATCCGGAAGATCATCGCCACGGCAACGGCAGCGGGGCCGAGCCTCACGCGCGTGGTGGCCGGCGTGGTCCGCTCGCTGGCAACCGAATCGGCGGCCGCCGATGCGCCCACCCTTTCCCTGGAGCCCTCGGCCTGATGCGCTACCCCGAACTCCCGTCCACCCTCGTCGCGCTCGAGGAGGCCATACTGGAACGCTGGCGCAGGGAAGACACCTTCCGCCGCACTCTTCAGGCCACCGCGGACGGCGAGCAGTTCGTCTTCTTCGAAGGCCCGCCCACCGCCAACGGCCGGCCCGGCCTGCACCACGTGATCAGCCGCGCCATCAAGGACCTGATCTGCCGCTACCAGACCATGCTCGGCAAGCACGTAACCAGGATCGCGGGGTGGGACACGCACGGCTTGCCCGTCGAAATCGAGGCGCAGAAGCAGCTCGGGATCGAGGACAAGAGGGAAATCGAGGAGCGCGGCATCGCCTGGTTCAACGAGCGCTGCAGGGAGTCCGTCCTGGCCTACACGGACGAATGGGAGCGCTTCTCGGAGCGGATCGGGTACTGGCAGGACTACTCGCGCCCCTATGTGACCTTCCACGCCGAGTACATCGAGTCAATCTGGTGGATCCTGTCGCGAATGGCCGACAGGGGGCTCCTGTACAAGGGCCACAAGGTGGTGCCGTGGTGTCCCTCCGACCAGACCGTGCTGTCGTCTCACGAGCTCTCGCTCGGATACCGGGACGTGAAGGATCCGTCGCTCTGGGTCACCCTCGAACTCCTCGACGGTTCGGGAAGGCACGTGCTGGTGTGGACGACGACGCCGTGGACGCTGGTCTCCAACGCGGCGCTGGCGGTCCACCCGGAGATCGAGTACGTGGAGGTCGAGGATCGGGGCAAGCGGCTCGTTCTGGCGCGCAAGCGGGCCGAGGCGCTCTTCGGCGGGGAGCGGATCGGCGACACGGTTCCGGTCTCGGAGCTGATCGGGGCCCGGTACCGGCGGCCCTTCGAAATCATTCCGGCCGACGCGGTCCGCGGGCGTGCCTGGGAGATCGTGGCGACCGACTTCGTGTCCGATGAGGAGGGGTCGGGTGTTGTGCACATGTCGCCCGCCTACGGCGCCGACGACTACCAGGCCGGGAAGGACTTCGGGCTGGCGGTCATGGAGCCGGTGCGGAATGACGGTACCTTCGCGGCCGACCTGTCCCTCATCGGGGGGCAGTTCTTCAAGGACGCCGACGCCCCCCTGGTGCGGGATCTGGAGGAGCGCGGCCTCGTGTTCGCGTGCACCGGCGAGACCCACTCGTATCCCCACTGCTGGCGTTGCGACACGCCACTCGTCTACATGGCAAGGCACAGCTGGTTCGCGCGCACGTCCACCCTGCGCGACGACCTGCTCGCCAACAACGCGGAAGTGAACTGGCACCCCGCGCAGGTCGGCGAGGGACGTTTCGGCGAGTGGCTGAAGGGGAATGTCGACTGGGCGCTGTCGCGCGACCGCTACTGGGGAACGCCACTGCCCGCCTGGGTCTCGGAGGACGATCCGGAGCACGTGGTGTGGATCGGCAGCTTCGCCGAGCTGGCCGAGAAGGCCGGGGGGCTGCCCGACGACTTCGACCCCCACAGGCCGTTCATCGACGAGATCACCTGGCGCTGCCCGGAGACGGGATCGGTCATGCGCCGCACGCCCGAGGTGATCGACGTCTGGTTCGACTCGGGCGCGATGCCCTGGGCGCAGTGGCACTACCCCTTCGAGAACCGCGAGGAATACGGTCGCCATTTCCCGGCCGACTTCATCTGCGAGGCGGTGGACCAGACGCGCGGATGGTTCTATTCGCTGCACGCGATCTCGACCATGCTGGGGCTCGGCCCCGCCTTCCGTAACGTGATCGTGAACGACCTGATCCTGGATGCGGCCGGGCAGAAGATGTCCAAGTCCAGGGGCAATGTGGTGGACCCCTGGGACGCGGTCGCGGATCACGGCGCCGACGGTGTGCGCTGGTACATGATCACGGTCAGCAACCCGTGGCTGCCCACCCGCTTCGATCCGGACGGCGTGCGCGAGTCGGCCGCGCGGTTCTTCGACACCCTGCTCAACACCTATCGCTTCTTCGCGCTCTACGCCAACCTCGAGGACTGGGCGCCCGCCGCTTGCCACGCCCCTCCCGCCTCGCGCTCTCCGCTCGACCGCTGGCTCCTCTCGCGCCTGCACCGCCTGATCGGAACCGTCAGGGACGAGCTGGACGCCTACAACCCGACCCGCGCCTACCGCGCCGTGGCCGCCTTCGTGGACGGCGAACTTTCCAACTGGTACGTGCGGCGCTCCCGTTCGCGCTTCTGGGGCAACGCCGAGAGCGCCGATTCCGCCGCGGCCTTCACAACCCTGCACGACGCGCTGCGCATCACCGCACTGCTGGTCGCCCCGGTCACACCCTTCACCTCCGACTGGTTGCATCGTGCGCTGACGGGCCGTTCCAGCCACACCGAGCCGTTTCCCGAGGCCGACGCGGGGCTGATCGACGATCGGCTGGAGGCCGACATGACCCACGTACGAACCCTGAGCACGCTGGGGCGGGCCGCGCGGGAACAGATCGGAGTCCGCGTCCGCCAGCCGCTGGGCCGGCTGCTCGCGGTGGTTCCAGGCACGCCGCCCGCCGACGACGTGCTGGCGCTTCTCCGCGCCGAGATCAACGTCAAGCGGGTCGAGTTCGCCGCTTCCTCGGAAGGGCTGGTCACACTAGCCGCCCGTCCCGACTTCCGCGCGCTGGGCCGCCGCTTCCGCAAGCTCACGCAGAAAGCGGCCGCACGGATACGGGCCCTCGACGACGAGGCCCTGCAGACCGTCCGCGACGGCGGGACCGTGCGCATCGAGGTGAACGGCGCATGGCACGACGTCGGTGCCGACGAGTTGGAGGTGGTGGAGGAAGCCCAGGGCGACTGGGTCGTGCGCTCCGAAGGCCGCTGCACGGTCGGCCTCGATCCCGCCATCAGCGACGAGTTGAAGCTGGAGGGCCTCGCGCGGGAACTCGTCAACCGCATTCAGCGCCTCAGGCGCGACTCCGGACTCGCGGTGTCGGACCGGATCCGCCTGGGCATCGCCGGCAGCGACTCGGTGCGCGCGGCTGCCCGGGCGCACGGCGAGGTCATCGCACGCGAGACGCTCGCCCTTGCGGTCGACGTCATCCCGCGGATCGGCGACGGCTTCGACTTCCGCAAGGAGGCCGCGCTCGACGGGGAGGCCGCGATCCTGGGGCTGTCCGTTTCGGCGTAGCGGATCGTGCTGCCCGCCCCCGCTGCGTTGGTCCGGTGCGCCGGGGGCCGCTCGCCGTGACGCTGCATCGGTGGACTGCCGGAGCGGAAGCGGCCGGTCGCCTGGACCGCTACGTGGCCGCACAGCTGGGGTTGTCGCGCAGCCGGGCCGCAGCGCTAGTGGTGGCGGGCGACGTTCTCGTCGATGGTTCCGTGCCGAAGAAGTCGGACCCGGTCGTTCCCGGCCAAAGCGTCGAGGCACGCGTTCCGGCACCGGCGTCCGCCCGGGCGGAGGCACAGGACATTCCGGTCGACATCGTCTTCCAGGACGCCGAACTGGCCGTGGTGAACAAGCAGCCCGGCCTGGTGGTGCACCCCGCGCCGGGCCACCCCGACGGGACGCTGGTGAACGCGCTTCTGCATCATGTGCGTGACCTGTCGGGCATCGGGGGCACGCTGCGCCCGGGGATCGTGCACCGGCTCGACCGCGACACCTCGGGGCTGATCGTGGTGGCCAAGACCGACCGCGCCCACCGGGCGCTCTCGGAGGCGCTGAAGGCACGCCGGGTGAGGCGCGTGTACCTGGCGGCGATCTGGGGGACGCTCGGCGAGCCGCGCCTCGAGGTCGACCGGCCGATCGGACGGCATCCCCGCGACCGGGTGCGCATGGCGGTGGTGCCGGAAGGACGGTCGGCGCTGACGCGTTTCCGACACCTGGAGAGCTGGCCCGCCGGATCCGGTGCGGCCACGGTGGGCCCCGCGGCCTCCCTTTGCGAAGCCGAACTGGGCACCGGCCGTACCCACCAGATCCGTGTGCACGCGGCCGCGGTCGGCCACCCGGTGGTCGGCGACACGCTCTACGGCGCGGGGCGGGAGCGCGGCTTCGCGGGGCTTCAGCGGGGGTGGGCGGCGGCCCTGGCAAGGCGGACGCCGCGGCAGTTCCTGCATGCGCACCGGCTCGGGTTCGATCATCCCGTAACCGGCGCGGCGATGACCTTCGAGGCGCGGCTGCCCCCCGATCTTGCCGAAGTGCGCGAGTGGGCCACGGCGGGTGGTTGACGAAAGAGGGAGACGATGGTAAGGAAGTTGTGCAAAAGCATTGTACATGTGCAACAACTATGCACAATCGTCGCATTCGCGATGGTGACGCCGGTTGTCGTTGCGGCGCAACAGGATACGGGAAACGCCTGGCGTTACCTCGAAGGAGCCGGAGTCAGCGGGGCCATCAGGGTGACCGCCCGCTACCAGGGCAGCGACTCGCTCCGGGCGGCCAGGGCCGTGGCGACGCTCGAAGCCATGGGACCGCTTCCTGCCCTGTCCGGCACCGGCCTTCACGCCACGCTCACTGTCGCGCCAAACCGCGAGGTCATGGACTCACTGGTCGGAGGGCGGGTGCCGGAGTGGGCCGGTGCCGTCGCGCTGTCGGACCGCATGGAGATGATCGTCCCGAGCGGACGCTTCTGGCCGGGGTCGCGGGTCGAGGAGGTGCGCGTGCTCCGCCACGAGTGGGCCCACCTGGCGCTGGCTTCCGAAATGGGACGACTGCGTATTCCCCGCTGGTTCAACGAGGGCTACGCGGAGTGGGCGGCGGGAAGCTGGCGGGAGGACGGCGGCCTTAAGCTCAGCCTGGCACTGGCGTTCGGCGGCGCCCCGCCGCTGGATTCCATCGCGCTCTCATGGCCACGCGATCCGGTGCCCGCCGAGGTGGCCTACCTCCTGTCGGCGTCCGTCATTCACTACCTCGTGGAGTCGAGCGGGATCGCGGGTCTGGAGGCCTTCATTGCTGCGTGGAAGGAGGGCGGGTCGTTCGACGGAGCCCTGCGCAAAGTCTACGGCGCCACACCCGGGCAGCTCGAAACCGCCTGGCGCAAGTGGGTCGGCGGGCGCTACGGCTGGCTCGCGGTGCTGTCCCACTCGGCCGTGTTCTGGACCGTGCTGGCCGCCGCCCTGTCGGCGATGTTCCTCATCCGACGGCGCTACCGCCGCGAGCAGATGGCGCGGCTGCGGGCGGGTGAGCCTCCGGACGACCCGGATTTCTGGTCGGACGCGTGACCGTCCGGGCGGTCCGCGCCGAGCGGTCCGAGGTTGACCCCGGGACCGCGTCTCTGTAGCGTCCCAACCATGGCGCGACAACGAAGGAAGCGCGGCTCCGAACCGACGCTGAAGTTCTCGAAGATCAACCTCTGGTTCGCCCTCGGCGGACTGGCGACGATTGCTCTGGGCTACTACCTGCTGGGCCAGGGCTCGATCACGCTCGCACCGGTTCTCCTGGTCTTCGGCTACGCCGTCCTGCTGCCGGCGGCGATCATCCTCTGAAGCGGAAGATGCGCTGGTCCCACGCGGGGTCGATCGCCCTGCTGATCGGTGCCGCCGCGGCACCCTCCCCCTCGCAGGCCCAGGAGTCCGCCTGGCGGTGCCCCGATCCCGAATCCCTGATCGGCGACCTGGAGGGCACCCTCGCACACGTCCGATACCTTGCGGACGACCTGCTGGAGGGCCGCGCGGTCGCCACCCGTGGAGAGCGGTGCGCCGGCGACTACATCGCTGCCCGGTTCCGCGCCCTGGGTCTCGAGCCCGCCGGTGATGGCGGCAGCTGGTTCCAGAGCTGGACCGTGAACTCCAACGACCCGCACGCCGGCGCAGTGCACGGCGAGGCCCGCAACGTGGTGGCCATCCTGCGCGGCACCGATCCCGCCCGCGAGCAGGCGCTCGTCATCGGCGCGCACTACGATCACCTCGGGTTCGGCGGCCCCGGCTCGCTCTCGCCCGACGCGGCTGGCGCGGTCCACAACGGCGCCGACGACAATGCGTCGGGGACGGCCGTGCTGCTGGAAGCGGCACGCGCGCTCGCTTCCGGTCCGCCCCTCGCGCAGGATGTCCTCTTCATCGCGTTCACCGGCGAGGAGCGCGGCCTATGGGGCTCGGCGCACTATGTGAGTTCGCCGCTGCTGCCGCTCGAAGGCACTGTGGCCATGCTCAATCTGGACATGGTCGGCCGCGTCCGGGACGACCTGCTGACCGTCTTCGGCACCGGCACCGCGGAGGAGTGGAACGGCATCCTCGAGCGGGCAAACGCACGCCTGGGTGCGCCCCTCGATCTGCGCCTCAACAGCGATGGATTCGGAGCCTCGGACCACACCTCGTTCTATGCCCGGGGCATCCCCGTGCTGCACTTCTTCTCGAACACCCACCCCGAATACCACCGGGTCGAAGACGACTGGGAGCTCGTGAACGTCGAGGGAATGGACCGGGTCACGGAACTCGTCGCGGCGGTGGTCCGCGAAGTGGTCCCGGCTGCGGGGCTCGCGGCGCTCACCCCCATGAAGGGGGCGGGCAATCCGCACGGGGTCGGGGCGTCCGGCGACGAGAACTCGATTCGCAACGGATTCCGGGTGCGGCTGGGCACGATCCCCGACTACTCGCGCGAATCGGGCGGGATGGCGATCACGGCCGTGCGCCCGGACAGCCCGGCCGCCGATGCGGGCATGCAGGGCGGTGACATCATCGTGCGGTTCGGCCCGCACGAAGTGGACGACGTCTACGACTACATGGCGGCGCTGGGTGAATTCGATCCGGGCGACGAGGTCGAGATCGTCGTGCTGCGGGAAGGCGAGCGCGTGTTGTTCAAGGTCGTGCTCGCCGCGGGCGGAGGCTGAGCGGGGCACCGCCTGCATGGCCCGTCGCACCCTTGCGGCTCCCACCCGACTCCAGCAATATCCATGGTATCGGTGTCCATTATATAAGGCATATGGAGTACGGATCCGCCCACTGACCACGAAAACGCCGGCATGACGAAACTCGCCCCCGCGCTTCTACTCGCAGTGGCTGTCCCGTCGATCCTCGCTACGAGGCCCGACGCGCCCCCCGTTGGCGATCAGCGAGGGGCTTTTCTCCATGTGGGCGATTTCGCGGGTGCGAGCGTGGCCGCCGCAAGCGACGACCTTGTCCAGCAGTATTGCGTCCGCTGCCACAACGAGCGGCGCCTTCTCGGCAACATGTCGCTCGAGGACTTCGATGCCGCGAACCCGGTTGCCAACGCGCCCATTGCGGAAAAGATGATCCGCAAGCTGCGCGCCGGGATGATGCCGCCCCCTGGGGTTGCCCGCCCGCCGGAAGAGGAGGTCACCGCCTTCGTAACGCGGCTCGAAGGGGACCTCGACGCGGCCGCCGCGCGCAATCCCAACCCTGGGAGCCGTACCTTCCAGCGGCTGAACCGCGCGGAATACGCGGCGGCGATCCACGATCTGCTGGGGATCGAGATCGACGCGTCGGCCTACCTTCCCAACGAGACGGTCAGCGCGGGCTTCGACAACATCGCCGACGTGCAGAACCTCTCGGCCACGCTGCTCGATTCGTACCTGACGGCCGCGAGCGAGGTGAGCAGGCTGGCACTGGGCGACGCCAACGCGACTCCGGCAGAGGCCACCTACGAGGTATCACGGTACGCCGAACAGCGCGAACATGTGCCCGGCACGCCTTTCGGCACCCGCGGCGGGATCTCGGTCATCCACAACTTCGTGGCCGACGGCGAGTACTTCTTCCGGCTGGCGTTCCAGCACGAGTCGACCGGCAACTTCTTCGGACAGACGGCGCCCTTCGACGAAGAGGTAGAGGTGTCGATCGACGGGGAGCGGGTCGCGCTGATCCCGCTCGACCGGTGGATGCACCGGCAGGACCCGAACGGCGTCGAAGTCGTGACCGACCGCGTCCCGGTGACAGCCGGGCCCCACCGCGTCTCCGCTGCCTTCATCAAGGTGACCGAGGGGCCGGTGGAGGACCTGACCTCGCCGCACGAGTGGTCGCTTGCCGACAAGAAGATCGGATACTCGTACGGGATCACCGGGGTGCCACACCTGCGCGATCTCACGATCGGGGGTCCGTACGATATCACCGGGGTGACGCCCACACCGGCGTGGGAGCGGGTGATGACCTGCCGCCCGGACACCGCCGCGGAGGAGCCCGGCTGCGCGCGCCGGATCATCGGCGAACTGGGTACCCGGGCCTTCCGCCGTCCGGTCACCGGAGCCGAGGTCGACGGGCTCATGGGGCTGTACGAACAGGGCGCCGCCGAGGGTGGCTTCGACATCGGCGTGCGGACGGCCCTCCAGGGGATCCTCGCGAGCCCCGACTTCGTCTTTCGCTTCGAGGAAGCCGCGCCAGGCGCCACGGCCCCGGGAGGGATGCGCCCGATCAGCGATATCGCGCTGGCCTCGCGACTCTCGTTCTTCCTTTGGGGACGCCTTCCCGATGAGGAGCTTGTCGACGTCGCAGGCGAGGGCGGGCTGTCCGATCCGGACATTCTCGAGGCACAGGTGGAGCGCATGCTCGCAGATCCGCGGGCCGAGGCGCTGGGCACGCGCTTCGCCGCGCAGTGGCTGCGCCTCCAGGATCTCGACAAGGTCCACCCCGACGCGTTGCGCTATCCGGACTTCTACGACCAGTTGGCGCGCGACATGAAGCGCGAGACGGTCACCTTCTTCAACGCCCTGTTGCGCGACGGCGGCACCCTGGAGGATTTCCTCACCGCCGACTTCTCGTACATGAACGAACGGCTGGCCAGGCACTACGGCATTGCCGGGGTATCCGGCGAGCACTTCCGCCGAGTGCAGTACACCGATGAAACCAGGCGCGGCATCCTGGGCCACGGCAGCATCCTGACCCTCACTTCCCACGCCAATCGCACGTCACCCGTGCTGAGGGGGAAGTGGGTGATGGAAGTGTTGCTGGGAACACCCCCGCCCCCGCCCCCGCCAGACGTCCCGGAACTCGACGCGACCGCCGAGGCGAGTGACGGCCGCTTTCTCACGGTGCGGGAGCGACTCGAACAACACGCGGCCAATCCGACCTGCAATTCCTGCCACCGGTTCATCGACCCCATCGGAATCGCCCTTGAGAACTACGACGTCACGGGGACCTGGCGCGTGCGCGACACGGGCACGCTCGTCGAAACGCTCGGCGAACTCTACGACGGCACGCCGCTGAACGGGCCCGCCGACCTGCGCGCTGCGTTGCTGCGGCGTCCGGAATCGCTGGTGAGGACCTTCACCGAGAACCTGATGGCCTATGCGCTGGGCCGCAGAATCGAGTACTACGACATGCCGGCGGTGCGGCGCGTGGCGACTGCGGCGGGTGAAGGCGAATACCGGCTTGCAGCGTTCGTGAAGGAAGTGGTTCGGAGCGACCCCTTCCGGATGTCGAAGGCCGATGCGGTGGTGGAGGAGCCGGCGGGCCCCGGGAACGACGAGTGACGGCGAGAAGCCGATAGAACGGAGCGAATATGCAATACATCACCGGTACAGCGATTCCCCGCCGAACCTTCCTCAAGGGCGTCGGCGCCTCGATTTCGCTGCCCTTCCTCGACGCGATGGTCCCTGCCGGACGGGGCTGGACGGCGGCGGCCGAGGGCCCGACGCGGCTCGTCGCGATCGAGATGGTGCACGGCGCGGCCGGCAGCAACGCCTGGGGCAGGACGCAGAACTACTGGTCGCCGGCGGCCACCGGCCGCGACTTCGACCTGGGCCCGAGTGCGCTCAGCCCGCTCGAGCCGTTCCGGGACTACCTGACGATCATCAGCGACACCGACATCGAACCCGCCGAAGCCAAGAAGCCGAAGGAGATCGGCGGTGACCACTTCCGCTCCAGCGCGACCTTCCTGACCCAGTCGCACCCCCGTCAGACGGAGGGGTCCGACATCTTCGTCGGGGAGTCGCTCGACCAGATGTTCGCGAAGCGGTTCGGACAGGACACGCCGATCCCGTCGATGCAGCTGTGCATCGAGAATGTGGACCAGTCGGGAGGGTGCGCGTACGGGTACGCCTGTGTCTACACCGACACGATCAGCTGGGCGTCGCCGACCGACCCGCTGCCGATGGTGCGCGATCCGCGCGTGGCCTTCGACCAGCTCTTCGGCGCCGGGGGCAGCCCGGAGCAGCGGGCGGCGCGCCGACGAGTGAACAGGAGCATCCTGGACTTCATCACCGGCAGGGTTTCGCAGTTGAAGCGCCAGTTGGGGCCGGCCGATATGGTCCGCCTCGACCGATACCTCGAGCATGTGCGCGAACTCGAACGGAGGATCGAACGCGTGGAGGCGCAGAACGCCAGCGGCGAGGCGCGCGAACTGCCCGAGGCGCCGGCCGGCGTGCCCGACTCGTTCCGGGAGCATGTGGAACTCATGTTCGACCTGCAGGCGCTGGCCTTCGCATCCGACGTGACCCGGGTGTTCTCCTTCAAGATGGGACGTGACTCGTCGGCCCGGATCTTCCCCGAGAGCGGCGTCGAGAAGCCCTTCCACCCCGCTTCGCACCACGGCGGCAACGAGGGCAACATCACCGATTTCGCCCAGATCAACCGGTACCACATCGGCATGCTGCCGTACTTCCTGGAGAAGCTCGGGAGCACAATGGATGGAGACGCGCATCTGCTCGACCGGACAATGATCATCTACGGGTCGCCGATGGGGGATCCGAACATCCACAACCACAAGCGTTGTCCGCTGTTCGTGGTTGGCGGCGCGAACGGCGGGCTGGACGGCAACCTCCACCTGCGCGCCGCGCCCGGAACGCCGATGGCGAACGTCATGCTGAGCCTGGGCCACAAGCTCGGCATGGACGACATGAAGAAGTTCGGCAACAGTACGTCCGACTTTTCGCTTACGGTGTAGGCGAGGAGCGCCAATGGGAACGACGCGTCACCCTCGGCCACCGGCAGTGAATACCGGCGCCCTGCGTGTGAGCGGCCTGGTCTCGGCGTTGTTGCTGGCGTTGCTGCTCCCCTCCACGGTTGATCACGACAGCCCGGTGGCCGACGCGGCCATGCGTGGCGACGCGGCAGCGGTCCGTGCCCTCATCGCCGAGGGAGCGGATGTCAACGCGGCCCAGGGTGACGGCATGACGGCCCTGCACTGGGCGGCAAGCAACCGGGATACGGGGCTTGCCCGCATGCTTGTGGAGGCCGGCGCGAACATCGGTGCCGGGACCCGCATCGGGCGATACACGCCGCTCCACGTGGCGGCGCAAGCCGGGGCGGGGGAGGTCGTCGAGATTCTGGTGGCTGCCGGTGCCGGTCCCGACGCGCCGATCACGGTTGGGGGAGCTGCGCGTCCGCTGCACCTTGCGGCGGCGTCAGGGAGCGCGCGGGCCGTCATGGCCCTGGTGGCGGCCGGGGCCGACGTGAACGCGGCCGAGGAGTCGTGGGCGCAGACTCCGCTGATCTTCGCGGCGTCGAAGGGGAGGACCGAGGTCGTCACCGCATTGCTGGATGCCGGCGCCGATCCCGCGATCCGTACCAGGGTGATGGATGTCACGTCGCGTGCCGTCTACGACCGGATCGAGCGTGCCGAGCGCAACCGGCGAATCCGCGAGGGGCAGCCCTGGGGACCCGAGGTTGCAGCCGAGGTGCGCCGTCAGCACGAAGAGGAGAGCCGTCGGCGCGAACTGGCGGAAGCCGCATCGGCTGCGGAAGCCGAGACGCGCATGATCGAGGAGCCCGAGCCGCTGTCCTATGGTGAACTCGTGGGCGGCCACGGCGGTCTCACCGCGTTGCTGCACGCCGTCCGCGAGGGGCACGCCGAGACGGCGCTGGCGCTGATCGACGGGGGCGCGGATATCAACCAGGTGAGCGCCGGCGACGGAACCAGCCCGATCCTGATGGCCACCATCAACGGGCACTACGACCTGGCCATGCGTTTCCTGGAGGGCGGCGCCGACCCCACAATTGCCAGCCATGCAGGGGCGACCCCGCTCTTTGCCGCGATCAACACGCATTGGGCGCCCAAGTCGCGCTACCCGCAACAGCACATCTACATGCAGCAGGACCACACCTACCTCGAGGTCATGGAGAAGCTGCTGGCGGCCGGTGCCGACCCGAACGCGCGGCTCACCAGGCACCTCTGGTTCATGTCCTACAACTTCGACCTGCTCCAGATCGACGCGAAGGGAGCCACGCCGTTCTGGCGGGCGGCCTACGCGCTCGACGTGGAGGCGATGAAGCTGCTTGTCGCCCGCGGAGCCGACCCTTCCGTACCGACCGAGAAGGTCCCTTCGCGGCGGTTCGGCCGGGGCGGCGGCGAAGAGGTCGACCACTCGGGCCTGCCGCCCGTACCGGTGGGCGGTCCGGCGGTGTATCCGATCCACGCGGCATCGGGGGTCGGCTATGGTCAGGGGTTCGCGGCGAATGCGCACCGCCACGTGCCCGATGGCTGGGTACCTGCGGTCCGCTACCTCGTCGAGGAACTCGGGGCGGATGTCAATGCCCGCGACCTCGAGGGATTCAGCCCGCTCCACCACGCCGCCGCACGCGGCGACAATGAGCTGATCCAATACCTGGTGGAGCAGGGCGCCGACGTCACCCTCGTCAGCAGACGCGGGCAGACGACGGTGGACATGGCCAACGGCCCGGTGCAGCGGATCCAGCCGTTCCCGGAGACCATCGCCCTGCTGGAGAGTCTCGGCGCGGTGAACAACCACAACTGTGTTTCCTGTTGAACACGCGATGCTGAAGCAGGCGGCTCCCCTCGCTGCGGCAGGCCTGGTCCTCGCCGGCCTGGGGGTTTCGCGTGACGCGGTTCCGGATTCGCAGTTTGCGGCTGTATCGATGCCGCTGACCGGCCATTCGTACCCTGCCTCGGCGTCCGCGCTTGGTGCCGCCACCGAGAACGAAGTGATTCAGCAGTACTGCGTCCGTTGTCACAACGAGCGCCGCCTGCTCGGAAACATGTCCCTTGAGGACTTCGACGCGGCCAACGCGCCAGCCAACGGCGAACTGGCCGAAAGGGTCATCCGCAAGCTGCGCGCGGGCCTGATGCCTCCACCGGGCAACCGGAGACCCGAGGAGGAGGACCTGACGGAGCTTGTCGAGTCCCTGGAGGGGCAGATGGATCGGGCCGCCGCGGAGAATCCCAACCCGGGGCGCCGAACCTTCCAGCGCCTCAACCGGGCCGAATACCAGGCATCGATCCGCGACCTGCTGGATCTCGAGATCGACGCCGGCGCCTATCTTCCCCTCGACACCAAGAGCGCGAACTTCGACAACATTGCGGACGCGCAACTGCTCTCCACGACGCTGACCGACGGCTACCTGCGGGCGGCCGCCGAAATCAGCCGGCTGGCACTTGGCGATCCCCACGTAAGTGCGAGCGAGGCGACCTACCGCGTGTCGCGCTGGGATTCGCAGAACGAGTGGGTGCCGGGAGCCCCCTATGGCACTCGGGGCGGGGTTTCGGTGCTGCACAACTTCCCGGCGGACGGCTACTACGCCTTCCGCGTCTCGTTCCATCACGAGACCACCGGTGCGCTCGTCGGCAACGGACGTAACGCGCTGCACACGGAAGACGGCGAACCCGAGCTGCTGGATATCTCGATCGACGGCGAGCGGGTGGCGCTTCTCGAAGTCAACCGGTGGATGCACACGTCGGACCCGGACGGTGTCAATATCCGGTCCGGTCGCATATTCGTGCGTGCGGGCCCGCGACAGGTGTCGGCGGCGTTCATCCGGCGCTACGAAGGGCCGCTGCAGGACCTGATCTCGCCGCACGACTGGTCGCTGGCCAGCACCAGCATCGCGGGCAGCTACGGCTTCACCGTCCTCCCGCACCTGCGGGATCTGGCGATTGGGGGCCCGTTCGACCCGCAGGGCGTGTCCGAAACCCCCAGCCGCCAGGCGGTGTTCAGCTGCCGTCCGGACCCCGGCGCGCCCGGGGCCGAGGCACGGCGCTGCGCGCGTGAAATTGTCACCCGGCTGGCGACCCGCGCCTACAGACGCCCGCTGACCGAGGGCAACGTGATCGCGCTGATGGGGCTGTACGATGCGGGTGCCGAAGTCGTAGGCTTCGAGGGCGGGGTGCGAATGGCGCTCGAAGGCATTCTGGCCAGCCCGCACTTCGTCTTCCGTTTCGAGGAGCCGAGGATGGCCGGTGCGGAGGCCGGCGGCGCGGGTGGGGGTCCGCCCGGCGCCTACCGGCTCGCCGCCCACGATCTGGCCGCGCGGTTGTCTTTCTTCCTCTGGGGATCGGGGCCCGACGAGGAGCTGATGGCGGTAGCGGAAGAGGGGCGTCTTTCCGACCCGGCCGTGCTCGAGGAGCAGGTGCACCGGATGCTCCGCGATCCGCGCTCCGCAGCGCTTTCGACGCGATTCGCCGGACAGTGGCTGCGCCTGCAGGACCTGGAGAAGATCCAGCCCGACGTGCGTGTCAACCCGGACTTCGACGAGCGGCTCAAGCGCGCGATGGTAGAGGAAACCGAGACCTTCTTCGACAACCTGGTCCGTGAAGACCGGTCGATCATGGACCTGTATACCGCGGACTACACCTTCGTAAACGAACGGCTGGCGCGTCACTACGGGATCCCGGACGTGGCCGGAGAACGGTTCCGGCGCGTGGACCAACTGCACGACGAGCGCCGCGGCATTCTGGGCCACGGGAGCATCCTTACCCTCACCTCGCACGCGGGCCGGACCTCGCCCGTTCTGCGGGGCAAGTGGGTGATGGAGGTTCTGCTGGGCACACCGCCTCCGCCGCCCCCACCCGACGTGCCCGAATTGGAAGAGGAGGCAGTGGAGGACGGCCGATTCCTGACTGTGCGGGAGCGGCTCGAGATGCACGCCGCCAACCCGACCTGCAACTCCTGCCACCGCATGATCGACCCGATCGGGCTGGCGCTGGAGAACTTCGACGTGACGGGAGCGTGGCGCATCAGGGATCAGGGCGTGGCGATCGACGCGGCGAGCGACTTCTACGACGGCACACCCATCGCGTCGCCCTCCGAACTGCGCGCGGCGCTCCTGAAGCGACCCCAACCGCTGGTTCGCACCTTTACCGAAAACCTCATGGCGTATGCGCTCGGACGCCGCCTGGAGTATTATGACATGCCAGCCGTGCGCCGGATCGCGCGCATGGCCGCTGAACAGGACTACCGGGTCTCCTCGTTCATCGTGGGCGTGGCTACCAGCGACGCCTTCCTCCTGAAGGCCGCTCCCGCCGTGGTCGACGAGGAACCCGCGAACGGAAACGGAGGCTGAGCACGATGCATCTCATTACGGGACGGCACCTGCCCCGCCGGACCTTCCTGCGCGGCGTTGGTGCGAGTGTCGCGTTGCCGTTCCTGGATGCCATGGCACCCGCCCGGGAGCGGTGGGCGGTCACGCGCGCACGCACGGCGCTCGACCGCACGCGCCTCGTCGCCATCGAAATGGTCCACGGCTCGGCGGGTAGCAACGCGTGGGGTGCGACTGAGCACCTCTGGTCGCCCCCGGAGACCGGACGCGGCTTCGACTTCGGTCCCAGCGTCCTCAGTTCGCTCGAGCCGTACCGGGACTACCTCACGATCGTCAGCGACACCGACGTCGAGGGCGCCGAGGCGAGAAAGCCCAAGGAGATCGGGGGCGACCACTTCCGCTCCAGCGCGACCTTCCTGACCCAGTCCCACCCCAAGCAGACCGAGAGTTCCGATGTCTGGGTCGGTACTTCGCTGGACCAGTTCTACGCCCAGCGGTTCGGTCAGGACACGCCGATCCCGTCCATGCAGCTTTGCATCGAGAATGTGGATCAGGCCGGCGGCTGCGCCTACGGCTACGCGTGCGTCTACACCGACACCATCTCCTGGTCGGCGCCGGACCAGCCTCTGCCCATGGTGCGGGACCCGCGGGTCGCCTTTGACCAGCTCTTCGGAGCGGGCGGCACGCCCGAAGCCCGGGAAGCCCGCCGCCGGGCAAGCGCCAGTATCCTCGACTTCATTGTGGGGGAGGTGAACGCGCTCAAGCGGGAGCTCGATCCGGTGGACGGACGCCGCGTGGATCGCTATCTGAACGACATCCGGGAGCTCGAGCGCCGGATCGCGCGCGTGGTGGCGCGCAACGAGAGCGGAGAAGAGCGCGAGTTGCCGGGTGCGCCCGCCGGAGTCCCCGACTCCTTCGACGAGCACGTCAAGCTGATGTTCGACCTGCAAGCGCTCGCCTTCCAGGCGGACGTGACCGGCATCTTCTCGTTCAAGATGGGTCGGGACGCCTCCAGCCGCGTCTACCCGGAGAGCGGTGTCGACAAGGGCTTCCATCCGTCGTCACACCATGGCGGCAGGCCCGACGCCGTCCTCGAGTTCGCCGAGATCAACCGGTATCACGTGGGGCTGGTTCCGTACTTCCTGGACCGGCTGGCCAGTATCCAGGAGGGCGACGGAAGCCTGCTCGACAAGACCATGGTGATCTACGGCTCGCCAATGGGCGACTCGAACGTGCACAACCACAAGCGCTGCCCGCTCTTCGTGGTTGGCGGAGCGAACGGCCGCATGGACGGAGACCTGCACCTGCGTGCCGACGCCGGGACGCCGATGGCCAACGTCATGCTCAGCCTGATGCACAAGCTGGGGATGGACGACATGAAGAGCTTCGGCGACAGCACCGGGACGTTCCCGCTCTCGATATGAGGATGTTGCGTGTGGACTGGCTCGGCGCTGTTCTCCTGACTGCACTGGTCGGCCTGGCCGGCGATCCGCGCATCGACTCCCCTGTCGCCGACGCGGCCATGCGGGACGATGTCGCGGCCGTGCGTGCCCTGCTGGCGGAAGGCGCCGACGTGAATTCTCCCCGCGGCGATGGCATGACCGGGCTGCACTGGTCGGCGCTGAACGGCAGCTCGGAGATCGCCCGGATGCTCATCGGCGCCGGTGCCGATCTGGAAGCGGCGACCCGCATAGGCGCCCATACGTCCCTCCATGTTGCGGGCAGGGAAGGCAACGGCGAGATCGTCGCGATCCTGGCGGAAGCGGGGGCGGATGTGGAGGCGGTGACCGAAACGGGAGCCACGCCACTTCATTTCGCTGCGGCGGCGGGGGATGTGCGGGCAGTCACCGCGCTGCTCGACCATGGTGCCCGGGTGGACGCGACGGAGCCCGAGTGGGGACAGACCCCGCTCATGTTCGCGGCGGCGCTCGGGCGCACGAACGCGGTCGTGGCGCTCTTCGAGGCGGGCGCCGACCCGACCATCACCGCCCGCGTGATGGACCTGGTCGAGCGTGACATCCTCGACCGGTTTTCGGAGCGGCGGCGGCGGACGGAGATCGCGGCGCTGCGCGGCGGCGCGGACGTCTTGAGCTACCCGGTCGAGTCAGGCGTGGCGGGCCGCACGCCGCAGGGGTCGACCGCCCCGCTCACTTCGCGAGAAGAGCAGGCCCGACAGGCGGCCCAGGAAGCGTTGGAAGCGCGGCGCCAGACGGGGGAGCCCATCCCCCTCAACTACGCCGATCTCGTCGGCAAGCACGGCGGCCTCTCGGCGATCCATCTCGCGGCCCGTGAGGGTCACACATCCACCGTGATGGCCCTGCTCGACCGCGGCGTCGACATCGACCTGCCCAGCGCGGCGGACAACACCACGCCGATGTTGATGGCCGCGATCAACGGCTACTTCGATCTCGTTGTTCAACTTCTGGAGCGCGGGGCCGACCCCAACCTCGCCAGCGACGCCGGGGCAGCGCCTCTCTACGCCGTGCTCAACATGCAATGGGCGCCGAAGGCCCGGCACCCCCAGCCGCTCGAATACGAGCAGCAGGAGATGGGCTACCTGGAGCTGATGCGTGCCCTGCTGGAAGCCGGCGCGGATGTGAACGCCCGCCTTGAGCGCACCCTCTGGTTCACCACCTACAACCGCGACCTGCTGGGAGTGGACCGCACGGGCGCAACCGCCTTCTGGCGCGCCGCGCACGCGACCGACGTACCCGCCATGAAGCTGCTCCTGGAGTACGGGGCCGATCCTGACCTCCCGACCATCAAGGTCCCGCGGCGGAGCTTCGGTTCCCGCGACGAGACCGATGAGTCCGGGTTGCCTCCCGTTCCCATCGGTGGTCCGGCCGTCTATCCGATCCACGCGGCGGCCGGAGTCGGTTACGGTCAGGGTTTCGCGGGCAACTCGCACCGGCATGCACCCGACGGCTGGATGCCCACGATGCGGTTCCTGGTGGAGGAGCACGGCGCCGACGTCAACGCGCGCGACCTCAATGGCTACACCCCGGTTCACCACGCGGCAGCCCGCGGCGACAACGAGATGATTCTCTACCTGGTCGAGAAGGGTGCCGACGTCACCGCTGTGGCCCGTAGCGGCCAGACCACGGTGGACATGGCCAACGGCCCGGTGCAGAGGATTCAGCCGTTTGTCGAGACCGTGGCGCTACTCGAACGCCTGGGGGCGAAAAACAACCATCGTTGCGTGAGCTGCTAGTCCAGCAACGATCGGGCGGGCAGCGAAGTCGAAATCTCCGGATAGCCCAATCCGCTGTCAGGGTGTTCTACGGGGCGACGGCGTACGCGGGGGATCAAATCAGGCCCTGAAGTGTCATAGGGTTGACGAATCGGAATCACCCCATCAGCCGAAAAGGATCGCAATGTCGCAAGGGAACAACGGAATCCGGACTCGGGGTATGGTCGCGACAATAGCAGGCGCCGTCGTGCTCAGCGGCTGCTACCACGCAGTCATCAACACGGGCATCCAACCAGGACCGCGCACTGTCGAAGAAAAGTGGGCGATGGGGTACATCGGTGGACTCGTGCCGCCTGATCCCGTCTACGCGGAGCAACAGTGCGGCGAAAGCGGAGTGGCGCGCGTAGAGACGAAGCACTCCTTCCTGAACCAGCTGGTGGCCGGCTTGACCTTCAGCATCTTCACTCCCATGGAGATAGTGGTCACATGCGGGAGGGGGGCCGAAGGAGACGCTGCAGCGTCCTCGGATTCTCCGGCAGTATCCGGGGATGCCACACCTTCCAGGGACGTCGCGAAGTCAGGCGACCGCGGCCACAAATGACAATCGACCGGCCTGCGTGCCGCTACGAAGAGGGCACGTTCGGGTTGTTCACGCGCTCCACGTCGGGCATGGGAATGCACCGGTCGCCGCCGTAGAACCCGCCCGTCGGATAAGGCGTGTCCGGCGGAGGTACCAGCGGGAGGTCGTAGCGGTGGATGTCTCCCAGTGCGTGTCCCTCGAGGAAGAGTTCAACCTGGCGCTCGAAGAGTAGCTGCTCTCCCCGGACAAGGTGAGGCGCATACGTGTGTGGATGCAAGAACATCGACCCGACAGCATCCCACACCACCTGCTCCACCCTCGTCAGGTGCGCCGAATACTAAACGTTTTTGTTTACTATTGACGACTCAGGCCCCGGCCGACAATCTCCCTGCGACCGGTCGACGAACCCGGTGCCACATTGTAGCGACGAGGAGGCCTCGAGTTGATCCAGCGACGCTTGCGCACCTGTTTGTCCCTGGCCGCGAGCACCGCAGCCCCGTCCCTCGCCGGAGGCTGCGGGCTGCCGGATCTGGCCATGTCGGACCCCTGCGCCGATCCGGCCAACGAGATCGTGGCCGAGAACTGTCTCGGCGGGCACCCCGCGACCGAGTGGGACATCAACGGATACGGCGATCCGGGCATTCAGGGGTTCGGCACCGGGATCGCGGTCGCGCAGGGCGAGTCGATCGACTTCAAGGTCGATACGGACTCGGACGACTATCGGATCGACATCTACCGGATGGGCTACTACGGCGGGATGGGGGCGCGGAGAGTGGACTCGTTCGAACCATCGGCCGCGCTCCCGCAGATCCAGCCGGAGTGCCTGCGCGGGGCGATCCCGGTGCTGGCCGAGGGGGGCGGGCTGGACACGTGGCCGGCGCCGCTCGTCGATTGCGGCAACTGGGCGGTCTCGGCTTCGTGGCGCGCGCCGGAGGACGCGACCTCGGGGATCTACTTCGCGCGGCTGGTGCGCGAGGACCCGGTCGAGGGGTGGGTCAGGAACGACCGGTTCGGGCCCTCGCCGCTGCCGCCGACGGGGCGGGATTCGCTGTGGGAGGCCGACGGCTTCCGCGCGGTCATGCGGAACGCGCTGCGTGAGCCCCGGGCGAGCCACATCTACTTCGTCGTGCGGGACGACGACGGCGCGTCGGATCTGCTCTTCCAGACGTCGGACCTGACCTGGCAGGCGTACAATCGCTACGGTGGCCACAGCGTCTACGGGCGGCTCAACCCGGAACGGCTTCGGCTGCACGGCGGGGAGCCGCGCGCGCCCAAGGTCAGCTACAACCGGCCGTTCGAGACGCGGCACTACCGCGCAGTGAACATGCCCTTCAACTCCGAGTATCCGATGGTGCGCTGGCTCGAGCGGAACGGCTACGACGTCAGCTACTCGTCCGGCGTGGATACCGACCGGCGAGGCGAGGAACTGCTGGAGCACAAGGTCTTCCTGTCGGTCGGGCATGACGAGTACTGGACGGGTCGGCAGCGCCGCAATGTCGAGGCCGCTCGCGCGGCGGGCGTGCACCTGGCCTTCTTCAGCTCCAACGAGGTCTACTGGAAGGTGCGCTGGGAGACGGGCATCGACGGCTCGGGCCAGCCGTACCGGACGCTGGTGACGTACAAGGACTCGCAGGATCACAGGCGGCTGGACCCGGTGGAGTGGACGGGCGAGTTCCGCGATCACCGGTCGATCAACGCCGAGGGTGCGTGGCCGGAAAACGCGCTCACAGGGACGCTCTTCACCGTGAACGCGTGGCGGAACGACCCGATCATCGTGGACGCGGAGTTCGCGGGGCTGCGCTTCTGGCGAAACACGCAGGTGGCGCGGCTGCGGGCCGGCGAGCGCTACGTGTCGATCAAGGGGATCCTGGGCCACGAATGGGACTCTGACATCGACAACGGGTTCCGGCCGCCGGGCCTGTTCCGGGTGGCGGCGAGCACCTTCGACAACGTGCTCTACTGCGTGCATCCGGGGCGGGGGTGCGAGACGGGCAGTGCCACGCACCACGCTGTCATGTACCGTCACGAGAGCGGGGCGCTGGTGTTCGGTGCGGGCACGCTGCAGTGGTCATGGGGGCTCGATGCGCACCACGATACCGAGACCGGCGTGCCGCCCGAGAGGCAGAACGGCAGCGACACGCGGGTGGGCGTGGACCCGCACGGTCCGGACCGGGTGTTGCAGCAGGCGACGGTGAACCTGTTCGCGGACATGGGGGTTCAGCCCGCCACGCTGGAGGAGGGACTGGTGGCGGCGGAGGCCTCGGAGGACGCCGAGGCGCCGAGGTCGTCAATCGACACGGTTTCGTTTGTTCTGCGCGGGAATGACGTCACCGCACACGTGACCGGGGCGGCGTCGGACAGCGGGGGTGGGGTGGTGGCGGCCATCGAGGTTTCGGTGGACGGCGGGGCCACGTGGCACCCGGCGCGCGGACGGGCGAAGTGGTCCTACTCCTGGCAGCCCGATGCGGCGGCGAGAGAGGTCTCGATCATGGTTCGAGCGGTGGACGACAGCGCGAATCTGGAGGTGGCTGGAGAGGGCATCACGGTGGAGATTTCGGCTCGCCGCCCGAACTGACGGTTTGTACCTTCGGGGCGATTCTGACCGGTCGCGTCCACTCTGCGGGAAGAACCGTGCCCATGTACAGTATATTGCGATGCACTGGTCGCCGGGGTCGCGCGGCCCAACGTCTGATTGCGCTCGGCGGGACGATCACGCTGACGGGATGTGCAGCCGAGCCGGATGCGGAGCCGGTTGGCGGGGTCGTCCCCGGGGCGCCGCTGGAGATCGAGGCCATGCCTGCGCTGAGCGTAGGTGTGCTTGGGGGCGGCGATCTGCACCAGGAGTTCGACAGGGTTGTCAGGCCGTTCCTGCTGCCCGACGGGCGGCTTGTGGTGCCGAATTCCGGAGGGGACGACATCCGCGTCTTCAATGACGATGGCGAACTCCTGGAAGCCCTGGGCGGTCGAGGGGAGGGTCCCGGTGAGTTCCGGGACCTCGACTCCGCCTGGCCGCGGGGGGATACGATCGAGGCTTTCGATGGCCGGCTGCGACGGATAACCCGTTTCCTGCCGGGCGGCTCCACGGAAGTCGTCCCAATTGCCGGCGGTGAGTATCCCGATCTCGGGTTGGGCGCGGGTCCGCTGGGTCGAGGCTGGGTGTTGGGCGGCGTCGTCTTTGCCGGCCACGGACCACGTGACCTTGTTGCCGTTCATCACTTCGACCGGGACGGCGGCCACCTCGGCGAGCTGGTCTCGGTCGGTGGCATCGTCCGCTATTCCGCCGGCAACTTCGGCGGTCCCGAACCCCTGTCCCCCCGGTCGGTGTTCGTGGCGGACGGGACACATCTCTACTTCGGGGACACCCTGGAGCCCGTGATTCGCCGCACTTCCGCGCCCGGCATCGCGGACGGGGAGATCGCATGGGAGCCTACGGGCTCGCTGGCGGTCCGCGATGCCCTCGCCCAGGTGATCGACCTGGCGGCATCCCGGGCACCAGCGGACGAGGGGTCGGCCACCCGGGCCAGACACGAGGCGGCACCCGTTCCCGACGAACTGTCGGTGTTCTGGGACTTCCTCATGGATCCGGAAGGGTTCCTCTGGATCCAGCACTATGAGCCCCTGGCGCACGCCTTCGCCCTGGGAGGCAGATACGTCGGAGGTGTCGGAAACGGTGGCGTGTGGTTGGTCATGGCTCTGGATGGGCGCCGCGCCGGATCGGTCGAAGTCCCCGATGGCCTCGAATTGACGCAGATCACCCGCACGAGCGTCGTCGGGATCCGGCGCGACGAACTCGGCGTCGAGTCCGTGCACGTACACCGGATTCGCCGCAATTGACAAGGTTTGCCATCGTGTAGGCACGTTTGCCGCGATCTCCTGGAGGCACCATGACCGCACGCGCCTTTTTCGTCCCCCTGGTCACCGTCGCCATCGCGCACGCCGCGTGCACCCCCTCCCGGGACACGCAGGTCGTCCGCGTGGAGATCGACGAGCGAGCCTCCTTCGCCGGTGGCCACGCGTTCGGCGATACCGGACCGTACGAGAAGATCGTCGGGAGGCTCCACATCGAGGTCGATCCCGACCACCCCGCCAACGACCGCGTGAGCGACCTCGCGCTGGCCCCGACGAACGAGCGTGGACGCGTGGAGGTCTGGACCGACTTCTTCCTGCTCAAGCCCGTCGATGCCGGCCGGGGCAACGGGCGGCTGCTCTACGACGTGGCCAACCGCGGCAACAAGGTCGCGCTGGGCACCTTCAACGGAGGGGGCGGCAACGATCCGGGCACGCTGGCGGACGCCGGCGACGGATTCCTCATGGAGGAGGGGTACTCGATCCTGTGGAGCGGGTGGAGCGGGGACGTGGCGGCTGGCAACGACCGTGTGCAGATCGGGGTGCCGGTTGCGCGCAACGGGGACGGAAGCCCGATCGTGGGGCGCATCTACGCCGAACTGGAGTCGACCGTATACGGCCTGTACATCGCGAATGTGCTGGAGCCTGGGAGCGACGCCGCGATGCGCAGGTACCGCAGCCTTCCCTTCGATTGGGGGAGTTCGCTGCCCTATCCGTCCGTAGAGATGGATAACGGCAGCGCGACGCTGGTGAAGCGGCCTCGGCGCGATGCGGAGGGAGTGGAGGTTCCGCGGGACGAGTGGAGTTTCGGGCGTCTGGAGAACGGGGCGGTTGTGCCCGATCCGACGTGGGTACACGTGGAGGAGGGGTTCGAGCCGGGCTGGCTCTACGATCTCGTGTACGAAGGAAAGGACCCCAGGGTCACGGGGCTGGGCCTCGCGGCCACGCGCGACGCGATCTCCTTCTTCCGCTACGCGTCGGACGAGGAGGGACCGCGCGCCAACCCGCTCGCCGGGACGGTGGAGTTCGCCTACGGCTACGGTGGATCGCAGTCGGGCCGCTTCCTGCACCACTTCGTCTACGAAGGGTTCAACGCGGATTTGGGGGGCCGAATCGTCTTCGATGCCATCATGCCGCATGTCGCAGGAGCGGGGAAGGGGATCTTCAACCATCGCTTTGGCCAGACCACACGCCACGGCAGCCATCACGAGGAAGGGCTGTATCCGTCGGACTTCTTCCCCTTCAACTCCGTCCAGCAGCGGGATCCGGTGACTGGCGCCAGCGGATCGATGCTCGACCGGGCACGCGCGAGCGGTCATGTGCCACGGGTGTTCTTCACGCAAACGTCTACCGAGTACTGGTCGCGGGCGGCTTCGCTGCTGCACACCGACGTCGAGGGCAAGGTCGATGCCGACGTTGATCCGTCGGTGCGCATCTACATGATCGCGGGCACGGCGCACAACTCGATGACCGGCGGAGCCTATCAGAGTCCGGTCAACCGGACCACGACCCGGCCTGCCATGAGGGCGTTGCTCGTGGCACTCGATCGGTGGGCCGCCGACGGGGTCGAGCCGCCCGCGAGCCGCTATCCGCGCATCGACGACGGAACGCTGGTGGACCTGGCGGCATTCCGCGAGCGCTGGCCCGGCATTCCGGGGGCTGCGGCGCCGGAGGGCCACTATCGGCCGTTGCGGCTCGATCCCGGTCCCCGTTGGTACACCGAGGGGATCGCCGACCACGTGCCGCCGAAGATCGGACCCCCGTTCGAGACGCTCGTGCCGACGGTCGACGCGGACGGGAACGAGGTGGCGGGGATCCGGCTGCCGCATGTGGCGGTGCCACTCGCGACCTGGACCGGCTGGAATCTGCGGAACGCCTCCTGGGGCGTCGGGGGCATGCTGACCCGTTGGATGGGGTCGTATCTGGCCTTCCCCCGGACGCAGGCGGAGGGATCGCGGCTGGCCGACCCGCGGAGGTCCGTCGAGGAGCGCTACCGGACGCACGACGAATACGTGGCTCAGGTGGAGCGCGTGTGCCGCGAACTCGTGGCAGGGGGGTATCTGCTGGAGCGGGACGCCGCGGCGCTGATCAGGGAGGCTGCAGCGCTGGCCTGGTGACGCGGGCCGGGGGGCTCGTCCGTTTCTGACCTACTCTCGTCGGCCCATACGTGCGGTTTCTCTTCCTGACATACTCCTTCGTCCCAAGCCCTTGCGAGAATCCGTCCAGGACCCCATATCGGAATACATATCCAAATGCAATCGTGCACAGCCTGGCTGTTCGCGTTTCGGATAGATGGGACTCGTGCGCGGGATGCGCACGCGCGGCTTTTCTTCATCAGGGAGCGCAACATGTGGTTGAGAGGTTTGAACGAACGGTCGGTGCAGCCCCCCCGACACGAGAGTCGGAGGTGGCTGGCCCGGGGGCTGTTCACCTTCCTGGCGGCCGGTCTCATGGTGGTGCCGGGGGTGGTCGAGCTTCAGGCCCAACAGGGCAGCATTACGGGTCTCGTCCGTGAGGAGGGCAGCGGGAATGCCCTCCAGGGGGCGCAGGTGACCATTTCGGAACTGCAACGGGGTGTTCTGGCGGGAGCTGGCGGCCGATTCCTGCTGGATGGCGTTCCGGTGGGTACCCACACGGTGACGGTGGAATACATCGGTTACGCCACCGCCAGCCAGGAGATCCAGGTGGCGGCCGGCGAGACGACGCTGCTGGACTTCAATCTCCGCCAGCAGGCATTCGCGTTGGACGAGATCGTTGTTACGGGGACCGCAGGCGTGACGGAGCGCCGTCAGATCGGCCACTCGATCGGCATCGTCGAGGCTGCGGAGCTCGTAGAAATCGCCCCCATCACGACGGTCAATCAGCTGCTGCAGGGGCGCATCGCCGGCGCGTCCATCCTGCAGCAATCCGGCAACATCGGCAGGGGTACCACGATGGCGCTGCGCGGGATCTCCAGCGTGGAGATGAGATCGACCCCGCTCTTCTACATCGACGGGGTACGCGTAACGAACAACACAGCGCGTCTGAATGACCTGAGCCCGAGCGACATCGAGAGCATAGAGGTTGTGAAGGGTCCCGCTGCTTCGACGCTCTACGGGAGCGAGGCGAGCAACGGCGTCGTCCAGATCATTACCAAGAAGGGCCGGTCCGGCCAGGCGCAATTCACAGCCCAGACGCGTCTCGGCTCGCAGTTCTGGAACGATGCGGAGGAGTGGATTCCCACCAACGGTGCGCGCGATCCAGCCACCGGCAATGTCGTCCTGCACCACCCGCTGCTGGCCGAGGAAGCCGCGGGCCGCAGCGTGATCTTCAACGGCATGACCCAGTCGTACAACCTGGACGTCACGGGGGGGACGGGGCGACTTCGGCTACTACGCATCGCTCTCGTACCAGGACGACGAAGGGATCATACCCAACAACTGGATCGAGCAGCTCGCAGGCCGCGTGAACGTCAACGCGCGCGCCAGAGACGACCTGCAGATCAACGCGGGCATCAGCTACGCCAAGGTGGATCGTGGAGAGGCGCCGGAGGGATTCACCGGCACGCTCGGGTACTTCGGCCAGGTGATATTCGCCAGTCCACTGACATTGAACACGACGCGTCGCGGCTTCCTGCAGTCGGTGCCGGAAGAGACCTGGAAGGTGCGCCACCGTGACAACATCCACCACACGACGTGGAACATCAACGTCACTCACGACCCGTTCGATTGGTTTACGCACCGGCTGACCAGCGGTATCGACCTGGTCTACGAGCAGAACGGTCGACTCTTCCCGCGTCAGGAGGACCCGGCGAATCACATGTGGGGCCGGCGCCTGGCCCAGGGCGAGCGCCAGGTGAATGACGGCACCGAGCTACAGACCACCCTGGACTATGCCGCCACGGCGACCTTCGACGTGACGTCCGACATCCGGTCGGCGACGTCGGCAGGCATTCAGTACTACACGCGTGAGACGCACAACACCGACGCGCTGGGGCGGAACTTCCCGGCGCCGGCGCTGACGACGGTGACCACGGCTTCACAGAGGTTCGCCGGTGAGTTCTTCAGTGAGAACAAGACCTGGGGCGCCTACATCCAGGAGCGGTTCGAGTGGCGGGACCAGCTCTTCATCACCGCCGCCATCCGCGGCGACGACAACAGCGCATTCGGCGTAGAGATCGACCCGGTCATCTATCCCAAGCTGAGCGGCTCATGGGTGTTGAGCGACGCGGACTTCTTCGACGTGAACTGGGTGGATCAGTTCCAGGTTCGCGCGGCCTGGGGTGAGGCGGGCCGTCAGCCCGGCTCATTCGACGCGATCCGAACGTACGCTCCGGCGATCGCGCGCAACGACCAGCCCGGCGTCAGCCCGTCGAACCCTGGAAACCCGAACCTGAAGCCCGAGCGCAGTTCGGAAATCGAGGTCGGTTTCGACGCCGAGCTCTTCAACGGCCGCTGGTCGCTGGAGTTCACCGGCTACACCCAAAAGACGACGGACGCACTGCTCGAAAAGGATGTGGCGCCGTCGACCGGCTTCTCGGGTCAGCAGTGGGTCAACCTGGGCCGGGTGGACAACCAGGGCTTCGACTTCTCTACGACTGTCGTGCCCGTCGTGCTGTCCGGGCTGAGCTGGGACGTCACCCTCAACGTGAGCCACAACTCCAACGAGATCATTGACATGGGGGACATCGACTTCATCAGCCGGGGACGGGGCAACGCCCATGCCGAAGGGTACCCCGTCGGTGGCATGTGGGCCCACAACGTGGTTTCTGCGGACTGGGATCCGATCACCCGGCGGGCCGTCAACATTCTCTGCGCCAGCGAGAACGGCGGCCCCATGCCCTGTAGTCAGGCCGGCGAGGTCTATCTGGGCTCTCCCGGACCCGATTGGAATGCATCACTGAGTACCTCGGTGCAGATCGGCCAGAATCTGAGGTTTACGGCGTTGGCCGAAGGCTTTTTCCAGATGCGCGTCATGAGCGTGCAGGAGTGGGCGCGTGACGAGGTCTTCAGGAACAGTCCGGAGGCTGCGATGCTGGAAGAGAACCCGCTGCTGGCTGCGGCGATCCAGACTTCCAACGCCTATGGCTACTGGATAAACCGGAACGACTATGTCCGGATTCGGGAGATCTCGGCGCAATACACGCTTCCCACCGACCTGGCTTCCAGGATCGGGGCGTCACGCGCCAGCTTCGGCGTCCTGGCCCGCAATCCCGGGTTCCTCTACGTGCACGACGAAGTCGCTGACACCGATCCCGAAAGCCGGGGCAGCAGCGATTTCTACTACCACCAGCGCCAGAACATCTTCCCTCAGCTTACGCGGATCGAAGGATCGCTCCGCGTGACGTTTTGAAGAATGAGAGGAAGCCATGCAGCACACGCTTCATCCATCAACGAACCGTTCATTGACCAACGAACTGAGGGAACAAGACATGAATAGAGTGACTAAGAGTGTACGAGGCCGCCGCGGGAGGCCGTCCTCCGGGGATCCGGCCTGGCTCGCCGTCCTGTGCCTGAGCCTGATGCTGGGGGCGTGCGATCTGGCCGTGGAGTTGCCGGGCGACATTACGGCAGAGGAGTTGGAGCAGCCTGAGGATCTTCCCCTGCTGGTCACCAGCGCCGAGGGCGTGTTCGAGTGCGCCTATCAACAGTACGTACTTCTTTCCGCTCAACTCATCGACGAGTTCATGAGCGGTGGCTCCGACGGTGCCTACTACATTTACGACCAGCGCGAGATTACTCCCGCCACCGGCACGTACTCGAGCGGTGGCTGCCCGGGAGGCCAGCTTGCGGGTCTCTACACGCCTCTCTCGCAGGCCCGATGGTTCTCGGACTCGAACCTCCAGCGCGCCCAGGAGGCGGGATCGCAGGACATGGTCGCGCGGTCTGCCGTGCTGGCCGGCTATGCCTATACGCTGTTCGGCGAGGGGTTCTGCTCGGCGGCCTACGACGGCGGCCCGGAGGTCTTTCCGCCACAGAGCCTGGAACTGGCCGAGGACCGCTTCTCCACAGCGATCTCCAGTGGATCCGGTGACCTGCAGACCCTGGCCTACCTGGGTCGCGCCCGCGTGAGGCTCAATCAGGGCGACATGGCCGGCGCGATTTCCGACGCGCAGCAGGTGCCCGACGGATTTGCCTACTACGCGACCCGCTCGTCCGCGGACAACAGCCGCCAGAACCACCTGTACGGCAGCAACTGGATCGACCGGAACATCGAGGTCGACGTGCCTTTCTGGAACCTGGAGTTTGAAGGGGTTCCCGACCCCCGGGTGGAGTTGATCCACACAGGCAACACCGGTCGAAACGGACTGAACCCCGAGGTACTTCAGACCAAGTACCCGGACTACGATGCGGACATTCCAATCGGGCGGTACGCCGAAGCGCTACTGATCATCGCTGAAGCCGCAGGTGGTCAGACGGCGGTCGACAACATCAACGAGCTCCATAGCCGTGCGGGGTTGCCTCTTTTCGCCAGTGACGACCCGGCCGAGATCATGGCTCAGGTCTACGAGGAGCGGAGGCGGGAGTTGTTCATCGAGGGCCATCGCATGAACGACATGTTGCGGCTGAATATTCCGTTCCCCTCCGGAGCGGACCCCTTCAACGACCGGCGATATGGGGAGACGACATGCTTCCCTCTGCCCGACATCGAGAGGGAGAACAACGAGAACATCCCCTAGGCACATAGTCAGGGGAGTTGCAATGCGTTGATCCGGCAGGCCGGCCCGTGGGGCGGCGCGGAACAGGGAGAGCGAAAATGAGTTTGACAAGATTTGCCAATCCCGATCCGCGCACAGCGCCCAGACGCTCCGCGGGCCGCCTGTCGGCAATTGCCGCCCTTGTCTGTCTCGCGGCGGTACTGGCCGCGTGTGACGCGCGCGATCAGGAGCCGCAGGCGGCGGTCGCCAGCAATGTTGCGCCGGAGGCGCTGGAGCCGTCGAGCCTTGAGCGCTGGGCCGACGAGACCTTCGGCGCGCTCCTGGAGGAGCACAGGATCTCGGCGCTCGCCATTTCGGTGACCAACACGGACGAAGTCGTCTTCAAGAAGGGTTACGGGTACCACGACTACGCCACGAGGCGGCCCATCGATCCGGATGTGTCCCAGTTCCGCATCGGGTCGCTCACCAAGACGTTCTTCGGGACGGCCATCGCCCAGCTCCTGGAGCGCGGCGAGATCGAGTCTCTCGACGACCCCGTCAACAGGTATCTGACCCGGATCCAGCTGCAACACCCCTTCGGGGACGACGAGATCACCATTCGCGACATGGTCACCCACCAGGGCGGCATGGTTCCCCGGGGATCCCGCTCCCCGTTCACTTCAGTGGGTGAGGAGCGTCCCCAACCGCCCCTCTCGGCGGCGGTTCTGGAGGCCAATCTCCCGCCTGTGGTTCGCGAGCCGGGCACCTTCTCCGATTACTGCAACGCCTGCAGCGCCGTCCTGGGGTTCATGGTGGAGGACATCACCGGACAGACGCTGGAGGAGTACCTCGTGGAGAACGTGTACGAGCCGCTGGGCATGACGCGCACGACACTGGTCAACTCCCTGCAGGCGCCCAGTGTCGACGTGGTGACCCAGTACGCATTCGTCACCGGCGAAGCACCGGTCGCGCTTCGCTACCCCTCACTCACCCCGTTCATCTCCTACGCGGGGGACATCAACTCCACGGCCGGCGACATGGCGCGCTTCATTCGGGCCCACGCCCTGCAAGGCACGGGCAGCACACCAGCGCTGATGGCGCCCGAGAGCTATGAGGTCATGCACCGCTGGGACCGTGGCAATCATCCGGACGCCAGCGGCTTCGGCATCCAGTTCTTTCGCTACGAGTACAACGGCGAGCCGGTGATCGAGCACTACGGGAGCATCCGCTACCGCTCGCTGGAGATCATCATGCTCGACGCGCAGGTGGGCGTCTTCGTCACCATGGCTGGTGGCGGCGAACCCAACCCTAACGACGTGGCCGGGGCAGACCCGTCGCTGGAGCCCATCGCCGGACCGGTCCTGGCGCAGGCGTCGCACAGTGGCGTCCGGGCCCTCGTTCTTGAGCACTTCCTCGGGCGGTTGCCGATCGACGAGAGTCTGGAGGTCGATGTCGGGCAGTATGCCGGACTCTACCATCGCATTCCCGCGGACCAGGCCGAAACGCCGGGCGGCGGCGGCCGCCTCGTGGAAGACAGCGGTGACGGTGGGCTGATGATCGACGGGCTCGGACCCTACCGCCCGTCGGGACCCGACGCGTTCACGCTCGATGGCCAGCTGCCCGTGGAGGCCGGCTTCAGGGACTCCAACCGGTACGTGTTTGCGCGGCAGAGCGACGGGTCCATGCACATGTTCGCCCACATCAACGCCGGTGGCTTCGTAAGGGCGGCCCGCGAATAGCAGGCGTCGGTCAGCCGCCCGCTCTGCATGCCGGGTGGACGTTCTGGAGGCACTCCCTCACCGCAGTGCGGACCTGGCTCATGGGGATGTCGGGCTGGCGCGCACGCTCGGCGACCATGACGGCAATGTCGTCCAGCGTTGTTCGTCCGTCTATGGACGAGACCACCATGCGAACCATGGAAGCTTCGGACCAGAACAGCGCCTGGCCCTCGAAGGTGGGGATGGGGAGGTGGCGGAAGAGGAGCCACGGGGGCGGGTCGTCGTTTCGTAGCCCCGTGCCCGGCTCGTTTGACACGAGTTTTGTGGCGGAGAACGCCAACACCCACTCCGTCTTGCCGCGACCGTTGAGTTGGGAGACGAGGTAGGGTCCGCTCTCGCTCTGCCAGGGTCCCGCGCGGAACCCCGCGCGCTCGGCCAGATCGAACAGTTCCTCGCGAGCGAAACGACGCGAGAAGGGAACGTTCAGGCTGTACTTGAGCGGTCCCAGGTTAACCCATCGCCCACCCGGCTTCAGCATCCTGTGGAGGGTGCTGATCAGGTCACGCACGTCCTCGGGTCCCTGATCGATGAACCACGGCGTGAGCACCGTGTCGAAGCTGCCGGGTGCCAGCGGGGGATCGACGGCGTCCGCCACCAGGAAATGAAAGCGTGCGTCGTCCACGGGACCCTGCGGCGCCGACAGCACCCACTCCTTTGCGGCCTGGTCCAGGTCGCCCATCTCGAGATTCGCCTCGCGAACGGTGAGGGTCTCGCCGTGCGTTACGGCGTGCGCGGCGGAGAAGAGGACCGGGTCGAGGTCCATGACCAGGAGCTCGGCGTCGCGGTGCCGCTGGTACAGGTCGTAGGCGAGACGGCACGCCCCGGCGCCCATGACCAGCGTGCGTCCCGGACACCTGTTGTCAAAAACCCTTTCCACCAGGGCCAGCGCCCGCTCGTTCTCGCCGTCCGCCTGCGGCGGCCACCCCCAGTCCCGGTAGAGGTAGGGCAGGTGGTCGAGCGTCGCAGGCACCCGATCGGACTGGTCACCGGCACCGGCATCGGCACGAGGCGCGGCCGGCAACCTGGGCTCGAGAATGGCACGCACATCGGCCAGCTGACCGGTGATACCCTCGACCATGGTCCGGCAGCGCTGCCGGGTGGATGGCAGAAGCTCCACCGACCGGAGTTGCTCGCGGACATCCTGAACCACTCGCCCAACCTGTTCCTCGAGCCCGGCCAGTTGACGCCCGCACGACTCGAAGTACTCGAGTGGCTCAGGAAGGAGAACCGGAATGGCTCCCAGCCGAGGGTAGACCTGCCCACACTTCCGGCACCTGACGGCGTGCGCGGTCAGGCCGATCCTCGCAGAGCAACGGGGACAAAGGCCGGCGTCCAGAAGGTTGCCCGACCGCGTCGGCGAGCTACGATCCAAACCTTCCCGTGTCGGTGTTCTGGACATCGATTCGCATCGTTGCAAGTGGACTTGTGACTGCAAGATCGCTAGCGTACAATGTTGGTATGCAGTCTCGGATTCAAGGCGTTCGATTGGGGGTAGCATGGCGCCTGATGGGCCGAAGAACCGCCTGTCGTCAATGCGTCAAACCGGTCTGGTGAAGGGTCACCGAGTCCTCCCGGGAGGGTGGGAGGTAGCGGTGGCCCTTGGCGGACTGGTGCTCATCTCGTGCTCGAGGTTCGCGTCGACACCGACAGGCGGGGCCATGGAACCGGTAGGAGACGGAAGTTCCATGGTGGCCCAGGCCCCGGAGCCTCCGCCGGCACCCATGGCCACAGGCGCCGAAGCGCAGGCCATGGTCAACGAGTACTGCCTGCGCTGCCACAACGATGTCCGTCGCACGGCATCGCTGGAGCTGGATCAATACGATGCCGCGGATCCGGCGGCCCACCCCGACATCTGGGAGAAGGTGGCCGCCAAGCTGCGGGCGCGCGCCATGCCGCCGGGGGGCGTTCGCCGGCCCGATGTCCAGACCTACGCGGCGGTGGCGGGATGGCTGGAGTCCGAGCTGGACGCCGCCTGGGCCCGGAGTCCGAACGTCGGCCGCATCAACGCGGTACACCGCCTGAACCGGACCGAGTACAACAACGCCGTCAACGACCTGCTGGGGCTGGATGTCGACGTCATCGATGCGCTGCCCGGCGACGAGACCATGGGCGGCGGCTTCGACAATGTGGCGGACGCGCTCAGCATCTCGCCGCTCCACATGGAGCGATATTTGTCGGTGGCTCGCGCGGTTACCCGGCTGGCGGTCGGACTTCCTCCGGCAGGACCGGGTTCAACCCGCTACGCAGCCGACGACGCAATGCGCCAGAACGTGCGGATGAGCGACGATCTCCCGCTGGGTTCCCGCGGCGGCATGGCGGTCCGCCACACGTTCCCGGTGGACGGCGAGTACCGGATCCGGGTGCGTCTCCAGAAGAACTATGCGGGGTACGCGCGTGGGCTGGGGTGGAGGCAGGAGCTCGAGGTCCGTATCGACGGGACACTTGCGGCCACGCTCGCGTTCGGCGGCGACGCGCTTCAGCATCGGGCAGTCGCCAACAGCTACGCCGGAGCGGGTGGAGGTCCGGGCTGGCCCGGATCGCCGGAGTGGGAGGACTACGCCAAGTTCGAAGCCGAAGCGGCCCTGGTGGCTTCGGTCCGGGTAGAAGCGGGAAGCCGGATGGTCGGTCTCTCCTATGCCAGGGACATCGGCTACGGCGAAGAGTATCTCCTCCCGCAGGCTCCGGTTCAGACCCGCAGCCAGATCGACTATTTCAACAACGAGTACTTCGGCATGTCGGGTGTGATCGGCATGGAGATCGACGGCCCGTTCGGCCGGACCGACATCGCCGACAACACACGGAGCCGGGAGGCGATCTTCGTCTGCGAGCCCGGGTCGACCTCTGCGGAGGAAGCCTGCGCCGAAGAGATCCTTTCGCGGATGGCGCGCCGCGCCTACCGCCGGCCGGTGACCCGCGAGGACACGGACGTACTCCTCCACTTCTTCCGCATGGGCCGGGAGGAGGGCGGGAGCTTCGATCACGGAATACAGCTGGGACTCGAGCGCGTCCTGGTCGATCCGGACTTTCTGCTGCGCGTCTACCGGGAACCCGGGGTACGCGCGACGGACGGGCCGCCGAACGCCGACGGCCCGCAGGGCGATGCCGTGGTCGGTTTCGCGGCGGTGCAGGCGCCGCAGGTGTTCAACGGGGGCGATCCCTATCGGCTGAACGACCTGGAGATCGCGTCCCGGCTATCCTTCTTCCTGTGGAGCAGCATTCCCGACGAGACGCTTCTACAGGAAGCCGAGCGTGGCCGGCTTACCGATCCCGAGGTCCTGCGGGAGCAGGCCCGGCGAATGCTGAACAGTGCCCGGGCCCGCGCAACTCTCGTGGACGACTTCGCCAGCCAATGGTTGAAGCTGCGCGAACTGGACGATCGCCTCCTGCAGGACGATATCTACCTGGAGTACGATCACAACCTTCGCGAGGCCATGGAAGAGGAGACCAGGCTCTTCATCGATCACACGATCCGCGAAGACAGGAGCATCGTCGAGCTTCTCGACGCCGACTACACGTTCGTCAACGAGCGGCTGGCGGAGCACTACAACATTCCGAATGTGGCCGGAAGTCGGTTCCGCCGCGTCGAGCTTCCCGATCTCGACAAGCGGGGCGGTCTGCTGGGGCACGCCAGCATCCTGACGCTCACTTCGTATCCGGAGCGGACCACTCCGGTGCTCAGGGGCAAGTGGATTCTCGAGAACATTCTGGGCCGCCACGTTCCGCCCCCGCCCGCCAACCTCGATACCAGTCTCGAAATACCCGAGGACGAGGGAACGGTTCGCAAGCCGACGATCCGCGAGCGGCTCGCGAAGCACCGCACGGAACCGATGTGCGCCAGCTGCCACCGGACGATCGATCCTCTGGGCTTCTCGCTGGAAGCCTACGATGCCGCGGGCGGTCTACGGTACATCGACGAGCTCGGCAACCCCGTGGACGACACCGGCCACTGGCCGGAGACGGAGCAGGAGATCAGGGGATTGGCGGGTCTCCGCGGCCTCCTGCTGGAGAACCGGGAGCAGTTCGTCCGAACCGTGACCACGAAGCTCATGCAGTATGCCCTCGGGCGCGATGTCGAGTACTATGACCAGCCGGTCATTCGAAAGATCATTCGTGAGGCGGCGGCGGATAACCATACCTGGTCGTCGATCATCCTGGGGATTGTGGAGAGTCCGCAGTTCCTGATGCGGATGAGTGCGCCCACGGCACCGACGGCGGAGCAATCCGTGTTGCAGAACAAGGAATCCGGAGAGGAAAATGGACTTTATCACCGGTAGGCACATCTCGCGGAGGACGGTACTTCGCGGCGCCGGAGCGGCGCTGATGCTGCCCTTCCTGGACGCCATGACGCCCGCCCGTCTGACGGCGGTGAGCGGCTCCAGGCGCAAATCTCCCCACAGGTTCCTCGCCTACTACACGCCGAACGGGCAGGCCATGCCCCACTGGACCCCGACCGGCGAGGGCCGCGACTTCGTGCTCTCCGAGATCCTGGGCCCGCTGGAGCCGTTCAGGGACAGGATCATCATTCCGACAGGTGTGAACGCGTCGTGGAACTTCAACCACGCCGGCGGTCCCACCAGCTTCCTCACCGGCATGGTGGGGAGGTCGCTCGGCGACATCGAAGCGGTGGACAACACCGACATCATCGCTGCGGAGTCGATCGACCAGATGCTGGCGCGCGAGTGGGGCAGGGAGACGCAGTTGGGCTCCCTCGAGCTGTCTCTGGACGGCCCGCCGAACGCCGGCACCTGCGCCATTCTGAACTGCGCCTACACGCACACCATCTCCTGGCGGAGCCCCACGCAGCCGCTCCCGATGGAGAACCATCCCCGGACCGTCTTCGAGCGGCTCTTCGGCGACACCGGTACCACGGATCGCGAGCCGCGGGAGCGGCGCCTGCACCAGCAGAAGAGCCTGCTGGACTCGGTCAATGACAAGTTGCGGGCGCTGGCGCGCGAGCTGGGTCCGCAGGACCAGCGCAGCGTGGAGCAGTACACGGAAGCGGTCCGTGACGTGGAACGGCGGATCCAGGTGGCCGAGCAGCAACTGGACGTCGACCTCCCGAACATGGAGCAGCCGCAGGGCATTCCGGAGACGCTGGAGGACCACCTGGAACTGCTCCTGGACATGCAGATCCTGGCCTATCAGGCGGACATCACCAGGGTGTCGACGATGATGATCGGGCGCGAAGTCAACGCGCAGCCGTATCCGCAGATCGGTGTGCCCGAGGCGTGGCACCCGCTCTCGCACCACGGCAACCGGCCGGACATCGTGAAGTACCTCTCGAAGATCAACCGGTACCACGTGGAGCTTTTCACGCGTCACCTGACGAAGCTGAGCCAGACTCCCGACGGGGACGGCTCGCTGCTGGACTCGATCACCGGGCTGTACGGGTCGGGGATCTCCAACAGCCAGCGGCACGCCGGCGACAACATCCCGCTGGTCGTCGTGGGCGGAGGCAACGGCAAATTGAACGGTGGGCAGCACATCAGGTACGAGGGCGGACCGACGCACGCCAACCTTCTGGCGACGCTGATGGACAAGATGGACATGCCGATGGACAAGGTCGGTGGCAGCACCGGCCGGCTTCCCATCGACACCCTCGGCGAGCTCTGAGCCGTCGTGGCCGATCAATGCCCATCTTCGAATACAGATGCCGGGCGTGTGGTGAGGAGTTCGAGTGCCTGATCCTGCGCTCGTCCGGACCGCCGCATTGTCCCGCCTGCGATAGCCGCGACCTGGAGAAGCTGATCTCGCGGTACGTGGTCAGCTCCGACTACACGAGGAAGCGGGCTCGCCGGAGTGCCCGGGCGCACGCGAGCGGGATTCGCCGCGAGAAGCAGCATGAGGATCACAGGGAGCTTCATGAGCATCTCGCGGAAGACCACTGAACCAGGCGGGAATGCCAGGGAGGCGGCCGTGAGAAAGGCGTCGATCCGGCTGGCGACGGGAAGTCTCGTAGTGGGCGTGGCGCTGGCTTGCCAGGCTGCTCCCGACGCCGAGCCCGCGCCCGAGCAGGCCACCGGCTACGAACTGGTGGAGGGTTGGGGCGGCGCCGGCGAGGACGTGGGAACCGTAACGGCCGTCGACGTCGACGACGACGGCAATGTCTACGCCTTCCGCCGGGACGCCAACGATGTGTGGAAGCTGAACGCCGACGGGAACCTGCTGGAGCGGTGGGATCAGGATTTCGCCCAGTGGGCGCACGGAATCCGGGTCGGGCCCGACGGATCGATCTGGACCGTCGACGGGCAGGGTCACCAGGTCAAGAAGTGGAGCCACGACGGCCGCGAACTCCTCATGACCCTGGGCGAGTACGGCGTTGCCGGGGAGACCCCCGACCTCTTCAATCGGCCCACGGATGTCGCCTTCGGTCCGAACGGGGAGTTCTTCGTCTCCGACGGCTACGGCAACAACCGGGTCGCCAGGTATGACCGCAACGGCGAGTTCATTACGGCGTGGGGCGAGGCGGGAACCGAGCCGGGCCAGTTCAACCTGCCGCACACCATCGTAGTCGACGCACGCAACCGGGTGTTCGTGGGTGATCGCGAGAACGCCCGCATCCAGATCTTCGACCTTGACGGCAACCTCCTCGAGATCTGGGAGCATCTGGGCTCGCCGTACGGCCTGTCGATCGACGGCAGCGACCAGCTCTACGTGGCCGACCTCGTGAACGCCAGGATCTGGATCGCCCGGGCCAGCGACGGCGAACTGCTGCGCACCATCAACGACACCAAGGCTATCCACTGGGTCGCGGCAGACGGGCAGGGGAACGTTTATGCATCCACGCCGGCGCCGTCCACGGGCCAGTTCTGGGACGACGCTTCCGAAGTCTGGTATCTGCGGAAGTACCGGAAGGTGGAAGACAGGTGATCACGCGTGCTGCGATCGCGTCGGGAATCACGATTCTCCTGGGCCTCCCGGCCGCCACCGCCGGCGCACAGAACGGCGCCCACGCCCACATTCTCCGGGTGGTGAATCCCGAGGCCACCTCGGTGGCGGAGCTGGGGTTCCTCAGGCAGGCCCTGGGCGAAGCGGGCACCGCGGCCGAATACGCGGCCTTCGCCGCAGGCGGCCAGCAGCGCCCCGGCGACCTCCGGGCCATGAAGACCCATGCTGGCAACGTGCTCCACGCCCTGGATCACACCCGGCGCGAGAGCGGCCCGGGCCTGGGGTTCGGGCTCCTGGAGGCATCCCGCAACACCATCGAACACGTCCGGATGGCGGCCGATGCGCCCGACGCGTCTGACAATGTGCGGGCTCACGCCGCGCACATAGTGAGCTGTGTGCGCAACACCCTGGAGCGCGCCCGCAGGATGCTGGAGATCACCGAGGGCATCCTGGCGACGGAGTCTGCCCACGAAGCCGACGAACTGTCCGACGAACTCAACACCCTGGGCTTCCAGCTCCGAAACGGTGTCGACGCGAACGGCGACGGGCTGGTCACCTGGCACGAGGGCGAAGGCGGGCTGTACATGGCACAGGAACACATGCAAATGCTGATGAGAAGAGAGGGGATCGGATGATGCTATCCCTGGTACTCGTGGCGGTACTCACGGCGGTGGGCGACACGCCCCCGGTTGTGGAAGCCGCAAGGAACGGCGACGAGGCGGCCCTGCGCGTGCTGGTTGAGGAGGGCGTGGACGTTAACGCCACAGCCGGCGACGGATCGACGGCGCTCCTGTGGGCCAGCCACCGCGATCTGCCCGAGAGCGTGGAGTTGCTGATCGAGGCAGGGGCGGATGTGAACCGGGCCAACGACCTGGGCGCGACGCCGCTCTGGGCGGCGGCCGAGAACGGCGGCGTGGCGGTGGTCGAACTGCTGCTGGACGCCGGTGCGGACCCGAACCGTGCGCTGCGCCACGGCGAAACCCCCCTCATGGCCGCCGCCCGGGCGGGGAGCGCGCGGGTGGCACAACTGCTCCTGGAGAACGGTGCGAACCCGAACGCCACGGGCCCGCGCAACCAGACCGCGCTCATGTGGGCGGCGCTGAACCTCGCGCCGGAGGTGACGAGGGTGCTGCTGGACCATGGAGCCGACGTGCATGCCCGGACGGTGGTCACGGTGGAGATGAAGGCGCACGAACCGCACACGCACATCCAGAACCAGGGTTGGTTCGAGCACGGCGGCAACACGGCCCTGTTGTTCGCAGCGCGAGTGGGAGACGTGGAATCGGCGAGGCACCTTGCGGCCGCCGGCGCCGACCTGAACGACAGGTCCGGGTTTGGCATCAGCGCTTTGGCCATGGCGGCCTATTCCAACTTCCGCACGCAGGTGACCGAGCCGACCTATTCTTCCGGCGGTCCCTACACGGTGGGTGGCCGGGAGGGTTTCCGTCCGGGGCGTTTCGGCGAACTGGTAGAGTTCCTGCTGGCGGCTGGCGCGGACCCCGACGCCGGATCCGAGAGGTTCACGGCGCTGCACGCCGCGATCCTGCGCCACGACCAGCGCTCGGTGGACCTGCTCCTGGAGCACGGGGCCGACGTCACGCTCCCGGTGGCAACCTTCACGCCCCACCAGCGAGGGTCGAACCAGGCATTTTTCTTCCACAACGGCTGGATCGGCGCGCGTCCGGTGTGGCTCGCCGCCCGTTTCGGCACGGCGGGCATCCTGCGCAGCCTGCTGGAGCACGGCGCCGACCCCCGCTTCGTGCACCGTAGCGAGTACTTCGCCGGTAGCGACGGCGCCCTCACGTCCGGGATCTTCGCGGCGCGGCAGCTGGAGGTCACCACCACGCTGATGGCGGCCGTGGGCATGGCCAACGCCGGAAGGCCCTGGGTCTACCAGCACGTCTGCACGCCGGAGCACGAGCAGGCAACACTGGAGAAGGTGCAGTTGCTCCTGGACACGGATGTGGACCTCGCGATGGAAACACCCGAGGGCCTCACGGCTCTCGACCAGGCAAGGGCACTGAAGTACGAGTCGGTCGTCGATGCACTCGTGGCCGCGGGCGCGCCAGGAGGAGTGGGTCCGGACGATCCGGAGTTCGATTTCCTGAACCGGAGACAGAGGGGGGGCTGCCGGTAGGCAGCGGGGTCGGGCCTCGCGGGCTTGCCCGCGTTCTCAGTGCCCCGCAGCCATCCCGTCCATCCGCGGCTCCGAAGCGGCGGCCCAGCCGCGCTCCAGCCGCATGATCGCCTGTCCGCCCCCGAAGAACACGCCCACGGGATCGGCCAGGACGTGCCCCATTGCCTCCAGCTGCTGGCGCACCTCGAGCGGGACCACGGGCTCGATCGCCACGCGATTCCCGGCCAGGTGGTTGAACCGCGCCGCATCGAACGCCTGCTGAAGATCCATGCCGAAGTCGACGAGGTTGATCAGCACCTGGACGTGCCCCTGGGGCTGCATCGCGCCCCCCATCACGCCGTAGCTCAGCCAGGGGTCCTCCCGCCCGTCGGTCGCCGTCTTCGTGACGAAGGCCGGGATGATCGTATGGAACGGCCGCCGCCCCGGCGCCACCGCGTTTGCCCGATCGGGATCGAGCGAAAAGCCCACGCCCCGGTTCTGCAGCGCAAACCCGGTCCCCGGCACTACCACGCCCGACCCGAACGCGCTGGCGATGCTGTTGATGAACGACACCATGTTGCCGTGGCGGTCGGCGACGGTGAAGTACGTCGTCTCGCCCGCCGTGATCGCGGTCCCGGGATCGGCCCGCTCGATCGCGCGCTCGGGATCGAGCAGAGCCCGCCGAGAATCGATGAACGCGTCGCTCAGCAGATCGTCGGGCGTGACCCTCATGTTGCCGGGATCGCCGACGAAGTGCTCCAGATCGGCGTACGCGAGCTTCTTGGCCTCGATGAGGTGGTGCAGGTACGCCGTCGAGTTGTGTCCCATGGCCTTCAGATCGAACGGCTCCAGGAGTCTTAGCATCTCTAGCGCGGCGATCCCCTGGCCGTTGGGCGGCAGTTCATGGAGGCGGTAGCCCCGATACGGGACGGAGATAGGCTCCACCCAGTCCACTCTGTGCGACCGCAGGTCGTCCATGGTGAGGAATCCGCCCAGCTCCGCGACGCGCTGCACGATCGCTTCGCCCAGCTCGCCGCGATAGAGCACGTCCGGCCCGCCTTCGGCGATCAGGCGGAGCGTGCGCGCGAAATCGGGGTTGCTGAACCACTCGCCCGCGCTGGGGGCCCGCTCCCCGTCGATCAGGAAGGTCGCGCGCGCGCCCTCGTCCCGACTGAGCATCTCCTGCGCCCCCTCCCAGAAATCGACGATCACCGGGCTCGCGGGAAAGCCGTGCTCCGCCATCCGGATAGCCGGTTCGAGCGCGTCGGCGAGCGAAATCGTCCCGTAGGCGTCGAGCAGCGTCTGCCAGCCGGCCAGCGCGCCCGGCACGGTGATCGTCTCGGCGCCGGAGCGCGGCATGCTTTCGTGACCGCGACCCACCAGCTTCTCCCGGGTCATGAGGGCGCCGGCACGGCCGCTGGCGTTGAGCCCCACCATGCGCTGCTCGTCCGCCAGCCAGATGATCGCGAACATGTCGCCGCCGACGCCCGTCATCATCGGCTCGACCACGTTGAGCATGGCCGCGGTGGTCACGGCGGCGTCGATTGCATTACCGCCCCGCTGAAGCACGGCCAGTCCGGCGCCGGTGGCGAGGGGCTGGCTGCTGGCGACCACGCCGTTCGGCGCATAGACGGTGGACCGGCCCGCCATCGTGCCGGACCGATCCACCTGGGCATGCACGAACTGGTTGGGGATGGCGGCGAGAAAGACGGCGGCGGCGGGGAGGATGCGCATGACCGACACTCCTTGTGCGCTCGGGTTGCGCCACGCGAGGGCACCCTTCAGCCTTGGACGCAGGCCTCGGTGTCGCATTGTACAGACTGACGCAAGATACGGCGCGACGGCGCGGATTGGAAAGCTGCGATCAGGCGCCACGGCCCCGGTCAAGGGACTCGATGACACTTAACGAACTGCTGGATCTCCACTACGGCGCGGACGGCGACGACGTACTGCGGCGGATGCTCGCCCGGGGGGCCGACCCGAACGTTCCCGATCGGCCACACGCCGAGACGCCGCTCCACGTGGCCACCCGTCGCCGTCGCGCGACCGCGGTGGCGATGCTCCTGGACCACGGCGCCGACATCGATGCCAGGACGACAGGGGGCAAGACCGCGTATGCGCACGCGATTCGGAGGGGGTTCGACGAGGTCGCGGCGCTCCTCGCAGGACGCGGCGCCAGCACCGAACTGAACGAGGCCGACCGATTCGCCGTGGCGATCGTGAACGGCGAACTCGATGAAGCGCGGGCGATCCTCGAAGCGCACCCGGACGCCGCCCGCACGGGAAACCCCGAGGAAGACCGGCTGCTGGCGGATGTCGCCGGCCGCAACGACCGAAAGGCCGTGGAGCTCCTCGTCGATGCCGGCGCGGACCTGACTGCAACGGGCCTCGACTCGGGCACGCCGCTGCATCAGGCCGCGTGGTTCGGCCAGCCCGGCAACGGCCGCCTGCTGATCGACGCCGGCGCACCCCTCGATGTCTTCGATGATGTTCACGAAGCGTCGCCCTTGCATTGGGCAGTGCACGGCTCCCGGTTTTCCGGCGCGGCCGAGGAGCGCCAGGATGCCTATGTCGAACTGGTCGAAATGTTGCTGGCGGCCGGATCCAGCCTGCACTACCCGGGTGATCCCGGCGGCGGCGCGTATGTCGAGCGGCTATTCAGAGATGCCAGCCCGCGAGTTCGAAAAGTGTTGCAAGGAGGAATTCCATGAAGCTGTCGAACCGACCCCCGATGCCCATCGCCGCGCGTTCCGCGGCACTCGTCATTCTCCTCGCCGGTGCCACGGCATGCGGCACGCAGCGACAGGCCGGCGATGGATCACCCGGGATCCCGGTCACGGAAAGCGTCCACACCGACCGCGCCTTCGAGCGAGCGCTCATCGACGCGACCCGCGACCATGTGCTGCACGCCATGCGGGCGCACGGCACTCCCGGGCTCAACCTCGCCATGGGATACCGGGGCGAACTGATCTGGGAGGCGGGCTTCGGGTGGGCCGATGTTGCGGCGGGCAAGCCGATGACGCCCGAGACCGTGTACCACTCGGGGTCGCTGGGGAAGACCTACACGGCCACGGCGATCATGCACCTGGTCGACCGGGGGGTGATCGCGCTCGACGATCCGATCAGCCAGCATCTGCCGTTCGAAGTGCACAACCCGCTCGGCGACCGGGACGTCACCGTCCATGACCTGCTTACGCATCGCTCCGGGCTGTCGGGCGGCGGCGCCAAGGGGGTATGGGACAGGCCCGTGCCGCTCGAAGAGGCACTCAGGGCAAGCTACGACAGCGACACGAGCCCGCTGCTCGGAGGCACAACGCCGTTCTGGATCGGCAAGGTAGGAGCTCAATACAACTACTCCAACCCCGGCATTGCGACCCTTGGGCTCATTGTGCAGACGGTGAACCCGGACGGGCTGCCGTTTTCGGACTACGTGCAGCGGCACATCATGGATCCGCTCGGGATGGAGTCTTCGCAGTATCCGCCGGCGCAGCACGTGGACTATGTCCGGCCGGACATCTGGGAGAACATGAGCACGGGGTATGCGCGCATGGGTTCGGCGTGGGTTCCGAGCGTTCCGCTGTACTTCAGCCACTATCCGGCGGGGGGCGTGGTGGCGAAGCCGTCGGACCACATCCGGCTGTTGACGGCCATGATGAACGGCGGCGAGTACGACGGCTATCGGGTGCTCGAGGCGGAGACGGTGACCGAGATGCTCACGCCGCAGTACGAGGAGCCGCTCGCCCCCGGGGTCACTTCCGGTCTGGTCTGGCGGCTCAGCGACCACGGCACGCGGCGGTGGTCATTCGATCACGCGGGCGGCCACATGTTCGGCTGGAGGACCGAGGGATTCGCGTGGCCCGAGTTCGGCGTGACGCTCATGGTGGCCCATAACCAGTGGAGCCTGCCGGATCCGTCGCCCGAGGGCGGCATGATCACCGGCATGGTCGAGGAGTGGATGGCCAGCGCGCCTCCGGATATCGAGCTGATGGCGGCATCCGAGGAATGGGCGTGGAAGGTGTCCTACGTCCGGGGTGCGATGTATGCCGCCATGTTCGGGATGTACGTCGGCGTCGAGGGCGACATTCCGGCCGACGGGCTGGAGGAGGCGATCGCGTCGACGCGGGTGCAGCCCGGGTGGAGGGACGACTGGGATCCGGACGCGTTCAGAGAGGGCGTGAGGGACATCAGCGAGGTCGGTCTCGGGTACGCGGAGGTGACCGGATTCTGGAGTTCGGAGGCGTCCCGGGTGACCGAGGAAGAGGCCAGGCTGATACTGCAGGAGCTTGGTGGGCGGTTTCCCGGTACGGGCGACATTCTGTTCCCGGTGGAATCGGCGGGGGCCGGTGGGACCGGGTAGCGGGCGAATGAAACGCCACCGGCCGGGCACCGAATACTAAACAATAATGTTTAGGACCGATTGCGTTCGCGCATCGTTGTTCGCGCTCGGAGCGCTGGTTGCGCTCGGGGGGTGCGAGTCTGGTGGGGATGGGCGCCCAACGGCGGAAGACCCGGCCGGGCTACGCCCGGTCAACCAATCCGTCTTCGATTCGTCGGAGCATCCCGATCTCACCGAGCTAAGCGACGTCGTGGCCGGATTTTTCCTGCCCGACAACCGTCTCGCTCTCGTCGAACGCATCGAGATCCACATTGTCGACCTCTCATCCGGAGGAGCTCAGGCGGTCGGGAGGGACGGCGACGGTCCGAGGGAGTTCCGTTACATCGGGCTCGCAAAACGCGTTCCCGGAGCCATTCTTGTCTCCGATGTGCCTCGCCGTCGAGTGTCCCTGATCTCGTACGATGGCGGGTTTCTGCGCTCGCAGAGCGTTCTTGACGCGGATTTTCAGGATTTCTTTGGCGCTTATCCGGTGGGCGTTCGTCCGGACAGCCGAATCGTCTTCCGTGACGGAATCGCGGAAATGGGTCGGGACTACGAGGGGCGAACCTGGAATCCGGCAATGTACGTTACCGTCCGGGACGACGGAGAGCCTGTGATGTTCGCGGAGGCTACGGGGAATGAGGTCTATTTCGGATCGAGACGAAGCGGCGATGTCGTGTTCGGGCATCGGACCTTCGAGGCGACGACCGCGGACCGACTCATCATAGCCGAGACCCAACGAGGGGTGATCGCCGTGCTGGACTGGAGCGGTCGAGACGTTGCGCAGATCCCGCTGCCGGCAGGCGTACGGGTGCCCGACGCCAGGACCGTGGGCCTTCAGTTGCTTGCCGAACAATGGGAACAGTTTTTCGAAGCGCTGAGGAGGGCCGCCGCATCCGGTCAGATACCGGCCTCGCGCGCGAATCTGGATGAATCCCCGGTTTCCCGCGCCGACTTTGAGGACTGGCCCATAAACGAAGTGGCTCCCGCGGTCGACACGCTTCTGACGGACTTCGACGGGCGGCTGTGGGCGAGGGACTACCGTCTCCCGGGCCAGGACAGCGCAACCTGGCGAGTGTGGGACATTGACCGGCGGGAACTGTTGTTCACAGCGAGGATGGATGGCGAGGACATCCTGCTTGACGCTCAGGGCGATCTGGTCCTGCTACGGCAGGTAGACGAACTCGACGTTCCACGAGCCGTGGTCATCCAGCTCCGGGCGCCGTCCGACGAGAGCTGAAGCGGCTGGCGGGAGACCGAAGGCCAACCGCTTCACTCTACACGATCCCGGTCAGTTCCTACTATCCGATGTTCGGGTTGTTCGTGGTCTCGATGTCCGGGATCGGGAAGCACACCTGATCCCGGTACACGCCTCCGCCGTCCTTGAAGGGCACGCCCGGCTCCGGCGTCAGCGGAATGTTGAACTGCTTGATGTCGCCGAAGTGATGCGATTGCAGGAATAGCTGCCGCTGCCGCTCCTGCACCAGCTGCGCCATGACTTCATTCGCGTCCGAACTTGCGAAGGTCGGCGGCAGGCCTACACGCGTGTGCAGGTCGTTGATGATGGTCACTGCTCCGGCCAGATTCCCGGCCGCCAGCGCGGCCTGCGCGAGGATGAGTTGTGCCTCTTCCCAGGTCGCCAGGGGTATCGGAACGTCGGCTGCATCGTATTGGCGGGCGACCCAGAGCGGCGTCTCGGCGTCGATGGCCGGTCCGCCTGTGTCTATCAGGTCAACCCGGGGGTCCGGCACGCCGTCCCAGGAAAGGTTGCGATAGCTGGGGTCCACCGTAGCGTAGGGAATGAAGACCTGTCCCTCCCAGATGGCGTTGCGCCGCCGATCCGGGGTATTGGAGAACGTGGCGTTGAAGACAAAGCCCTCCGGCACCGCGGCAGCGGCCGTCGCAGCCTCGCTCAGCTGGCCAAGGCGCCCCAGTGCGCGGGCGCGACCCACGTTGGCCAGAGCCTGGAGCTCGGCGTTTCCGCCCGCGCTGCCCAATGCCGTTGCAAAGGTTCCGGCCGCGCGCTCGAAGATCTGGGCCGGCGTCAGCTCCGGGCCGAGATCGAAGGCGGCCGAGCACATCGCCTCGCCGATCATGACCTGCGCGAATCCCGAGTAGATGCCAACGGTGGCCATCTTGCCCGACCGGTCCGGCACGTCCGCGTCGGACCATCCCGCCAGCAGGGCCAGGGTGTTCTCTCCCTGCCAGCGTGCCGTCGACAGGGGTTTGTAGACTCCGACAGTGCCGACGTTGGCGCAGGTACCGGTGTTGTAGAGCGAAGAGCTGGGGTTGAAGTCGCGCTTATCGTATTCCTTGGTAACGATGAGCGTCGTGCCCACCTCCAGCTCGTTGCCGGTAAGCCCGCCGGCAATGACGTAGTCCCCGAACGCGCATTCAAAGTCCGCGGCCACGCTCACCACCAGAAGCGCCGCGTTCCCCGGATCGTCCAGCTCGTCCGCGGCGACGCGGGACGGCGCCTCCACGGAAATCAGATCGTCACAGCCGGCCAGGGCCAGAGCGGCGCAAAGGAGCGTCGGCACATTGCCGATCCCGACGCCGTTTCCGAGCGGCCATCCGGCCCTCTTTCGCATATACCTCATCGTACTCTCCTCAGGTAGTTGCTCTTGGGGTGTCTGGCTCATGAGCATCAGAAGGTGATGTTGATCCTGGTGCTGAAGATCCGGGGCTGCGGCACCTGCTCTTCGTCGAACGGCGTGCCGAACGCACCCGCTTCCGGGAAGAGCCCCTCGGTCTCCGGATCGACTCCCACGTAGGGCGTCCACCGGCGCAGATTGCGACCCGATACGGAGACGGACGCCCTCGACGCTCCGATCCGCTCCGTCCACTGACCGGGCAGCGTGTACGAGACCGAGACCTCCCGGAGGTTGGCGAAGCTCACGTCGTGCCACCACTCGAGGTCGTCTACGAACCCCAGGGCGGACGGAGCAACATCCACCGGGTCGAACCGCTCAGGGTGGGCCTCTTCCTCGCAGTCGAGGATGCCGGGACACCAGTAGATCGAGTTCCACCGCCGGTTGCCGATCTTGAAGTCGAGCAGTGCACTGACCGTGAGCTGCCTGAAGAGGGTCAGCGACGGCGTGACCGCTCCCTCCCAATCCGGGTCCACAAGGCCCGAGAAGAGGCGTGGAGCGGTAAGGCAGTCGACCGGAGAACCGCCCGGAAGGAACGGGTCTCCCTCTCCGTCGAGGGGCAGGCCCCCGTCACACATGATGTTGATCGGCATTCCGTCGGGCCCGGCATCGGCCGACATGACCCGCCGTGCAAAGATCGCGTATGCCGGGAAGCCCGGCTGGAAGCGGGTCCCGAAGCCGAACTCGAGGAAGTCGAGACCCTCCACCCCCAGGGACAGGACCTCGTTGTCGTTGTACGAGAAATTGACGCCCAGTTCGAAGGCCATGTCGTCCGTGTCGATGATCTGGGTGGTGACCAGCACCTCCGCGCCCCGATTCCTCAGTTCCCCGGCATTGATGAACTGCTGGCCCGGGAAGCCGGTGGACGGAGAGACGTTGCGAGCCAGAATGGCGTCCTTGGTGTTCTGCTGATACAGGGTGACGTCGAGTCCGACTCGCTGATCGAGCAGGGCCGCCTCGAATCCGACCTCTATCTCCTGGGACTTCTCCGGTTCCAGCTCGGAGTTGCCGACGAACTGCGGGGAAACTCCGGGCTGCCCCGCCTGGGCGGTGATCGGCTGGAATGTCCTGAGCGCGGCAAAGGCGTCCGGTTGCTGCCCCGACTTGCCCCACGCCGCTCGGAGCTTGAGGGCGTCCACGAACGACACGTTCCACCACGGCTCTTCGCCGATGACCCAGGAAGCGCTGAACTTGGGATAGGTGACGAAGTCGAAGTCCTGACCGAATGCGCTGTTGTCGTCGCCCCGGACCGCTGCCGTCAGGAAGATGCGATTCTGCCACGAAACCTGCTGCTGGACGAACATCCCGATCGTAACGTTTTCGATGAAATCGTCGCTGCCGAAGGTCGTAGCCGCCCCGGCGGTGGATGTCACTCCCGATGAAGGGAACTCACGCCCGTCGGTCGAGAGGAGCGTAAGGGTCTTGCGGTAGTACTGGAATCCTCCGGTTGTGGCCGACTCGATCGCGTCCCAGAAATCCCTCGTGCCAGTGGCGCTGTAGTCCACCGTCGTGTTCATCACGTTGATCTGGGAAAAGACCTTGCTGCCGGCCGCCTCCAACGGACTGAAGAAGGAAGCGTCGTCGGGTGCCATTCGTTGTGTGAGGTCGACGTTGTCCTCCACGCTCACGTCGACACCGGCTCGGATGCGATGGCTCAGCCATCCCGTGGGCCGATGGCGCACCTCAAGGCCGGCGGTCAGATGGTCGACATCCTGGCGAAGCTCGTTGGTCCTGTAGAAGACTTCGTGAGGCGCCCGGAACCATCCGCGCTGAGGGCCGTCACGCACCGACGGCCTCGCCAGCTGGGACCCTCCCATGATCCACCACGGGGGGAACTCCGAGCGACTGAGCGAGACTCCGAGCTGACTGTTGAGGTCCCAGTTGTCTCCCGGTGCCGCCGTCACGTTGGCTCGCACCCCGAAGCGCTCGTAGGAGTCCGACTCGAACGAGCCCTGGTTGCGATCGTAGTTCAGGGCGGTGAAGTACTGAACCGTTTCGCTGCCACCGGAGACATTCACGGCGTATCCCTGACGGTGGCCCGTGCGCCAGAAGGGCGTGCCACGCGCAGCCTCGTTCGCGGCGACGTTGAACTCGACCACCGTGCCAAGGTCCGGGTCGGGGAAGAAATAGGTCGGCCAACGGGCCACCGGATCGTTGATGTATCCGATCCCCTGGCGAATGGACATGCTTACCTGGGCGCCCCCCGGCTGACCCTTCTTGGTGATGATCTGGATCACACCGTTCGAGGCCTCGGTACCGTACAACGTCGCCGCGGCAGGTCCCTTGATGATCTCGATGCTCTCGATGTCTTCGGGGCTGAAATCGTTGAGGCGCGACGCCAACTGCCCGGAGAAGGTGCCCAGGGCCTGTCGGTTGTCGACGCGGACACCGTCGACATAGATCAGCGGAGATAGCGAGAGAGACAGACTCGAGCGGCCCCGGATCAGGATGCGCTGGCCCCCCCCCGCCTGGCCCTCGGGCGGGGTCACGAGCACTCCGGGTGCACGCCCGTTCAGGACGTCGCCGAGGTGTCGGACGGGAGCGTTCTGGGCAATCTCCGATGCCCGTACCGTCGCGACGGAATTCCCGATGGCCCGCTTCTGGACTCTGCCGGTGGTGCCCGTCACGATGATCTCGTCGAGCTCTACCGCGGCCTCCTCCAGTTCGATCCGGATGTCCGGGTCCGCGACGCTGACCGTTTGGGTCACCGTCCGGTATCCGAGCATGACCACCCGCAGGGTCACTTGCGTACCCGTTACTCCAGTGATCTGGAAACGTCCGCGATTGTTGGTCAGCCCCCCCTGAGTGGTGCCCTCGACCGCCACCTGGGCCCCGCCAAGTGGCTCGCCCGTACGAGATGCCACAACCATTCCTGTGACGGCCTCCTGCAGGATCGGTTCAGCGACGTACGGTACGTGTGTTCGGCCTGCGACGGGTTCTGCCACGGCGCGTGCTTCAGGATAGGCGGGGAGCGCTGCAAGGAGAATCAGTCCGGCTCGTAGGACCGGTGTTCGTTGCCAGATCATTCGCTCATATCCTTCCTTCAAGACTGCACTACATACATTTTCCCATGTGAATCAGTATACATAATATCGTACAGGGCTTGAGGCATGCAACGACCTGCGGATCGGGATTGAGCAAGAGAGTGGGTGTGTGAAATCCAAATACTGAACAACAATATTTAGTATCGGTCCGCATGGTGTGTGCAAGACCGTCACCGCACGACGTCAGTAGGCCTCGGCCCCTCCAAGGAACTCGCCCGGCGCGGACCCCTCCAACCGCCCCGTGGCGGGGTCGATGCCGACCACCACCAGATAACCGCGGCCGCCGGCCATCGCTGCCCCGCTGTCAACGCGGAATTCCTGGCCCATCGCCTCCACGGCCGCGATCAGGTCGGGGTCGAACTCGCCCTCGCCGACCGACTGCACATCCAGCGCGAAGCTGTCCATGAGGGCCCCGACATCGATCGCCTCCTTCGGATCCATGCCGAAGTCGAACAGGCTCGTCAGCGCGCAGAGCGTCTTGTAGTGGAGCCCGGAGCCGATCGAGCCGATCGACACGACCGGCATGCCGTTGCGGGTCGCTATCAGCGGACTGGTTGGATCGGGCAGACGGACTCCTGGCCCGGCATTCGCGATCTGCTGCTGCTGGAACTTGGCCGAATCCGGGATCGACACGCCCCCGACGTTGATGCCGGTCGTTCCCCAGGACGCGGTGTTGATGGTGTGCGTCATGCCCACCACGTTTCCCGCCGCGTCGACGACCGCGATGCAGTCGGAGTGCCCGGCGGGGGTCACCGGGGGCACCAGCGCGTCGGGAATCCTGCCTTCCCGGGCGGCCTCCCAGAGGGCCGTGGCCGAAGCCCGGGTGGCCCGCGCCGCGAGAGACAGGTCCACGCCGGGCACTTCCAGCGATTCCATCGCCCAGAACGACCGGGTCCTGAGCGCGGTGCACGCCTGAATCAGCCGGAACAGCGCCTCGGGCGACTCCGTGTAGTGCCCGTAGGCGCGGACGTCCAGCAGGTCCATCAGGTTGAGAGCCTGATGAACGTGCGCACCGCCGTATGCCGGCAGTCCAACGGTGTGCACGTCGACCCCGCTGTAGCGGACCACGAGGGGCTCCGGCCACGACACACGGTAGTTCCGCATGTCGTCCATCGTCATGTGGCCGCCCTCTGCCTGAACCGCAGCCACGAACCTGTCCGCCCATTCCCCCTCGTAGAAGTACGACTGAACACCCTGCTCGGCGCATCCCCGCAGGGTGGCCGCCAGCGCGGGCTGCGCGAAGATGTCGCCGTTCTCGTAGAAGTCGCCGTTGGACCTGGTGAACACGGCCCTGGCTTCCGGCAGTCTGCTCAGCACGTCCTGCCGGCGCTGGATCCCTCCGCCGAGCAGCTGTCCAACCGGGAATCCGTTTTCCGCGAAATGGATCGCAGGTTCGAAGATCGTCTCGAACGGCAGGACACCCCAGCGCTGGTGGGCAGCCTCGACCCCGGCCATGAATCCGGGAACCAGCGCGGTACGCCCGTCGGGAAGCGGCCGGGATGGGTCTTCCGGGTCGTCGGTGGGAATCGTGAAGGGCTCGTTCTCGTCCCCCACCGTGTTGAACGCGGCATTGAGATTGTGGATCTGTCCGGTCGCGGCCTCGTAGTACATCATCTGCAGGAAACCCGCGTAGCTCACCCAGGAGCCCCCCGCCAGACAGATCTGGGTCAGCGCCGTGGCGAGCGCCGCATCGACCGCGTTGCCGCCGCGCTCGAGTGCCAGAAGACCGGCGTGGACGGCCACGTTGCCGGTGGAGCCCGCAATGATGCCCTGGTGCCCGATCGCGAGCGGATGGCGCGCCTTCATCGCATCGCCGCCCAGCCGCGGGGTGTCGTCCTGCGCGAAGTAGCGATCCACCACACCGTCGCCCCAGGTCGTCGGAGAAAGGCTCACGTCCGAGGCGCCTCGCCGCGGGTAGCCGCACCCCGCGAGGCCGGAGAGCCCCAGCACCGTCGCGCCGGCGGCCGAGTTCAGGAAAGAGCGTCGCGAAATCGAGGTCATGGTCGCCCTCCTGTCCGTCAACACCTCAGCGATCCACTCCCGGAACGGGAACGCCCAACAGGTGCTCGACCAGGTAGTTCTTCTTCAGCTCCATGTTGTATTCGCCGGTCTGGCCGAAGGCGCCGTGCCCGGTGTTGGCGTAGACCATCATGTCGTGCTGGATCCCGGCCCGGACGAGCACCTCCGACATCTGGAAGAGGTCCGCCTGGGTGCCGGTGTCGTTGATCCCGCCGGTCAGCAGGAGCTTCCCCTTCAGACCGGGTGCCATCCGGAAGACATTCGCCGCCTCGTAGTACTCGTGGTTCTCCTGGGGCATGCCGAGGTACGGCTCATAGAGGTGGAATGCGTACATGTCGTACCCGGGAACCTCGCTGATGCACACCTTGTAGAGATCCGGCTCCTGCAGGATGGCGCGGGTGGAATGGTACCCGCCCCACGACGCGCCCATGATCGCCACACGGTTGCCATCGAGGAAGTCGAAACGCTCGATCAGCTGGCGGATCGCGGTGGCATGGTCGTCGATTACGGGCTTGCCCCAGTTCCTGACGATCACGTCGTGGAAGGCCTTGGAGCGCCCGGGGGTTCCGCGGCCATCCAGAATCACGACCACGAACCCCAGGTTGGCCAGGGCGCGGTTGAAGTTGCCGACGCGGGCGATGTCGCTCCCGAGGCCGGGGAACTGCTCGCCTCCGAAATCCATGGGCCGCCAAGTGGTCTGAGGACCGCCGTATATGTATTCGACCACGGGATAGCGCCTCGACGGGTCGAAGTCGTAGGGCAGGTACATCGTCACCCACAGGTCGGTCTCCCCGTCCGCTGCCTTCACCACGACCTCGCGCGGCGGCGTCCAGCCCACCTCTTCCAGCCGGCCGATGTCGGCTTCCGACAGCGTCAACACCTGCTCCCCGTCGGCACGGCGCAGCACGGAGCGGGGCGGGGTGTCCACCGACGAATAGGTGTCGACGAAGTAGCCGCGCGAGGGAGACAGGGTCACGTTATGTCGCCCGTTGCCCTCGGTAAGTTGCATCCGGTCGGTCCCGTCGAGCGTCACCCGGTTCAGGTGGAGGTCATAGGGTCGCTGCGGATCGGTCTGCGCCGTGAAATACACCCACCCGCTCTCCTGGTCGACGCCGACTACGGCTTCGACGGGGAAACCACCCTCGGTGAGCCGCCGGACCAGGTTGCCGTCCAGGTCGTACAGATACAGGTGCCGCCAACCGTCACGTTCGGAGACCAGAATGAACCCGGAGGCATCGGGCAGCAGCGAAAAACCCGTCCGCGAGCCCCAGACCGAATCGTGGTGGTGGGTCACGAACGTCTCGGAAACATCTGTTGCAAGGGTGCGCACCGCACCGGTCAACGCGTCGGCGGCCTGGATGTCGACACGGTCCATCAAGCGGCTGTAGCGTGCGAACACCACCTCGGAGCCATCGGGCAGCCAGGTCAGCACGCGGTAGTAGTAGTCCGCGGTGGTATCCTGTTCCACCGGCATCGGGGTCCGCGTGTGGAGATCGACAATATGGAGTCGAGTGTCGTAGAGTTCGCCGCCGGCGAGCATGGTGGGTATGAACTCGGCCTCTTCGAGCGGCTTCAGCCATTTGATGGTCGGGATCCTGGGCATGCCGTGCGAGCTGATCCTGGCCACCACCAGGCGCTGTGAATCGGGCGACCACGGGTTCCACAGGGTCGTCTCCACGTCCCACTGCTCGAATTCGTCCCCGTCGTCCGTGATCGGCACGACGCGGCCATCGACCGTGGCGCGCAGGGTCAGGTTGTGATTGTCGAGTCCGACGAACCACTGGCCGTCGGGTGACAGGCTTTCGCGGAAGGGCCTCGGCCCCAGTCCCTGGAACACTTCACGAATGAACGTCCTGGGTGTGACGCGCTCGACCTCGCTTACCAGGTATGACACCAGGCCCAGAGGAGACGGCGTTCGCTGCCTCTCGACAGCGTAGGTGTCCAGATCCAGCACCAACGTCTGACCCTCCACCGTGAACTGCACGGACGACGGACCGACGAACGCCAGCTGGCGGAACGGCACGCCCAGGCCCGCGGGCTCGTGTCCCAGCGCATCGGTGAGCGCCGCACGCAGTCGGGGCGTGTCGAACAGCTCTTCGACTCGACCCGCTGCAGGATCGACCTGGTGGATGACCGTGTGCTGCGGCCCGCCATCCGCGTACCAGAAGCTGTTGCCATCGGGCATCCAGTTGGGGGTGACGCGGCCGCCTTCGATCAGAGAGCCGAAGTCGAGGTAGCGCTGATACGCGGCCTCCTGGTCCGGGGCAACCTGCGCGGAAGCAGGCGGGACGACGGCCACGAGGAAGAGCAGGGAAGGGACAAGCGGACGCGAGTACGGAATCATGGGGTTGCTCCAGTCCAGCATGCGGCGAACATCCGCGCCCGAGTGCGGCTATCGGGACAATAGACCGCGTGGCACGCCTTCGCAAACGGTTCCTTTACGCCCCGCCCGGCGCCCTGTATGCTGTACCGTATCCGGGACCCGAGACCAGGAGATCGCAATGCACAGGAGAGTTTGGGCGTTTTGCGCGGCGACGGTGATCGCCCTCCACCCTGCCCAGGCGAGCGGCCAGGACCGGAGCGCGCTTTCGGACGAGGTACAGTCATACCTGAGCGTCTCGGCGCCCGTGGTGGCGCTTGAGAATGTGCTCCTCTTCGACGGCACGGGCGGGCCCGCGCAGGCGGGACAGACCATCCTCATCCGCGGGAACCGCATCGAGGCGGTCGGCGCGGCGAGCTCCGTCGACATCCCCGCCGATGCGGAGCGCCTGGACCTGGCGGGCCACTCGGTGATGCCCGGAATGGTCGGCCTCCACAACCACCTGTACTACTACCAGAGTGCCCCGAGGGTCGCGCAGATGCAGTACTCGGGGCCGCGCCTGTACCTGGGGGCCGGCGTCACGACCGTGCGGACCACCGGCAGCATGTCGCCGTATCAGGACATCTCGCTCAAGGGCTCGATCGAACGCGGAGAGACACCCGGCCCCCGCATCGTCATCACGGCGCCGTACGTGATTAGCCCAGGACCGGATGAGCGGCTCAGGGATCTGGGCATGTACGTGATCCGGGACGAGGAGTCGGCGCGGCGGTACGTTCGCTACTGGGCCGCGGAAGGCGCCGAGTGGGTCAAGGTCTACACGCAGATCTCCCGGGAGGCGCTGGGCACGATCATCGACGAAGCCCACAGGCAGGGGATCAAGGTGATGGGCCACCTCTGCTCCGTGAGCTTCCGCGAAGCCACGGCGCTCGGCATCGACAACCTGGAGCACAGCCTTTGGGCCAACTCGGACTTCGATGCCACGCGCGAGCCCGACAAATGCAGTCCCAACCTGTCTTTCTCGCTGGCCGAACTCGACGTCAACAGCCCGGCCGTGGACGTCACGATCGACGAAATCGTCGAGGCGGGCGTGGCCATCACCTCGACGCTGGCCGTTGCTGAGCAGGCGACTCCGGCCGTCCCCGATCTCACGGCGAGGGATCTCGAAGCGCTCCCCGATCACGTGATTCAGGCCGAAATGGAGCGCCGACAGATGATTCGGTCGGGGACCACGGAATGGATGATCGACCTCCTGCACAACATGTTCGCCTTCGAACGCCGCTTCGTGGAGGCGGGCGGGCTGCTCGCGGCGGGCGTCGACCCGGCCTGGGGCGCGCTTCCGGGCTATGGCGACCAGCGCAACTTCGAACTCCTCGTGCAGGCGGGCTTCGACGCCCCCACAGCGGTGCAGATCGTGAGCGCCAACGGCGCCAGGGTGATCGGGATCGACGACGACGTCGGCACGGTGACCGCCGGCAAGCTCGCGGACCTGCTGGTGATCGAAGGAGATATCGGGAGCAGCGCGTCCGACATCCGCAACGTGCGGCTCGTCTTCAAGGACGGTCTGGGCTACGACGCGAAGCGGCTCACCGATGCTGTGAAGGGACTCGTCGGAATGCGGTGACACGCCGCCGGACCGACCGCCCGCCGCCGGCAAGGAGGCGACAATGCGATTCAGGACAGTGACGGGTGCGGCGGTTCTTCTGGCGCACGCACTCCTCGCGGTGCCCTGCTGGTGGGCCGGGGCCACCGCCCAGGAGACTCCGGAGTCCCCACTGTCACGCCTCCTGGAAGCGGAACTCGGCAGGTTCCCCGGGATCGCCGGGCTCTACGTGAAACACCTGACGACAGGCGAGGAGGCGAGCGTCCGCGGAGAAGAGAGATTCGAGAGCGCCAGCACCATCAAGGTCGCCATCATGGCTCACATCTACCGGATGGCCGATGCCGGCGAGATCGACCTGACCGAGCGCATCGAGCTTCAGCGGTCGGATCTGGTGGGCGGATCCGGGATCTTCCGGTACAAGGGCGTCGGACTCAATCCGAGTATTCGCGACCTGATCACCGAGATGATCATCACCAGCGACAACACTGCCACAGATATGCTGCTCCGGAGAATCGGCGGCCTGGACCCGGTAAACGAGTTCCTCGAAGGGCAAGGGCTCGATGCCCTTCAAATGCGCCACACGGTCTACAGCTACTTTCGCGGCCTCTACGAGCGCATCGATCCCGGGTTCGCCTCGCTGTCGCGTGAGGATGTCTATGCGCTCTGCTGTGCCAACACGCTCCTCGGCAACGTGCCATCGCTTGCCGAGCGACGGGACAGCCTGAACCGCGAGGCCGCACAAAGCGCGCCGGCCGCCGGCGGGCAGGCAACCTCGTCCCTGCTGCACCCCGAAGAGAACTGGTTCGGCGTAGCCACGCCCCAGGCGATGGGGCAACTCCTCGAACGCATCGAGACCTGCACCATTGCCTCCGAAGCCAGCTGTGAGGAGATGCGCCGGATACTCCGCAACACCCAGGCGAGCGGTACGCCGATCGCCGGCGCGCTGGCCATCCACCTGTCTGTACCGGTCGGGCACAAGACCGGTGGGACCACCGGTGTCACCAACGACGTCGGCATCATCTACGCCCGCTCGGGGCCCATCGTCATGGCCTTCTACAACAAGGAGATCGCGGGCCCGACGGCGGTGGCCGAGATCCGCATGGCCGAGGTGGCCAGGATGGTGGTGGAGTACTTCGACGGGCCGCCGGGGTGACGTCGCTGCTCTGACAGGCTTGCTCTTCGAGGCACCGAAGACTCAGCCCTTGCATCCGGCCACCGGGACAGGAGCTGGCCGAGCCTGGATTCTGGAGCTACATTAGTAGTGTCAAATGTAGTTACACCTACATGAGGTCACGTGAAACGTGAGAAAATGGCCGACTGGTGGTGATTGCCCACACGCCGCGTGGCGAGAACACTCGGGTCATCTCGATGAGAAAGGCGAACAGCCGTGAGCGAAAGGCGTATGAAAAGCGACTTGAGGCGGATTGACCGCATGAAGGATGAGGATATCGACTATTCGGATATCCCCGAACTCGACGCCGCATTCTTCGCTACGGCACGCGTGGTGGTCCCCCCTGGGAAGAAGCAGGTAACGGTGCGTCTGGACAAAGATGTTCTGGCGTGGCTGAAAGCCCAGGGCAGAGGATACCAGACGCGGATCAACGCCATTCTGCGCGCGTACTACGAGGCGCAAGTGAGCCGAAGCACTCGCTCCCGCCGAGGGCAGGGTTGATCCGGGGGTTCAGACCTCCCCCTACCTCCTCACCGGCAGCGTAATCCGCGTCGGGTACCGCTCCGACCGGTACACGCGCTGCGTCGCCATCTGCAAGTCGTCCTCGGTCGCCACATAGATGTTCGGCACCCAGGACTGCGGATTCCGGTCGATCACCGGGAACCAGGTGCTCTGAACCTGCACCATGATCCTGTGGCCCGCCTTGAAGGTGTGGCTCCGGTCGCGCAGCGCGATCGTGTACTCCACGACTTCGTTGGCCGGGATCGGCTCCGGGTCCCGGTACGAGTTCCGGTACCGTCCCCGGAAGACCTCGCCCGCCACCATGTACTGGTAGCCGCGCAGGTTCGCATTGGGCTCGTAGTCGTCGGGGTACACGTCGATCAGCTTCACGATCCAGTCCGACGCGGTCCCCGAGGTCGATGCGAACAGGTGCGCCACCGGGTCGCCGGTCATGGTCAGGTCCTCCTCCAGCGGCTCCGATTCCCAGAAGAGCACATCGGGCCGTCCGTGCGCGATCCGCTGATCCTCGGCCTGCCACGTCGGCCATCCGTCCCACTGGATCGGCCGCGACCGGTAGGGCACGGGATTCCACGGGTCCGAGACGTATTCGTCGTAGTCGCGCCCCGAAGCCCCGTCTGCAGCCGGCGGATCGAAAGACGCCTGCCGACCCGCGTGCAGGTAGATGTCCAGCGGCTCCCCCGGCGGCGGCCACGAATCGAATGTCTCCCACACATTCGCCCCCGTCCGGAACGCCATCACCTCCGGCAGATCGAGCGCCGGCCCGTCCTTCAGCCAGCGGGCGAACCACTTCGCCTCGATCTCCTGCTTGTAGTGGCGCCCCGTGTCCGACCCGAAGTCGAATTCCAGCATGCTGTCGCCCGTGTGGAACGTCCATCCGCCGTGCGTCCATGGGCCGATTACCAGGTTGTTCCAGTCGTTTGCGTCCTTCCGCTCCAGCTTCTTGTAGACCTCGAGCGGTCCATAGAAATCCTCGCTGTCGTACCACCCGAGCACGTGGAGCAGGGGGATCAGCGGCTCGTCGACGAAGGGCAGCACCCCGCACATCTCCGTCTCCCAGTACTCATCCATGTTCGGGTGCTCGGCGAACGCGTTCCACGTCGGTGCCTCCCCGTGGAAGTACCGCGCGTTGATGTTCGACAGCGCCCCCAGGTCCAGGAACCACTCGTAGAGGTCGTGCTGGTCAACCACCCGACCGGCACCCTCCACCCGCGCGATCCAGTTGAACGCGTACTCCAGCCGGAAGGCCCCGTTGTGATGCCAGTCATCCCCGATGAACATGTCCGCGCATGTAGCCTGCGGTGACGCGGCCTTCAGCGCCGGGTGCGGATCGTGCGACGCGCGGATCGAGGTGAATCCGCCGTACGAGATCCCGAGCATGCCTGCGCGCCCGTTCGATTCCGGCACGTTGTTAACGAGCCACTCGACCGTGTCCCAGGCGTCGGTGGTCTCGTCGATCCCGTCCGCGTCGTCGGGGTCCTTCGGCGGTCGCAGCGACAGGAATTCCCCCTCCGAGTCGAAGCGCCCGCGGAGATCCTGGAACACCATGATGTAGCGGTCCTCGATCAGATCCGGGTGGTCGTAGAGGCGCGTGCTGTACCCCCGCGAATCCCGCACCAGCCCGTACGGCGTTCGCTCGATGATGAACGGAAGTGGCTCGTCCACGTCTCTCGGCACATAGATCTCCGTGTGCAGGCGAGCTCCGTCCCTCATGGGGATCATGGCCACGCGCTTCTCCAGCAACCCGTGGATGTCGATATCGGTGACGGGCCTGTCGGGCAGGTCGGAGCCTGGAGTCCGGTTTCCGGCTTCGGGCGCCGCGCAGGCCCCCGCACCCAGCCCGGCGACGAGGAAAATGGTCAGCGCACCGGCTCGGTGCATCAGCGGTCTCATGGCTTCCTTCCTTTCTCGGCGTCCGGCGCCCCTGGACGCAATTCCGGCTGCATTCCGTCGGCGACCCGTCTGCCTGGTACCGTGATGCTCGACCGACCAAAATGCAAAGATCCGCCAACGCGTTTGCCCCCTTCGGACATGGGCCGGAATATTGCAAACCGACAACCACCCCCAGCCTCAAAGCCGGGGTTCCATTCACCCTCCGCGTTCAGGCGCCTTCCCGTGTTCGCAAAGTCTCCCAGACCCCGGCATTGCGCGGAGCAACGATGGCGATTGATCTGATGGCACACCTGGCGCCTTCGGCAACCTGCTTGCCGGGCGTTGCCTGGTAGGCCGGTCGGCCATCGACCCATGGGGAACGGGCGGCATCGGCGGGCCGCGGCGAAGGCCGGGCCGTGGAAGGGGCTGAATCCCGCGATGGCGCTGGCCGCCAAGGGCGTCGTCCTGGCCTTCGTCCTCGCCGCCGTTTGGGACGTTGACGCCGCCGGTGCCGTCTTCGGCCGCATCCGCTCCTGGATCGAGGGCACGCTGGACTGGTTCTACGTCCTGACCGTCTGCGCCGCCCTGTTCACCTGCCTGTTCCTGGTGTTCAGCCGGTTCGGCAGGATCCGGCTCGGTGACGACGCTTCCCCACCCGAGTTCAGAACATCCTCCTGGATCGCCATGCTGTTCTCGGCCGGCGTCGGGATCGGACTCCTGTTCTTTTCGATCGCCGAGCCACTCTTCTATTTCGACAACGCCGGGACGGCGGGCTATCCCAACAACCCGTTCGCCGATCTCGCGGGCGCCGCATGGCCGGACGAACAGCGCGCCGTGCACGCCATGCGCGTCACCTACTTTCATTGGGGCATACACGGATGGGGCGTGTATGCCGTCGTCGGGCTGTGCCTGGCCTATTTCGGGTATTGCAAGAAGCTGCCGCTGACGTTGCGCTCCGCCCTCCATCCGCTCATCGGCGACCGGATCTACGGCCCGACCGGGGGTCTGGTGGACCTGCTGGCGGTGTTCGGCGGGGTCTTCGGCATCGCGACCTCCCTGGGCCTCGGGGCAAGTCAGATGGCCACCGGACTCAACGTGCTGCTCGGCATCGATCCGGGCGTCGTGACGCAGATCGCGCTCATCGCAGCCATCTCGCTTGCGGCCACATTGTCGGCGGTATCCGGCGTGCGCCGGGGGATCCGCATTCTCTCCGAGTGGAACATCGTTGTGAGCGTGCTCCTGCTGGGGGTCTTCCTGTTCCTTGGCCCATTCACATGGCTCGTCGAATTCGTTGCCACCTCGGTCGGCGCGTACCTGCGGGGCCTGGTGCCCATGGGATTCTGGATCGCCGACAGCCCGGGCGAGGCCTCCTGGCAGAACGCCTGGACGATCTTCTACTGGGGATGGTGGATCTCCTGGGCGCCCTTTGTCGGCACGTTCATCGCCCGCATTTCGCGCGGGCGCACGCTACGCGAGTTCATTCTTGGGGTGCTGTTCGTTCCGACCGGACTGGGGCTGCTATGGTTCGGGGTCTTCGGCGGCAACGCGCTCCATCTGGAACTCAACGCCGCGGGCGGTGCCGGAACGGCGGGGATCATCGAACTGGTTCGGGCCGCGAACTACGAAGCCGCGCTCTACGCGACCATCGGCCAGATGAGCGACATCGGCTGGCTCGTCTGGGCAATGTCCGCCATGGCCACCTTTCTGCTGGCGACCTGGTTCATCACGTCTTCAGATTCCGGCACCCTGGTCATCACCACTTTCCTGAGCATGGGCGACCCTCACCCCCCGCGCCGCTTCCGCATCGTCTGGGGGCTCGGCGTGGGAGCCGTGGCCGCGGTACTCCTGCTTGCCGACGGGCTCCAGGCCCTGCAGACCGCAGCCGTAGCCGCTGCCCTGCCCGTGAGCGTCGTGCTGCTGTTCATGATCGCGGGGCTGCTCAAGTCCCTGGCACGGGATCCGTAGTGGAGCCCTCCTGGTCCAGTGGTGCATGGCTGCCATCCCTTGTCGGCCAGTACTGCCCGGTGAGCCCGGCAGGTCCAAATGTAAAATCAACATTACAAATCGTAATGTGTGCATGACATCCAAGTGCCAACCTGGAGAGTTCTTGCGCGGGGATGTGCTACCCGGTACTCCCTTCCCACGATTCCCCTCCACGAGGACTTGCCGGCATGGCGGGTTGGCTGTAACGATCGAGCAACTCCGGGGTACGAGTACCTGTAGCTCGATTCCCGCCATACCGTTCGAGCCTTACAAGGGCGTCCAGGGAGTGGCGCCCGCTTCACCCATTCTCCACAGGAGGTCACACATGAGTCTACTTCGTAAGACAGGAGTCGCTCTGGCGCTGCTGGCCCTCGCAATGCCTGCGAGTGCTCAGGAACGCGCCTCTGTAAGCGGCACAGTGCGAGACGCCGCCACGATGGCGCCTCTCGCCGGCGCGCAGATGCTGATCGAGGGTACGAACTTCGGAGGCCTGACGACCGCCGAAGGCCGTTTCCTCATCCTCAACATCCCTCCCGGGACGTACACGTTGCGCGCGACGTTCATCGGCTACGGCCCCGTTGCACAGGAGTTCACCGTAGCCGGCGGCGGGACAGCCGAGTTGGATTTCGAACTCGCTGCCTCGGCCCTCGCGCTCGACGAACTCGTTGTCACGGCCACCGGCCAGCAACGCAAGCGGGAACTCGGCAACGCGGTGGGGGACATCGACGTGTCCGAGGTCCGGGACGTGGCTCCGATCAACAACATCTCCGATCTTCTGCAGGGCCGGTCGGCAGGGGTCCAGGTATTCAACTCCGCGGGCACTTCGGGTGTGGGTTCCAGGATCCGGATTCGGGGATCGAGCTCGATTTCCCTGTCCAACGAACCGCTGGTCTACGTCGACGGGATCCGGGTCGACAACCGCATGAGCGGCCTCGGGGCCGGAGGCCAGGAAGCCTCCCGTCTGGATGACTTCAACCCCGAGGACATCGAGTCCATCGAGATCGTCAAGGGCCCGTCGGCGGCGACGCTGTACGGCACCGAAGCCGCCAATGGTGTCATCCGGATCACCACGCGTCGTGGACTTCCGGGAGCCACGCGCTGGAACATCTGGACCGAAGGCGGTGTGATCCAGGAGCCGAACACCTACCCGCTGAATTTCGCGGGGCTCGACGCGGCTGGAGGAAGGTACGCACGGGCATGCCGGTTGAACGAGGTTGCCAACGGACTGTGCAACCAGACGTCCGTCGAATCGTACCAGGTCCTGCACGACCCTGCGCTGTCGCCGATCGACGACGGCAATCGCAGACAGCTCGGCGTGTCGCTCACGGGCGGTTCGGAGCGGATCAACTACTACATCGCGGCCGAACTCGAAACAGAGGTGGGGCCGTACTCCCTGCCGCAGCCCGACCGCGAGGATCTCGAGGCGCGCGGCGTCCCGATCACCAGCGAGGTGGAGCGCCCGAACCAGCTTGAGCGCAAGAACATTCGCATCAATCTGAACAGCCAGGTGGCCGACCGCGTCACTTTGGCGCTCCAGATGTCCTACCTGGACAGCCATTTCGCCTACATGGGGAATGACAACAACTCGTTCGGCTTCCTGCCGAGTGCCTTCTTCGGGGGATCGAACCCGGACCGGGCCTGGGGATTTCAGCGCCCCGCACAGCTCTTCGGCCGGACGTTCTACCAGGACACGAACCGCCTGACTGCCGGCAGCACGGTCACCTGGGATCCGTTCGAGTGGCTGTCGATGCGCGGCACGGGAGGCGTCGACTACTACAACCGCGGAGACATCTCCTTCTTCGCTCGCGACATCGGCGTGCCGGGCGACAGAGACCGCGGGCGAAAGGACACGGACTACCTGAACCAGTGGCAGTACACCCTGGACATGAGCGGCACGGCATCGTTCGACCTGCCCGGATCGATCACCTCAAGATCGACCGTGGGGGTGCAGTACTTCGAAAACCAATACCAGGGCACCAGCGCCTGGGGGATCGACATCGTCAACGGCGGCTCCTCGATCGGTCTCGCAGCCGAGACCTTCTCGAGCGAATTCCACACCTTCGAGAAAACCGCCGGACTCTTTATCGACCAGCAGTTCGGCCTGAATGACCGCCTGTTCGTCACCGGCGCGATCCGCGCAGACGATAACAGCGCCTTCGGCCAGGACTTCGACCTGATCTTCTACCCCAAGGCGGGCCTCTCGTGGATCGCCTCCGAAGAAGAATTCTTCCCCGAGATCGGCTTCCTGGACCAGCTTCGGTTCCGCGGCGCGTGGGGTAAGTCCGGCCTGCAGCCGGGATCCGACGACGCCATCCGGACGCTGTCGGCGACGGCGATCACGACACCGGGCGACGAGACCAGTTCGGGTGTGTCGATCGGCAACATCGGGAACAGCCTGCTCGAGCCCGAGAGGTCCAGCGAAATCGAACTCGGTTTCGACGCGGAGTTCGGAGGCGGACGCGCAGGGCTCGAGTTCACCTACTACGACAAGCGCACGGATGGGGCATTGATCACCGTGCCACTGGCCCCGTCGCTGGGTGCGAGCGCGTCGCGGTGGGTCAACATCGGCGAGGTGCAGAACCGCGGCTTCGAGGCCACGCTGACAACCGACATCGTGAACACTGACCAGTTCGGTTGGGACCTGACGTTTTCCGGTTCGATCAACAAGAACGAGCTTCTGTCGCTGGGCGAGGGGACCGAGCCGATCGGTTCACAGACCCGTTTCGTACCCGGATTCCCGCTCGGCGGCCAGTGGGACCGCCCGCTCCAGAGCTGGAGCGACACCGACGGCAACGGCATTCTCACGCCGGACGAACTCGTGATCGGTGACACGATCGAGTACATCGGACCGGGCCAGCCGGAAAACCAGCTCACAATCAGTTCGAACTTCCAGATCTTCGAGAACATCAACGTCTACGGGCTTCTCGACTATCGGGGCAACTACATCGCCTATAACAACACGGAACGGTTCCGGTGCCGCTTCCGGCTCTGCCAGGCGCTGATCGATCCCGGGACACCGATCGACGAACAGGCCCGGGCGGTTGCGTCCCTGCTGCATCCGAGCCAGACGGTCTGGGGGTACATGGAAAGGGGTGACTTCTGGAAGCTTCGCGAAGTCTCGGTCAGGTACACCCTGCCCGATTTGATCACGGGCCGGATCGGCGCGTCACGCGGCACGCTCACCGTGTCCGGACGCAATCTGGGAGTGTGGACGGACTACACGGGGATGGACCCCGAAATCAACTGGAACGGATCGGGTGACAACTTCGGTATCTCCGAGTTCCTGACCCAGCCTCCGGTCCGCTACTACACCGCCCGCATCAACCTCACCTTCTGACAGGAGACCGACCAATGAAGCATCTGAAAAACACGGTTCGGCCGCTCCTGGTGATGCTGGTGGCGACAGGTTTCGCAGCGTGCGACACCGACCAGCTTCTCAACGTGGTCGATCCCGACATCGTAACGCCCGGCGACGTGGTGGGAGAGAAGGGCGCCGAGCTCTACTGGGCCGGTGCCGTCGGCCTCTTCGCCGGTGCCTATTCCAGCGGAGGCGGCGGACAGGTGGTCTACTCGGGAATGATGTCCGACGAGTTCCACCTCTCCGGTACCTTCCCCACCCGCAACGAAGTGGACCGGCGCGAGATGGACGACCGCAACGGCACGCTTCTCGGCCAGTACCGGACCTACCACAGGGCCCGGGTGGGGACCAAGAACGCGGCCGAGCGGATGGCCGAACTCCTGCCGGGGGACAGCCGCATCGCCGAGATGTGGAACATGAACGCGTTCGTCAACCTGTTCTTTGCGGAGAACTATTGCTCCGGTGTCCCGTTCAGCGACACGCCCAACGAGGGCGACATCGTGTACGGCGACAGGCAGACGACGCAAGAGATCTACGACGCGGCGCTCGCCTCTTTCGGGGCCGCGGACCAGGCGGCGAGCGGTGACGCGAACCAGAAGAACCTGGCAGCGATCGGTACTGCGCGAACCCGCCTCAACATGGACGACTACGCCGGCGCCGCGAGCGCGGCCGCAACCGTTCCCGCCGACTGGGAGTACTACGTCCGAAGCAAGCAGGGCGGAGACTTCGGACAGCGGAACGCCGTCTTCGAACTCAATCAGCGCCAGCGTCGCTGGTCGATCTCCGACGCCGAGGGAGAGAACGGCGTGGCGTTCCGGTCAGCCGCCGATGTGCGCGTGCCGTGGGAAGACAGCGGAGGGCCGGGCTTCGACCAGGAGACCCCGCTATTCCACCAGCTCAAGTACACCTCCGAGGAGTCCGACGTCGTGCTCGGCAGCGGCCTCGAGGCTCAGCTCATCAAGGCCGAGGTCGAGTTGAGCAACGGCGGCCCGTGGCTGGCCACGCTGAATGCGCTGCGCGAGGGCGTCGGGCTGCCGGCCCTGTCGGATCCCGGCGACCGTGACGGACAGGTCAGGATGCTCTTCGAGGAGCGCGCCAGGTGGCTGTTCGGGACCGGGCATCGCCTGGGCGACCTGCGCCGACTCGTGCGTCAGTACGGGTATCGGCAGGACGAAGTGTTCCCGACAGGCAGCTTCTTCAAGGGCGGCGCGTACGGGAGCGACGTGAACTTCCCGATCCCCTTCGAGGAACACGAGAACGAAGCGCTGTCGGGGCTGGAAGGACAGTCGCTGTGCCTGGACCGCGAAGCCTAGCCGCCAGCCAGGGCTGACTTCCGCGGCCAGCCCGCTCCACGCTGGCAAGAGGGGCGTCCCGCCACGAGGCGGGGCGCCCCTCCGTCATGTGCCCGTGCGGGTTCGGATCAGGATTACCCCATCGCCGGCATTGGTGCCGTAGTATGTGGTCGCATGCACGCCGGTGAGAACCTGGATGCGTTCGATGTCCACGGCCGGCAGCGCATCCAGGAGGCTGAGGTCGCGAACCTGGACCCGGTCGATGTAGATCGGCATATCTTCTACCAGGGAGATGCTGGAGGCACCCCTTCGATGAATGCGGGTGGGGTCACCGCTCGAGGATTCGCCGAAGTTTGCATACCGGACCGTTCGCCGCAGCGCTTCCCACATCGTAGTCGCCTCGGACGAAAGGATCTGGTCGGCGGTAATGACGGTGCCTGCCTGCGCATCCGGCAGGTTCGGACGGGGACGTATGCCGCAGGCAGTAAGCAGGAGTGCGGCCAGCACGCTCAAGGCGACCTTGTTCCCGATTGTGGCCAACGTCCGGGCCTCCGTCGAACTCAAGTTCCGTGGACCCGCCGGAGGAAGTCCTCGGCGGTCTCGATCAGAAGATATCGGAGGCGGGGGCGGTATCCAAGTCGGCCGTCGGGCGCCGTGCACGCCGCCGTACCCAGCGCGGCGACAAGGGAAATGGTCAGCGCTTCGGCTCGGCGCATCAGCGGTCTCATGGCTCCCGTCCGTTTCTCACATTCACCGGCAACGCCACATGCGTCGGCCACCGCCGGTTTCGATACACCCTGTGCTCCGCCGCCTGAAAGTCCCCTTCCTCCGCCAGGAAGATGTTCGGCACATACGACTGCGGGTTGCGGTCGATGATCGGGAACCACGTGCTCTGGATCTGCACCATGATCCTGTGCCCCGCCAGAAACCGGTGGTTGCGGTCCCGCAGGTTGATCTCGTACGCCGTCACCTCGTCGGCGGTCAGCGGCTCCGGCCGCTCGAAGCTGTTGCGAAAGCGCGCCCGGAAGACCTCGCCCGCCACCATGTACTGGTACCCGCGCAGCGCCGGGTCCGGATGGTCGTCCGGGTAGATGTCGATCAGCTTGACCACCCAGTCGGCGCTCGTACCCGTGGTCGACGCGAACAGGTGCGCCACCGCGTCACCCGTGATCGAGAGGTCCTTCTCCAGCGGCTCGGACTCCCAGCTCAGCACGTCGGGACGCCCGTGCACGAAGCGCTGGTCCTCCGCCTGCCAGGTCGGCCAGCCGTACGGATAGCGGATCGGCCGCGGGCGGAATGGCACGGGCTTGTCCGGATCCGAGACGTACGCGTCGAACGCCGCATCGCTGTCGCTCGTGGGCGCGTCGAACGAGAGCACCCCGCTGTCGCGCAGGTAGATGTTGCGCCACTCGATTCCCTCCACCGGGGGCCATTCCTCGAAGCCCTGCCACTCGTTTGACCCGGTCTGGAACGCCGTCGCCTCAGGGAAGTCGAGCGTGCCCTTGTCCTTCAGCCAGTACGCGAACCACGGCGCGTGAAAGTTCTCGCGGAAGTACGGGGCGGTCGCGCCGCCCAGGTCGATCGCCAGGATGCTGTCGGCCCGCTGATCGAAGGTCCAGCCGCCGTGGGTCCAGGGCCCGAGCACGAGGAAGTTCTCGTTGTTGCGGTCGTCCCGCTCCAGGTGCCGGTAGACCATGATCGGCCCGTAGAAATCCTCGGTGTCGTACCACCCCGTCACGTGCATGGCGGGGACGGTCAGCCCCTGCAGAAACGGTATCACGCCGCAGATCTCGGTGTCCCAGAACGCGTCCCGGCTCGGGTGCTCGACGAACGCGTTCCAGGTCGGCGACACGCCGTGGAAGTGCCGCGCGTTCACATTCGACAGCGGGCCCAGGTCGAGGAACCAGTCGTAGGTGTCCCAGCGGTCCCAGTACTCCATGTACGGCTCCGCTTCGAACGCGGCTGCGGCTACGAAGGAGTAGGAAAGCCTGAACGCCCCGTTATGGTGAAAATCGTCGCCGATGAACATCTCCGCACAGGTAGCCTGCGGGGAAACAGCCTTCAGCGCGGGGTGCGGATCGACCATGGCCCGCGTGGCCAGAAAGCCCCCGTAGGAGATCCCCCAGGTGCCCACCCGTCCGTTGTGGTCCGGGACGTTCCGGATCAGCCACTCGATCGTGTCATGGAAATCGGTCGACTCGTCAACGCCGCCCGGGACGTTCGGCCGCAACGTGATGTGCTCGCCCTCCGACAGGTACCGCCCCCGCAGGTCCTGCAGCACGAAGATGTACCCCTCGTCGAAGAACTCGGTGTACCAGCGCAGCCGGGGCGACATCTCCGCCTCGCCCGGATTGGCGTAGTAAGGGGTGCGCTCCAGCATGATGGGCAGCGGACCGTCCTGGTCCTTCGGTATGTAGATCTCGGTGTGGAGCCTGACGCCGTCGCGCATGGGAACCATCACGTCCCACTTGGGCTGGAACCACCGGCTGAGGTCGACCATCTCCCGGTTGCCCTGGGCCTGCGCGGGGGCGGTTGCGAGAACGCCAAGCAGGGCGCCGAAACCGAGTCTTGACCGTGTCCTCTTCATTACCGCTCGCTTCCCGGGGTGTTGGATCGTGGGAGTTTCACCGTATGGCAGCGGGGCCGAATCGGGCAATTGCAGCGCACATGCTCGCCTAACGGCTCGCTTCCACGAAGCTGATACTTAACAATATTGTTTAGTGTCCTGAGCCCGCCGACATTGGCTATGATGTGACACCTGTTATCGACACTTTGCTCGGGCTCTTCTTCCTCACCCACCCAGGAAGGTGACACATGAACTGGCCAACCCGCGGTGCAGCCACGATGCCGGTCTTCCTCTACGTGCTTCTCCCGTCGTTCCTCATCGCTCTCGCTCCAGGGACGGGCCTCGGGCAGGACGCAGAACCCTTCCTGTCCCTCGGGGAGCGACGCGAACTCCATTCGGATGTCCTCGGCGAGCGGCGGGAGATCATCGTGGGCGTGCCGGCCGGCTACGAGGGCGGCGACGAGATGTACCCCGTGGTCTATCTCCTCGACGGCCCGTCGCACTTCCACCACACGACCGGAACGGCTCGATTCCTGGCCAGAAACGGGCGCATGCCGGACGTCATCGTCGTGGCGATTGCCAACACGGACAGGACGCGCGACATGTCGCCGCCCGTGTACTCCGACGCGGGTCCGGCGCGTCCGGGTACCGGCGGCGCCGACAACTTCCTCGAGTTTATCAGCGCCGAACTGATGCCGTTCATCGATGAGCACTACAGGACAAGACCGTACGCCATTCTCGTCGGACACTCCCTCGGGGGACTGTTCGCGAATCACGCGCTGGTGCATCGGCCGGACGTCTTCGACGCGTACATCTCGATCAGTCCGAGTCTCTGGTGGGACGAACAGCGCCTGGTTGCGCAGGCCGATTCCGCGTTCGACCACGCCGGCGACCTGGTCGGCGACTTCTACATGACCATGGGGAACGAGGGCGGTGCGATGCTCGGGGGCGCTCTCAAGTTCGCGGGCGTTCTTGAAGCGAAGGCGCCCGAGGACTTCCGGTGGGAATTCAAGCTCATGGAAGAGGAAAGTCACGGTTCCGTACCACACAGATCGACCTACTACGGGCTCGAGAAGATCTTCGACGGCTGGAATCTGCACGATCCGGTCGGCCTTTACGTTGCGGCCGGCCTGGAGGCCGTCGACCGGCACTTCGCACGGGCATCGGCGAGGTTCGGGTACGAGAGGACGCCATCGGTGGGGATTCTCGGCCCGATCGGCGGCCGCGCGCTCGAAGACGGCAACGCGCCCGACGCCGAGGCGGTTTTTTCACGCCTGGTCGAAATGGACCCCAACCTGGCACCCGCCCATAACGGGCTGGCCGAAGCGCACGCCCTCATGGGCCATCGGGATCTGGCCGTCCAGCACTATCAGCATGCGCTGCGGATCGATCCGAGGAACGGCCCCGCTCGCGAGAAACTGACGGAGTATGGTGTCGACCTGTCCGATTATCCCGAGTCGGTGGACGTGCCGGTCAGCGTCCTGCAGTCGTACGTGGGGACGTATGTCGTGCCCGACGATCCGGACGAGAGGCTTCGATTCCTGCTGGAGGGAGAGGAGCTCGCGGTGGAGCTCGAGGGCCGCACGTACGAGCTGTACCCGACTTCGCCAACGCGCTTCAAGGTGGTGGTCGTGCCGGTCTACGTCACCTTCAGGTCCGATGAAGACGGGAACGTGACCGGCGTTGCGATCGATCAGGCTGGTGAGACGACCGAGGCGACTCGCGTCAAATAGGGCGTAACCTGGACGGGGCGGATCCGGGCTCGGCCGAACAGCGTTCAGGGGCTACCGGACCGCAACGCCCTAGTGTGCGTTGTCGTCGAGATGTTCCTCCAGCCAGGCGGCCCATCGTCGGTCAATGTCGCGCTGATGAACCGGGTCCGCGGGGAAATGTCCGTCGACAGGGTACGCGATGAACTGCGTCTTCACGCCGTTGTCCCGAAGGACGTGGTAGAGGATGAAGGACTCCGTGATCGGCACGCGCTGATCGCCCGTGTTGCAGAGAATCAGGGTCGGTGCCCTGATGTGCACGGCGTAGGTGATGGGAGCCTGCTCCCGGAACGCCCGAAGGCGATCCGGATCGGTGAACGGTGAGCCGCCGTAGTAGGTTCGGACGGGTGCGTTGATATCGCTGAGAACGTACTGGTCGATGTGATCCGTCACGGGGGCGCCGGCCACTCCGGCGCGCCACCGGTCCGGGTAGTTGCCGAGCAGCCAGGTGGTCATGTAGCCACCGTACGACCAGCCCGAGACCACCATACGGTCCGGATCGGCGATTCCTCGCTCGATGAGCAGGTCGACGCCCGACATGACGTCCCGGCCGGGCCCCTCGCCCGCGTCGTTCCAGATGGCGGCCTGGAAGGCCGTCCCGCGGCCGTCGCCGCCGCGGTAGTTGGGCTCGAACACCACCCACCCATGCGACGCGAGCCACTGCGCGCGTGCCGAGAAGGCCACGGTGGAAGTCCCGCGGGGTCCTCCGTGGATGAGGAGCACGAGAGGATAGGGCCGGCTTGGCCGATACCCCGGCGGGTAGGTAAGGACGCCGTCCATGTCGAAGTCGTCCGCGCCGCGCCACTGAATGGATTCCCGGTGTCCGAGGTCGAGCGCCGCAACATGAGCATTGAAATCCGTGAGGCGTTCGAACGCACCCCCCGGTGCTCTCTGAGCATGGAGCTCGGTGGGACGATTCGGCTCGCTGGCGAGCATCGCGATCTGGCCGGAGCGGGATACCGACAGGCCCGACGAAGGAACGGCGCTGCCCGTGTCGATCCGACGCGCGGCGCCCTCGAGCGGCTGAATCCACAGACCTGCCGTCGTGGTGTCGTTGGCCAGGATGAGAAGAGAGCGGCCGTCCGGCATCCACCGGGCAGTCCGGATGTTTCGGTCGAGCGCATGGGTGAGGCTGCGCCCGTCCCCGCCTTCCGCGGGCGCGATGTAGACCTCGTCGACGAAGCGCGAGTCCCCCTCATGCGGGAATGAGTAGGAGACAAGGGACCCGTCCGGAGAGAACGCCGCCCCCCCTCTCAGGCGATGGCTCGTCGAGTTGAGCGGGCGGATGGCTCGCGTCGAGGTATCCAGAATCCGGATGCTGTTGTCGTAGATATGCCGGGGCCCCGGCTCGGGCTGCTGGGCGAACGCGATCGCCTGCCCGTCCGGAGACCATGAAGGCGCGATCGACCGGCCGTCTGCCAACGCGCTTCCGACCGACCATTCGCCCGAGGTGAGGCGCTCCGCCTCTCCGCCGCCGGCGGGGACGAGCCACAGGTGCCGCGGACGCGGCGCCTCCGTCAGCAGGTAGTTCACGTCCGCCGCGAAGGAGCGGTTGTGACGTTCTGCTCCTTCGCCCATCTCCGGTTCTTCTTCGGATACGTAGACCAATGCGCCGCCGTCGGGGCGCCACGAGTAGGAGCTGACGCCCGTCGGCGCTTCCGTAATCTGCGTCGCCTCGCCTCCATCGACGGGAAGGACGAAGAGCTGACGCCTGTGCAGCGGCAGGCGGCCGTGCTCGCCGACTCGGGGCTTCGCTGCGTCCTGGCGGAGCGGATCCGCGACGCGGAGAACGTTCCGGGCCCAATGTCCACGCGGGCGATGGCGAGAACGGTCTTGCCGAGACGCACGATCTCGGGTACACGATCCACCTGAACAGGAGCCGGGCCGAGTACGAATGCCCGTTACGTCAATCACGAAGAGGTCGCATTGCTGGGCAGGTCGGGCACCATCATCGCCCACCAGGCCGGGATGGCGGCGAACCGCGGAATAAGCCCCCCGATCCCGGAGTTGCGGACGGCGGGTTGCCCGATTGCCCTCGGCACCGACAACAACACCAACGACGTCTCCGAGGTCATGCGAATCGCGCTACTGACCGAGCGGATTCGCCGCAACCGCGATGGCGACGAGGTGCCCGGACTGCTGTCGCAGCCGGAGGACATACTGGCAGACTGCACGCAGGGCGGTGCAATGGCGGTTCAGCAGTCCGACCGGATCGGCACGCTCGAAGTCGGGAAAACGGCCGACCTCCTGGTGGTGGACACGCCTCGGGCTCACCTGGTACCCGCGGGTGGATTCATCTCGGCGCTGGTTCACAGCGGCCACCCGGGCGACATCGAGTCGGTCATGGTTGACGGTGATTGGCCGCATGGGACGAGTCCGGTGCGACCGGTTCAGAAGAAGCTTGTTGCAGATGGAGTCAAGACCTAGGTTGTCGCCTGAGCCGTTTGATTGAGAAGTCCCCCGTTGAGGTTGTGGTCATGCAGAGGAACCGGCCTTCAGACGATCCTTTGGAAGATCGTTTCGGATTCGTTCCATTCCTGACCGGTCGTCGAATGTCCCGTGTCCTGTTGCTCGGCATCCTGGCCACCGGCCAGGGGTGCTTCAGCTACACCGTTACGGAACTCCCCCGGATTCGGCCTCAGGAAGAGATCCGTGTGGAGTTGGAGGACAGGGGCTACCGTCGCATCGCACCGGGTGCGAACCGGAACGACAGGCCTCGGTTGGAAGGGCGCCTGGCCAGGGTGGACAGCGATAGCCTGACCGTTTCGGTCTGGATCGGCGAGGCCTATCTGGGGACCCCCTTCCAGTCCACGTACCAGGACATCGTGATTCCGCTCCACGATGTTCGCGCGGTTGAGACCCGGAAGCTCTCCCGGAGGAGAACCGCGCTGACCGCAGCGGGGACCGTGGCCGTCATTGCTTTTCTCATCGATTCGATCGGGTTCGTCGACATATTGGGCGACGGCGGCGTCGGAGAGATCCCACCCGATCCGCCCACTCAGGGGTTGCGGGTGAGGTAGGGCCCGGGAACCGCCGCGAGGGCCCGTCAACCCCCTCGGGGGATAACCTCGATGACGCCTCTCGGGTGGCCCATCCCAAAGCGGGCCCCGGCTTCGCCCGCGTCGTAATGCCGAACCTCTTCTACGTCATCCGGTCGAAGCCCGCGGAGATAGCTGACGTTACCCACCTCGTTCCCGTTCATGAAAACGCTTACCATCGTCGGGGACGGATCGGTGACGGAGGTGGGGCCCCTCGAAGTGAACCACGCCGGCTTCAGCTTCTGCACCGCGTCATAGACCGTACTGGCGTTGGCCCGAATCATCTCGTCCCGGGTGATAAAGTCGCGGGCCTCTGAGGATTGCCCCGGCAGCGACATTCCCACCACACAGGCGGACACGAGGATCATGGGGCCGGCCAGCGTCGCTATGGCTCTCGTTCTCATCTGTTGCTACTCTCTCTCGGTGGGGGCCAGGAATGGCCGTGCACTTCAACAAGACGAGCAGGGGAGGGGCTCGATGGCCCCTCCCCGCCCTGAAAGGTCTGTCCGACCCACCCGACGGTTAACTCAATGCACGGACGGGTCGACTTTCCTAGTTCCCCGTGGCCCACCAGACCCTGGTAAGCATACCGTCCAACCCCGTGGAAACCCCGCTGGCGGCCACCTCGTCACCGTTATAATCCACCTCGTCCGCAGGTGTGCGGAGGCGTTGAGGGATGCCGTCGAGGTACCGTTCCGCCGGGTTTACCAGCGGCACATCGGGGTATCCCGTACGCCGATAGTCGTTCCACACCTCGGCCCGTAGGAAGTTGGCCACGTATTTTTCGGTGATCAGCTCCTCCAGCGAACTCAGCGGGGGCTTTGCGGCCAGGTACGCGTCGATATCGGACGAAGCGACGCCAAGGCGTTCCATGTTGGCCCGAATCGCGTCCCGGTACACGGCGTCTGCGGCCCCGACTCCCGAGACAATCAATCGGGCTTCGGCTTCCAGAAACTTCACATCCTCATAGGTGAACCACACGTGGTCGGCGCTGTCGGCGCTGAAGAACCCGCCGATCCGGGATATTGCCGAATCCGGCTCCGCTACCTCCCCGGACGGGTTGCCGCGGTAGATGGTGGCGGTGGCCAGCACACATTCCTCCCTCGAATACCCCAGTCCCTCGGGACACTCCAGCGGCGCGGGCTCGGCCATGATGGGGAGGCGCGGGTCGTCGTTGGCCTTGAGCATCTCGATGAAGTAGTGGGAGGACCGGCTGCGTTCAAACGGTTCCTGGTCCTCGAACTTGTACCACGGCTGGCGATTGCCCGTACCGCCGGCATACTCGATGGTGGGCGCCTGTGCAGGACTCTGGATCCCCATTGCCAGGGCGGACAACGCCGCCTGAGCCCGTTCCACCCCGTTCTCGCCGGGCGCGTACACCAGGCGCATGTTCAGCCTGCCCTTCACCGACTGGGCCAGTCTCACCCAACCGATCATATCCCCGCCCAGGAGAATGTCGCCGGCGCCCGGTGGAGTACCACCGCCCCGTTGCATCTCCTCGATGGCTTCGTCGATCAGTTGGAAGACCTGATCGTACACCTCCTCCTGCGTATCGTATTTCGGGGTCGAGTTGGTTGGATCAAACGCTTCGGACAAGGGCACCGGACCGAAGTTGTCCGTGGCGACCGCCGCGCTCCAGGCGTATATGAACTTCGCGATGCCGTGATAGGCCCACTGTTCGGTTTCCTCCGCTTCCGCCATGATGTTGACAGCCTCCTGCATGGCATCGGCGTAGATGTCCCCCCAGAATTCGTTGGTGTCGAAATTCGCCACCTGGTACCACTGGTGCTGGGAGTACGTGTGGCGGTCCCGGTTGTCGGACCACTGCTGCATCCACTCGGTCCCGAACCCCGTGCCGCCGATAAGGTTGCCGTAGCGCAGGTCCTCCACGCCGATGATGTCGTGGCCGAACTTTGAGAGCATGCCGGGCAACATCAGGGACATGCGGACGGTCTCGGGAGCATTCGGGTTGTCGTTTACGTCAAGAAAGCTGTCGCAACTGCTGACCCCCAGGCCCAGCAGCAGCGCCAGCCCAATTCCGCTCGTCATTCTCTTGAGTCTGGTCATTGGTCTATCTCCCCGTGTAGTTCGCTCGTGGGTAATCCGGTGCATCCGCTAGAAATTGGTGCGCAGGCCGACGCTGAAGCTCCTGAGCGAGGGCGCGACGAACATGTGGTAGTACTGGCCGCCCGCGTTCGTGTCTCCGTAGTTGCTCCCCTGCGGATCGCCTAGCGAGAAGTCCGTCCAGATGGCGAGGTTGTGACCCGTAACGTAGAACTGGGTCGGTCCCGCGCCGACGCGATCCAGGAGGTCTTGCGGCAACCGGTACTGCAGGGTCACCTCCTGCAGATAGGTGGCGGTGCCGTCCTCCACGTTGTTCTCGCTTCTGAGGTAGCCGCCGAGCTCGTTCCGGAAGTAGTTCTCGTCCTTGACGATCTGGATGTCGTTGGGCTGACCCGTGCTCTTCCGAATGCCGGGGTAGACGAAGGTCGAGCCTCGGTCGAGGGTCCAGTTGTGTACGCCGCGACCGACGGTGTAGTTCAGGGTGAAGTTGAAGACGTCTCCCCCCTGTACGTGGTTGATCAGCCCGGAAAGCCTGAAGGGACCGTAGTTGAACGAGGTGTAGACGTTTGCAAGCCAGTCCGGCTGTACGTTGCCCAGGACGATGAGTTCGTCGTCCATGACGGGCCACCCGTTTTCGCCGATAAGGACCTGGCCGTCCTCGGTTCGCTCGAAGCCGTTCCCCCAGATCACCCCGTACGCCTCGTCCCTCTGAATCCGTATGTTCGGCCAGGCGTAGCCGGCGAGATAGATGTTGGTCACTCCCGGCGCCAACTCCCGCACCGTCGACCTGTTCCTGGACCAGTTCGCGACCATGTCCCAACGCGCGTTCGGCGACTGGAAAGGCACCGTCTGGAGCGTGACCTCGAACCCCTCGTTTCTCAGGTCGCCGGCGTTGCGCGTGATGGAGTGGAAGCCGGTTGCCGGCGTCGACGACACGGAGAAGATCTGGTCGTAGCTCCTCTTGTCGTAGTAGGAGAACTCCAGCCTGGCCCGCCCCTGCAGGAAGCGCAGGTCCGCGCCAATCTCGTACTCCGTAGTGCTCTCGGGCTTGAGCACCGGGTTGCCCAGCGAGTTGCCTTGCAGGAAGCCCTGTGTCCCGTTGAAGGGCCACTCCACGTTCCCGGCATCGAAGTAGCTGGTCCTCAGTCGATAGGGTGGGGCATCACTCCCCACTTTCGCTACCGACACCCGAAGCTTGCCGTAATCCAGCCAGTCGTTCTGCCACCCGAGCGCCTCGGTGAACACCAGGCTCAAGGCGGCAGACGGATAGAAATAGCTGTTGTTGTCGAGAGGGAGGGTGGAACTCCAGTCGTTTCTGGCGGTCAGGTTCAGGTAGGCCCAGTCCTCGTAACCAGCCGTGGCCTGACCATAGAGCCCCATGAGGCGCCGGTTCTCGGTCAGTCTGCCCCAAACGTCCTGATCCAGGAAGTTGAAGAGGTTGTAGAGGCCCGGAATGATGATGTCGTCACCGTACCCGGTGATGTCCTCGTTCGACCTGTCCACGACGTTGAATCCCGCCAACCCACTGATCGTAAAAGCCTCCCGGACGGGCAGGTCGGCGAGCGACAGCACCAGGTCGTTGTTTATGGAGGTCCGAGCGAAGCGCTCCTGGCGAGTAGAACCGGAGGTCAGCCCGATCTCGGTGCGCCAGGGCCGCTCCCCCGTGTTGAAGGTCCGTGACTCGTTGTACGTGTCGAATCCAAGGCGGTTGGAGATCTTCAGGTATTCGGAAATGTCGAACTCCACGAACTGCGATGCGATCCAGCGGTCGGTGCCGCTGGTCCGCTGCCCGTTCTCGGCCAGCCAGAAGGGGTGCGGCTCGTTGCTGCCCCACAGCACAGGGGTGCCGTCCTCGTTCCACGCCCTCCGCACGTCCAGGTTGGGCGTCTTGTACCAGAGATCCTGCTCCAGCGATTGCCAGCCTTCGGTCAGCCAATTGTTTCCCGTGCTGGCGTACATGACGACGGTGTTGGTGGTCAACCGGTCGGTGAGAGGGAGGGTGACATTGGCGTTGAGGTTGAGCCGGTCCAGCGTGGTCTGTGGGGTGATTCCCGAATGGTACGCGTACGTACCGCCCAAGTTGAAGTAGCCGCGGCTTCCCAGTCCACCCGTGGCATTGAGAGAGGTCTCCGACAGTGCTCCCCTCTGGTAGAAATCCCTTCGGGGATCAGCCATCCGAATACACTGGGTTGGATCCGTCTCCCCGGGACACTCGTGCGCCATGACGGCAGCGGACACACTGTCCTTGTGGGGCCCCCAGGCGCGGTTGGTGGTTGGACTGCTATACCCGCCGATGTCGTAGTAGTCGGGCTCGCACCATCCCCCGTAACCCTCACGAAGGCCATTGCAGTAGAAGCCGTCCCGGCCCGCGGTGTACTGGGACTGGTACCCCTCCAGGATGGCGTCCTGCATTTCGTAGCGCGTGTTGATCGTGAAACGCGTTGGAGAGCCGGCCTGTCCGCGCTTCGTCTTGATGATGATGGCGCCGTGCGCCGCACGGGAACCGTACAGGGCGGTGGCGGCGGCTCCGCGCAGGACGCTGAGCTCCTCGATGTTGTTCATGTCGAGGTCCATCGAACGACTTCCGGCCTGGCCCACCTCGAGATCGAAGCCGCCCTGCTCCTCCGTATTCATCTGGAGCGGGATGCCGTCGATCACATAGAGCGGCTGCCCGCCCCCCGTGAACGAGGATTCACCCCTGATGACCACCCGGCTCGATGCCCCCGGCCGACTGCTGGACTTGATCACCTGCAGACCCGCCGTCTTCCCCTGGAGGGCCGCGGTGAGGTTGAGCTGGGGCATCTCCTCGATCTTCTCGGCGGTCATGTTCTGCACCGCGTATCCCAGGCTTCTTTCGGAGCGCTCGATCCCGAGGGCCGTGACCACAATCCCTTCGACGCTGATGGCTTCCACCTCGAGGGTGAAACTCACGTCCGCGGTGCCGCCGGCGGTTACCGTGACCGCTTCCTCGGAGGGGGCATAGCCGAGCATCTGCGCCCGGACGATGTGCTCGCCCGCTTGAACGTTCAGGAGGACGAATCGCCCCTGTGCGTTCGTCAGGATGCCCTGCTGGGTGGCGGGAATGTGCACCTGCGCCCCTGGGAGTGGCTGGCCCTCGGGGTCCACGACCGATCCACTGATGGTGCCGGTCTCCTGAGCCGACACGGCGACTGGGCTCGCCCACACGAGTGCGAGCGCCACGGCTGGTACCGCAGCAACCTTGACAAGTCTTGCTGGCATGCCTTTATCCCTTCCTTCCTTGTTGGGGTTGGCATCATTCGAAGAGCGAGGTGTTCGCCCCTTGACATGTCTGACACTTACTGTTAACCGACGGAGCGAGTTTCGGCAATCAATGAAAAGCCCCGGTCATCGGTCGCTTTTAACAGAACGGTCGGTTGACGTCAAGTGGTGAACATCTGACCAGCGTGAACTGACGCGAGGGGGAGGAAAAGACATGAATGTGAAAAGAAGTGTACAGAGCTTGTGGCTTGCGGGTGTTCTCGCCATTCCCGTCCTCTCCCCGGCTTCGGGAACACCCCAGGTTCCCGCGGAGACGGAAGCCCGGCTCAGGTCGATCTTCGAGGCGCGGGAGTTCGACGTCCGTTCGTTCCAGGCGACGTGGTTACCCGACGGATCCGGGTATACGGTGCTGGAGGCCCCCGCCGGCGCTTCACAGCAGGAGCTCATCCGCTACGGGGCCGCCAGCGGAGACCGGACAGTCCTCGCATCGCTCACCGAGCTGACGCCAAACGGGGCCACGGACCCCTTGACCATCTCCGGCTACCAGTTCGCCCCGGACGGCAACTGGCTGCTCCTCCAGACCGACGGCGACGGCTTCTGGGTGTTCAAACCCGGCACGTCCACCCTGCAGCAGGTCGACGCGGGCAACGGCAACACGATCTCGCCTGACGGCGGCCGCATCCTCTTCGCCCGCAACGGCAACCTTCACATTCACGACCTTGCGACTGATCAGACCACCCAGCTGACCCGCGAGACGGCCCAGTCGGTCTCCAATGGCCGCGCCGTCTGGAGCCCCGACGGCAACCACGTCGCCTTCGTCCAGTCCGACGCCTCCGGGGTGCGGATGCGGTCCATGCTCGTCCCCACCGATCCCTCGTACCCCGAACTCCGGGAGGTCCGGTTCGCGCGAGTGGGCGAGACCATCAACAAGCTCCGGGTCGGAGTCGTGGACGCCGAGGGCAGGGAAGTCCGCTGGATCTCCATCCCGTCCCCAACCGAGGGCTTCTATCTCGGACAGGTCAACTGGGCCGGCAACTCCGAAGAGCTGCTGGTCGAGCAGTTCAGCCGGTTTCGGGACGAACGGGACTTCTTCATCGCGAACGTGAGCACGGGCGAGCTCAACCGGATCTACCACGAGTCCGACCCGGCCTGGGTGATCGCCAGCTATCGCCTGAACGCCGGCCTGGCGTGGATCCAGGGGGGCGAGTCCTTCCTCTTCCTGACCGAAAAGGACGGGTGGCGGCACTCCTACGTGTACTCGCGGGAGGGGCGGGAGCAACGCCTCCTGACCCCGGGACCCGGCGACGTCATGGAGCGCGGACCGGTCGACGAGCGAAACGGCTGGTTCTACTTCTTCGCCTCGCCCGACAACGCCACCCGGCGATACCTCCATCGCGTGCGGCTGGATGGTGCCGAAGAACCCGAGCGAGTCACGCCCACGGACCAGCCGGGAACCCACTCCTACGACTTCTCCCCCGACCTCCGGTGGGCCTTCCACACGTACTCCACCTTCGACACACCCCCGGTGACCGCCCTGATCAGCCTCCCGGACCACCGGATCGTCCGGATCCTGGAGGACAACGACGAGCTCCGGCGCCGGACCGAAGCGACGATCGCCCATCCCACGGAGTTCCTGCAGCTGGACATCGGCGACGGCGTGGTGATGGACGCGTGGATGATCAAGCCCCGGGACTTCGACCCTGCCGCTCAATACCCTGTGTTCATCTACGTCTACGGGGAACCGCACGCCCAGACCGTCCTCGACCGCTGGTCGACCCGGAACAACTACCATCGCGCCATCGCGGACCTCGGGTACCTGGTCGTGTCGATCGAGAACCGGGGTACGCCGGCGCCCAAGGGAGCGGCCTGGCGGCGGGCGCCCTTTCCGACGATCGGCGTGCAGTCAACGGAGGAGCATGCGGCGGGAGTCCGCGAGATGGGCCGGATGCTCCCCTACGTCGATGTGTCCAGAGTGGGGATCTGGGGCTGGAGCGGGGGCGGATCGAACACCCTGAATTCGCTGTTCCGCAAGCCCGATGTCTACCACGTGGGGATCGCCGTGGTCCCCAAGCCCCAGCCGCACCTCTACAACGCGTGGTTCCAGGAGATCTACATGGAGACCCTGGAAACCAACCCGGACGGCTACCGCGTCTCGGCGCCCATCAACTACGCCGAAGGGCTCGAAGGGGACCTGCTGATCGTTCATGGAACGGGAGAAACCAACACGCACCTCGAGATCGTTGAGGGATTGGTGGACCGTCTGGTCGAGCTCGGGAAGACCTTCGACTACTTCGCCTACCCCAACCGGAACCACGGCCTGTCGGAGGGAGAGGGCACGGCGGTCCATCTTCGCATGTTCATGGTGCGGTATCTGCTGGAGCATCTGCCGGCCGGGCCGGCGTAGGTCGGCAGTCGCTTGCCGGCCGGCTGGCTCTGACTCCCGGTGCCTCCCCCTGATCCCTCTTGCTCGCTCGCCGCGGATCATGACAATATCATGTCATGTGATCATAATATCGTGTAAGCATCGCGAATAATGATCATGGCGACCTTGAGTGGTCGCGTTCTGCGTTCGGAAGAGGCCGATGGGGCAGACGGAGCATCCGCAGAACCGCCTGGCGTCCAGTTGCCAGGACCAGCGGGAGTCGGCCGACCACCGCGTTGTCCGGATGGTCCGCTCTCCATGGATCGGCGTCTGTGGGGCCCTTCTCACCTTGTCCTTCCTGAAAGCCTGCTCGGACGACGCGCTCACCGCCCCCGCTGACCTGCCCACCGCGGCTCAGGGAGCGGCCGAGGACGGCACACAGGTCGTGATCGAGCCTCACTGGCTGACGCTCGACAGGATCGGGGCGACCGGGCGGCTGTCGGCGACGGTGATCGATGCGGCGGGTAACCCGGTGCAGGGCGCGCAGGTGAGCTGGGCGAGCGGCGATGCCGCGATCGCGACGGTCGACGCCGCCGGGCTCGTCACATCGGTCGCCTTCGGCTCCGCGAAGGTCAGCGCGACGTACCAGTCCGCGACCGCCGAGGCCACCGTGGAGGTTGCCCTGCCGCTTACCGACCGTGAGATCCTCGAGGTCTTCTACGAGGCCACAGGGGGCGACGGCTGGACCGACAACACGAACTGGCTGAGCGACAGGGACTTGTCGGAGTGGTACGGGGTAGAGGTGAGCCGGGCCAAGGTGACCGGCCTGTACCTCCGGGAAAACAATCTGGTCGGCACGATTCCGCCCGAACTCGGAGGGCTGGACGAGCTGTTCATCCTCTTTCTGGGTGACAACCGTTTGTCGGGCCGGATTCCGCCGGAACTCTCGAAATTCAAGAGGCTTCGCGACCTGTTTCTGGACGGGAACGCCGAGATCAGCGGCCGGCTGCCCCCGGAGCTGGGGTACACCGGGGGACTTGAGTATCTCGGCATCAGCGACACCAACCTCACCGGTCCCGTGCCGCGCACTTTCGCCAATCTCGAATTGACGCGCTTCTACTTCGACGGGGCCGGCGTGTGCATCCCCGCCGACCTCGAAGCGTGGCTGAAGACGGTTCCGGAAAGGGAAGAAGACTACAAGGTCTGCTCTGCCACGATGACCGTCGACCCCCCGTCGCTGCAATTCGAAGCGCCGCCCCTCGGCGACACCGCCAGACTGACCGCCGCGGTGATCACCGCCGAGGGGGACACGGTGCACAGTGCGGCGATCACCTGGTCGAGCTCCGACACGACCATCGCCACGGTCGACTCCGAGGGGCTGGTGACCGCGGTCGACTACGGCGCCACGCAGGTCACGGCAACCTCCGATTCGCTCTCGGTCACGGCCGAGGTGGAGATCGTCCTCACGCTGACCGACCGGCAGGTCCTTGACAGCATCTACCGGCTGACCGGCGGCGAGCAGTGGACGGACACCACCAACTGGCTGAGCGACGAGCCGCTCTCCGAGTGGTACGGGGTCGAGACCAACGCGGCCGGCAAGGTGGTCGGCCTGTCGCTGGGGAACAACGGCCTTGCGGGCCCGGTGCCGGACCTCCTGCCGGAGCTGGGCGACCTGGTCACGCTCGACCTGAGCGGCAATGGCCTCACGGGCGAGATTCCATCGGAGTTGGGCGAGTTTCCGCAACTGCACAGTCTGGTGCTCAACGACAATGCGCTGGAAGGCCGGCTGCCCGAGAGCCTGGGGTCCCTTGCCGCGCTCCGGTATCTGCACATAGGCACCAACGGATTGAGCGGCGTGGTTCCGCGATCCTTCCGCGCACTCGCTCTGGACTCGCTCTACACGGTCGGCTCCGGGGTGTGCGTGCCGCCTTCGCTGGACGAATGGTTCGACGGCATCGGGCACACCGACGATGCCGACCGCTGCGTCGCCTCGCTCGCGATCAGGATCGTCGACCTGCCCTCGCTGATCTTCTACGCCGTCGGCGAGACGGGCACGCTGTCGGCTACCCACGTGAGCGCCGAGGGAGACAGCACGCACGAGGCGTCGGTCACCTGGTCGAGCGGGAATACCCATGTGGTGTCGGTGGACGTCCGGGGACGAGTCACCGCGGTCGGCGAAGGGGCCACCGAGGTGACGGCCACCCACAGTTCCGTGACCGCATCGATCGCCGTGGAGGTGGCGCTGCCGAACAGCGATCGGGACGTGCTGGAGATCCTCCACGAGAGGACCCGCGGCGACGGCTGGACGGACGGAGCCAACTGGCTGAGCGACGAGCCACTCGCCGAATGGGCGGGGGTCGAGACCGACGAAAGCGGCCGGGTGGTCGGGCTGACGCTGTCGGGCAACAACCTGCGGGGGGCGCTGCACACGTCCATGGGCCAGCTGGACCAGCTGGTCACCCTCGACCTGGGCCGGAACTGGATCACGGGCTCGATTCCGGCCGAAATGGGAAGTCTGAGCCGGCTGCGCGACCTCGTCCTGAGTGTCAACGGGTTCGTTGGCGACCTGCCTGCGGAACTGGGAATGCTGGAGAGCCTCCGCACGCTCAACGTGGCGGCGACGAGCCTGTCCGGCCTCGTGCCGCCGTCCTTTGCCGACCTCGAACTGGACGGTTTCCTGGTGGGAGGCACCGAACTGTGCCTGCCCCCGTCGCTCGCCACATGGCTCAACGCGATCCGGCAGACCGACAGTCCGCCGGAATGCGCCGCCAGTGTCGCGGTCGAGCCCTCGACGCTCACCTTCGGCGCGGCCGGCGAGACGGCCCGGCTGTCGGTGACCGTCGTCGATGCCGAAGGGCGCACCGTGGAGACCCCGACGGTCACCTGGGAGAGCGGCGATGATGCGGTCGCAAGGGTCGACGGAACGGGGCTGGTGACCGCCCGCGCCAGCGGAATCGCGACGGTAACCGCCACGTACCAGGCTGCCGCCGTGGGTGGTGTCGACGTGGCGGTCAAACTGTCCGACAGCGACCGGGCCGCGCTCGAAGCCTTCTACCATGCGACCGGCGGCGCCGACTGGACCGACAACACCAACTGGCTGAGCGACGAGCCGCTCGAGGAATGGTACGGATTGGGCATACGCAACGGTCGGGTCGATGCCCTCGAATTGCGCGACAACAACCTGACCGGCCACATCCCCGCCGCCATCGGACTGCTGGATGATCTCTTCATCCTCGATCTGGCCCACAACGCGCTCACGGGCCCGATTCCGCCCTCGGTCGGCCGGTTGGCTCGCCTGCGTGACCTCAGTCTTCGAGACAACGAGGGAATCAACGGCCCGGTGCCGCCCGAGATGGGCAGCATGACGGGGCTCGAGTACCTGAGCCTCAGCAACACCAACGTGTCCGGCCCTTTGCCCGCGACCTTCTCCAATCTCAACGTCGAACGGTTCTACCATGCGGGTACCGGCCTGTGCGTGCCGCGCTCCCTGTCGGCCTGGTACGAGACCCTCGGCAACCGCGACCCGTTGCCGTGCATACCGGCGACGGCGGATCGGGATGTGCTCGCCGCTCTGTACAATGATACCGGGGGGCGGGCGTGGAACGATCAGAGGAATTGGCTGAGTGAGAAGAGCCTCAACACCTGGAAGGGCATCGTCACCGACGAGGAGGGCTACGTCATCGAGATCTTCATGCCGTGGAACCGCCTCACGGGCAGCATACCGCCCGAACTGGGCGACCTCGGCCGCCTCGAGGTGCTGGCTCTCTACGGGAACGACCTGTCGGGCCCGATACCCCCGGAAATCGGCAAATTGACAGCGCTTCGCCGGTTATCGATCTCCAGCAACGAGCTCGAAGGCCCGATCCCGCCCGAAATCGGCAACCTGATCAACGTCGACACCATGTACCTGTCCGGGAACAAGCTGTCGGGACCCATCCCGCCCGAGTTCGGCAACCTCGCGGCCCTGGAGCACCTGGCGATCTTCGAGAACGAGTTGAGTGGACCGCTGCCTGCGGAGATGGGGAAGCTGAAGAAGCTGAAGAACCTGTGGGCGGTCGACAACAAGTTCGGGGGTCCGCTGCCGCCTGAGCTGGGCGACATGACGTCGCTCGAGGACCTCAGTCTTTCGAGAAACAGCATCACGGGCTCGATTCCACCCGAGATAGGCAAGCTCCAGGCCCTGAAGGAAATCGCGCTGAGCGACAACGAACTGACAGGGCCGATTCCGCCCGAAATCGGCGACCTCGTGTCGCTCAAGGGGATGTTCCTGATGAGGAACGCGCTGTCGGGGAGCATTCCCCCCGAACTACTCGCAATTGACGTAAATGTTGCCAATAAAGAAGTTATTACCTTCTAGTATAGATCATGTATCACTTACGATATACATTTCTGAGCCAGAATCTCGTTGGACCAAATCGGACGGCGTCGGAGTAACTGTTCGGTCAGGCCGTGGTGAGCGTCCCCCTGAAGCGGATCGTGGAGGGCCAGGCCTAGCGGTTGAGGATGCACCTCCAGTGCTTGGCGAGCGGGCAGAGCCAGACGTCCTTGGCGGGCTTGCCGTACTGCTTGGC
>JAJDXS010000078.1 GCA_022823145.1 Gemmatimonadota bacterium
CAGGACCGCGCTCGAAGACCGGCGCAGAGCCGCAGTCTGACCCGACCAGCGGGAACCAAACGCCGGGAATCCAACCGATCAATCCCGCAAACCTCACGGAGCAAACCGGTTAGCAGTCTCATTGCTAGAGCTGGGACAGCGTGACGGGGGCGGTGCGGGAGCTGGCGCGAGAAGTGCACGGCCACGGCAAGCCCATCAGCGCCGCGGTCTTCCCGACGCCGGCGATCGCGCGCCGCCTGGTCCGGCAGGCGTGGGACGAGTGGCCGCTCGACCGGGTCTTCCCCATGCTCTATCACAGCTTCTACCTCGAAGACATTCCCTGGATTGGCGATGGCGTGCGCGCTGGCCTGGCCGCGCTGGGGTCGACGCCGCTGAGCGCCGGACTATACCTCCCGGCGCTCGATCCTCCCCGGCTCGGGGCGGCCGTCGCCACCGCGAGAGAAGCGGGTGCGGACGGCGTGTCGCTCTTCGAGATGCACGGCCTGACCGACGATCACCTTGTGGCCCTGCGGGACGCTCTCGGCTAGTGTCCTGCACGGCGAACTCCAGACTCGGAGGCCCACGGATGGCAAGATTCCAAAGGTTTGCTCTCTTCGCTACAGTCGCGGCGCTGGGCGCGTGCGCGGTTTCCTTTCAGGACGACGAAGGTGAGGGCACCACGGTTCGTCTCGGAGCTCCCGAAACGTCTGAACAGCTTCGTTTCGCGGTTGCGCGCTTCCAGCACGAGACCTGCACCTTCTGCCCCGGCGGCGACACCGGGATCGATGACTGGCTGAGGGCCAGCGAGCCCCTCTCCGGCGAGGCGCTGTTGTCGTCCGGCGGGTACGTGGGCGGGTTCGTCAAGCGGGCGCGGGAGTTCGGCGACGTCGAACTGGTGCCGCTGACCTCGCCGGTCGGGGTCTACGGCGGGTCGTCCCGGAGCTGGAACACGAAGGAGACCTTCGACCATTTCCTCGAGATCATGCTCGCCGAACTGCGGGAGCAGCTCCCCGTCGACGGGGTCTACCTGGCCCTGCACGGCGCGATGGCGGTACGCGACGTCCCGCGCCCCGAGGCGGAGATCGCCCGCAGGTTCCGCGAGGTGGTCGGGCTCGGCGTCCCCATCGCGGGAGCCTTCGACCTGCACGGCAACGAGGACGCCGAGTTCCTGGAGCACGCCGACTTCTCCTTCGTGACCAAGCGGTATCCCCACTACGACTCCTACATCCAGGGCGAGCGCGCGGCCCGGGCGCTCAGGCTCGCGGCGCTGGGCGAATACCGGCCCACCACGGCCACCCGGAAACCTGGCGTCATCACGGCGACCGTGCTGCAGTGGACCGGGCAGTCCCCATCCATGGACATCATGGAGCGGGCGCGGCGGTGGGAGGCGCGGGAAAACGACGCGTACGTGAGCGTCTTCTACGGCTATCCCTGGTCGGACGTGCCCGACGTCGGCGCGACCGTGCAGGTCATGACCAACGACGACCAGGCGCTCGCGGACCGGATCGCGGACGACATGGACGACTTCATCTGGCGCGTGCGCGAGGACTTCGCGGTGGGCGGCTATCCCGGGCCGGAAGAGGCCGCGCGCATCGTGGCAACGGCCGTCGCACGCGGTGAGACCCCGGTCGCCGTCGGCGACCACAGCGACCGTCCCGGCGACGCCACCCACATCCTGAACGCCTTCGAGGCGGCCGGCATCGGCAACGTCCTGTACGGCACGATCACCTCGCCCGCCACCCTGGAGGCCCTGGGCGCCGCGAACGCCCGGCCCGGCGACCCCTTCGACGCCGAAATCGGCGGCTTCACGCCGTCCGGCGGTTCCCCCCGGCGCATCGTCGGCACCGTGGAGTACTTCGGCGAAGGTTTCGGCTACGACAGGGTCGCCGCGGTCTCGTTCGGCGACGGCAACGTCGTCTTCCTCACTCCCGCCTACACGCAGGTGCTCTACCCGGACGCCTTCCGCTACGGCGACATCGAGCCCGGCGACTACGACGTCTTCGTGGTCAAGTCACGCGTGCACTTCCGCCGCGGCTTCGACGAGACGGGGTACGCGCCCACGATCGTCATTGTCGAGGCGCCGGAGCCCTTCGTCGGGACGACCTTCCTGGACGCGTTATCGTATGAGCACGTGAATCTGAGCGAACTGTATCCGTACGGAACGCCGCCCCACCGACGTTGACACTGAAAGGCCGAATGAAGATCGACCGCGAGCAGGTCCGACACTGGAAACGAGTCCTGTCTCCCTACTTCGGTCCGGACGACAAGCGAAGCGCCTGGCAAATGGGCCATACCGCCGTGCTCTTCGCCGCGGCCTGGGCGCTTATGTACTGGAGCCTCGGCGTGGGCTACTGGCTTACCCTGCTCCTGGCGATCCCGGCGGCGGGTCTGAGCATGCGGCTCTTCATGTTCCAGCACGACTGCGGGCACGGGTCCTACTTCAGATCGCGCAGGCTGGCCTGCGTGGCGGGCTCGGTGATCGGCGTCCTCATGCTTACGCCATATCACTATTGGCGGAAGACCCACGCAATTCATCACGCGCATTCGGGCAATCTGGACACGCGCTCCTTCGGGGACATAACCACGGTTACCGTGGACGAGTACGAAGCGATGTCCGTTCGCCAGCGGCTCGCCTACCGGATCTACCGCAACCCCCTTGTGCTCTTCGGGTTCGGAGCGGCGTTTCACTTCATCGTCAAGCACCGCTTCCCCTGGGACGCGCCGCGCGCCTGGAAGCGCGAGTGGCACTCCGTGTGGTGGACGAACGCGGCGCTGGCGGGGATCCTGGCGGGGGCGTGGCTCACCATCGGGATCGGACCGTTCCTGATGGTCCAGCTTCCGATCACCCTCATCGCATGTGCTATCGGCGTGTGGCTGTTCTATGTGCAGCACCAGTTCGAGGACGCCTACTGGCATTGGCAGGAGGAGTGGAACTACTACGACGCGGGCCTGCACGGCTCATCGTTTCTGAAGCTGCCGAAGGTCCTGCAGTGGTTCACCGCGAATATCGGCCTCCACCACGTTCACCATCTGAGCTCCCGCATCCCCAACTACCGGCTGCAGCGCTGCCACGACGAAAACCCGGAACTGTGGAAGGCTCCGAGAATGACGTTGTGGGATGGCCTCAAGACCCTTCACCTGACGCTTTGGGACGAAGGGCGGCGGAAGCTGATCTCGTTCCGGGAATACCGGCGGCTGAGAGCTGCGGAGGCCTACTCGTGAGCGCCAGGCTGCGGCTGGTCGCGTTCCTGGGTGCGACGGTCATCCTGGGAGGCTGCGGCGGAGACGACATGACAGGCCCCCAGGTAATCGAGGAAGTCGAGTTCGCGCCGTCGCTCGGGATTAATCTTGCCTCCATGACCCGGACTTCTTCGGGACTCTACTACGAGGACATCGCCATGAGGCTCCGGAGACCCGGCCGCCGCCGGGAACGAGGTCGACGTGGCCTACACCGGATGGCTGACCGACGGCACCACATTCGACAGCGGCGCGTTCAGCTTCGTCCTGGGCGCGGGCCAGGTCGTGCGGGGGTTCGACGAGGGCGTGACGGGCATGCGCGTCGGAGGCGTGCGCCGAATCATCATCCCGCCCGCGCTGGGGTATGGAAGCCAGGGAAGCGGGCCCGTGCCGCCCGACTCGATCATGATCTTCAGGATAGAACTGCGGTCGATCGGGTAACCGGGCGGTTCAGCGCGCCAGAGTCACCCCGAGTTCGCCCAATCGCTGGAAGTCGGGAGTGTTGGAGGTAGCGACGGCGGCGCCGTCCGCGAGCGCAACGGCCGCAATCATGCAATCCATAAGCGAGCCACGTCGCCTTCCGGATTCGTTGTAGAGCCTCGCGGCCGTTTCCGCGTCATCCCTTGTGAATTCGCGATGCCGATCGACGATTGCTGCGGCAGCCGCCAGTTCAAGCTGGTGTAGCGGGCCACATCGGAACTCTGCCCACGCGACGGTGCTGACCACGAGCGGCTCGCCCGCCTTGATCCACCGCCGCAAAGCGAGGTCCTCGGGCGTCCCCCGGATCAGCGCCCGTATCAGAAAACTCGTATCGAGGTGGATCATTCGCCCCGGAAAGGCAGCCGGTGACCGGCAGCCTTGCGTTCAGCTTTGAGGTCCCGGGCCCATTGTCCCAGGTCCACCCCGCGTTCCCGGACCGTGTCCTGCAGGCGGGAAAGCGCCTCCAGGGCAACCTCACCCTCGGCGTCGTCGGCTGTCATTGCGGCGGTACGAAGTGCGCGGCGGATAACCTCCGACTTGGACACGTTCCAGCGCCTGGCAAGTGCCTCCAGCGTGCGAACGGAGTCCACATCGAGCGAGTAGGTCGATTTGATTGTCGTTATGGCCATACAGAAAGCTATGGCCATAATCGGGCGCCATCAATGCAGGCCTCGCGGTTGCTGGCCCATCCATGCAAATGGGTCTACGGGTCCAGCGAGACCAATCGAATCACGCGGACGCTGGGCACATCCATCGCGTCGGTCTCGATGTAGGCCATGAGCCCGTCGGGCCCGAACGCGTCGGGAATCCGGGGAGCGCCTTGGGGCAGCGTGCCCACATAGTGGCCTCGTGGCGTGAGGATGTCGATCGGCCCTTCGCCGGTACCGTCCGGAGCCATTCGAGCGATCCACAGCCGGCCCTCGCCGTCCACGGCCAAGCCGGCCACAACCGGAATCTCCTCGGGGAACAGCATGGTCTCGATCATGGACAACATCTGCTCCCGTAACTGCTCCGCCGCGTCCCCGGTGAGTGTCTCGCTCCCACCGAAGAGCCGAATCGGGGAACCCGCCGATCCAGCGAGCACTTCCATCTGCCGAGCCCGCTCCGCCTCCTCAACGGCTTTGGTTACAGGCTGTGGCACGACCCTTCGCTCGATCACGCCGGTCACATGGCCGTCCATACCGATCACCTTTACACGGTACCCCACCGAGTCCACGACAGCGACCCGCCCATCCACAAGGATTCCGAGGTGTAGCGGCGGTGGAAACGCCCGCCATCTCCGAAACCCCAATGCGAAGTCTTTTTGCCCTGCCGCGTTGGTCGCGGTGAACTCTCCCACCGTCTCCCCGGATGGAAGGTTCCAGGCTCGGTACAGCACCTCCATTCCAGAGCCATCCAACGTGAAGAGGTCGATGTCGCGGAGGTGGTCGTCTCCCGGTTCTGCCTCCGGCTCATTCTGCGATGACATCCTGAGCTTCGGCCCTCCGGTTGTCAGCAAGCGACCAGCCCCGACGGGAAGCAACAGCGTCCCGGGCATCCTTTGTAGCGGATTGACCGTCGTGCTACCCACAAAACTCCCCGCGGGATCGAAGACCTTGAATGCGGGAAACCCCATGTCGTACACGACCAGACGACCGTCCTCGAGAATCGCTGCGCTCGCCGGCGCGGAAAACTCACCCGGCCCCTCACCCTGTGAGCCGATCATGCGCACCGGGGCACCATCCCGGTCCAGCACCACGACCCGGTAGTTCCCCTCGTCCAGGATGTAGAGGTTCCCGTCGGCGTCGAAGTCCACATCGGCGATGCGGCCGAAGGTCTCCCAGTCCTGTCCCGAGAAGGTCCCGACCGTGTACACCTCTTCGGTCACGGCGGCAAGCTCCTGGTCGACCGCACGAGTGCCGGGTGCCTGGCTCCCGCTCGCGCTCGGCACCGTGAAGAACAGGAATGACACGCCGGACAGCAGCAGCATGCAGGACATTGCCAGGCGCTCTCGCGACACCGTGCCCCCCTAAACCCCCACCAACTCCCCCAGCACGAAGACGTCGGTGAGCAGCGCCCGCACGTGGATCGACGCGTTGAGGTTGTCGATCAGCTGGGACGAGACCGTGGGCTGCGCAGCCACGAGCCGCACCAACGCCCCGGCAGCGTCCGCATCACGCTGGAGCACCTCCAGGGCGGCCGTCACCGCCTCTGCCGCGCCGTCACCGTCGCCAGGCGCAGCGGAACCGGCCGCACCGGTCGCTTCACCCTCCAGCAGGCGCGCCCGGAAGGCCTCGGGCAGCCCGTCGAGCGCCTCTTCGAAGCCGCGCAGGTACGGGCGGATCTGTTCACCCGCCTTACTGGCCGAATCGTCGGTCAGGCCCTGCGCGGCGTAGGCGAGGAAGAACTCGTAGCCCTCCTCGATCGCGTCGATGCGGCGTTTCAGGTCGTCGGGGCTCATGGGCAGGGCTATCGGTCAGGGTCAGGGGGAAGGGGTCTCGGTCGGGCCTGGGCGTGCGGGAGGCCTCAGTCGCCCTCGGCTTCGGCTGTCTGCGAGCCGCCGTCGACCGTCCAGCGGGCCGGGTCGTGGTTCTCGAGGTAGCGGTTGCGGTCGATCCAGCCGTTGATCATGGACCAGGTCATCCAGCGCTTCTCGGGGCGGATCGCGAAGTACACGTGCGCGATCACGAGGAAGATCAGGCCTATGCCGCACACGCCGTGGATCACGTAGACCCAGCCCCACGTGGCGTCGCTGAACATGTAGGTGTTCATCGGCAGCAGGAAGTTGTCGACCCGGAACATCATGAGGACGCCGGTGACCACCGCGCCGAGGGTCGCGATCATGGCGACGTGATGGAACATCTTCTGGTCCACCGGATACTTGCCGGCGCGCGGGCGCTCGACCGACCGGCCCAGCGCCGCCTTCAGCCCCAGCTTGCCCTCTTCGACGTCACGCCGGTCGATCCACATCGTCCAGAAATCCTGCTTCGCGAAGACGTGGTAGATGTGGTAGATGACCGTCAGGATCAGGAGGACGCCGGCGATCCAGTGGATCGTCACCCAGGGGAACTGGATCCCGATCACGGGGAAGAAGGCCGTGATCAACAGCGCGAACATGGTCGCGCTCATCGACCAGTGGAATCCGCGCGCTCCGACCGTGTGGCGCTGGAGCTTTTCAGGCAGGCCCTCCGCCTCGCTCTCGTCGATCTCGCCGGTGGCCACCTTCTTGGGCACCATCAGGGCGTGCACAACGACGAAGACCGCGCCGATGATCACCGCCGCCCAGATCAGATCCCACGAGACACCGATCGGGACGTCCTCGCCCCAGGGGTTCAGCGCCCGCCGAAGGAATTCCATGGTCAAGTCTCTCCGTTGGATGGCTCGACGATACTAAACCACAATGTTTAGCATCGGATGGCCTGGTATCAGGCAGCGTCCCGAATCGACCGCTTCACCAGGTTCCGGGTGAGCGCGATCTTGTAATCGTTGTGCCGGAGCGCGCGTGCACCCTCGACCGCGATCTCTCCGGCCATCTGTCCGGTCTCGTCGCTGGGCTCGCGTCCGCGGATCGCAGCCTCGACCGCACCCATGCGCACGGGGTACGGGGCGATGCTGTTGACGACCACCCGCGCGTCCTGGATCACACCGCCCTGCACCTGCAGCATCGACGCGACGGTCACCAGCGAGAAGTCCCACGACTTGCGGTCGCGGATCTTCTCGAAGTACCACCGCGCACCCTCCCGCGGGGCGGGCAGCACGATGCGCGTGAGCAGATCGCCGGGCTCGAGAACCGTCATCCGCTCGATGTCGATGTCAGGGCCGATGAAGAAGTCGGCCGCCGCGTAGGTCCGCTCGCCGGAGCTGCTCGCGACAACCATCTCGGCATCGAGCGCGACCAGCGCGGGCGCGGTGTCCGAAGGGTTGACCGCAACGCAGCGATCCGCGCCCATGATGCAGTGTTCCCGGTTCATGGCGCGCCGTGTGCTGGCGTAGCAGATGTTCCCTCCCGCGCGGTAGCATGGCCACCCGCTTCGGTAGTACCAGCAACGGGTATCCTGCACGATGTTCCCGCCGAGCGTGCCCTGGTTGCGGATCTGTGGCGTGGCCACCAGTCCCGCTGCTTCCGCCAGGAGCGGATAGCGGCTCTGCACGTCCGCATGCTCGGCCACGGCGGTGAGGCTGGTCATGGCGCCGATGTCGAGCCCGCCGTCACCACCCTCGGCGATGCCGCGGATCTCGTCCACGGCGGCCAGGTCGATTACCGCTGCCGGGCGCTTGATCCTGTCCTTGAACCAGTCGAAGGTGTCCAGTCCGCCGGCGAGCACCCAGCCCTCGTCGCCGTACTGTTCCATCAGGCGAACCGCGTCGTCGACTCCCGCCGGCTGATAGAGCTCGAACGGCGGGATCATGTCACGAATGACAGCCACTTTGATTCTCCTTCCGGGTCAGACGTGCGTGTCCAGCAGGCCGTAGGGCCGGGGCCGGCCCTCCAGTTCCGCCAGGATCATGTCGGAGGTGAGCGGCGTCCTGCACAGGCAGAGACCGCCCATTGCGTCGGCCACCGCGCACGCGTATGCGGCCTCGCCGGCGCCGACCGGCGGCTCGCCGATGCCCTTGGCGCCCACGGGAGTGTGGGGGTCCGGCTCGTTGACGGCCGCGAACCGCGGACTCAGCGGCACGTCCAGGATTCCCGGCGGCCGCGCGGTGTAGAAGCGCTTGGTAAAGGGGATGCCCCACTGCGGGTCGAAGACCCAGCGCTGGCTCTTCGCCATCCCGATGCCCTGGAAGACGCCGCCGTTGGTCTGCGCGGCCAGAGACCTGGGATGGATGACGGTGCCGCAGTCGGTGGTCGATGCGAGATCCACGATCTCCACCTCGCCCGTCTCGACGTCGAGCTCGACCTGAGCGAAGGTGGCGACCCAGGTGAAGACCGCGCCGGGCTGTCCGTAGTTGTCCTTCGCCGCCGCGATGAGCCCCTCGCCCGCCAGGCCCGCGACGGCACCCTTGGTGACGTCGTGCAGATCCTCGGGGATCTCGCCGCCGCTGAACTTGCCGCCACGTGCGATCGCCCGCTCGGCCGCCTGGGCGAAGCTGAGTCCGGCAGCGCGGTTGCCTGCCCGGAAGACGCGGCCGTCGGCCACGCGGTAGTCCGTGGCCGATCCGCCCAGCTCGAGCGCGGCCAGCTCCTGCAGCAGCCCGACCATGGCCTCTCCCGCCGCGTGGTTGGCGCGGGTGTGGGCGTGCGTGGTCTGGCTCCCGGCCTGCACCGTGCTGAAGGGGAGGTGCTTGCTGGTGTCGCCCCACACGACCACCACGTCGTCCCAGTCCAGATCGAGGACGTCGGAGGCGGCGCGCGCGGTGTCGGCGATCGAGTGGGTGCCCAGGTTGCCGATCCCCTGGTGCACGTGGAGCTTGCCGTCGGGTCGGATGACCAGCAGGCCGTCGCGGCCGTTGCTCCCGGCGGTGAAGGGGCTGAGCCCCATCCCCACGCCGGTCACCCTGGTTCCCTCGCGGCGGCCCGACAGCTGGCTTCTGGCCTCCCAGTCGAAGAGTTCGCCGCCCAGGTCCAGCGCCTCGCGCACGTACGCACTTGTGAACGGCCCCTGGTTGGGTCCGAGCCAGCCGTCGTGGCCCGGCGCGTTGATCTTGCGGATCTCCAGCCGGTCGACTCCGAGCTCGCGCGCCGCCTTGTCGACCACCGGCTCGAGCATGGCGACGATCTGCGCGCCGCCGGGCGCCCGCTGCGCCGAGCGCGGCGGCGTGTTGGTGTACACGGGAACGCCCCGAAAGCGCATGTTCTCGGGCTGATATGAGGCGGTGGCCACGGTGCCCGCCGTGAAGAAGTCGCTGGCCCCGTACGCCCCGCTGTCCTGTACCAGATACAGGTCCAGCGCGGTCATGCGGCCGTCGCTGCGGAAACCGATCTTCGCCCAGCCCTGGAAGCCGGCCCGGGCGCGCCCGATGTAGTTCTCCTCATAGCGCGTGATCCGCAGCATGACCGGACGGCCGATCTTGCGCGACAGCACGGCGGGCACCGCCATTATCGGTACGCCCGAAATCTTGCTGCCGAAGCCGCCGCCGCAGTACTCGCCGATCATCACCACGTCCTCGACGTCGATTCCCGCCATGGCGGCCACGGGTCCCCGCGTGCGCTCGGTGCTCTGCGTGGAGCCGTGCAGGAAGAGCTTCCCGTTCTGCCAGTACGCCATGCAGGAGCGGGGCTCCATGGGGTGGTGGGTGACCGACTGGTGGACGATGGTCTCTTCGACGATCACATCGGCCTCTCCGAACGCCGCGTCCACGTCGCCGATGGCCCACTCGGCCGTCGGCTCGCCCATGGGCAGCCGGTCCGGTCCGGCTTCGTCGAACACGCTGTCGGGCCACTTCAGCGACGTCGGCCCGTCCTCGCCGGGGACGTTGCCGTCGGTGCGCGCGTTCGGGCCGCTTTCGCGGAGGCTGTCCAGCGGATCGAGCACGAACGGAAGCGGCTCCAGGTCGACCCGGATCGCTTCGACCGCCGCCGCGGCCGTGGTCTCGTCCACCGCCGCCACCGCCAGGATGGGCGCCCCCTCGTACAGGGGCTCGTCGGACAACGCGCCTTCGCGCGTGCCCTGCTCCGGCCGCGGCAGCTCCGACGCCCTCAGGATTCCCAGCACGCCCTCCATCGCCTCGGCCCTGCTGGTGTCGACGCTGCGGACCCGCGCGTGCGGCATCGGGCTCAGCAGGAGCTTGGCGAAGGCCATGCCCTCGGCGTGGAAGTCCTCGGCGTAGCGCGCCCGCCCCGTAATCTTCGCGTGAAGATCCGGTGGGGAGATGTCGGTGCCGATCGCTCTCTCAGCCATCTCGATTCGCCTTTCTCGCTATGCCCGGGAACGGGACAGCTCGGCCGCCCGCATCGCGGTGTTCAGGATCTTGTCGTAGTCGCCGCACCGGCAGAGGTTGCCCGACAGCAGCACCGCCGCCTCCTCGCGAGTCGGAGCCGGGTTCTTGTCGAGCATGCCGACCATGCTCATCACGAAGCCGGGCGCGCAGAAGGCGCACTGGAAGCCGCCCTCGTCGATGACCGCCTGCTGCACCGGGTGGAGCACGCCGTCCTCCTCCAGCCCCTCGATGGTGGTGACCTCGCGGCCGCGCACCGTGTGCGTGAGGATCGAGCAGCCGTAGTGGGTGACGCCGTCGAGCAGCACCGTGCACGCGCCGCACTCCGCGCGGTCGCAACCGAGCTTGGTCCCGGTGAGGCCGAGTTGGTAGCGGAGCGTCATGGCGAGCGTCTCATGCTTCGGCACGTCCACCCGGCGCTGCTGCCCGTTGACGTTGAGCGTCACCAGTCGCTCGACCGCCCCCTGCGCGGACAACATCGGCGCGAGCACCCCGCTGCTGCGGAACAGGTATCCCGCCGCCGAGGCGGTGGCGCCCGCGGCGATCACCCCCTTGATGAACTTCCGGCGGGTGAAACCGCCTCTCCTCGATTGAATGATCTCGGTGTCCAACATCGATCTGCACCTCGCTGCGTGGATATGGGCGGGGCCGGTAATCTGGCTGACATTATATGGGGGGGTGCGCGATTGGGCCAACCGGGGGAGGGTCAGGAGCGTGGCGCGGGGTGCGTGTCAGTCTCCAGGAGACGGTGTGAACCGGATTACCTCCACCGTGTCGCGTCCCTCTGGCCCGGCGAGCTCAGACAGACCCCGGTCGAACGTCGCCAGGCGTCCGCCGTGTCGAACGGCCAGAGCGAGAAGATGGGCGTCGGTAACCTGCCGATAGCCCGTGACGCGCCCGAATGGCGTGACACCTGCATCAGCCGGCGAAATGTCGTCAGCCCAGAAAACGTGGCGCGGCAACCTCCGCATTCGCCGGAGCAGAGCGATGGCTTCACCTGGTGTGCACGCTTTCGGTATCGCGCGCCGATTGCTCGAGACCCTCACGAACCCGGACTCCGTGACGGGAGAGGTGGCCCAGCCACGGTTCCGATTCGCCCGGAACCACCGATGCGCGGCGGCGTGGTGCACATGATTCGGCCACGCGAGAGCGACGAGGACGTTGACGTCCAGAAGCCTGGTCAGACGTCCTCCAGTGCGTCGCGCACCATGTCGGAGGTGAGCGGCGGTGTGTCAGGCCCCACGTCAAAAACGGGGAATCCGTCGGCGCGAACGGCCGGCTCGCGGGGACGGAGCGCCTCGCGGACCAGCGCCGACAGGACGGTTCCCATGCTCTCTCCCCGTTCGCGGGCGATGCTCCGCGCCGCCCGGTAGACGTCGGGGTCCAGCGTCAGCGTGGTTCTCATAGTGCAACATCATAACATCATCGCATCACGATGTCATCTTCGCGTCCAGCGTCATCTCGTCCTCGTCGATCGTGCCCCACAGGAGCAGCGCGCCCGCCGCGATGATCGCGGATGGGTAGAAGAGCACCTGCGAGCCCTCGAGCACCCAGCCCCACGGGTCGATGATCGACCTCCACACGCCGAGCGCGGTAGTCAGCAGGACGATGAACGCCACCGGGTAGGCGCGACGGCGCCACAGGCCGAGGACGACCAGCGCGCCCAGGATGATCTGGAGCACGCCCAGGACGTTCAGGACGATCGCCTGCGTGCCGATACCGAGGTAGAACGCCTCCGCGACAGCTTGTCCGTGCTCGACGTTCACGAGCTTGTCGAGTCCCCACATGACCAGCAGCCAGCCCGTGGTCACCCGCAGAAGGAAGAGTCCCCAGCGTTTCATGATTTGCCTCCGTGTGGCAGGGTTTCCTGATCGCCGATCCGGTCGGCGTCCCGTCTTGTGTTCTATCGTCCTCCGTTCGGCCTGCGCCAGCGCACCGGCGGCGGCGGTTCGTCCGCGAAGGTCACCTTGCCGCCGCTTTCGAGCAGACGCAGGGCCTCGCGCACCGCGGCCTCGAGCTGCGGGTCGCCGCCGGCGATCACCGGGGCGGGGTCGTTGCGCACCTCGATGTCGGGGGCCACCCCTTCGGCTTCCACGGCCCACTCCCCGTTCACGTCGAAGAAGCCGCCCCGCGGGGCCACGAACCCGCCGCCGTCGATGAGGGGCGGCGTGTCCCACGTACCCACGAGCCCGCCCCACGTCTTCGTGCCCACCAGCGGACCGACCTCATGGAAGCGGAACAGGTAGGGGAGGAGGTCGCCGCCCGACCCCGCACGCTCGTTGATCACCATGACCTTGGGTCCGAAGAGACCGGCCATCGGCTGGGTCCAGGGCTTGCGGTCGCCGGCCCGCGAGTTGAAGTAGCCGGTGAGTTCGCGGTCGAGCATGTCCACGATGTAGTCGGCCGCCGAACCGCCGCCGTTGTTGCGCTCGTCGATGACTGCGCCCTCGCGGTCCTGCTGCGCGTAGTACATGCGGTTGAAGTACGTGTAGCCGCCCTGGCCGGTGTTGGGCAGCCAGACGTAGGCAAGCCGCCCCCCGCTCATTTCGTCGACGCGGGCCTGGTTGGCTTCGACCCAGGCCCAGCGCCGGAGCGCGCCCTCGTTGCCGGTGGGCTCGACCATGATGTCGCGGGCGTCTTCGCGCGAGGGTGAGGACGCCACCGTCAGCGTGATGACCCGCCCGGCGGTGCCCTCGAGCAGGCGGTACGGGTTGGCGGGTGCGCGCAGGTCGGCTCCGTTGATCGCGAGCAGGTAGTCGCCCTCCTGCACGCCTATTCCGGGGTGGGAGAGGGGGCCTGCCAGACCCGGCGTCCAGTCCCCGCCGTTGTAGATGCGGGCGATCCGGTAGAATCCGTTCGCCTCCTCCAGATCGGCACCCAGGAGACCGGTGCGCGGGTTTTCCAGGTCCGGGTAGTCGCCGCCGCGCACGTAGGAGTGGCCGACCGCGATCTCGCCGGAGAGCATGTCCAGCAGGTGGTTGAAGTCGGAGCGGTGGCGCACGTCGGGGAGCCACGCGGAATACCAGTCCCACACGTCGTCCCACGGTGCCCCGTGCTGGTTGTCCACGTACAGGAAGTCGCGCATGAAGCGCCAGCCGTCGCGGAGCATCTGGGCGTATTCCGCCGTCGGCTCCACCCGCACGCGCAGGTCCCCCAGGTCGAGCGCACCATCACGCCCCGACGGCGGGCGGGCCGTGCTGACGATGTTCCAGCCGCCGCTGTAGTAGAGCAGGCTGCCGCGGTCGTGCGAGACCGCGAGGCGGCCGCCCCGCTCCAGGAAGTCCTCCGCCTCGCGCTCCTCGATCGAGTACTTGAGCACGGCACCGCCGCCGAAACCGCCGCCCTGCAGGACGAACACCGTGCCGGACGGCCCCGGCACGAGCCCGGCGTAGTCGTCCGTGTCGAGCCCCGGCGCGTCGATGATGCGCGCGGCGATGTCCTCGAAGTCGATGGTAACGGCGGGCGGGTCGTCGCCGGAGGCGCCGCGGCCGGACTGTCCGGCCCCGTCCGCGCCAGCGCCGCCCTCGGCTTCGTCGCTCTCCGCGTCACCATCCTCCTCCTCGTCGCTCCGCGGCAGGAAGGGCGAGGGCTCGTCGGCGCTGAGGAGCGCAAGGTAGAGCGCGCGCGTCACCGGCCTTTCGTAGGACGTCATGTCCAGCCAGCCGGTGTTGAGCGCGTAGTTGGTGGAGGCCAGGAAGTAGAGGTACTTGCCTGACTCGTCCCACACCGGCGTGATTGCGTCGGACATGCCGTCGGTGAGCTGGCGCGTCTCACCGGACTCGGTGTCGTGCACGAAGATCGCGCGCAGCTGGTTGTCGAGACGCCGCGCGTACGCGAGCCAGCGCGAATCGGGCGACCAGACGGGGTTCATCGTGCGCTGCGGATGCGCGAAGCGGTCGGTGTCGATGTGGTCCACGTCCCCCGACTCCACGTCCAGCACCAGCACGCGGTAGTGGGTGTCGGTGAACGCCAGCCGGGTCCCGTCGGGCGACCACTCGGGCCGGAAGTAGAAGGACGGCTCGTCGATCTCGGTCCGGCGTGCGTTGGACCCGTCCTGCTCGGCGATCACCAGCGCGTACTCGTCGCCGTCGTCATTGAACCAGGCGATGCGCGACCCGTCCGGCGACCACACGGGGTGCCGGTCGGCGACGCCGGGACTGCGGGTCAGGTTGCGCCAGGACCCCTCGTCGGCAGGCACGCTGAAGACCTCGCCCCGCCACTCGAAGAGCGCGCGCTTGCCGGTGGGTGACAGGCGGGCGTCACGAAGCTGTGCGGCCGGAACCGATTCCCAGCGGGGGCGCGACCAGTTCATGTCGCCCGTGACGTTGATGACGAGCTGTCGGCTGGCGCCGGTGACCGGATCGATTTCGTGCAGGTAGCCGGCCTGCTCGTAGACCACCACGCCGTCGCCCGCGCCGAGGGACTTGACGTCGAAGTCGGCGTGACGGGTGAGTTGACGCTCCGCGCCCGTGGCCGGGTCGAACGACCAGACGTTGCTGGCCCAGTCCCGCTCGGACATGTAGTAGACCACGCCGTCCATCCACACCGGGTCCATCTGCCGCTCCCCCTCCCACGGAGGCGTGACCCGCTCCCAGGTGGACGTGGAGACGACCGCCACCGGCTGCGCCTGACCACCCCGGTAGTTGCGCCACTCCGGATCCCAGTAGCCGATCTCCTGGTACGCAAGGTATGCGCCGTCGGCGGACATGCCGCCCAGGTAGGCCTGGGGCAGTGCGAGCGGTGCGGGCAGCCCGCCTTCCGGCCCCACCGTGTAGAACTTCCAGAGCCGGGTGGGGACCCCGTCGCGCCCGGACTGGAAGAGGATGTCGCCGTCGGGCGTCCACCCCTGCACGATGTCCTGGGCGGGGTGCCAGGTGAGCCGCTCGGGCTGCCCGCCGTCGGCCGGCATCAGGTAGACGTCGGTGTTGCCGCCGTACTGGCCGGAAAACGCGATCCAGCGCCCGTCCGGGCTGAAGGCTGCATCGGTTTCGGCGCCTTCCGAGCTGGTGAGGCGGATCGCGTTGCCCCCGTCCCGCGCGACCTTCCACAGGTCATTGGCGTGGGTGAAGACGATGTGCGTGGCACTCACGTCGGGCTGGCGCAGGAAGCGCGTGCCCTGGGCATGGGTGGGGGTGGGTGCGAATGCGGTGAGGATGAGGGCGAGGGCCGTGAGCGCGATGGCGCCCGGGCGTAGCGGGGCGGTGGTCAGTGAGGCCGGCGTGGTGCGCATCGGGGGTGACTCCGGGCAGCTGGGGAATACGGCATTGGGACGATCACTGGAAGCTGGTATCGGCAACCGGGGGCGCAAGGGCGCGCTGTCTCGCCGACGGCATTGACAGTTCTGCCATATATATGGTAGTCATGGTATGGTCACTCCATATCCATCCTGGACCGATACGAACGAGAGCCCATGAAAACCACGCTAAACCTGAACGACCACATTCTGCGGCGCGCCAAGATGCGGGCCGCGCGGGACGGCATCACGCTCACCCGGTTCGTGGAAGACGCGCTGCGGGCCAGTCTGACCGACCCCGAGACCGACCAGGCGTTCAAGCTGGAACTGAACGTCGTGTGCGGCCACGCGCCTCCGAACGTGGACATCTCGGATCGGGACGCGCTCTACGACGTGCTGGACCGCGCATGATCGCCGTGGACACCAACGTGCTGGTCTACGCCCACCGGGCCGAGACCGCCCTGCACCAGACGGCGACCCGGCAGCTGGTGGAGCTGGCCGCGGGGAGGGGACTCTGGGGTCTGCCGGTCTTCTGTGCGGGCGAGTTCATCCGTGTGGTGACGCACCGCCGCGTCTTCAACCCGCCCTCGACGCTCGAAGAAGCCATCCAGTTCCTCGAGCGGGTAGTCGCCGCGCCGGGATGTCGCATTCTGCGGCCGGAATCCGGGTTTTTCGAGCTGTTGACGACGGTGGCCCGGGAAGCGGACGCACGCGGCAACCTGGCGTTCGACGCGCAGATCGCCGCTCTCTGCAGGGAACACGGTGTTTCCGCTCTGCTTACGAACGACCGCGACTTCGCGCGCTTCGAGGGTCTGCGCCTGCGCTTCCTGGACGCGGCCGACGAATAGGACGGTGGGCCCGCGCGCTGGTTACCGCGTGAATCGCGCTGCTGCACCAGCCTGATCAAGGCGGTAGGATGCAGGTGTCGGCCGCCCGAGGAGTCAGCACCGCGCCGGGCCGCGGCGGGCGATCCAGGAGACGTGGCGCTCGACCGTGCCCGGGCAACGATCTCAAGCGCCGCGTCCGAAGGCAGTATGCCTCTCAATTCGAGACTCTATTCAACCACGAACCGCGCCTTCTGCACGCGGCGTGCACCGACACTCCGGATACGGAGCAACGGCCACCCAGCCCGCTTGCGTCCCCGCCCCCCGCCCCCCATTCTGTCCTCCCGGTCAGCGGCGCCAGCCCCTTCGATACGAGCCAGGCCCACCGCTGACACGCAACACGCCAACCCCACGCCCCCCGGAGGTGCCATGCCAAGCGTCACAATGACCGTGAACGGGATGGAGCGGTCGGGAACCGTCGAGAGCCGAACGCTTCTCGTCGATTTCCTGCGCGAACATCTCGGTCTCACCGGAACCCACGTCGGATGCGACACGAGCCAGTGCGGCGCGTGCGTCGTCCACGTCAACGGCTCGTCCGTCAAGAGCTGTACGTGTCTGGCGGTGCAGGCCGACGGTGCGGACGTGACCACCATCGAGGGGCTGGCGAACGGCGCCGACCTGCACCCCATGCAGGAGGCCTTCCGCGAGCACCACGGGCTCCAGTGCGGCTTCTGCACGCCGGGAATGGTGATGAGCGCGGTGGATCTGGCCAACCAGAACGCCGACCCCAGCGAACACGAGGTCCGTGAGTGGCTGGAGGGCAACCTCTGCCGCTGCACCGGCTACCACAACATCGTCAAGGCCGTCCAGGCGGGCGCGCGTGCCATGGGAGGTGGGTCATGAGTGCGAACGGCACCGGAATCGGGGCTTCCGTCAAGCGCAAGGAGGACACGCGCTTCCTCACCGGACGCGGCCGCTACACCGACGACATCAACCTGCCCGGACAGCTGTACGGGTACATCCTCCGCTCGCCGGTCGCGCACGCCAACATCGGCGGGATCGACACCGGCGCGGCCGCGGCGGCGCCCGGTGTGCACGCAATCTTCACGGGCAAGGACATGGAGGGCGTGGGCGGTATCCCGACCGGGTGGCTGATCCACAACAAGGACGGCTCGCCGATGGTCGAGCCGGGGCACCCGGCGCTGGCGCTGGGCAAGGTGCGCTACGTGGGTGACTGCGTGGCGATCGTCGTCGCCGAGACGAGGGATCAGGCCAAGGAAGCGGCCAACCTGATCGACGTGGACTACCAGGAGCTTCCGGCGGTGGCATCGATCGAGGCGGCGGAGGCCGAGGGGGCGGCCCAGGTCTTCGACGAGGCGCCCGACAACGTGTGCTACGACTGGGAAGTCGGGGACCGGGCGGCCACCGACGCGGCGTTTGACGAAGCCACGCATGTGGTCTCGATCGACGTGGTCAACAACCGGCTCGTTCCCAACGCGATCGAGCCGCGTGCCGCCATTGCGAACTTCGACCCCGCGACCGGGGACTACACCCTCTATACAACAAGTCAGAACCCCCACCTGATCCGGCTGCTCCTGGGCGCGTTCGTGCTGGGACTGCCCGAGCACAAGCTGCGGATCGTGGCGCCCGACGTGGGCGGCGGGTTCGGCTCGAAGATCCCGCACTACGCGGAAGAGGCGATCCTGACGTGGACCGCCGGGCAGCTCGGCCGGCCGGTCAAGTGGACGTGCGAGCGCATCGACGCCTTCAAGTCGGACACGCACGGGCGCGACCATATCAGCACGGCGCGCCTGGCGCTGGACGCGGACGGCAAGTTCCTGGGGCTGCACGTCTCGACGAAGGCGAACCTGGGCGCGTATCTGTCGACGTTCGCCACCTGCGTGCCGACCTACCTGTACGGGATCCTCTTCGCGGGGCCGTACACGACGCCGGCGGTCTACTGCGAGGTCAAGTCGTTCTTCACCAACACGGTGCCGGTCGACGCGCTGCGCGGTGCCGGGCGGCCCGAAGCGACCTACCTGCTCGAGCGGCTGGTCGACAAGGCGGCCGTGGAACTGGGCATGGACCGCGTGGAGATCCGCCGCCAGAACTTCATCCGCGAGTTCCCGTACCAGACGCCGGTCGCGCTTAGTACGACCAGGGCGACTACGACGCCACGCTCGATCTGGCGCTGGACGCGTCTGACTGGGCGGGCTTCGAGGCGAGGCGGGCGGAGTCGGCGGCGAAGGGCAAGCTCCGCGGGATCGGGATTTCGACCTTCATCGAGGCGTGCGGGATCGCGCCTTCGGCGGTCGTGGGGTCGCTGGGCGCGCGGGCCGGGCTTTACGAATCGGGCAGCGTCCGGGTGCATCCCACGGGCTCGGTGTCGGTGTTCACAGGCTCACACAGCCATGGACAGGGCCACGAGACCACGTTCGCGCAGATCGTCTCCGACATGCTCGGGGTCGACTTCGAGGCGGTGGACGTGGTGCACGGCGACTCGGCCAAGATCCCGTTCGGGATGGGGACATACGGTTCGCGCTCGCTGGCGGTGGGCGGGACCGCGATCTACCTGGCGGTCGAGAAGGTGATCGAGAAGGGCAAGAAGATCGCCGCGCACCTGCTGGAGGCGTCGGCCGAGGACATCGAGTTCGAGAACGGATCCTTCACGGTGGCCGGGACGGACCGGTCCAAGTCGCTGGGCGAGGTCGCGCTGACGGCCTACGTGCCGCACAACTACCCGGAGGGGCTGGAGCCGGGGCTGGAGGAGACCGCCTTCTACGATCCGCTCAACTTCACCTTCCCGGCGGGCACGCACGTGGCCGAGGTGGAGGTGGACCCGGAGACGGGCGAGGTGGACCTGGTGGCGGTGACCGGCGCGGACGATGTCGGACGCGTCATCAACCCGATGATCGTCGCCGGCCAGCTGCACGGCGGCCTGGCGCACGGGATCGGCCAGGCGCTGCTTGAGGACTGCATCTACCAGGACGACGGGCAGCTTGCGACGGGGTCGTACCTGGACTACACGATGCCGCGCGCGGCGGACCTGCCGTCGTTCAGCATCAACCACAACACGACGCTCTGCACGCACAACCCGCTCGGGGTGAAGGGGGTCGGCGAAGTGGGATCGATCGGGATACCACCGGCGGTGATCAACGCGGTGATCGACGCGCTGCGCCCGCTCGGCGTGGACGACATGACGATGCCCGCCACCTCGCAGAGGGTGTGGCAGGCGATTCAGCAGGCCCAGGGCTAGAGACCAACGGGAGACGAGACTCGTGAACGATTTCACATACCACGCACCGACATCGCTGGACGAGGCGCTCGCCGCCCTGCGCGGCGGCGAGGGCGCGAAGCTGATCGCGGGCGGGCACAGCCTGCTGCCGGTCATGAAGCTGAACCTTGCCGCGCCGACCGACCTGGTGTCGCTGTCGGGGGTGCCGGGGCTGGGGGACATCGCCGACGGCGGCGACTCGGTTACGGTCGGGGCGATGTGCAGCCACGCGCAGGTGGCCGGGTCGGCGGTCGTGCGGGCGAGGATTCCCGCGCTGGCGGCGATGGCCGACGGGATCGGCGACGCGCAGGTCAGGAACGCGGGAACGATCGGAGGGTCGGTCGCGCACAACGACCCCGCCGCGGACTACCCGGCGGCTTGCGTGGCGCTGGGCGCGACGATCGTGACCGACCGGCGCGAGATCCACGCCGACGACTTTTTCCAGGGCATGTTCGCGACCGCGCTGGCCGACGACGAGGTGATCACGGCGGTGCGGTTCCCGGTGCCGGCGCGCGCGGCCTACGCGAAGTTCGCCAACCCCGCGTCCAAGTACGCGGTGGCGGGCGTGATGGTCGCCGACGGCGCGGCCGGGGTGCGGGTCGCCGTGACGGGCGCGTCGGGTGACGGCGTGTTCCGGGTGGCGGAGATGGAGGCCGCGCTGGGGGCGTCGTTCAGTGGCGGGGCGGTCGCCGGGATCGCGGTGTCGTCCGACGGGATGCTGTCGGACACGGCGGCCGGCGCCGACTACCGGGCGCACTTGGTCACCGTGATGGCGAAGCGCGCCGTGGAGGCCTGCGGATAGCGGGCCCCGGCAACGACCCAACGGGCTGCGGGCACTCGGCAGCGTGACGGCTCGCCCGCAGTCCCCCAGGCCGCGGCCCGCCGGCGTCGACGGCGTGGTCGCGATGCTCCGCGACCAGGGCTATGTGGCCGACGTGGGCCTGGGCACCGCCCTGTTCCTGGCGCTCCGGCTGGGGCGTCCGCTCCTGCTCGAGGGTGAGGCCGGAGTCGGCAAGACCGAGGTCGCGAAGACGCTGGCGGCAGGACTGCGCCGTCCGCTCATCCGGCTCCAGTGCTACGAGGGGTTGGATCTGGCGTCAGCGGCCTACGAGTGGAACTACGCGAAGCAGATGATCCACATCCGGGCGGCCGAGGGGGACGACGCCGCCGATGACGGGCAATCGGCCAACCTCGCCCGTGACGTCTTCTCCGACGACTTCCTCATCCGTCGCCCCCTGCTCTCCGCCCTCGACCCCGCCGACGGCGTCGCCCCGGTATTGCTTATCGACGAACTCGACCGCACCGACGAGCCCTTCGAAGCCTACCTGCTGGAGGTCCTCTCGGACTTCCAGATCACGATCCCGGAGCTCGGCACAGTGACCGCAGCCGAAGCGCCCCGGGTCGTCATCACGTCGAATCGGACCCGCGAGATCCACGACGCACTCAAGCGCCGCTGCATCTATCACTGGATCGACTACCCGACTGCGGCACGCGAGCTGGAGATCCTGGCCTCACGCCTGCCGGACGCGCCCGAGCAACTCGGCGCGCAGGTGGTTGCGTTCGTGCAGAAGGTGCGGGAACTGGAGTTGTTCAAGCGGCCCGGCGTGGCGGAAACGCTCGACTGGACGCGGGCGCTGATGGCGCTCGACCGCCACGCGCTGGACCGCGACACGGTGCACCGTACCCTCGGCGTGCTGCTCAAGTACCAGGACGACCTTGCGCAGATGGAGGACGGTGGGGTGGAGGAAGTGATGGGGGCGGGGGCGTAAGGGGGCCTGCCGCAACTACGCTGGATATTGCAGCTTTCGAAGGCTAGCGTTTTCTCAGGCTTTTCAAGTAGCACCCCGGAGGAGTTGCCGGACCCACTCCGCCGCACAGCCTGACCCGAATAGAGGCGACGAATGTCGTAAGTCACCGTAATCTCGGCTCCCGCGCCCTGCACCTTCGAGGAGATGCGTCGGCGAACGACAACGGTGCTCCGCAAAGCCGGAGTGAAGCGCGGCCTGGTCTTCGGGTCCTGGGCCCGCGGTGAGGCCGACGGGTTTTCGGACCTCGATCTCGCCGTCGTTATGGAAACGGATCTTCCACCCCTGGAGCGTGCGGCAGCCCTGACCAGGGAGCTTGACCAGGCCTTGCCCATGGTGGTCGATCTCCTCGTCTATACCCCCGGTGAATTCGCCGCGGGCCAAGCCGACGGCTTCGGGGTGTTCGACCTCTTGCGCCGTGAAGGCATCGACATCCTGCGAAGCGATCGATGACAAAGGGGGCCCAGGCGCGGCGCTGGCTCGATGCCGCGGTAGACGACCTGCGTCACGCACGTCACGCCGAGGAAGGGGGGTTCTTTTCTCATGCGTGCTTCTCGTCCAAGCAGGCGGCCGAGAAAGCCGTGAAGGCGGTCCACTACGCACGCGGCGCCAGGGCGGTGCTGGGCCATAGCGTCCGAAACCTGATCGAGCGCTTGGACCCACGCATTCCCGAACTCGACGACCTACTGGATGACGCCCGCGAACTCGACCTCAACTACACCCCCACCCGGTATCCCAACGGCCTGGAGGCCTGGACCCCGTCGGCGGGTTTCGGAGCGCGACAAGCAGCGAACGCCATCGCTGGCGCGTCGGCGATTGTGACCGCCGCGAGACGACATGTTTCGGCAGACAGCTGAAGCCCTGACCCTCACCGCACCCGACCGAACCTCACGTCCCGCGTCCGCCCGCTCGACAGGTAGAACCCGATCACCTCGCCGTTCCGGTCACGCTCGAAGGCGAACGACGTGCCGCCGCCGGCGAAGTTGTCCTCCTCGTCGCCGGGCGTCAGCGCCGCATTGCCGAGCCTCCGCTGGTACCTGACAAGCCTGCCGTCGTCGACCGTGAACGTGTAGAAGGTCTCGATCTCCTCGCTGAAGAAGCGGCCCGCGAACGCCGCGAGGTCATCCTCCGTCGGCTGCCACGGTTCGGTGGCCGCTTCCTCGTCTGCCGGGTCGCCGCCGCCGGCAGCGTCGCCCTCCTCCTCCTCTTCCATCGCATCCTTGAAGAAGGCCGCGGCCAGTTCGAAGGCCACCGAGCTGTTGAACTGCGCGTGGTTGCTCTGCACCGTGACGCCCGCGTCGATCTCGGGGTAGTAGGCGAGCATCGAGCGGTGCGCGACATCGGAGCCTCCGTGGCTGACCCGCTTCAGTCCACCCTGCTCGCTGACGCTGAGGCCGTACCCGTAGCCGGTCTCCTCGCCGTTGTTGAGCACAAACGAAGTCATCATCTCGTCGATGCTCGCGCGTGTGCCGACCTGCGGCTCGGCGTAGTTCTCCACCCAGGTCTGGAGGTCGACGGCCGAAGCGTATACCGCACCCGCCCCGACCGCGGCCCCGAAATCGCCGATCTGCCGGTAGCCGCTGGGCGACGGCGTGTACCCTTCGGACCTGTCGGGGACGATGGCGCGCGGCGAGGGCCGCACCATGCTGGCGGTCATCCCCAGCGGGCCGAACACGTTCTCCTCCATGAAGACGTGGAAATCCTGGCCGGACGTGCGCTCGACGATTGTCGCAGCAAGCCCGAACGCCTGTTGTTGTAGTTGTACTCCGCCCCGGGATCGTTCTGGAGGGCCGGCTGGCGCTGCACGATGTCGACGATCTCGGAGCGGTCGATCCAGTCGCCCTGGTTGAGAAGGCGGCCGGTCATGCGCATCAGGTTCAGGAACTCGCGCAGGCCGGAAGTGTGCGTGAGGAGGTGCCGGACCTGGATCGTCTCGGCGAACGCAGGCAGTTCGGGAAGGTGGGAGAGGATGTCGTCGTCCAGGTCGAGCAGCCCGCGTTCCTGCTGCAGCATGATGGCGAAGGCCGTGAACTGCTTCGAGGTCGAGCCGATGTTGGTGCTGGTCTCGGGCGTGAACGGAATCCCGTGGGTCAGGTCGGCCATCCCGTAGGCCCTTGAGAACAGTGTGCTCCCGTCCCGCCACACCTGGACGGCCGCCCCGGGCGTGTGATCGCCGTCGAAGCGCGCCATCACCTGGTCGACGAGCTGCTCGGGGTCGGTGGCCACCGGCTCGTGGCGCAGCAGCGTGATCTCATAACCGCCGCCCGCGCCCGCGTCGTCCCCGGCGACCGACAGCTCGACCGTGTGCGTACCGGCGCTCGATGTGCGCCCGGCGAAGCGCTCGATCCCCTGGCCGAGCCCTCCGAACTGCCCGACCTGCTCCCCGCCCGGGTCCAGAATGCGAATGTCCACGTCGACCGAGATCTGGTCCACTTCGCCAAGGACGAAATCGTTCTCGTCGGCGTCGATCGTGTAGCTGACCGTTTGTCCGGGGGAGAGAGCGCCCGCAACGGTGCTGCCCGGTTGCAGTTCCGTGGTCTGTCCCCACGCCTGGCAGCCTGCGAGAAGGGTCGTGATTGCGGCACAGAGGGTGAATGGCACGTGGCGGCCAGGGCGGCGGAGGGCAACCGGCTTCATTGCAGGGCTCCTGTCGCAGAGGGGGAGGGGAGCACGTAAAGCCACCTTAGGTCGTGATCACGGGCACGGCAAACGCCCAGCGGCATCACTTCCGGATGCGATATGCCACGAAGTTCCGCAGGTCTTCCCGACATCGCGCCGATTGAGCGCGGATGACCGGACACAACCCCTCACCGCACCCGCCCGAACCTCACATCCCTGGTCCGCCCGTTCGACAGGTAGAAGCCGATCACCTGGCCGTTGCGGTCGCGCTCAAAGGCGAACGACAGGCCGCCGCCGGAGAAGTTGTCCTTCTCGCCGTGTGTCAGCGTGGCCCTGTCCAGCCGGCGCTGATGCATGACCAGCTCGCCGTCCTCGACCGTGAACGTGTAGAAGGTCTCGATTTCGTCGCTAAAGAACCGGCCCGCGAAGTCGGCCAGATCCTCTGCCCCCGGCTCCCAGGCCTCGGCGTCGTCGGGCAGACGGGTCGTGCGCTGATCGCCACCACCTCCGTGCAGCACTGCGGCTTCGACTGCTCCGTCCTCTCCGCGCACGAACGTGACCGAAGCCCCGGTCCCAGGTATGCGGAACGTCGAGTCGGACACGGGCACCATTTCGAGCCGATCCTGCCCCGGCGGCTGTCCGTAGATGGTGTTGCCGTCGCGCGTGAAGGTGAAGACGATCGCGGGCGAAGAGTCCAGCGCGTAGCGGCCGGCGAATTCGTCGAACTCCTCGGGGTCGTAGTCTGCCGGGTCGAAGTCGTCGGCGGCTGCGGCTTCGTCGCCCTCCTCCTCCAACTCCATCGCATCCGCGAAGAACGCCTCGGCCAGCTCGAAGGCCGTGTCGCTGTCGAACTGCGCGTGGTTGCTCTGGGTGGTGATGCCCGCGTTGATCTCCGGGTAGTAGACGAGCATCGAGCGGTGCGCGACATCCGCGCCGCCGTGGTGAACACGCTGCAGTCCCCCCTGCTCGTCGATGAAGAGGCCGTAGCCGTAGCCGGTTTCCTCGCCGTCGGTGAGCACGAACGAGGTCATCATCTCGTCGATGCTCTGGCGGGTGCCGACGCGGGGGTCGGCGTAGTTCTCGATCCAGGTCTGCAGATCCCCGATCGTGCTGTAGACCGCCCCGGCCCCGACCGCACCGCCCAGGTCGCCGATCTGGCGGTACCCGTCCCCGGTGGGCGTGTAGCCCTCGGACCTGTTGGGGACCATGTGGCGCGGCGACGGACGCACCATCGAGCCGGTCATGCCCAGCGGCCCGAAGACGTTCTCCTCCATGAAGACGTGGAAGTCCTGCCCCGAGGTGCGCTCCACGATGGTCGCCGCGAGCCCGAAGGCCGTGTTGTTGTAGTTCCACTCCGCGCCGGGGGCGTTCTGAAGCGCCGGCTGCCGCTGCACGATGTCGATGAGCTCCGACCGGTCGATCCAGTCGCCGCGGTCGAGACGCCGGCCGGTCATGCGCAACAGGTTGAGGAACTCGCGCAGGCCGGAGGTGTGCGTGACGAGGTGGCGGACCAGGATGGTGCCGTCGAATTCGGGGAGCTCGGGGACGTGGGTGCGAATGTCGTCGTCGAGAGAAAGCAGCCCGCGTTCCGCCTGGAGCATGATGGCGAAGGCGGTGAACTGCTTCGAGGTCGAGCCGATGTTGGTGCGCGTGTCGGGCTCGAAGGGGATCCCGTAGGTGAGGTTGGCCGTGCCGTAGGTCTGCGAGTACATGGTCTCGCCGTCCCGCCAGACCCGGACCGCGGCGCCCGGCGACTCCGGGCCGTCGAAGCGCGCCATCATCTGGTCGGCGAGTGCCTTCGGGTCGGTGGCGACGGGTTCGTGGCGCAGCAGGGTGATCTCGTAGCTGCCGGCGCCGTCCTCGTCGTCCCCCGCGGCCACCAGTTCGACGGTGTGCGTGCCACCGCCTCCGGTGCGGGTGCTGAAGCGCTCGGGGCCGCGGCCGAGCCCTCCGAACTGCCCGATCCGCTCCCCGGCCGGGTCGAGAATGCGAATGTCCACGTCAACCGAGATCTGGTCCACTTCGCCCAGGAAGAACTCGTTCTCGCCGGCGTCGATCGTGTAGCGGACCGTTTGTCCGGTGGAGAGAGCGCCCGCAACGGTGCTGCCCGGTCGCAGCTCCGTGGTTTGTCCCCACGCCTGACAGCCTGCGATGAGGATCGGGATGGCGGCACAGACGGTGAGCGCCAGGTGGCGGCCAGGGCGGTGAAGGGCGGCCGGCTTCATGGCGGGGCTCCTGTCGCAGGGGGGAGGAGAGCGAGTGCAGAGACCACCTTAGGCCGGGATCGCGGGCAGTGCAAACAGCAGTTTTGGGCAGCCCCGGAGAGCAGATCCGGCGTGGGCACTCGCTACGGTCCGTCAGACACGGCGGGACGGGGAGGCACATTCGGCCCATTGTGTCCCGCAGCGCTACGGCGCCTCCGTCTGTTCCCGGTAGGCCGTCGGCGGCGGCACCCGCAGGTCCCACACCAGCCCCAGCTTCTCCAGCCCCTTGAGGGCGTAGTGCGTGACGTCCAGCTCCCACCAGTAGAACCCCTGGCGTTCCGAGGAAGGATAGCGATGGTGGTTGTTGTGCCATCCTTCGCCGAGGGTAAGCAGTGCCACCCACCAGTTGTTGCGCGAATGGTCCCCGGTGGCGTAGCGCCGGCGTCCCGACATGTGTGCCACCGAGTTGACCAGGAAGGTCACGTGGTAGAGCAGCATGGTGCTGACGAACAGGCCCCAGCCCAGCATCTGCCAGCGCGTGGCGCCAAGTCCGGGAAACGACACCTCGAGCCACCATCCGATTCCGAAGAGGACGATGCCCAGACTGAGCGGCGCCAGCATGTGCAACTGGTCGAGGAGCCGCAGTTCGGGATACCGCCGGAGATCCCTGACCAGCGACTTGTCGTACCCGTCGTAGCGGCGTGACATGATCCAGCCGGCGTGTGCCCACCAGAAGCCCCGGAGTCCCGGGGGATGGATATCGTCGCCTGTGTCGGCATGCCGATGATGATGCCGATGGTGCGACACCCACCAGAGCGGACCGTTCTGGCCCGCGCTTGCGCCCAGCCACGCAAGGCCGAACTGGAAAAGGCGGCTGGTCTTGAACGACCGGTGGGAGAAGTAGCGGTGATAGCCGCCCGTGATGCCGAAGAGGCGCACCCAGAAGGTGACCAGGAGCGCGACCAGCGCAGGCGTGCTGACGCCGGTGAGCAGAGTCGCCACAGCCAGGATGTGCACGCCCACGAACGCGTAGCTGCGCAGGAAGTCGATCCGGTCCGAATGTGCAAGCGAATCCGAATTGATCTGTTCGCGGGCCGCTGTTTCGATCATCGCGCAGGCTTTCTGAGTCGGTGGTGCGAAACGCCCCATTCCCGGCCGTCGCGGTAGGCAAAGGTCTCTGCAACCGCCAGGAAGAAGAGTCGCCAGCGCTGCACCCAGCGGCCGGCGGACCCGGGACTGTACGAGTCGGCAAGTACTGCCGCCACCTTCGGGCGCGCGGAGTCCAGGTTAGCCAGCCAGGCCTCGGCGGTCCGGGCATAGTGTGTGCCCGGGATGAACCAGTCGACCTCGGGCACCAGGGTGCCGCGGAATGCGGGGACGAGCGACGGATTGGGCATGAGGCCGCCGGTGAAGAACTCCCGCGCCATCCAGTCGCCGGCGCCCCGACGGGAGAACCGGTATGCGCGGGCGTGGTGGCAGAAGACGTGGACGAACAGCCGCGCGTGCGGGCGCATCCAGTTCGTGATTCGTTTCACGAGCAGGTCATGGTTGTTCATGTGTTCGAACATCTCGACCGAGACGACACGGTCGAAGCGGTCGCGCCCGAGATCGAGGTCGGAGATGTCCGCGGTGACGACCTCGATGTTTCGCAATCCGCGCCTCCGGGCGCGTGCCTCGATGTAGCGGCGTTGGGAAGCGGAATGGGACACCGCGACAATCCGGCTGCCGGGGTAGCGTTCGGCCGCGAAGAGTGTGAACGCACCCCAGCCGCAGCCCAGGTCGAGGACATCCTGGCCGTTCGCCAGTCTGGCCCGGGCACAGGTGAGTGCCAGCATGGCCGCTTCTGCGTCCGCGAGCGCGAGGCCGCGCGTGCCGTCGGGCCACAGGCAGCAGGAATACTTGCGCCAGGGACCCAGGACCAGTTCGAAGAACGCGGCCGGGACCTCGTAGTGCTGTTCGTTGGCCTCCCGAGGTGCGGGCGCAATGGGTCCCGTGCGAAGGGTGGCCACGTCGAGGGGCGGCTCGTTGGCCAGCGCACGGAGGCGTCCCCGCAGCAGGGCTCGTATGCCTGCCCGAACGGCGAAGTCCGGCACGATTCCGGACTCCGCGGCCGCAAAGACGGGTCTTGCCAGCGCGTCGGCTACGCTCATTCGCCCTTTCGGGGGAACCAGGGGATGAAGGCGCTCGTGGTTTGCTGGTAGCGGCGGTATTCATCGCCTCGCCGCTCGACCGAACGCCGCTCGATCGGCGGGATGCCGGTGACGAAGCGGATGGCCACAAGAAGAAGCGCGGGCGCAAAGAGGACGGCCCAGAGCGGGGCCGCGCCAAGCGCAACCGGCACGTACGACAGCCAGTGCAGCCACTCGAAGAAGTAGTTGGGGTGCCGCGAGTACCTCCAGAGGCCCGTTCTGCACACGCGACCCTCGTTGCCGGGCTTGCTCCGAAAGCGATGCAGCTGGCGGTCCGCGATCGACTCGCCCGCCAGCGACACGACCCAGATCAGCAGGCCGGCGAGATCCGGGGCCCGAAACGACTGGTCCGGCGACCTCATGGCGAGCAGAAAATGGATGGACAACACGATCACCAGCGCCGCCTGCGCCTGGTAGAAGATGAAGAACTTCGCCGGCGCGCCTTGACCCCATTTCGTGCGCAGATCCCGGTAGCGGCCGTCCTCTCCCGGCTTCCGTACCCGCCCCACCAGGTACCAGGCCAACCGGGCCGACCACACCCCGGCCATCGCGGCAACCATCCAGCGCCTCCACCCCACGCCGGCCGGCACGGCTGCCGCGTACAAGACCGCCGCCGCACCCAGCCCCACCGTCCACGCGAGGTCCACCGCGTCGGCCTCGCGGGTGCGCATCTGACGGTACCAGAGCACGACCATCACCGGAACGATCACCGCCGCCACGACCCCCACTGCAAGCGCAGCGTTCATGTCAGCCCCCGCCTTCCCGTTCCAGCACAAGTTGCCAGTCGGCCACGTACCCGGTGCGGAACGCAGCCTCGCAGTACGCGAAATAGAACTCCCACCGCCGCAGAAACGCCTCGTCGAACCCCAATTCAAAGAGGGCGTTCCTCTGTTCCAGCAACCGCTCGCGCCAGGCGGCCAGCGTGGGTCCGTAGTGCGGCGCGAGGTCCTCCCGGTCCGCGATGCATAGCGACGTTCCTTGCAGCGCCCGCTTCATGGCCCCCAGCGACGGCAGATGCGCGCCGGGGAAGATGAAGCGCTGAATGTAGTCCGGCCGCAGCCGATACCGCAGGTAGCGCTTGTCCGGGATCGTGATGACCTGAATGACCGCCCTTCCGCCGGGCTTCAGCGCCTCGTCACACTTGCGGAAATAGGTGGGTAGGAACCGGTGGCCGACCGCCTCGAGCATCTCGATGGACACGATGGAGTCGTACGCGCCGGCGATCTCGCGATAGTCGACGAGCTCGATCGAGACTCTGTCCTCCAGCCCGGCGCGCGCGATTCGCCGTCGGGCGTAGGCGGCCTGCTCCTCGGAAATCGTCACTCCGGTGACCCGACAGTCGAATTCCGAGGCGGCCAACTCGGCGAATCCGCCCCAGCCGCAACCGATCTCCAGCACGTGAGACCCCGGGCGAATGCCCGCCCTGGTGGCCAGAAGCCGGTACTTGGCGCGCTGCGCCCGTTCCAGAAGGCGCATGTCGATGCGGGCGGCGTCCGCCGAGAACAATTCCTCCGCGAAGTACGCGCACGAATAGGTCATCGAAGGGTCGAGGAACAGGGCGAAGAAGTCGTTCCCCAGGTCGTAGTGCTCCGCGATGTTCTGCCGGGAGCCCGGCACCGTGTTCGACCGGGCCCGGTGTGCTAACCACGCCGCCGCGGCCGCGGGCCAAAGCAGTGGGACCATCGGCCTGAGAAAGCGGCGGTTGAGGATGCCCAGCCGGACTACGTCCATGAGCGGGTCCGCGGACCACTCCCCCCGGATGTACGCTTCCCCCGCACCGATTTCGCCGTCCAGCAGCATCCGTCGGAAGAAGACCGGGTCGTGGACGGTAATCGTTGCCTCCGGGCCGGGCCCGGAGCCTTCGAAGCGATGAAGCGACCCGTCCGTGTGGATCCGGAGGGACCCCTGCTTCACCCTCCGCAGGGAGCCGAGGATGACCGCGCGGGCCAGTCTCTCCAGTGGACCGGCCGGGCCCGGCGGGCCCGAATCCGTCTCCGCCGCGTAAAGGGCTCCCGCCTCGCCGGTGCTCATCGTCTCCACAACCGCCCCGGCTGCCATCCGTCCAGGCCATTGTCGGGAGGCGCGGGCTTTCGGAAGAAGGGCACGCGTTTGGCCCAGAGCCTCGTCGCCTGCCAGTGGATGAGGAAGATCGTGCGCGCGGTCAGGTGAGGATACCTGAGCATCGCCCGCCCCAGCGTCGCAGCGGTGAGGGGACGACGGATCAGGTTGAGCGTGGCGTCGAAGTACTTCCGGCCCGCCTCGAACTCGTCGATGTGAATCGTCAGGCGGTCGCCCGGTGGCGTTACGATCCACTCGTAACGAACCCCTTCCGTGCGCATGAACGGCGAGACGTGAAACCGCTTGTCCACCCTGGAGCGAACGGCGCGCCCACCGGCGGCCTCCGTCCCGTCGAGCAGGTAGCAATACGCTTCGCCGAACGTATTGAACACCTCGGCGACGGTGAATCGCAGCCCGCCCGCACCGTCCAGGCAGAAGAAGTAAGACACCGGGTTGAAGACGTACCCGAGCACGCGCGGGTTGGTCAGCAACATGACCCGGCTGTCCCCAAGCTCATTACCCTGACCTCGCAGCCAGCGAGCGAGCTTGTCGCGGACCGGCTCACCGGAGCCCCCCATGTGGTCGCGGTCGTGGAACGAGACCAGCCCCGGCCGGTTGTAGCCGAAGAACCCGATCGCACGGTCCAGGGCAGGCAGTTCGGAGAGGTCCAGGAGCAGCTGATAGAGCCCGTAGCGAAAGCTGTTCGGGCGTGGGCTGAAGCGCCGGTGCCGGACGGTGCCGCGGTACAGGCCGGAGCGGAGTGGGGCGCTCATACTGGTCGGCCTCCGAGCAGTCCGGCCACCGCCATCGCCGACCGGAAGCCGTCCTCGTGGAAGCCGAAGCCGAGGTACGCGCCGCAGAAATAGGTGCCCCGCCGGCCGTTGAGCGCCGAGATCGGTGCCTGGGTGGCCACGGAGCGCTTGCTGTAGACCGGGTGGGTGTATGTGACGCGGTCGTGCACGTGCGCGGGGCGGCGGGATGGATTCAGGGTGACCAGATAGGGTTTCGCGGCGTCGAGGCGCTGCAGGCGGTTGAGGTAGTAGGTCATCGTCGTGACGGGAGACGGGTTGCGGCAATCCGCTACACGATAGTTCCAGGAGCCGCGTGCCGCCGGACGAGAAGGCAGGAACGCCGGGTCGGAGTGCACCCAGGTGTCGTTCGTCGCGTACTCCCACGCACCCAGCAACTCCCGTTCGGCGTCGGAGGGAGAATCGAGCAGGGCGAGTGCCTCGTCGGCATGGGTCGCCAGAACGACCCGGTCGAACTCCTGGCTGGACCCGTCGGCATAGTGCAAGCGACAGGTCGATGCCTCACGTGTAACCGATCGCACGCGCATGCCGGTGTGCACCCTTCCGTCGAGGCGATCCAGCATGGCGTCCACGTAGGTCGCGCTTCCCCTGGGGATCGATCGCCACTGCAGCCGGTTTGTGAGGCGGAACAACCTGTGGCGGCGGAAGAAATCGACGAAAGTCGCAGCCGGAAAGTCCTGAACGCTCGGGATGCCCGTCGACCAGAGCGCCGACGCCATCGGATAGGCGTAGTGACGGCCCAGCAACTCCGACCCGGACTCTGCGACCAGATCGCGAAGGGTTGACCCAGGGCGCGGGAGGCCGCCATCCCTTCCCGCGACGTTGAACCGCCCGATCATCGCCAGAAGCCTCAGGAATTCGGGCCGGAGCGCGTTGGCCGGATCGGCGAAGACCCCGCGCACCCCGGTCCCGCCGTACGCCAGACGGCAGCGCTCGCATTCGAATGAAAACGACATGCTTACCGGCTGCGAGAGTATGTCGAGCGCGTCGAACAGGGTCGTCAGGAGTGGGTAGGTCTCGGTGTTGTAAACGATGAAACCGGAGTCGATGGCGACCGGGCCCCGCGGTCCGCCCACGCGGTGAGTGTGGGTGTGGCCACCGATGCGGTTCTCGCGTTCGAAGATGCGCACGTCGTGCTTCGGGGCCAGTAGCCAGGCCGCTCCCAACCCCGATATTCCCGCGCCCACCACCGCGATTCTCATCCCTGTATGATAGTGGAGGGGCGATCGCCGTTCCCGAGGTTCCATCGATGCGGATCGACTTCGCCGCGACAGTGCCGTATTGATTTACGATGTCCGCCAAACCCATCCACCCCGGCCGCCTCCCCGAAAACGTCGCGCACTTCGTGCGCCTCCTGCGCGCCGCCGGCCTGCCCGTAGGACCCGGCCACACGATCACCGCGGTACGTGCGCTGGCGGCGGTGGAGGTCACGGCACGACGCCAGTTCTTCTGGGCCCTCCACGGCACCCTCGTATCGAAGCGCGAGCACCGTCACATCTTCGAAAGCGCCTTCCGCCTCTTCTGGCGCGACCCCTTCGGCGCGGACGAGGCGCTCTCCGCCCTCCTGTCGCGCTCGCAGATCCCGGTCGAGAAGCCGCCCTCTCGCGCCCCCGCCCGCCTGTCGGCCGAGGACGAATCCGCGACGAGGCCCGCACCGGACCACTCCCGCGAGGCCCCGCACGAGATCCCGTTGCGCCTCGCATGGTCGCCCACCGAAGTCCTCCGCACCAAGGACTTCGAGCAGATGACGCCGGCCGAAGTCATCCGGGCGAAAGAGGCCATCCGTTCCCTGAAGCTCCATCTGCGCCCGGTCCTCACCCGGCGTCAGGAGCCCGATCCGAGGGGTCGCTTCATCGATCTGCGGCGCACGCTCCGAACCAGCATCCGCACCGGCGGCTGCCCGCTGCCCCTCCAACGCAAGTCCACCAGAACCCGGCGCCCGACCATCGTCGCGCTATGCGATATCTCCGGCTCGATGGAATCCTATTCGCGCATCCTGCTCCACTTCTTCCACGCACTCACCAACGCCGCCGACCGGGTCCACACCTTCGTATTCGGCACGCGTCTCACCAACATCACGCGCCTGCTCCGCGACCGCGACGTCGATCGCGCACTCGATCGCATCGGCACCACCGTACAGGACTGGTACGGCGGCACGCGCATCGGCGCCTCGCTGCAAGCGTTCAACCTGCACTGGTCCCGCCGGCTCCTGGCCCAGGGCGCGGTCGTGCTTCTCGTCACCGACGGGCTGGACCGCGAGGGCGGCGACGGCATCCGCGCCCAGGCCCGCCGACTGCGCAAGTCGTGCCGGAGCCTGATCTGGCTGAACCCGCTGCTCCGCTACCGGGCCTTCGCCCCTCGCGCCGCCGGTATCAAGGCGTTGTTGCCGGAGGTGGACGAGCATCGGCCGGTCCACAATCTCGACAGCCTCGCGCAACTGGCGGACACCCTGAGCGGGCGCGGAGGGAGGGGGGCGGGGAGGCGGGCCCGGCTCGGCTGACCGGCGACTGGCGCCGCACCCCCTGTCCGCCTATGATGCGTCAGGCACGCCGCCACCGTGGATCGGCGGCATCGACATGGGGTCAGGATCCCGTTCAGCAAGGAGACGGCAGGATGAACACCAGGTTTTCACGTCGACATTTCATGGGCGGTGCGGTCGCGGCGCTCGGCGCTTTCGGCCTCCGGCCGCGCTCGGCTCTCGGCATCACGCTGCCGCCTCCCCCGAAGGGCCTCGTTCCGCTCGACCCCTACGACGATCTCGCCAAGCTCGCGTCGAACGAGAACCCGTACGGGCCTTCCGAGAAGATGATGGCGTCCATGAACGCCGCCTGGAAGTACTCGAACCGGTATGGTTATCCCGACGGCGACGTCCTTGAGAAGATTGCCGAGCACCACGGCGTCGACACCAACCACATCATCATGCACGCCGGCTCGGGAGAGACGCTCAAGGTCGCTGCGCTCGCCTTCCTGAGGCACGAGGAAAAGGTGGTCGGTGTCGAGCCCACCTTCCTCACCGTGTACCGGGCCGCCTCGGGCGTCGATGCCGATGCGATCACCCGTCCGCTCCTTCCCGACCACACCCAGGACATCGACGACCTGATCCAGGTCACGAAGCGCAACTACCGCGATGTCGGCATGGTCTACGTCTGCAACCCCAACAACCCGACCGGCGTGGTCGTCCCCGATTCGGACATCCGGCACCTTCTCGACAACATCCCCGAGGACATCCCGGTCCTGATCGACGAGGCCTACCACCACTTCGTGCAGGACTCGCGCTACGCCACCGCGGTCCCCTACATCAAGGAAGGCCGCAAGGTCCTCGTGACACGCACCTTCTCCAAGATCTACGGCATGGCGGGCCTGCGGCTCGGGTACGGGATCGCTCCGCCCGAGATGATCGCCCAGATGCGCACCTACACGACCGGCACGATCAACGCGCTCGTCAAATGGGGCGGTGTGGCCGCGCTCGAGGACAACGAGTCCGAGGCCTGGGTGAGGGACACGACCATCGCGCTTCGCGACGCCACGGCGGACAAGCTCCGCAACCAGGGCTTCGAGGTGATTCCGTCCGAGACCAACTTCTTCATGGTCAACACCGGCCGGCGCGCATCCGAAGTGAGGGCGGCTTTCCGCCAGCGCGACGTAGCCGTGGGCCGCGACTTCCCGCCGATGCTGGACTATCTCAGGGTGTCGATTGGGACCGAGGACGAGATGGAGCGCTTCCTCGCGGGATGGAACGAGATCTTCCCGGATGGGATGACCGCCACGGGAACGAGGTAGCCGCGACACATCCCTCGGCGGGTCCGACGACGCGTGGGCCGCTCGCCGGTGCGCCCGCGCCCACACTGAGAGCCCGCGTCGCCGTGCGGGTGGGGTACCGGGGTCCGACGCGGATTCTGCCGCGTCGCCACTCGGTCGCCCTGTCGGCAGCCTCGGTAGCACTCCTGCCCTGGGTGCCCATCGGGGCGCATGCCCAGCACTGCCCGGCCGGACTCGAGGTACTGGTTGAGCGCCCCTATGCCGCCGCCGCCGGTCTGACGGTCGGTTCGGCCGTTGTCGTGCGCCCCGCGATCGAAGCCGAGCCCTGCAACGCAGTGGTCGCAGGCATCTTCGAGCCGCCGCCCGACCCCGCCACGCTCAACGCCACGCGGCCGCGCGTACTGTTTCACCTGCCGCATCTGCAGACGCTCACGGATCGCCGGAACGAGGTCGACTACTTCACGGTGAGGACGCGGCCCGGCACCGACCTCGCCGCGCTGGCGACCGACCTCGAGCCGCTGCTGCCCGGCGCCCAGGTGCTGCCCGTCAGCGAGGTGGCCGAACGTTCATCCACGACGTTCCGCGTCGTCAGCCGCTTCCACACGGCGATCGCCGTGATCACGCTGATCGCCGGCGGCGTGTTCCTCGGCTGCATCATGATCCTGAAGGTTCAAGAGCGGCGTCTGCCGATCGCTGCCGCGCGGCTCACCGGGATCCCGCGCCGCCTGTTGTTCTGGTGGACGGTGGCCGAGGCTGCAATGCTGTCCACACTCGGCGGAGCCGCCGGTCTCGGGGTGGGGGTCGCGAGCTACGCGGTGGTCAACGCCTACTACCAGCGCTACTACGACACGACGCTGGTGTTCTCCCAGGTGACCGGCGTGGTCGTGACCGAGGCGCTCGCGCTGGCGGTACTGCTGGGCATGGCGGCCGGAGTGTTCGCGGCCACCCGATTGCTGGCGTCGGATCCGCTCGACGAAATGGGGCGCTAGCACTCCATGCTGGCACTCAATTCCATCCGCGAGTTCCGTACGCGCCCGCTCCGCACCCTGCTGACGCTGGCTGGCGTCGCGGTCACGACCGCCATGCTCGCCGACATGCTCATGCTGGGCCGCGGGATTACGCGGAGCTTCGGTGAACTGCTCGAATCACGCGGCTATGAGCTGCGGCTCGCCCCGAAGGGCACCCTCCCCTTCGACACCGAGGCGACGGTCCCCGGGTTTGCCACCCTGCGGGACAGCGTGGAGCGCGTGGCCGGAGTCGAGCGCGTCGCACCCGTCCTTGCGGCCTCCGTCACCCTGGAGACCGCGGACGATGCGGGACGCTCCGTCGAGGCGCTCGCGCTCGGCATGGACTCGGGAGACCAGGGCCTGTATCGGCTCACGGAGGGAGAGATGCCCCGGCCCGGCGAGGTATTGACCGACGCGGACGTCCGGGGCTCGCTGGGCGTCGGGCCCGGGAACGTGGTGCGACTGCGTCCCGCCGGCGCGACCGGGGCATGGGGACGCCGCAGCACGGCCCAGGTTTCCGGAACCGGCGAGTTCGCCTTCGCCTCCCGCGGCGACCTGCAGGTTGTCATGCGCCTCGACGACCTCCAGGAGCTGTCATCCCAGGAAGATCAGGTGTCCTTTGCGATGATCAGGATCGGCGAAGGGTTCGAACCCGATTCGGTGCGCGCCGCGATCCTGGCCAGGGTCGATCGCGTGGAGATCGTGACGCTGGCGGGGATCTCGGAACGCCTTGACGGGCGCCTCTCCTATTTCCGGCAGACGGCGCTGATCCTGGCGAGCGTCAGCCTGGTCGTCGCCACGCTTCTCGTCGGCACCCTTACCGCCGTTTCGGTGAGCGAGCGACTGGGGTTGATCGCGGCGCTGCGGGCGATCGGACTCTCGCGGCGACGGATCGTGGGGGGACTTGCCGCCGAGAGCGTGGTGCTCTGTTCGATCGGCGGTGCCGTCGGCGTCGCGCTCTCGGTGGTGGTGGCAGGGTACCTCGAGTCCATCCTGTCGGACTTCCCGGGGCTTCCGGTGGCGGTGCGGTTCTTCGTGGTCAGCGCCGACAGCCTGGTGACCGCCTTCGCGCTGCTACTGGTGTCCGGCACGGTCGCTGGACTGATCCCGGCGCTCAATGCGACCCGGCTCGAGGTTGCATCCATCCTGCACAAGGAGGCGCCGTGAGCGAGATCGTCGTCTCCGCGCGCGACCTGACGCGCGACTACCGCGCGGGGCGGTCCCGTGTGCGGGCCCTGCGCGGCGTTTCCATCGACGTCCCACGTGAGGACTTTCTCGCGGTCACGGGACCCAGCGGTTCCGGCAAGTCCACCCTGCTGCACCTGCTGGGCGGAGTCGACACCCCGACCTCGGGCGAGGTGGTGTTTCTGGGCCGCGACCTCGCCCGGATGTCGGTGGAACAGCGGGCCGCCCTCCGTCTCGAGCAGGTCGGCCTCGTGTTCCAGAGGTTCCACCTGCTCCCGATGCTCACCGCGCTCGAGAACGTGGAGCTTCCCCTCGCCGCAGCGCGCGTCCCCCGCAAGCTCAGGCGCGCCAGAGCCGCCGCCGTGCTGGAACGGGTCGCTCTTGCCGACAGGCTCCATCACAGGCCCGGGGAACTGTCCGGCGGCCAATGCCAGCGCGTCGCGATCGCCCGCGCCCTCGCCAACGAACCAGCGCTCCTGCTGGCCGACGAACCTACCGGCGAACTGGACCGCGCCACTTCGCGGCAGGTGCTCGCTCTCTTCCAGTCGCTGAACGCGGACGGGACCACGCTCGTGGTCGCGACCCACGACCTCGAACTCGCGGCCGGCGCAAACAGGAGCATCGAGGTCGTGGACGGGAGGGCCTTGCCGTGATCCTGCGCCTTGTCCGGGCCTCCGTACGGCAGCGATCCGGGCGCAGCGCGCTCCTGCTGGGCGGCTACGCGCTCGGCGTCGGGGTTACGATCGTGCTGCTCTCGGTCGGGCAGGCCATGGTCGATCAGGCGCGCGACCGGGAGCTGCTGGGCGGCGGTGATCTGATCGTGCTGCCGGAGGGCATCGATCTGGAGACGCTCCGGACCGGCGGCGCGAGCTCGATGTACTTCTCCGTCGAGCAGGCCACGCTCCTGTACCGTGAAGTGCTCGCGGGCAGCCGTTTCGACGACCGGATCGCGGCGGCGGCCCCCTGGATCGACGACGAACTCCTCTACCTCGAAGCCGACTCCGGGCTGGTACCGATCTCGGCCGGTGCCACGCTCCCGAATGCGGCGACGGACCTTGGCGCGGCCCCCGACCTGCTCGTCGGCGCCTGGGCCGATCTGGACGCCGACCGCATCTGGCGCAGTCCCTCGGCGGGCGAGTTCTACCGGTCCATCGACGGTCTGCACCTTCCGCGCGGCGCGGCAGCGCAGGACACGACCTGGGCGGAGTGGCACTACTTCAACGTCATTATCCCCGATTCGGGATGGCTCTACCTCACCTACATGGTCGGAGGCGACGTTCCCGACGGACGCTGGGGCGGCCGTGTGCTGGCCACGCGAGTCGTTCCGGAAACGGGAAGGGCGACGGTGTACTCGGTGGAGGTCGGCTCGAAAGACGTCGCCTTCGAAGAAGGCCACCCCGACCTGGCGATCGGGCGGTCCAGCGTCACGATCGAGGCGGATGGCTCCTACCGGCTGCGGGCGCGGGTGCCCCCGGAGTCTGGCGCGGCGGCTTCGACCGCACTCGCCCCCCTCACCGTCGATCTCACCGTATCGGAGCGCACGCGCCGCCATCTGCCGCCGGTCGATATCGGCAGCAGCGACTTCGTCTCCGGCTACACCGTCCCTCTGCTCGACGGACTGGGCACGGGACACGTTTGCGAGGGCGAGCGCTGCCACCAACTCGACGGGGCGCGCACCTACCACGATCACAACTGGGGCACGTGGTCCAGGGTGACCTGGGATTGGGGGCAGGCGAGGGCGGGCCCCTACTCCGTGCTCTACGGAGGTGTCGCGAGAGAGACCGATGGTGACGCGAACGCGACACAGGGCGGCCGGTTCCTATACCTGGCCGACGAGCACGGTTTCGCGGGTGTCTTCACGATCCGCGAGCTCACCACCCGGTGGCCGGGTCCTGCGGGCCAGCGTACACCGGACGCCATCGCGATTCACGCCGACAACGGACCGGACTCGCTGGCGTTGAGCGTCACGGTTGGCCACACCCAGGTCACAACCGGACCGGTCGCGCAGGACGGACCGCCAGCCCTCTTCTACCAGATGCGCGGAACGCTGGTGTTGTCCGGGCGCCTCTTCGGCGCGCAAGTTCAGGAGAGGGGCGACGGGTTCTTCGAGACCTGGACCCGGGGACGCTGAACATGATCACACTGTTGGAGGACCGATGAACGCAAGGGGGTACGGGGTCGCAACCGCCGCATTTCTTTTTCTACTGACCGCGCCCACGGTGGCCGGCCAGAGCCCGGAGGCTCCGGTGCTGCTGAGGATGGTACCGCCCAAGGGCCAGGTATCCCGGTACGTCTTTTCGATGCAAACGGATGTGGATAGCCCGATGGTGCCGGCGAGCGGCCCTCTAATGACAATGCGCTTTTTTCAGACGCAAACAGTCCTTGACGTGGCAGGCGAGGTGATTCGATACCGGACGACGATCGACTCCACGACGATGACGACGGCCATGCCCGGGATGGACATGCTGCCGGACCTCGCAGGGAGCGCCTTCACCACGGAAATCGGTACGCGCGGCGAGCAGCTTGGGGTGACGGATTCCGAGGGGTTCCCGGACGTTCCAGGTTTCAACATGGAGGACTTCTTGCAGGATGCGAGCTACTTCGTCCTTCCCGACCAGGTGATCAGCCCGGGGGACTCATGGACGCAGGGCGCACCGATGAGTCTCCCCATGGGGCCCGCCGGATCGGTGGCTGCAGAAGTGGAAATGACGCACACCTTCGTCAGCCTGGAGGGCACTTTCGCGACCATCTCGTTTCAGGGTCCCATCGAGATGGAAATGGACATGGGGGGCATGGGGGTGACGGCAACCGGAACCATCACCGGAACGATGGTCGTGGACCTTGCCGAGGGGCGCTACCAGAGCCAGGTGAGCCAAACCAGCCTGGACATCGACATGGGTGCGATGGCAATGAAATCGACCACGACGACCACATTGGAACTGCTTCCGGATCCCTGAAGCTCCCTCGGCGCGCCGCCCACCCGTTCGACCGCTACCTGGCCACGAAACGACCCGCAGCCCGTCCCTTCCCCGAATCCGCCGGGGTCGCCAGCGCCTCGGGGAACGGCGCAAACAGCGCCTGGTCCAGGATGTAGGTCGACCCGAAGCGCACCGCCCACGACTCCAGCAGCGAGGCGATCGCGCTCGCCGGCAGCTGCCCCTCGCGATACCGGCCCAGCAACTCGGCGAAGTGCGCCCTCTCGCCTCCGCTGAGCCCCTTGCGGAAGAAGCCCGAGATGTGCTGAAAAACGTTGATGACCGACGTGTAGCGGGGCGTGTCACCGAGCGCGCGCAGGAACCCGCTGCGGTACTCGGCGAAGACGGCCTCGAACCGTTCCCTGCCCGGGTTGGCAACGATCCGCCCCAGCTGCCGCAGATCGCGCTCGCTGTAGGCCAGGAGCAGGAACTTGTAGGCGGAGTGGAAGCGGACCAGCGGCGCCATCCGTCCCCCTTGCGCCACATCCCGCAGCCGCGCCAGCGCGAACAGCTTGGTCAGGAAGTGTTCGCGGATGCGGTGGTTGCGCAGACGCCCTTCGTCCTCGACCGCGAGGTCGCCGTAGCGCTCGAGCACGGCGTCCGCGAAGACGCCCGCGCCGCGCCGAATCACGTGCCGCGACTCGGCCTGGTCAAAAACCTTGACGTGGCCCGGCCCGCAGCTAGGCGACCGCGACTTCAGGATGAATCCGTCCACCTCGCCGAGGCCGTCCAAGTGCCTGGCAGCGAACCCCTCCATGTCACCGGTAAGGTCACGTCCAGTCGCGGGCTGCACCAGGAGGTTGCGGTCGCCCGACGCGACCAGACGTATCACATCTCGTGGAACTCCCAGTCCGACTTGGACTTCCGGGCACACGGGCCTGTACTCGACATGTGGTGCGACGGCCTTGACGAGATCGAACCTTATGCGGGCGCCGTCGTAGCGGCAGGGCTCGAACTCGAGGCACTCACTGATCACCAGGATCGGTTTGGGGAACTCCCGCGTGGCAGCGCCGGTGGGTGCGGTGGGCGCGCTCAAGGGGCCGAGTACTCCTCGATGTATCGCCGCACCCGGTACTTGCGGGCGGTGTTGGCCGAACTCATGTAGCGAACCTTGCCGAAGACAGGCCGTTCCGGGCCCCACGGGCGGTCGTGGAGACCAAGCACCCAGAGGATCCCCGTGTAGGAATTGGGATCTCTACCGTCCAGTGCATACTTGTCGTTCAGGTGGATCATGGTCCCGAGCGCGGTGCGGCCGCTCTCACTCCACTCAAGAATCTTCTTGCCCCACAACATTCGCAGATAGTTGTGGATGCGGCCCTCGCGGCGAAGCTGGTTCTGGGCCGCGTTCCACAGTGGATCGTGCGTGCGGGCCTGCTCGAAGTCGTCCAGGTCGTAGGTCGGGTTACGGGGGTCGGACGCGTGTTCGGCGAGCGTGGTACGGGCCCACGCGGGCAGCGCGTCGAAGGTATCGTAGCCGGTGACGTGGACGCATCGGTTGAATCCGAGTTCGCGCCACGTCACGAGCTGGTCGAGGAACGCTTCCGCGCTCTCGCTCATTCCCCACCACCCGGCGCGGCGGCCCGCGGCGTTGTCGGCGAGGCGGGCGGGAGTCCAGCGTTCGTGTGCGACGACTCGGTCGAAGACCTGATGCGCCGAGATGTGGCCGAAGTGAAGGTAGGGCGACAGGCGGCTGGTGGCGTCGAGTTCGGGCTGGTTGCGATCGGTCGCGTATCCGGGGAGCAGGCGGTCGATGAAGGTTGAGAGGCGGCCGGCCGCCTGATTCGGGCCGCCGCGCTGTGCCACGGCCCCGATGGAGTGATCGATCGGGAGGCGGGCGACGGCGGCGGACGGATCGTCGAGTGTGGCCAGCGGCCAGCGCCCGAGGATGGCGGGGGGTAAGGGGTTGGCGTGCGTGGGCGGCAAGTCCGAGTCAGCCAGGCCGGCAAGAGGGTCACGGGCCGGCCGGTCCGGGAGATGCGCGGGGAGATTGCGCTGAAGGAACCGCCGAAACCCATATGCCGTCGGAAAGCTGCGGTCGGCAATGCCCATCGGCAGCAAGCCGTTCGAGTCGACCGCCTCCAGCCGCACGGGCAGCCGGGGCGCAGCCGCGCGCAGCATCGCGGGAATGAAGAACGCCGGATAGTCGTCCGTGACCACCAGGGCCGCGTGCGCCGCAAGAGCCTCGACCAGCCCCCTGCCCGCCCCGGGAGCCGGTTCCAGGTACGGATAGTAGAAGACGCGGTCAAGCCCGCGGAGGCGAGTCCGGTTGTCGGCCATGCCGTCGATCACAAAGCGGTGGAAGCGGTCGCAGGCCCAGGGGTAGCCGGCGCGCAACGGCTCCAGGACCACGAGCGGCAGGCCCAGGGCGGCGCAGTGTTCGCAGGCGCGCTGGAGGGCGAAGTTCCATCGGGTGCGGCGGGCCGCAACCATCCAGTAGAGGACGAAGGCGGAATCCGCGGCTACGGCCGCGCCGTTGCACCGCCTGATTCGGATTCGCGGGGTCGACATGACACATATTGTACGCGATCGCGCCACAGGGGCTCCCGGGTTGCGGTCCCGGGCGCCGGATTCGTGACGCCGAAAGGGCAACCCCCACAGCGAGACTCACATGACGCGACTTGCCATCGCAGGAATCGCCGCCGACGTGCGAAGCGGCGCCACAAGCGCCCGATCACTGGTTGAGGAAGCGATTCGCAGCTACGAGGCTTCCGACCTCGGTGCCTATATCTTCTTCGACGCCGAGGGAGCGCGCCGCGAGGCCGACGCCGTGGACGCGGCCGTGGCATGCGGCGAGGATCCGGGCCCGCTGGCCGGCGTCACGGTGTCCGTCAAGGACCTGTACGGGGTCGAGGGGCTCCCGATCCGCGCCGGCACCAGGCGCGAATTGCCGGAACGCTGGCAGCGCGAGGGATTCCTGGTGCGTTCGCTCCGCCGGCTCGGCGCGGTCGTTGTCGGCAAGACGCACACGGTCGAGCTGGCCTTCGGTGGCATCGGCCTGAACCCGAACACGGGCACGCCGATCAACCCCTGGGACCCGTCGGAACACCGCGCGCCGGGAGGCTCCTCGTCCGGTGCCGGTGTGAGTTTGTGGGAAGGGTCGGCCGTGGTTGCGCTGGGAAGCGATACCGGAGGATCGGTGAGGATCCCGGCCTCGGCCACGGGAGTAGTGGGCATGCGCCACACAACGGGCCGGTGGCCGACCGATGGCGTCGTTCCCCTCTCGACGACGTTCGACACGGTGGGTTTCCTGACCCGCAACGTGGCGGACACCCGATACGTCTTCCAGGCCATCGACCCCCTCGCGCCGGGAGGCGATCCACCAGACACCGCGGCCGACCCCGACGGCGACCCGCTGACCGGCCTCCGCATCGGAATCCCGAGGGGCGGGCTCTGGCAGGAAACGCAGCCCGACATCGCCGCCGTCCTGCGGGGTGCCCTAGCCGAACTGGAGGCCGCCGGCGTCCACGTCGCCGAAGTCGACGCCCCCGAACTGCAAGAGGCGGGCGAGCGCTATATGGCGGGCGGCCTCCTCATACCGCCGGAGCGCACCGAGTCGCTGGAACGGCACCTGCCCGGCTGGACCGCCATCCTGGACCCCACGGTGGGGAAACGGCTGGAACGAGCCCACCAGGTGAGCGCGGTGGAGTACATCGGGCTCCTCCGCCTTCGCCGACGCCTGTCTGCGAGTCTTCACGCCCGTCTCGACGAGCAGCACATCGACCTCCTGGCGACCCCCACCCTCCCCATCACCCCGCCGACTCTCTCCTCGCTTGAGGATCTGGACGTCTATCGCGCCGTCAACCGCGTCATTCTGTCCGGGACCGGACCAGTCAGCATGCTGGACATGTGCGCGGTGAGTCTTCCCGTGGGGCTGGACGCCCACGGTATGCCCGCGGGCCTGCAGCTCATCGGTCGTACCGGCACTGATCACGCCCTCCTGGCACGGGCCGCGGCGGCCGAATCGGTGCTGGGGACGAATGTGCAGCGGATGGGGGTGGCGCCTAGAGTGACGAAAACGACGATGTAGAGATGACGACCGGGCGGCCCCCCCACCTACAGCCGCAACGCCCCGATCACCTGCGCAAGGACCGCCACGGCAATCTCCTCCGGGGTGCGCGCGCCGATCGGCAGGCCCACCGGTCCGTGGATCCGTTCCAGATCGGCGGCCGTGAAGCCAAGGGCACCAAGGCGCTCCCGCCTCGCGCCTTGCGTCTTTCGGCTCCCCAGCGCGCCGATGTAGAAGGCGCCGCTCCGGAGGGCGGCAATCAGCGCGGGGTCGTCGATCTTGGGATCGTGGGTCAGGGCGACCACCCCCGTGCGGGCGTCGGGCCGCAGCGTTTCCATGACGCGATCGGGCCACTCCTTTACGAGCGCCGCGCCGGGGAAGCGGTCCGCCGTCGCGAATCCTTCCCTTGGGTCCAGCACGGTGACTTCGAAGCCGGCGATCTGCGCCATCGGCACGAGGGCCTGCGCGATGTGGACCGCGCCCACGACGATCAGACGCGGCGGCCGGATGTAGGGACGCAGGAAGACGACCCCGTCCGGCGTGTCCACGGTACGAGGGTCTCCGGTGCGGAGGGCGGCTGCGACGTCGTCGCCATCAAGCCCCAGCGCGCGGGACGGCGATCCCGCAGCGATCAACTCCTGCGCCCCGTCGGACAGGCGCGTCGCCAGCACTACATCGCGGCCCGCCACCTGCGCGGTCACGACCCCCCGCAGCACGTCAGCGTTCATACGGTATCGCCGCCCGGGACTTTCTCACCGATGAAACGCGTTCAAAGCGGGTTCGCGGGTGGATCAGGGGTAACCGGCTCCACGAACAGGTGGACCTTGCCGCCGCAAGCCAACCCGACCTCCCAGGCCATTTCATTGGTGACGCCAAACTCCAGGGTGCGGGGAACGCCCGAATCAATCACGGTGAGCGCGGTCTGGATCACTGCCCCTTCGATGCACCCGCCCGACACCGACCCGGAGAAATCGCCGGTGTCGGCGATCGCCATGTGGCTCCCGGCCCGCCGCGGCGCCGAACCCCAGGTGCGGGTCACGGTCGCCAGGGCGACGCGCCGCCCTTCGCCCAGCCACTCGAGCGCTTGCGCGAGGACCGGATCTGCGTTCGTGTTCGTGCTGTTCGTTTCCATGGCCCCAGAAGTCTACTTCTCCACGCAAGGGACGCAACATTGGCGGCGAGCGGCACCGACGAACTCCACCAGGCCCTGATACGCGATCACTTCCGGCGGCCCCGCAACCGCGGCGCCCTCGAAGCACCATCGAACTCGGGCCGCGCGCACAATCGCTTCTGCGGCGACACGGTCGTCATGTGGGCAAGAATCGAGGACGGCCTGCTCACCAAAGTCACCTTCGACGGCCGCGGCTGCGCCATCTCCCAGGCCGCGGCATCCATGCTGACCAGGATGGCAAGGGGGAAGGGCGCCGCAGAGATCGCCGTTCTGCGCCAGACCTTTGTCGACGGGCTGGCTCCGGATGCCCCCCCGCTGCCGAAGGAGCTCGGCGACCTGCGTGCGATGGCGGGGGTGCGCCGTTTTCCGAGCCGGATTCGGTGTGCGGTCCTGCCTTTCGACGCGCTGGAGGACGCGCTCGGGCAGGAATGAAGCATCCCGGGACCGGATATCGGGTCTCCGCATCGCCGACAGCGGGAGACAAGCGCGACCCACGCACCCTTTCCCGGTCCCGCCCTGCGGCGCTACTGTAGGCGCGGAAGCAACCCCTGCACCGCCCAGAGAACCGAGGAACCCATGATCGCGGGCCGCAAGAACTCATCTGCATCCGGATTCGCCGCGGCCTGTGCCGCGCTGCTAATGCTGGCCGCACTGGCCGCGCCCCACGCCCCGGCCGCCGCCCAGCTCACCAGCCCCGAGGAGCAGTTCGGCTACCGTATCGGCACCGACTACCAGCTCATCAACTACGAGGGGCTGACCGACTACTGGCACCTGCTGGCGGAGCAGTCGGACCGCATGACGCTGGAGTCGATCGGCCTCTCCGAAGAGGGCCGCGAACAGTGGATGGCGACGATCACCTCGCCCGCCAACCGGCCCAATCTGGAGCGGTACAAGGAGATCGCGCGGCGGCTCGCACAGGCCGAAGGCGTCACCGAGGAAGAGGCCCGCGAACTCGCCGCGGAAGGCAAGGCGGTCATCTGGATCGACGGCGGTCTCCACGCGACCGAGGTGCTCGGCATTCAGCAGCTCATGGAACTGGTGTGGCAGATGGTCAGCCGCGACGACGCCGAGACCATGCGCTTCCTCGACGAGGTCATCCTGCTGGCGGTGCACGCCAACCCGGACGGCCACGCACTGGTCGCCAACTGGTACATGCGCCACGACGATCCGCTCGAGCGCTCCTCGCAGGGCGTCCCGGTCCTGTACAACAAGTACGCCGGCCACGACAACAACCGCGACTTCTACATGGCCTCGCTCGCCGAGAGCGAGAACATGAACCGGGTCATGTACCGCGAGTGGTTCCCGCAGATCGTCTACAACCACCACCAGACGGGCCCGCAAGGCACGGTCATGTTCGCCCCGCCCTTCCGCGACCCGCCGAACCACAACCTCGACCCCATCATCATCACCAGCCTCGACCAGGTCGGCTCGGCGATGCACAACCGCTTCGTCGTCGAGGGCAAGGGCGGCACTACGATGCGGAGCGGCGCCAGCTACTCCACCTGGTGGAACGGTGGTCTGCGCACCACGCCCTACTTCAAGAACATGATCGGCCTGCTCACGGAGACCATCGGCCACCCCACCCCGATCGAGATCCCCTTCCTGCCGAATCGCCAGATCGCCCACGGCGACCTGCCGCTCCCCGTCACGCCCGGCGCGTGGCACTTCCGCCAGTCGGTCGACTACTCCCAGACGGCCAACCGCGCCGTGCTCGACTACGCGTCGCGCAACCGCGAGCACCTGCTCTTCAACATCTGGCGCATGGGGATGAACTCCATCGAGCGGGGCAGCCGCGACTCGTGGACCGTGCTGCCCAGGTGGATCGACCAGGTCGCCGAGGAAGTCGGCGCGCGCGGTTCGATGGACGACTACGAGTCGCACCTGCGCGATCCCGACAGGCGCGACCCGCGCGGCTACATCCTCCCCGCCGACCAGCGTGACTTCCCCACTGCGACGCGCTTCGTCAACGCGCTTCTCAAGGGCGGCGTGACCGTACACCAGGCGACGGACGACTTCACTGTCGCCGGCAAGGACTACTCCACGGGCTCCTACGTGGTCACGACGGCGCAGGCCTTCCGCCCGCACGTGATCGACATGTTCGAGCCTCAGAACCACCCGAACGACTTCCAGTATCCGGGCGGGCCGCCGATCGCGCCCTACGACAACGCCGGCTGGACCCTTGCGCTCCAGATGGGCGTGGAGTTCGACCGCGTCCTCGAAGGCTTCAGCGGCCCCTTCGAGGAGATCGCCTGGCTGGCCGATCCCACGCCCGGCACCGTTGCCGGCGCGGACTCGCCTGCCGGGTACATGGTCGACCACATCAACGCGGCCTTCACTGCGGTCAATCGCGTGTTGGCACGCGGCGGTCAGGCGTTCTGGGTTGAAGGGACGTACGACGAGGCGGGCGTATCGTTCGCACCGGGTGCCTTCTTCATCCCGGCCGGCGACGCCACTCGGTCCGAGCTGGAGGAATGGGGCAGCGAACTGGGCATCTCCTTCCACGGCGTGGCCTCGGCCCCGGCGTCCTCGATGGAGCTGACCAACGCGCGGGTCGGACTCTGGGACCGCTACGGCGGGTCGATGCCGTCGGGCTGGACCCGCTACGTCCTGGAGGACTTCGAGTTCAACTTCGAGGTGATCTATCCGCCCGACATCGACGCGGGCAACCTGAAAGAGCGCTTCGACGTGATCGTCCTGCCGGACGGCGCGATGGGCGGTGGCGGATTCGGACGCTTCGGGGGACCCACCGATGAGTTCCTGGCCAGCCTGCCGGACTCGCTCGGCGCCCGGGTCGGTTCCCTGACGCCCGAGACGAGCACCCCGGCGCTTCGCGAGTTCATAGAGAACGGCGGTGCGGTCGTCGCAATCGGGACTTCCACGCGGCTGGGGCAGGAGCTCGGCCTCCCGCTCACCAGCTTCCTCGTCGACGAGGCGGGCAACGGACTCAGCCGCGACGACTACTTCACCCCGGGTTCGATCCACGATATTCGCGTTGAGCACGGCAGCCCCATAACGCACGGGCTCGGCAATCGCGTGCACGTCCTGCACAGCCACAGTCCGGTCTACCAGATCGAGAACGGGGCTACCAACGTGCGGCGCCTGGCCTGGTACGACTCGGCGCAGCCCCTGGTGAGCGGCTGGGCCTGGGGACAGGAGCACCTCGAAGGCGGCACCAGCATGATCGAGGCCGACATCGGGATGGGGAAACTCTTCCTCTTCGGTCCCAAGATCACCTTCCGCTCGCAGCCTCACGGGACCTTCCCGCTGCTCTTCAACGGGATCCACTACGGCGCGGCCCGGCGGCGCGGCCCGGTTAGCTGAGGCAGAGCGCGGGATTCAGGTGAACCACGACCAGGGCCCTGCGGCTTCCGACGCCGCAGGGCCGAACGGAGACGAGGAGGCTGCGGCCCGCCCGCCTGCCGTCCCTTCCAATCCCTTCGAGAAGCTCCGGGCCACCTCGGTCATCCCCTGGATGATCGTCGGCACCCTGATCCTGGTTGGAGCCTTCCACGTCTTCGCCCTTCTCACCCCGCTGGGCGCCGGGGGTCCACAGACGTCCGAAGTCATCTTCGGGCTCGCCATCTACGGTGCGCTCGCGTCGTGGATCGCCTGGGCCTGCCGCCGTTCCGGCATCCCCCTCCGGAGACTCCTGGGCTCCCTGCCCGGCGGATACAACTGGCTCTCCTGGACCCGCCTCGCGGCCCTTCTGGCCGTCACGATCGGGTTCTCGTATTCGTCCTGGTTCCTCTTCGCCCATGTGCTCTCGATCGTCGCCCCCGGGGTGCTCGAGTTTCTCATCGAGGCGCTGTGGCCCGAATCGGACCGGAGCACGGGTTACCGGCTGGCGATGGCGGTGATCGCCGTCGTCCTCGCGCCGGTCCTTGAGGAGGGGTTCTTCCGCGGGATTCTGGTCAACCGCTGGGGATCGCGCTGGGGATTGCCCACGGCGCTGATCGCTTCCTCGATCGCCTTTGGCGTCCTGCACGCCAACCCGGTCGGAATCGGACTCGTGGGCCTCATCGCGGCTCTTCTCTACCTGAAGACCCGCACACTGATCGTCCCCATCCTGTTCCACGCCGCGAACAACCTGGTCGCGACCGTGTGGGACTACCTGTCCGGAGACGTCGGGCCGCTGAACGTCGCCGCCGAAGTCCAGGAGTTGCGAGAGGGGATCCTCTTCGGGGTCGTCCTCGTGGCGATCACCCTGCCGATCCTGATCGGGTACATCCGGCGCAATTGGCCAGCGCGCGACGCGACTCTTCCGTACGCCGCCACGGAATAGAGTTGCGGATTATCCGTAATATCCGTAACACCAGGGCATGTCGAAACCAGCCGGATCATCCGACCGCTCGCGTGTAGTGAGCGCCACCGAAGCCGCGAAGAACCTCGGCGAGGTTCTGGCACGAGTGCGAGAGGACCGTGCCGTCTACGTGGTGGAGCGGCGCGGAAAGCCGGTCGCCCGGATCGGTCCGGTTGAGGACCGGGTCTTCACGGGTGCGGACTTCGTCGAACTTGCCCGTTCCACCTCCCATCCGTCGGCGGGTCCGGAGTACGCTCGCGCGGTGCAGGAGGGGATTGCGTTCTTCAACCGGGCCGAGGTGCCGAGGAGTCCTTGGGAACGCTACTAGACGCGAGCGTCCTGATCGCGATCGAACAGGGCTTGCTACCGGTGGACCGGGTGTTCACCACGCCAGACCAGCGACAACAACCCGTGGCGGTCGCCGCGATCACCGCGTCCGAAATGTTCCAAGGCCTTCATCGGCTGGCCGGGGTGCGGCGCGTCGGCGCTGAGAGGTTTGCCCGCCGCTGGCTCGAAGAGCTGCCGGTGATACCCTTCGGTCTCGAGGTGGCCCGGGTGCACGCGATCCTCGGCGTCCGGCTGGCGCGCGCCGGAACCCCGATCGGTCCGCACGACCTGATGGTCGCGGCCACGGCCGTGCACCTCGGCTACCGCGTGGCCACCCGTGACCGCCGCAGCTTCCATCGGATCGAGGGCCTTCCCGTCGAGTATTGGTGATGCCGTGACCCGAATCGCCGCCATCGACGCCGGATCGAACGCGATCCGCTTCATCGCGGCCGACTTCCAGGCGCCTTCGTCGTACGACGTGGTCCACAGGATCCGTGAGCCGATCCGGCTGGGGCACCGGGTCTTCACTTCGGGGGGCCTGGACGACGCTACCATGGACGCAGCCGTGGGAGCGTTCCGGCGCTTCCGCCGCGAAATCGACCGACTGGGTGTGCAGCGCTTTCGCGCGGTGGCGACCAGCGCGACCCGCGAGGCGGAGAACCGCGACCGGTTCCTCGAGCGCATCCGTGCCGAATCGGACATCGACCTGGAGCCCATCAGCGGCAGGGAAGAGGCCAGGCTCGTCCACCTGGCCGCGCGCACCCGGGTGGACCTCTCGCGCGGAAGGTGGATCCTGGTCGATCTTGGGGGAGGCAGCGTCGAGGTCTCCCTGGTCGACGACAGCGGCATCCTGTGGAGCGAATCCTACCGTGTGGGGACCGTGCGTCTCCTGGAAACCCTGGCCGCGGCCGACGGCTGCCACGATTCGCTGGAGGCGTGGGTCGGCCGCCAGCTCGGCGCCCTCACCATCCCGCCGCCCGAAGCCTACCCGGGGCCCACCGCCTTCGCGGCCACCGGCGGCAACATCGAGGCGATCGCCAGCCTCGCGCTCAGCTACGTGGATCCGCTCAAGCTGGCGCTACTGCCGGCCAACCGCCTCGACGCGGTCATCATCCTCCTCTCGGCGATGAGCGTGCGGGAGAGGATCGACGAACTGCACCTGCGGCCCGACCGCGCCGACGTCATTCTCCCTGCCGCGCTGGTGTATCGCCACTTTGCACGCCTGGCCCGCACCGATCACGTGGTCGTCCCCAGCGTGGGCGTGAAGGAAGGCGTGCTGCTGGACGTGGCCGAGCAGGCCGCGTGAGGTCGCCGCTCTCTTTCCCCTACCTCTTCACGGCCAGATGCCGGATCTCCTGGATCGCGACCGACAGTCCCGCGAGGCTGATCCGATCCTCGGCTTCGACCTCCTCCAGGATCTCGTGGAACCGCGTCATGCGGGCGTTGTCGTCGGAGTAGCCCAGGACATCGGCCAGCATTCCGTCGCCGTCGAGCGCGTGCTCGGTGAGGTTGCGTCGGATCGCGCCCAGGTCCTGTACCAGCCCGAGAGCCCAGCGTTGCTGCCAACGCCCCTCGCCGCTCGTGTTCTCGATGGAGCGGATGAGCCAGGGGATCCGCAGCTCTTCCGTGACCCAGTAGTAGACCCGCGCCGCCTTGATCGGATCGGTGCCGGTGGTGCGCGCGAGGCGCAGGATCTCGAGCAGGTGATCGAGGAAGCGCAGGGCGACCAGGTTGCGCACGAAAGCCTCGTCGTCGACGCTCGGCATGCCGTCCCGAACTCTGCGCAGGAAGTCCTCGCGGTCCTCGCCCGCCACGAGCTCGTGGAACTTCTGACGGATGGTGCCGAGACCCTCGAGGCTGCCCTCGATGAGGGCGGTCGTGGATTCCTCGGGGTCACAGTTGGCGAGCACCCAGCGCGTGGTGCGTTCCAGCACGCGGGCGAGTGCCATCGTCCAGCGATAGGTCACCGCAGTGGCGACCATCCCTTCGCGTGAGCGAATCTCGTTCAGCAGCAACTGGTGCTGGGTCAGCTTGGCCGCCACCAGCCAGGCACGCGCGATCTCCCAGGGCTCGCGTCCGGTCTCGCGGGAAAGCCGGTAAGCGAAGGTCGACCCCATCAGGTCCACGAGGTCGTTGGTCATCTGACAGGCGACGATTTCGCGCCGGAGCCGGTGGTTGACCGCGCGCTCGCGCCCGACGACTCGAAGGGCGCCGAACGGGAAGTAGTCGAAGAAGTAGTCGGCGGTGGACGGATCGTCGGGAAGGTCGGAGGAGAGGAGAGCGGCCTTCAGGTGCAACTTGGCGTAGGAGAGCAGGACGGCGAGTTCGGGACGCGTCAGGGATTGATTGGCCTCCTGGCGGGAGCTGAGCTGATCCCACGAAGGAAGTCCCTCGGCGTCGCGGTCGAGAAGGCCCGAGCGGCTCAGGTGGGTCATGAACGCCCAGAAGTGGTCCACGTTGCGACGCGCCCGGTACTCGTCGAAGGAGACGGCCTTGCACCCCGATTCGTTGTCTTCGAGGACCAGAGCAGCGACCGAGTCCGTTAGCTGGTCGACCAGGTCGTTGCGCTCGTCGCGCGTCACCACGCCGGTGTTGAGGACCTCGTTCAGGAGGATCTTGAGGTTGACCTCGCGGTCGGAGAGGTTGACGCCGCCCGAGTTGTCGAGCGCGTCGGTGTTGATGCGGCCGCCGCCGAGCGCGTACTCGACCCGCGCCGCCTGCGTAAAGCCCAGGTTGCCCCCTTCGCCCACGACCCTGGCCCGGATGTCGCCGGCATCGACCCGCACCGGATCGTTCGAGGTGTCGCCCGCGTCTGCGTGGCTTTCGTAGTCGGCCTTCACGTAGGTGCCGATCCCGCCGTTCCACAGCAGGTCGACCGGTGCCCGCAACACCGCCCGGATGAGACTCTCGCCGTCGAGGGATTCGACGTCCGCCGGCAGTCCGAGCGCTTCCCTCGCCTCGGGGGAAAGGTCTACCGACTTGGCGCCCCGCGGTACGATCATGCCGCCCGGCGAGAGTAGCGAGGTGTCGTAGTCGTTCCACGAAGAGCGCGGCAGCTCGAAGAGGCGCTTGCGCTCTTCCCAGGACGATTCCGGATCCGGGTCGGGATCGATGAAGACGTTGCGGTGGTCGAAGGCGGCAACCAGGCGGATGGACGGCGAGAGAAGCATGCCGTTCCCGAACACGTCCCCGCTCATGTCGCCGATGCCCGCTACCGTGAACGGGTCGCTCTGTATGTCGCGGCCCATCTCCAGGAAATGGCGCTTGACGGATTCCCATGCGCCGCCGGCGGTGATGCCGACCTCCTTGTGGTCGTACCCGTTCGAGCCGCCGGACGCGAAGGCGTCGTCGAGCCAGAACCCGTAGTCGGAGGCGATGGCGTTGGCGGTGTCCGAGAAGGGTGCCGTTCCCTTGTCGGCGGCCACCACCAGGTAGGGGTCGAAGCCGTCGAGGCGGACAACGCGTTCGGGTGGGTGGTCGTTGCCGTCGAGGTTGTCGGTGATGTCGAGCAGCCCGCGCATCAGCGTGCGGTACTGCTCCCGGGCCTCGTGGGCCATGGCATCGCGCTCCGGCAGGGATCTGAGGCAGACGAAGCCGCCCTTGGAACCGCTTGGCACGATGACCGCGTTCTTCACGATCTGGGTGTACACGAGGCCAAGCACCTCGGTTCTGAAGTCGTCCGGCCGGTCGGAATGGCGGATCCCCCCGCGTGCGACCGGCGCGCCCCGCAGGTGAATCCCCTCCATCCTCGACGAGCGCACCCACACCTCGTACCTGAGCCGGCTCTTGGATACCGCTTGCAGCTGCTCGCAGTCGAACTTGAACGAAACGTACGGCACGCCACCCGAACGGCGATTCGGGTTCCTGCCCCCGTTGCGGTAGTAGTTCGTGCGAATGGTCGCGAGGATGACGGTCTGGTAGGCCCTGATCGCCCGGTCGTGCGCGAGCGAGCTGACATCCACCAGCTCCTGCGTCAGTTGCGACCTGATCTCCGCCACCTGCGCCTCGCGTTCGTTCGGACTGTCGGAGCTGTCCGGATCGAAGCGCGCCTCGAAGATCTGAAACAGCAGGCGCCCGATTCCGGGATAGCTGTCCAGCGCAGTCGGCAACACCTGCCGGCTGGGGATCGCCCCGATCTGGAATGCATAGCTGGCGTAGGCGCGTAGAACCTCGATCTCCCTCCATGCCATCCCGGTCCGCTGGACCAGCCGGTTGAAGCGATCGTTGGTGGCGTCGCCGGCCCGGACAGCCAGAATGGTCTCGGAAAGCGCCTCTCCCCGGCCCTCCACGTCCACGCGTTCACCGTCCGAGGTCTGCACGTCGAAGCTGTAGATCGACGAGTCTTCCTTGCCCTCTTCACGCAGTTCGAAGGGAGACACGGCGATGACCCGGAGTCCGCAGTTCTCCAGGATCGGCATGAAGTCCGAAAGAATGATCTGGTGGTGCTTGATATAGACCTTGAGTTCGCACTTCTCCCCGGCGGAATCGTAGTCGAAGAAACGAACGGCCTCCGTGCGGCCCTCGTCGCGCATCGCCTCGAGTTCCTGGATGTCGCGGATGGCCACGCCGGGTTCGTTGGCGGCCTTGTACTCGGGTGCGAACGAACGCGAATAGTGCCGCGCGAGGCGGCGCGCCTCGTCGGCGGGCCGGTCTTCGCTGAGCAGATCGCGCACCTCGTCGAACCAGGATCGCGTCAAATCGGCCACGGTGGCCCTGAGTTCCTCGGCGTCGACCTGCGCGAGGTGCTGGGGGGTTCCGCCCAGGTAGAAGTGCAGCCGGGCCTGGTCGCCAGCGCTCATGGCCAGGTGGTAGTTCAGGATCTCGGCATCGTATCGGCTGACCAGCCAGACCTCGAACTCGCGCCGGAAACTCCCGGAAAAACGGCTGCGGGGAAGGACCACCATGATCGAAACGCCCCGTCCCAGGGCGTCGCGCCGCACCGACACGAAGACCTCGGCGGTGTTGTAGCGGATCAGGATCGTGCGGATGTCCTTGAGGATCTCCTCCGCGGAAGCCAGGAACAGTTCCTCCTTCGGAAGAGAGCCGAAGATCGTGATGACTTCCTTGTAGTCGTGCGATCCCTCTGCGAGCCCGGAGGACTCCAGGATCGCTTCCAGCTTCTGCCGCAGGATCGGGATATCCTGTGCCTGCTCCCCGTAGGCCTGCGACGTGAACAGCCCCAGAAAGCGGTGCTCGCCGGCGATGGAGCCGTCCGGGCGCAGCTTCTTGACGCCGATGTAGTCCATGCGCGCACGGCGGTGGACGGTCGATTCCGCGTTGGTCTTGCTGATGATGAGGAGAGGCCCCGAGAGGGCGCGCTCGGCCATGCCCGGCGGCAGCTGGCTCACCGGAACCGGACGGGCGAAGGTCGATGCCCCCTCGTCCTGCAGGACCCCGAGCCCCGAACCGGGCTCGACCATGACCGACAGCTCGCCTCCGGGCTCGGCGGATGCGAAGTCGTAGCAGCGATAGCCCAGGAAGACGAAGCCGCCGTCCCGCAGCCAGCGCAGGAAAGCCTGGATCTCGCGGAATTCCGCGCGCCGCTCGCGGAAGTCGCGCATTCGGAAGTTCAGCTCGGAAACCACGTCGCCGATCTTGTCGACCATGAGCCCGAAGTCGTCCGTGGCCTTGACGACGTCTTCGAGGCGGCGTCTGGTCTCGTCACGGAGGGATTCGAGCATCTCCGGATCTTCGACCCGAGATATCTCCGCGTACACCATCGATTCGGTACGGCCGCGCTCTCCAGGCGGGTGAAGGTCGGTAATCCGGCCGTCCCCGTCCCGCTCGACGGTGATGAGCGGGTAGACGATGTGCGCGATCCGGCGGTCGTGGGAGTGGAGGTACTCCCGGATGGTGTCCACGATGAACGGTCGCTCGGAGACGTTGGTCCGCACGATCGTTACCGGGGCGTACCAGCCGGGGTCGTCCGTACGAGGGTTGAGCACCTGGACATCAACGCGATCCGGGCGGCTCCGGTCGAGGAAGTTGAACGAATGCACGCACATCCGTGCCAGGCTCTCGGCCTCCCGCTCCTCCAGCAGGTCCACAGGGGCCTTCCCGATGAAGAAGGGGACGAACTTCTCCAGGAGAGGGTATCGGTCGCCGTCAGCCTCGGCTTTCAAGACGGCGAGTATGTTCCGGATCGCCTGCAGTTTTTCGGGGGAGTCGGCGCCGGGCGCCGCGGGACTGGAGGACTGCTCGAAGTCTCCGAGCGACGTTACTGCCATATGCGGCGGGCCTCGGATCGGGTGTCGGCATAGGCGGCACCGGGGGCCGCCCGGAGGATCGGCGCTGCGAACATACGGAGCAGAAGATTACCCAACCACCGGGGGTGCCGCCAGACGTTACCTTTGGGTTGAACGAGACGCAGACCCGTGCATGATTGCCGTCCGGGGATCCGCCGCGGGATGCAGCGCCACGGACCCTTCGCTTCCCGGAGCCGACCAAGTGCGCCTTCTCCACATCGCCGACGTGCATCTGGATACGCCTTTCACGAGCCGGTCCGAGGCCGTGCGGCAACGCCTGCGGCGCGCCACGCTCGAAGCGCTCGACCGCTGCGTGACCACGGCGCTGGCGGAGGAGGTGGACGCCCTGCTGATCGCCGGAGACCTCTTCGACGGTGCGTATCTCTCGTTCGAGACGGAGCGGTTCCTGCTGGCGCAACTGGCGAGGCTTGCGGAGGAAGGCGTCCAGGTCGTCTACGCGACCGGCAACCACGATCCCGGAGAGGGAACGCGTGCGGAACACCTGGCATGGCCCGGGAACGTGACCGTGATACGGGACGGGTCCCCCATGGTCGTTCCTGTCACGGGCAGCACGGGCGACACCGTCGGGTACGTCACCGGAACGGGACACGCCACCGAGCGGGAAACCGGGGATCTGTCGGCCGCCCTCCGTCCCGTGCCCGACACCGATCTGCCGCAGGCGGCGCTCCTGCACACCCAGGTCTCTTCCGCCGGGACCGGGGGAGCCCATCACGCCTACGCACCCTCCAGCCTCGCGAACCTTCGTGCGGCCGGTTTCCACTACTGGGCGCTCGGACACGTGCACTTGCGGCAGGAGCTCTCCGGCGATCCGCCGGTACACTACAGCGGAGGCCTGCAGGGCCGCGGCCCCGGTGAGACCGGCGCGAAGGGCGGGCTGCTGGTGGACCTCAAAGACCCGGCGCATCCGGTCGTGGAGTTTCGCGAGTTTGCGTCCGTGCGGTGGGAGAAACTGAGCGTGAGCGGGCTTGATGAAGCGCGAACGCTGGACGACGTGGTCGGGGCGGTGACGGGCGCCTGGTCGGGTGCGCGCGAGGCCGACCCCGGCGCGGAGGGCACCGAGTGGATCCTGTCGGCGGAGCTCGAGGGGCCGTCCCCGATGTGGCTGCAGCTGCGCGATCAGGCCGAACTCGATACCGTCGCCGACGAGGTCGGCCAGAAGATTGGAATCGTCGGTGCCGAGATTCGGGCCCCAAGGGTGCACCCGCGGGTCCGGGTCGAGGACCACCTGGAGCGCCGCGACGTGCTCGGTACGACGCTACAGCTGGTTGGCGAAGTAATCGGCGGCGGCGAGACACTCGGGCTTGCGGAGGCCGACCTGGCGGGGTTCGAGCGTGAGCGCGATGGCACCCTCGCAGCGTACCTGGGACGCCTTCTGGAGGGCGGAGGCGAGGAGATCATGGTGAGAATGCTCGACCCCGAGGAGTTGGCCGAGTGAGATTCGAGTCCGTCCATGTGGCGCGCTACGGATGCCTCGCCGGCCTCGCGACTCCGGATCCGCTGCCGTCCATCGTCGTGGTTCTGGGTCCCAACGAGAGCGGCAAGTCCACCTTCTTCTCCTTCCTCACCAACCTCCTCTATGGCTTCCGCCCCGCCGCGCGCGACAGCCACCCCTACACGCCATGGTCCGGGGGCGACCCGGAAGGGCAGGCGCGCATACGCCTCGATGACGGCGATGTCGTGGAGGTTTACCGGCGACTGACTTCCAGCGGACGCGGCAGCGCGTCCGTAAACGGACGCCGCGAAGACATCCGGAACCGGCCCCTCGGCGCGGTGACACACGTGAATCGCGGGATCTTCCGGCATGTGTACGCGCTGACCCTGGCCGAACTCGCCAGCCTTGAGGGCGAGAGCTGGAACATCGTCCAGGATCGCCTGGTGGCGGCGCTGGGAATGAAGGGCCTCACCCCGGCCAGGGAGGTGGCGGCCGCCTTCGAGCTGGAGGCGAACCGGCTGTGGCGCCCCGACAACCGGGGTCGCCCGCGCGTTCGCGTACTCACGGAGGAGCTGAACGAGCTGTACGAGGCCCGACACGGGGCGACGGAGCGAGACCGTGCGCTGCGTGCGAAGGTGGCCGAGAAGCTGGCGGCCGAAGGGGCGCTGGCCTCGCTGGGAGAGAAGCGCAGCCGCGCGCGGACGCTGCGCGAGGTGCTCGAGGACCGCCTTGCCCGTGTCATGCCCGTCAGGCGCGACCTGATCCGAATCGAGGAGCTTCGTACGGCGGCGGGACCGCTGGATGCTCTGGAGAACCTGCCGGCCGATCCGGTCGGCCACCTTGAAGAGCTCAGGAATGTGCGTGCGGAAGCGGGAGTAAGGGTCGAGGATTGCGTGCGCGAGGCGGCCGTGTGCACCGAGACGGTGGAGGGATACGCGGGAAGCCATCACGAGGCCGTTGCCGAGGCCGAAGCGAGGATGCGCCACACCATCGCCCGGATGGAGGCGATGGCCGACCTGCAACGCGACGTCGTCCTGGCGGAGGAGGAAGTGGCGGCGATGACCAGGCGCTGCGGGGAGCAGGGCGCGGCGCTGTTCGATGTTCCCCTGAAGGAGGTCCCTCTCGACGCGCTCGGTGCGCTTTCGGTGCAGACGCTGGTCGAGCGCGTCGGCGCTCACGAGCGGGCGCACGCCAAGCTCCAGGCCGAGAACGAACGTGAACGCGGGCGGAGCCTGATGCAGCTCCCCGCGGTGATGAAGCCGCGAGCGGGCCGGCTCGTCGGTGGTCTCGCGGCCGTGGTTGCGGGACTCGCCTTGGCGGCGTGGCCTCTCCTGTACCCCGACATGACGCTCCTGCTGGCGGGTGTCCCGGTCTCCGCACAGGTTGCGCTGAGTGCGGCGGTGCTCCTTGAGGTGACGGGGTGGATCCTGCTCATACTTCGGCACGACGCCGCGCGCCGCTACCGCAAGTACCGCAGTGCCGTGGCCCAGGCCGAAAAGCGCCGAGCCGAGCACCTGGCCCAGCTCGCCGCGCAGGAGAAGGGCGCCGCGGAGGCCGTCGCCGAGGTGGTTGCCGGCATGCCCGTCAAGCCCTCCCTGCTGGCGACTCCCGGCCTGGAGCTCCCGGCGGGGATCGGACGGATGATCGAACTCCTGGACCGCCTTCGCGAGCGTGAGCGCGTGCTGGCGGAACGGCGCCAGAAGGCGGCCGACGCCCAGGTCGAGATCCGGCAGGTGCGAGTCTGGGTGTCGGCACGGGTTGGTGGCGACGCCGCAACCGACGCCGCGTCGCTTCAGGAACTGCTGGACGAGGCGCTAAAGGTGCGCGAGACGGCGAGCGTGGCGCGCCGACAGCTGGACAGGATCGAGACCAGACGAGCAAAAGCCGAGCACGAGCGGGACGCGGCCGCGTCGGAGGTGGAAACCTTTGAAGCCGTGGTGCAGGCGTTTGCAGAGGGAGACGCGGACGAGGGTGCGCGGGTGGCGGCGGCCCGGCTGGACGCGCGCCGTCGGGCGAACGAACTGCGAACAGAGCTGGAGGCGGAACACGCCGACCTGGCAGGCATCGAGAACGAGGTCGCCACCGCCGACGCCGAGGGGGAGACGTGGGACGACCTGCGGGACAAGCTGGACGAGGTCGCTCTGGCCGAGGACCGGCTGACCGGTGAAGCCGAGGAGTTGCGTGCCGCGGTCGGAAGGCTGGACACGGAGATCGGGCACCTCCGGCAGGGCGAAACGGTCGACGCCGTCGCAGGGCGGATCGAGGTGTTGAAGGAACAGGTCCGCGAGGCGAGGCGGGAGCGCGACCGGGCTTTCGTCATCGCCAGGCTGGTGCGGGTGGCCGACCGCCGTTTCCGCGACGCGAACCAGCCGGAGCTTCTGCTGCGGGCCGGGCGGTACCTGAGGCAGATCACCCGCGGTCGTTACGACCGGATCGAGATGGGCGAGACGGGCGACGAGTCGTTCTATCTGCGGGAGCCTTCGGGGGACCGGCGGATACGGGTCGGCGAGACCACCTCGCAGGGTACGAAGGAGCAGGTCTACCTGGCGCTGCGCCTCGCGATCGTCAACCACCTCGACAGCGGCAAGGAGCGCCTCCCGATCTTCATGGATGAGACGCTCGTCAACTGGGACGCCTGGCGGCGCGACCAGGCCTTCGACCTTCTCGAGCAACTCGCCGCCGAGCGCCAGGTCTTCATCTTCACCTGCCACCCCGCCATGGCGGCCGAGATGGAGGACCGCGGCGGAAAGGTCATTCCGCTGACCTCCGGCTGAGGACGAGTTTTGCGACGGCGATATGTATAGTGCACATGACATAATGTAATGTGTACATTACTCTTACGCCCTCTGCTCCCGCTCGGCCTCCTTCTCGTGGCCGCCGTCGGCGCCTTCGGATGGCTGGACGCAGTCGCGATGCCGCTGCCGCGCCTCCTGCTCCCCGCGGCAGCGTTCCTCTGCTACGGCGCCGCGGGCCTGAGCGCCACCCGCGCGGGCACGTCGACCGGCACTCCCATCGCGCTGATCTGGGCGATCGCCGTGCTGGCCCGCCTCGTACTGCTCCCGCTGCCCCCCGAACTGTCCGACGACATCTACCGCTACCTGTGGGACGGCCACGTCCTCACGCAGGGGATCAACCCGTACGCGCATCCCCCCGCCCACGACGCGCTGGCCGGCATCCGCACCCCCTGGCACGGCGAGATCAACCACCCCGACGTGCCGACCATCTATCCGCCCCTCGCCCAGCTCATCTTCGCGGCGGTCGCCGTCACCGGCGGCGGCGTCCTCGGCGCGAAAGCGCTATGGCTCGGCTTCGATCTCGGCTGCGGTCTCCTGCTGCAGCGGATCGCGGCCCGCACCGGCCGCAACCCCGCACCGGTCCTGGTGTGGTACCTCTGGTCCCCGCTGCTCATCGTGGAAACCGCGTGGAGCGCCCACTTCGACGCGGTCGGCCTCTTCCTCCTGGCGGTGCTCATCCTGGGTGCCGGTAGCGGGGGCGGGAACCCGGGCCGGCGACACGCAGGCGGCCTCGGCGCCCTCCTCGCCGCCGCCACCACGGTCAAACTCGCTCCCGCGGCTGCCCTCCCCGCCCTGGTCCGGCGCCACGGCTGGACCACCGCGGCCGCCTTCGCCGCCGTCTGCGCCGCCCTCTACCTCCCCTTCGCCGGGGCGGGCCCGGCGGCGCTCACCGAAGGCCTCCGCACCTACGCCCGCCACTGGTCCGCGAACGAGGGCGCCTTCGCGCTGATCGGCGGGCTCGTCAGCGACCCCGTGCAAGCCCGGATCGCGGCAAGCGCCGGTGTGCTCGCCGTCGTGGCCTGCGTGACCTGGCGCGGCTTCTCCATCGAGCGGGCCCTGCTCTGGATCATCGGGGCGGGTCTGCTCCTGTCTCCCACCGTCCACCCCTGGTACGTCCTGTGGGTGCTCCCGATGGCCGCCCTGCGCGACAGCCGCCCCTTCCTGCTGCTCGGCGGCCTTGCCTTTCTGGGCTACTGGGGGCTCGCGTCCTACGAAGCCGCCGGGGTCTGGCCGCAGCCCGCCTGGACCCGGGCTGCGATGTGGGTGCCCGTCTGGCTCATGCTACTGTGGACCGCCGTGCCGAAGCCGAGCGACAGATACCCGGCCGCAAAGAGCCCGACGAAGGGCAGCGACCCCCACTGACCCCCGGCCACGGCCACAACCCCCGACACCAGCATGAAGACACCCGCGCCCAGCGCGAGCCCGCGCCCGGGGAACCCGCCCCGCGACGCATCGTAGCTCGACCGCCCCGCGCCTCCCGTCTTGGGTGTCCGCTCGAAGGGGTCGCGGAAGCGCCACAGACCGCGCAGAACCGCCCGACTCAGCAGCGCGGACAGCCCCGCACCGAGCGCGAGCGTCCCCGCCACGCCCCTGGCCGTCCCGCCCGCGGTCCGTCCCCGTCTCCGGGCGGCCGCCGAGTAGAACACGATGAACGGCGCCGTCGCCGCCAGAAACAGCGCCAGGTCGAGCCACCACAGCCCGTCCATGCCCAGCGCCCGCCTTCCCAGCGCGGAGGGTACGATGAGGAGGGAGAGGGCGAAGGTGAGCGGATGGGCGAGATGGCCGCACAGATGCACGAAGGCCTCGAACTTCAGCGCCGGCCGGAAGGGCGCGCGCAGCAGACGCGGGAGCACCTTGCGCGCGGTCTGCACCCCGCCCTGCGACCACCGCCGCTGCTGCACGAGGAGCGAAGCCGGCGAATTCGGAAGCTCGGCAGGCGCGCCCACGTCGTCCCGAAGCACGAAACGCCAGCCCGCCATCTGCGCGCGGTAGCTGATGTCCAGGTCCTCGGTGAGGGTGTCGGACTGCCACCCGCCCGCGTCCACAAGCGCCTCGCGGCGCCACAGCCCCGCCGTACCGTTGAAGTTGAAGAACCTGCCGCCCAGGTAGCGCCCGCGCTGCTCCAGGAAGAAGTGTCCGTCGAGCAGCAGCGCCTGGGCGCGCGTCAGCCACGACTCGTCCTCGTTGAGGTGATCCCAGCGCGCCTGCACCATTCCGACCCGGGGGTCCGCCATCGACGGCAGCAGGCGCTCAAGGAGGTCGGGGCCGGGAACGAAGTCCGCATCCAGGATGAGGACGTACTCGCCCGTCGCCGACTCCAGGCCCGCGGCCAGAGCGCCCGCCTTGTAGCCGGTCCGTTCGGCGCGGTGGTGCACCGTGACGTCCACCCGTCTGCGGCGCCACGCCCGCGCGCGCCGCACGGCCAGGGCGGTCGTCTCGTCGGTGGAATCGTCCAGCACCTGGATCTGCAGGTGCGTCCGCGGATGCGACAGCCGGCAGGCCGCGTCGATCAGCCGCTCGACCACGTGCTTCTCGTTGAAGACGGGGAGCTGCACGGTCACCCGGGCCGGGGAAGTGCCGCCGCCCTTCCCTGGTGCCGCCGCATCGGTGCTCGGAGCACGCCGCCGCGACAGCAGCAGCAGCGACAGCCGATGCCCCGCGAACGGCAGCAGAAGCGCCAGGACCAGCGCATACAGCGACACCGCAGCCACGCTCAGGGCCTCGGTCAGGCCGAGGGCACCGCCGAATCCGGGAACGTCGATCACGCCGGACGCCGCCGTGCCCGCTCACCCGACTCGGGAAGGATCCCGATGAAGCCGAGGTGGCGCCCGCTGTCGCCCCGCCGGTGCGAGAAGTACCGTCCGTTCCCGCCGCAAAGCGTGCAGTCGCGGCTCACGCTCAGGCGCTCGTTCCGAACGCCGGCACCGATTGCGCGCCGCCGGATCACGCCGCGCAGGTCTATCGGCGCCGGCCCGGGCGCTGGCGCTTCGCCGAGCGCCGCGAACACCTCCGGTCCCACTTCGTAGCACCGGCCGCAGATGGCGGGACCGAGGTGCACGAACAGCTCCGCCGGTGCACTGCCGCACTCGCGGACCATCACGTCGAGCCCGCGCTCCAGCACACCCGCCGCCGTCCCGCGCCAGCCGGCGTGGAGGAGCGCGACCGCCCCGTGGACGGGATCCGCCACGAAGACCGGGACGCAGTCGGCGAGCGTGACCGTCAGGAGCAGCCCGGCGGTCCGCGTGACATGGCCGTCGCCGTCCCCCAGGACCGATGCTCCCGCCGGCACATCCGCATGCACGCGCGTGAGCGACCCGTGCACCTGCCGGCTGCGGACCACCGAGCGCCATCCCGAATCCAGCAGGGCCGCGGCAGCCCCGCCAGCCGGATCGGAAGCCGAACGCCCGCCGTTCGCGGTCTCCTCGCCCGACCCGAACCCTCGCCACGTGGTCCCGGCCCGGAGCCACGGAAGTCGGGCGTCCCATCCCGGGATGCTGGTGGTCATTGCGGGCCCCCTGCTAGTCTATCGGCGCGGGCGTCTGTTCGCCGGAAGCGAAACGTGCCGTCTGCATCTTACTCGGAAGGGAAAAACTACTAGCTTTCTGTCCACCATGAGCAGCACCTACTTCGATAGCCAGAACGCGGCGTACGTTCAGGCCCTCTACGAAGACTTCACGCGGAACCCGGAAGCTGTTCCGCGCCCGTGGCGGGAGTTCTTCGAGAGCGACGCAGGCGCGTTGCTGGACGCGGGTCTGATCGTCGTTGACGGCAAGTCTGCCGAGGCGCAGGCGCGCGCCGCAGGGCCGGTAGTGGGCGCACCTGCCGCACCGGCTGCGCTGGCCCCACCCGTCGCGCCAGCCCCGGCCGCCGAACCGCCGCCCGCGCCCGCCACCGCGGATCTGGACCGCCTTCTCCCCCTCGTGGCCCGGGCAGCCCGACTCCTGCAGGCGTTCCGGGAGCACGGCCACCAGGCGGCGCGGATAGACCCGCTGGGAAGCGAACCTCCGGGTCATCCCCAACTTGATCCTGCGTACTTCGGAACGACCATGGAGGAGCTGGAGGAGATTCCCACCTCGGTGCTCTTCCCCGAAGGCGGCGAGTCGCCACTCGCGTTCACGCTGGACCGGCTGAAGGCCATCTACAGCGGCGACCTGGGCTACGAGTTCGAGCACCTTGAGGATCCCGAGAAGGTTGCCTGGCTCTGGGAACAGGTCGAGAGGGGAACGCACTTCGCGGGGTACACCGACGAGGACCGCATCAGGACGCTGGACAGGCTCACCCAGGTCGAGGGATTCGAGCAGTTCCTGCACCGCGCCTATCTGGGCCAGAAGCGATTCTCGATAGAGGGCCTCGACATGATGGTCCCGATCATCGACGAGGCGATCGAGTTCGCGGCAGCGGCGGGCGCCACCGAGGTCGTCATCGGCATGGCTCATCGGGGGCGGCTGAATGTGCTGACGCACATCATGGGAGTTTCCTACGCCGAGATCCTGGCCGAATTCGAGGAGGGCGCGGCGCCCGGGAGCGCGCTCTGGGTGCCCGATCCCGGCACCGGGGACGTGAAGTACCACTACGGCGCCACCGGGGACTATCCGCTGCGTTCGGGCGGTACGGTGCGGGTCACCATGCCCCCCAATCCCAGCCACCTGGAGTTCGTCAACCCGGTCATCCTCGGAATGGCGCGCACGCAGCAGTACGTGGACCGGAACGGCGGCACCGAACGGGATCCGTCGCTGGTCGTGCCGATCCTGCTTCACGGTGACGCGGCCTTCGCCGCCGAGGGGGTGGTGGCCGAGACGCTCAATCTGGCGCGTCTGAAGGGTTACGAGGTCGGCGGCACCATCCACATCATCGGCAACAACCAGGTCGGCTTCACGACCAACCCGGGTGACGGCCGCTCGACGCGCTACGCCAGCGACCTCGCCAAGGGCTACGACATTCCGGTCATCCACGCCAACGCGGACGCGCCGGAGGAATGCCTGGCGGCGATGCGGCTGGCGATGGCGTACCGGGCGCGGTTCAACGCGGACGCGGTGATCGACCTCATGGGATACCGGCGCCACGGCCACAACGAGGCCGACGAGCCCGGGTACACTCAGCCGCTCCTCTACCGGTGGATCAGCGACCACCCCACGGCGCGCAGGCAGTGGGCCGCGGAGCTCGTCGCGCGCGGACTGATCACGCCGGCCGAGGCCGACGAGCGGGTCAGCGCCTTCGCCGCCCGGCTCCGCGCCGAGAAGGACGGGCGCGTGCAGGCGGAGGCAAAGGCGGCGCCGGCGTGGACGACCCCCAGCTACAGCGCCATCGATCAGGACTTCGAGATGGACACCGGCGTGTCCCTGGAGCGGCTGGAGCGGATCAACGACGCGCACCTCGCCGTCCCCGAGGGCTTTGCGGTGCATCCCAAGCTGATGCGCCAGCTGAAGCGGCGGGGCGACGACTTCGGCCCGGACTTCCGTCTCGTGTGGGGGCACGCGGAGGCGCTGGGCATCGGCTCTCTGCTCGAAGAAGGGGTCCCGGTGCGGCTCTCCGGCCAGGACTGCGAGCGGGGCACCTTCAGCCAGCGCCACCTGGTTCTCAACGACCCGAATACCGGCGAGCGCTGCACGCCCCTTGCCAGGGTGTCCGACACCCGTTTCGAGATCTACAACTCGCCGCTCACCGAGGCGGCCACGATCGGCTTCGAGTACGGCGTGGCCGTGGCCGCGGACCGCGACCTCGTGCTGTGGGAGGCCCAGTTCGGCGACTTCGTGAACGTCGCGCAGGTCATGATCGATCAGTTCCTCTCGGCTGGCTGGTCCAAGTGGGGACAGCGCTCCCGCCTTACCCTCCTTCTGCCGCACGGCTACGAGGGGCAGGGGCCGGAGCACTCGAGCGCGCGCCTGGAGCGCTTCCTCCAGCTCTGCGCCGAGGACAACATGCGCGTCGTCTACCCGTCGACGCCGGCCCAGTACTTCCACCTGCTGCGGCTTCAGGCGCTCACCGAGCCCGAGCGGCCGCTGATCGTGATGACGCCGAAGAGCCTGCTGCGGCTGCCTGCGGCGACCTCGGTGGTGGGCGACCTGGTGGGCGGCGGCTTCCAGAAGGTGATCGACGACCCATCGATCGGCTCGGACGAGGCCGCGGGGGCGGTCCGGCGTCTTGTTCTGTGCAGCGGCAAGGTCTACTACGATCTCGCCGCTTCGGAACTGCGCGCCGGGGCCGCGGACACGGCCATCGTGCGGGTCGAGACGCTTTACCCGTTCCCGAAGGACGAGATCGAAGCCCTTCTCGACCGCTATCCGAACGTCGAGACGGCCACCTGGACGCAGGAGGAGCCGATGAACATGGGAGCGCTCACCTACATCCTGCCGCGCCTGCGCAGCGTGCTCCCGACCTCGGTCCGGCTGCGCCACCTCTCCCGGCCCGAGCGCGCGAGCCCGGCCGAGGGGAACCCCCACAACCACGCCGTCACGCAACGCGAGATCGTTACCAGGGCCCTCGGGTGACCGGGGGACGATGCTCACCGCCTCGGACGTAGACGCCGCACGCACCCGAATCGCGCCGCACGTCGTTCTGACCGGGTGTCCCCAGTCCTTCGCCATCGGCGAGGCGGTCGGCTGCCGGGTGCAGCTGAAGGCGGAACTGCGGCAGCAGACGGGATCGTTCAAGGACCGCGGGTCGCTCAACAAGCTGCTGCTGCTGAGCCGCGAGCAACGGGAGGCCGGGGTTGTGGCGGCCAGCGCGGGGAACCACGCCCAGGCGCTCGCCCGGCACGCCGCACGGCTGGGAATCCCCTGCACGATCGTCATGCCGGACACCGCGCCGCTGATCAAGGTCAGCAACACGCGCGCGAGCGGGGCGAAGGTCATCCAGACCGGAGAGACGCTGTCGGACGGCATGGTCGTGGTGGAGCGCCTGATCGGCGAGGAGGGCCTCACCCTGGTACACGCCTTCGACGACTTGGCCGTGATGGCTGGGCAGGGCACGATGGGGCTGGAGATCCTCGAGCAGGTGCCGGACGTGAGCACCATCGTGGTCCCGGTAGGCGGCGGCGGCATGATCTCGGGCATCGCGACCGCGGTCAAGGCGCGCAAGCCGGACGTGCGCATTGTCGGTGTCGAGGCCGCCGCGTCTCCCGGTGCGGTGCGGTCGCTCGAGGCGGGAGCTCCCACGCACGTCGAGCTCTCGGACACGCTCGCCGACGGGATCGCGGTGAAGCAGATCGGCGACCTCGCCTACCCGCATATCGAGGCGTTGGCGGACGACGTCGTGCTGGTCGACGAGGACGAGATCATCCGCGCCATCTTCTTCCTCCTGGAGCGCGAGAAGCTGGTGGTCGAGGGCGCGGGCGCGGTCGGCGTAGCCGCGATTCTGGAAGGCAGGGCAGGGCTGCGAACCGGAGAGACGGTTGCGTGCGTGCTGTCCGGCGGCAACATCGACATGAACATGGTGTCGCGGATCATCGACCGCGGCCTCTGGGCCGACGGCCGCCTCGCCAGCCTGTCCGTGGTGGTGCGCGACCGGCCCGGCTATCTCAACGAAGTCACCGCCGTCGTCGCGATCGAGGGCGCCAACGTGCTCCACATCGAGCACACGCGCGCCTTCGGCGACATCGCGGTGGGCAAGGTGGGGATCGAGATGAAGATCGAAAGCCGCGGCCGCGACCACGTGGCGGCCATCGTCGCCCACCTGCGCGAGCTGGGGCATCAGGTTGAGGAGGTATTGTAAAGACGACGCTACATTATGTCATGTTGTCTTTACAAGTCCATGGCGTTCCAGCGTGTGCGCCAGGGTAGGCCGTCCCAGGCGCATGCGCTCATCATCGAGCAGGAACGAGAAGATGTAGCCCGCGCCGAGCATCAGAATCCCGATAAGGAAACAGTACATCACGGCCCGGTCGGGATAGACGTCCTTGAGGTACCCGACGAAGAGCGGACCGCTGATTCCCGCCGCCGACCACGCGGTGAGAATGGTGCCGTAGATCCTGGACATCTTCTGCGCACCGAAGACCTCCAGGATGAACGACGGCATGGTGGCGAATCCGCCGCCGAAGCATAGCAGCACGTAGCAGACCAGCACCGAGAAGACCCAGGGATTGGTCTCGGACATGAGAACCCCGAACACGATCATCTGGCTTGCCAGCAGGACCCTGAAGATCATCACCCTTCCGAAGCGGTCGGAGAGCCAGGCCCAGAGTATCCGTCCCACCCCGTTGCAAACGGAACTCACGGCGATCAGCGTGGCCCCGTACTCGGCCAGCACGGCCGGTTCGAGCGACGGGTCGGAAAGCCCCCAGACCTCCTGCAGCAGCTCGGACTGGAAGCTGATGACGGAGATGCCGGCCGCGATGTTGAAGAAGAATACGAGCCACATCACCGCGAACCTGCCGGTGAACAGGTAGGGGCGCGCCGATTCCGTTTCGGCCAGCGGCCGGGCCGCCCGGGCCGGCGCCCCGGCCTTTGCGGCCGGTTCCTCCTCCGGGTTGCTCAACATCAGGCTGCACGGAATGAGGATGCACGCGAAGACGATCCCCAGCCACAGGAACACCGTCGCCAGATCACTGTCGGCCCGCACGACCAGGAACGGCGCGAGCACCTTGCTCAGCAGGAGCGCGCCCACCCCGAACCCCATGACCACAATACCGGTTGCCAGACCCCGCATGTCGGGGAACCACTTGGCGACCGTGACGACCGGCGTCACGTACCCCATCCCGATCCCTGCTCCCCCGATGACGCCATAGCCCAGATAGAAGAGCGTCACGTTGTCGAGCTGGAGGGCCAGCGACGCGATCACGTACCCGGCGCAGAACAGCACGCTGCCGGTCAGCGCAAGTACGCGGGGCCCCCACTTCGGCAGCATCTGTCCGGCCCAGCCCGCCGAGATCCCGAGAAAGAAGATCGCGAGACAGAACGAGAGCACGGTCTCGGTGTTGTTCCATCCGTACTGTCGGGCCAGCATCGTCTGGAAGAAGCTCCAGGCGTAGACCGTCCCCAGGCACATCTGCAACATCGTGCAACACAGCGCAATGACGGTTCTGGGGACCCGCATTCGCGAACGCGCCACTCTACGGCTCCCGGTCCGCCCCCGCCGCACGGCGGTTCACATGCATGAACAACCGGGCCAGTTCGCCCGCTTCGTCATCGCGCGAAAGCACGGGTTCATCCCCCGTCGCGCTCTCGCCTCCGGCCATCCGCACGGCGAACGCCAGCAGGTCCGCCAGCGGCTGCGAAGCCAGGTTCACGAACCAGAAGGTCAGCAGGCTGCCGATCACGAAGATGATGCCGAAGAGGGCCATCTGCGCTCCGATCGCCCTCTGGATCTTCAGTCCCAGAAGCTCCAGGTCCATGCCCACGTGAACGGTTCCGGCCACCCCGGAGAGGATCGGGGCTCCGACCTCGATGAAGTCGCCCAGCCCCGGCAGGCTCCGTTCCACTGTCGCGGTCGAAGACGCGTCGCTCGCCAGGATCTCGTCGGGGATACCCGGGACGAACGTGTGGGCGAGAAACTCTCCCGTCTCGCTGGTGATGTAGATGTAGCGGATGCTCTCGATCTGGACGAACTGGTCGATGAGCGACTGCAGCGTGGCCAGGTTCCGGTTCAACAGGATGTCCACGCTGGAGTCGGCGATGTTCTGCGCGATGCTCCGGCTGTTGCTCTCGTATTCGTCCGAAAGCTCACGCGAGACGGTGGTGATGGACAGGACCGAGACTGAAATCACGATCAGTCCGAAGAGCGCGAAGAAGAAGAAGCGCGTCTTGCGGAAGAGCTTGTGGACTCTCATGCGGGACATGTCAGGAGAACTTGGCCTCCCAGTCCTCCAGGGGAACGAAGCGGTCCCCCTCGACGACCGTGTAGTAGACGCGCTGCAGGCCCTGGCGGCGCTCCGGCCCGAACGAAACCCGCTCGCCCACGCCGAGGTCGTAGTTGCGCACCGCGAAGACCGCTTCTTCTATCCCCGACCGCTGCGGATCGTCACCCATCCGCCGGATGATCTCGGTGATCAGCTTGGCGTTCACGAAGCCCTCGAGGCTCACGAAGCTCTGCGGAAAGGTCTCATAGGGCTCGCCTTCGGTGATCCTCGCCACGTTGTCGGGCGGCGGGGGATCATGGAGCGCCATCATCTCGCGATACTCGCGCACCGCCGGGAGCGACGTGTCCTCGTAGCTGGGCACGACCTGCGAATTGACCAGCCAGCGGGTGTGGGAATTGGGATCCGCACGTCCTTCCTGAAGGAGCTGCAGCATGTTCTCGCTCCCCACGAAGGACACGTTGGCCACCGGAATGTGAAGGCCGAGGTCCACCGCGTCGCGGGCGAAGGCGCCGCACGCCGCGTACGCACCGATACAGATGACCGCGTCCGGGGATCGTTCCAGCAGAATCTCCACCTGCCCGCGCATGCTGGCGCTGAACTGGGTTCCGCGGGTGTAGGTCGCCTCGCCGGCGATCGTCTCTCCGTGCCGCGCCAGCGCTTCGCGGACCCCCGCCCAGCCGCTCCGTCCGTAGGCGTCGTTCTGGTAGAAGACCGCGATCCGCCGCCTGCCGATCCTCACGAAGTTGTCGACCAGTCCCGCCGTCTCCTGCCGGTAGGAAGCGCGCAGATTGAAGGCGAACTCGCCGTACGGGGGCTCGCGCTGCGGTTCCGCCCCGGTGAAGGGAAAGAAGAGGAAGACCTGCTGGTCGCGAAACGTCTTGAGCACCGGGAGCGCACGGGTGACGGTCGGCGTGCCCACATAGTTGAACAGCAGGAAGACACTCTCGTCCTGCATGAGTTCGATCGTGTTGGCGACGCACGGGTCCGGCTGATACCCGTCGTCGAGGAGCTTCATCACGATCCTGCGGCCGTTCACCCCGCCGTTCTCGTTCAGCTGGTTGAAGTACGCCATCGAGCCGCGGTAGAGCTCGGTCCCGAGGCCGCGGGACGGGCCGGAGAAGGCGGCCGATACGCCCAGGACGATCTCGTCATCCTGGGGCGGCCTAGACGCGTTCCGCCCCCGTGCCGGGGAGACGCCGGCGCCCGGAACCATCGAAGCCCCCAGCGACGAAGCCCACGGCGCGGCGAGTAGCGAGGCAAAACCGGACCGGATCAGTGACCTGCGGGTGAGTGCGGGCACGGTGCCATGGGGCCGATGCCCCCGCGCACGTGTGCCGTCAGCGTTTTTCATGCGAGTTGCCGTGGAACCGTAAGAATGGGGTCATTGGAGGGCCACAAATACCTTACCGGCGGCAAATGTAGTCCGCTCCGCCGCGAGCATCAACGAAAATCGCGTGATCGTCGTAATTTCGCCGTAATCCTGTCACTATCGCCTCCGAATCTGCCCCCCCGGAAACGCCACCACGCTCTCGTTGCCATCCCGGCCCACGGCGGCGACGCCGAAGAGGTAGTTGTCGATCACGAGGCCTTCGAGCGTGAAGCGCGTGGCCTCTCCGACCCATCGCGAATGCTGCCACCGGGGCGCGGTGGTGTCGCGCCAATAGACCTTGTATCCGACCACACGCGGGTCGTCGACCGCCTCCCACTCGAGTGTGGTCGACGGTCGCACCGCTCCGCCGATCAGCACGCCGGTGGGGGCCGGGGGGGCCCAGGCCAGCCGCGCCAGCACGGCGGCGTTCAGCGCGGTCATCTTCGCAGCGTAGTCGAAGTCGACGCCCTCGATGACGTCGCCGTACTCGATCCCGTTCTCGGTGCGGATGTCCTGGTGCTGCCTCGTGTAGTTCTCGTGCGTCTCCATGATCCGTACCGCCGCGAAGCCCGCGTCGTTGAAGGGGCGGTGGTGGCCGCCGCGGCCGAAGCGGTCGAGCCGGTAGATCATGATGGGGTCGAGGTTCGGGATGTAGGCGTCGGCGGTCGCGGCCACGTACCGGGCCAGCTGGCGCGACGGTCCGTCGACCTCGCCGCCGAACACGCGGTACCGGGCGCGGTCCTGCTCCGTGTCGGTGACCGGCGTGGGCTCCGAGAAGACCCGGAAGGTGTTGTTCTCGATCACCCCGTCGACACCCTCGATGTTGCCGATCATGTCGTTGTTCAGGACGCCGATGATCTCCCAGCTCTCGTCGCGGGCGACTTGCGCCATGTGGCGCCCGCCCCAAAGGCCCTGTTCCTCGCCGGACAACCCGGCCAGGATCACCGAGTTGCCGAACTCCTGGTCGGCGAGGAGTCTCGCGGCTTCGATCGCACCCGCCATTCCGGATGCGTTGTCGTTGGCCCCGGGGGCGTCGGTTTCGGCATCGTTGCCGCTCGATGCGCGCGAATCGATGTCGCCCGACATGATGACGTAATGGTTCGGGTTGACGGTCCCGCGCTTGATTGCCAGGACATTCACGATCCAGGTGTCGCCGGGGATGCGGGGGCTGAAGTCGGCGGCGACCAGGTTGCGCTGGTACACCACCTCGTAGCAGCCGCCGCAGGCCTCGGAGATGCGGTCGAACTCGGCCTTGATCCAGCGGCGGGCCGCACCGATCCCGCGCGTCGCGGACAGCGTGTCGGAGAAGGTGTTGCGGGTGCCGAACCCCGCCAGCATGCGGATGTCGGCCTCGACCCGCTCGGGAGACGCTGCCTCCACGATGTCGTAGATGCGCGTGTCGATCTGCGGCGGCACCTGCGCGGCGAGCGGGGTCGCAAGTGCGGCGCCGGCTGCCGCCCAGACGGCCATCGCAGGCGCGCGACACCAGGGGCGGCTGCCCATCACGGGTCGCACACCCGAGGTAAGCCAATCGCGTACGCTGCTCAATTCGACTCCTCCTGACGCTCGAGCCAGCGGTCCACTCTGCCCATCAGGCTGCTGCCGTCGCGGAGGAATCTGCGCAGGTCGAGCAGGATCACGATCAGCAGGACGAATACGCCGAGCTGCACCAGAGCCGTGATTCCGGCGAAAAAGCTGAACATCGCGCCAAAGGGGCCGAAACCGAAGTCCGTCAAGTCCATTCCGTTTGTCTCCGTTCAAGGTCTGGTTGTTTCCGAGGGCGGGATTGACCCCGCATGGCCGAAGGTAGCACGTGGGCGAAAAAGGGGCACTCTACCACGCGAGGACAATCTTGCCGAAATTCTCGTTTGCTTCCATGCGGCGGTGTGCGTCGGCCACGCGGGCCGCGGGGAAGACGCGGTCTATCGCAGGCTCAAGGGCACCGTCGGCGAAGCCGGGGAGCACCGATTCCGTGAACTCGCGGGTCAGGTCGGCCTTCTCCTCCACACTGCGGGCCCTGAGCACCGTGCCGAAGATGCAGGCGCGGCGGGCCATCAGCAACCGCAGATCAAGGCTGGCGCGGATTCCCCCCGGCACGCCCACCACCACGTGGCGCCCGCGAACTGCGATCGCGGCCTGGTTGCGCGCGAGGTAGGGAGCTCCCACCAGATCGAGGATCACGTCGGCCCCGCGGCCACCGGTCGCGTCCATGACCTCGGCCTCCCATTCCGCTCCCCCCGGTATGCCCAGGTCGAGCCCCATCGCCGTGGCCCTGTCCAGCTTGGACGCGGTGCGCGACGTGCCGACCGTTCGCGCCCCCGCGCGGCGCGCCAGCTGCAGGGCCGCGGTTCCCACGCCGCTGCCGACTGCGTGGATCAGGAGCGTCTCGCCGCGCTTGAGCCCGGCCTGGAGGAAGACGGCGTCGTATGCGGTCATGTAGACCTCGGGAATCGCGCCGGCCACCGTCATGTCCATCTCGTCGGGGACCGCCACCGCCACCCGTTCGTCCACCGCCACACGCTCGGCCTGGCCCCCGCCCGCCACGATCCCCATCACGCGGTCCCCGTGGCGCCAGCGCGTCACGGCATCGCCCACCTCGTCCACCACGCCGGCGAACTCCAGTCCCGGCACCTCGGACGCGCCCGGCGGCGGCGGGTAGAGGCCACGGCGCTGCAGGGTGTCGGCCCGGTTGACCCCGGATGCGTGTACCCGCACGACGACCTCGCGGGGAGAGGGTGTGGGGTCCGGCACGGAATCGAGCCCGAGGACTTCCGGCCCGCCGAATTCAGGGATGACGACGGCGCGCATGTTTCCCGCGATCGCCGGTTTCATCGGTGGTGCGTGGTGATCTCCAGCACCCCGTTCGTGCCGCGGTCGCCGTATCGATGAAACCCTTCCACTCCGCCGAGGAAACGTATCGAATAGATGTCGTGCGAACTCGTCTGGTACATCCACCCTGCGGAAACCGGATCGATGGGTGTGCCGTCCATGACAACCATCGCGCACACCCTTCGGCCCGACTGGGTGACGAGCCTCAGACAACCCGTTGAGGTGGGATCGTCAGCCTTTGGCGGAATGTACCGCACCTGGGGCAGCCTACGCACCTGGAGGATGTGGTCGAGACTATGGTAGGTGTCGCGGAGATCCTCGATCTCGCCCGGGCCGATGAACGCTTGCCGGCTTATCCCCACGGGGCGCCAGTCCAGCTCGGCAAGTCCCACGACCTCGACCTCGATCCCCTCAAGGGGAATCGGGCCGGGGGTCAGGTAGAGGGCGAACACCTCCGCGCCGTTGACCGGCACGTCGGCTTCGAACTCATCGTAGCCCAGGCGAAAGACCCGAATGGCATGAGTGTCCACGGGAACCCGATCCAGGCGGTAGTATCCAAGACTGTCCGTAGCGGTGGTCAGACCGAGGCCAGGCAAGCTGACGATCGCACCTTCGACCGGGAGGTTGTTCGACGCATCGACGACCTCGCCTTCCAGAGTCACCAGGTCGCCGACCGCCGCATCCTGTGCACCGAGTTCCGGCGGGCCGAGCAGGGTTCCGACGAGTGTCAACACGAGGCTCACGGCCGATACGAAACTCGCTCGCCGTCTCCGGCTCCTCATCGACACTGCATCGCACATGGTCGCCCGACTTTCATGTTCCCGGTCTCCTTCGGTGCCGACTGCCAATCTGGACGAGTCAAGCCGTGGTGGAAAGGAGAGGCTGCTTCGTATGCGCTCGGGATGCGCTGGTCATTGCAGGTTCTTCACCAGTACCCGTGATGTGCCCGGGAGCACCATTCATTACACTATCCGGTCATGGAACTGCCCTTCGAACTCGACCGGCCCGTCGTCTTCTTCGACCTGGAGACGACCGGCCTCAGCCTTTCCCGGGACCGGATCATCGAGCTGGCGGTGATTCGCGTATCGCCACGGGGTGACGTCTTCGAGCGGGTGCGTCGCTACAACCCGGGGATTCCGATCCCGCCCGAGGCAGCGGCCGTCCACGGGATCACCGACGAGATGATCGCCGACGAACCACCCTTCCGGGCCACTTCCAGGTCGCTGGCCCAGCTGCTCGAGCCCTGTGATCTGGCCGGGTTCAACATCCGCCGCTTCGACCTGCCCATTCTGATCGCCGAGTTCGAGCGCGCCGGGATCGACTTCGATGTGCGGGATCGCCGCCTGATCGACATGAAGCAGATCTTCCACAGGGAAGAACCGCGCGACCTGTCGGCGGCCGCCCGCTTCTACCTGGGGCGCGACCACGAGGACGCGCACAGCGCGCTGGGGGACATTCGAACGACCGCCGCCGTGCTCACGGCGCAACTGGACCGGTACCGCCACTTGCCCCGGGACATGGACGGACTGCACGCATACTGCGACGAGATGGGGCCCTACGTGAGCGAGTTCGACCGCTGGTTCGAGACGACGCGCGGCGGACTGGTGTTCAGGCGCGGCAAGCACAAGGGCTCGCTTCTCGGCGACGTGGCCAGCAACGCGCCGGACTACCTGGACTGGATGCTTCGGGCAGACGACATGCCCCGCGCGGTGGTCGAAGCGGTGCGTGAGGTCCTGGCCGCGCAGGATCTGGAAGGGCCTCACTCGCCCGGTCCTTGAAGACGCCACACCTTGAAGACGCCACAACTCTACAGAGGTCCACGTTGAAAGCCCTTCGCCAGGAGAACCCCGCAAGATGACCGTTCGGAACCCAGCCTCTCTTGCGCTCGTCGCCCTTGCCCTTGCCGCCCCGGTGCTCGGGGCGCAACAGGCCATCACCTCCGAGGAGCTGGCGGCCTTCACCCCCCGCCACGTCGGCCCGGCGTTGACCGGCGGCCGCATTCACGACGTCGAGGCGCTCCCGTACGACCCCTCCACCATCTACATTGCGTCCGCCTCGGGTGGCCTTTGGAAGAGCGTCAACCGGGGGATCACGTGGACGAATCTGTGGGAGCACATGCCGGTCAGCACGTTCGGCGACCTGGCCATCGCGCCCTCCGACCCGGACATCCTCTACGCCGGCACAGGCGAGCAGCAGAACCGGCAGAGCACGTCGTGGGGCAACGGGGTCTACCGCTCCGACGACGCGGGCGCCACCTGGCGTCACCTCGGCCTCGAAGGGACGCTCCACACGGGTCGCGTGCAGGTACACCCCACCGATCCGGACATCGTCTACGTCGCCGCGCTGGGCAACCTGTGGCGCTCGTCGCCGGAACGGGGAGTCTACCGTTCCCGTGACGGCGGCCGCAACTGGGACAAGGTGCTGTACGTCGACGAGCACACCGGTGCGATCGACCTGGCCATCGACCCCTCGAACCCGGATGTCCTGTACGCGGCCATGTACCAGCGCCAGCGGCGCACCTGGGGCTTCAACGGAGGCGGACCCGGCAGCGGCGTCTACAAGACCACGGACGGCGGCGATACCTGGCGTGAACTCACCAACGGGCTGCCGGAGGGTGACAAGGGCCGCATCGGGATCGCAATCGCGCAGACAAATCCGCGGATACTGAACATTCTTGTTCAGCATTCCACCGAGTCCGGGGGCTATCGCAGCGAGGACGGGGGAGAGAGCTGGGAGAAGGTGAGCGACCAGAACATCCGGCCGATGTACTACTCGCACGTCTTCATCGATCCCACCAACGATGACCGCGTCTACACGCTGGCCACGTCGTCCCACCGCAGCGAGGACGGCGGGCGCACCTTCACCGAGATCGCGGAGCGGCCGACCTACGACGTGGGCGTGCACGCGGACCAGCACACCATGTGGATCAATCCCGGTGACCCCGACCACTTCTATCTCGCCGGCGACGCCGGGCTGCACGAGACCTACGACCGCGGCGTCACCTTCCGCCGCATTCACAATATCCCGATCGGGCAATTCTACGGGATTACCGTGGACAACCGGGACCCCTACTGGATCTACGGCGGCATGCAGGACAACCACTCCTGGATGGGCCCGTCCGCGACCCGCTCGTGGGAGGGGATCGTGGACGACGAGTGGCGCCAGAGCGGCTTCGGCGACGGGATGTACCAGCAGGCCGACCCGGACGGGCGCACGATGTACATCAACGCCCAGAACGGTTCGTGGACCCGTTTTGACAACCGGACCGGCGACATGATGAGCCTGCGCCTGACCGCGCCGGAAGGGGAGGAGCCCTATCGCTGGGACTGGGTGAGCCCGAGTCTGATCTCCCGGCACGACCCCAACACGGTATACCTTGGCGGCAACCGGCTGTTCATATCGCGCGACCGGGGCGACAGCTTCACCCGCACCGAGGATCTTACCCGGCAGCGGGACCGCGACGAGCTGGAGATCATGGGAGTGCGCGGCGCCGACATCACGCTGTCGCGAAACGACGGCACCTCGTCCTACGGCGAGATCGTCACCATCGCCGAGTCGCCCCTCGACCCGGCGGTGCTCTGGGTGGGCACCGACGACGGCAACATCCAGGTCTCGCGGGACGGCGGCCGCAGCTGGAGCGAGGTGTCCGGCGGCGCCCCCGGCCTCCCCGACGGCACCTACGTCAGCCGCGTCCTCGCATCGGCCGAGGCGCCCGGCACCGCGTATGTCACCTTCGACGCCCATCGCGACGGCGACTTCCGCCCCTACGTCTACCGCGCGGAAGCATTCGGCGCGCGCTGGACCGCTCTGCACGACGACCTCCCGTCCGGCTCGGTCAACGTGATCATCGAGCACCCCGACAACCCGGCGGTCCTCTTCATCGGCACAGAGCACCACGTCTTCGCCACCACCGACCGGGGCGAGTCGTGGGCGCGCTTCCCGAACCTGCCCACCACCGCGTACGACGACATGGTGATCCACCCGCGCGAGAAGGACCTGGTGCTGGGCACCCACGGCCGCTCGATCGTCATTGTCGACGACGTTGGTCCGCTGGCCGACTACGGCGCCGCCGTGGCCGACGCAGCCGCCTTCTTCGAGCCCGGCTCCGGCACGATCATGAACTATTGGAAGGACACCTCGTACCGGGCGCAGGCCGTGTTCATGGGTGAGAATCCCGTGGACGGCACGGCGGTCACCTACCGCCTCGGCCCCGGGACGGGTCCCGCCACCCTCACGGTGCGGAACGGCGCCGGCGATGTCGTGCGGGTGATGGGCGTTCCGTCCGGGGAGGGGCTGCACCGGGTGAACTGGGACCTGCGCCACGGCCTGCCCTCCACCGATCAGCCCGAATGGGCGCCTCACGACCCGACAGTGGTGCCGCGCCCGCTCGAGATGCGCGGGCCCTTCGTCTCGCCAGGCGTCTACACGCTGGAGCTGTCGGCGCGTGGCATGGTGCGGACCCGGCGCGTCTCCGTGCAGGGCGACCCGGATCTGCCCCTCAGCGCCGAGGACTACCGTGAGCGGGAAGCGTTCCTGCTCGAAGTTCTGGAGCTGAACCGCCAGCTCGAAAGGGCGGGGGACGAGGTTTCCCGACACCGCCGTGACCTCATGCAACTCTACAGCGCGATCAACGGCGGCGGGGTGCGTCAGGGCACGCTTCATCCCCCGACGACCACCCAGCGCGAGCAGCTGGAGCGGATCAGGATGGCGCTTCGCCGGCTGGGACTGGTGGTGTAGGTGCCCGCGGTGACTGGCGCACGGCAAAGGGAACCAGGCCATCGAGGCCCAGCAGTCTGATGCTGCTCCGCTTCCTGGTCCTCGTGGTTCTGCTCAACATAGTCCGCTACGTAGTTGCGGGCTTCGTGGAGCAGATGCTCATTCTGCCGCATCTGTTCGGCGCAATGGCGGACAGTCAGGAGTACTTCCGTACCGAATTCGAGACCGTGGACTGGGTCACCTCGTACCTCTACAACTTCGCGATGTGGGCGGTTACGGCGTGGGTGTTTCACCTGCTGCGGCCCCTGCTGAAGGGTGGCGACGTGGCCGCCAGCTTCAAGACGTTCGGGGTGATGTGGCTGATGTTTGCCGCGGTGAGCGCCATCTACATGAACCACTACAGCCACCCGCCCGACTTCTACCTCTGGAACATCGCGGATGCGGTGATCGCGTTCGGCACGGTGGCGCTGGCCAACGGACTGCTGTACAGCCGCGTGATGGGCCTTAAGCGGGGTTGAACGGCCTTAGCGGACACCCAATCCCGAGAAAGCCTCTCGGAGCATCGAATCCTTGTCGCGCGCTATGTCGGAGCCCCCGGATGAACCGAGGTTGAAAACCGCACTGGGATCGACCGCTGGCTCTTCGCCCTTGAGGTCCTCCGCCACCAGGCGCCGCACGTATTCGGCGAGGGAGATCCCCAGCTCACCCGCACGGTCTCGCGCTTCTCGCAGCATCTCGCGCTCAAACACCGGATCAGCGGAACCACCACCCACCGCCGCCGCCACCCTGGAACCGGTTGTTGACGACGTTGTTGTAGATCGACCCGAACTGGAACGAAAAGCCGAGCTGGAGCGAGTAGTTGAAGTCCTGGGAGCGCTGCTGGAGGTTCAGGAGGGCTTCCGCGTCGGTCGCGCCCTCGGCCGAGAGGTAGATCTGGTCGTTGACCCACGAGATGTTGCCCTCGGCGTTGATGCTGACTCCCCGCGCGATGCGGAAATCGATGTCGCCCCCAAGCCTGACGTTGTAGAGGTCGATGTCGTGGAGGTAGTGGGACCCGGTCATGCTGATGGAAGCGTCGCCCCACTGCTGCCTCTGGGATAGCTCGAACTCGAGGGACTGTTCCCAGCGGGTTTCCTCCATCTGGCCGAACACCGTTTCTTCCAGGTAGCTCCGATATGCCGGCCCGATCTGGTAGAAGAGGGTCAGCGCCCGCCGAGTCGCCTCCTGGTAGGGAAAGAAGCTGTACTCGAGCGCCGGCGTCATCTCGGCGCGGAACGCCTGGTTGAAGCGCACGATGCGTCGCACCTCGCCCTGCACGCCGACCGACCAGTGGTCGGCAAGCGAATACGCGATCAGATGGCTGAATCCCCAGTCCGTCCTGGAATCGGAGAACGTTGACTCGTCGGCGAGCTCGATTTCCCGCTGGTTGTAGTTCACGTTGCCCCGGAAGTTCATCTTCCAGGTGGGGGTCACGCGGGAAGCGCTGAAGTTGCCGTCGATCCTCCTGGTCTGGCGCGTCTGTTCCCCGTCGAGCTCGGTGCGCCCGCCCAGGCGGAAAACCCAGAAGTCCCACGGGTCCTCCACTTCCTGGACCGTCACCACGCGCTCCCCGGGATCGAGCTCTTCGGAATCGATGTCGAGGACATCGACGATCCCGTCGAACCCGTCGACGGACTCGAAGAACCCGTTGGTCGCGGCGAAGTAGAGCAGTCCGACCCCCAGGGTGCGCGCGATCTCGTCGAGCGTCTCCCGATCCGTATCCGTGGGCGATGCCTGGTGGGCCAGCTGCTCCTCGTACCCGAAGTCGCCGTTGCCGATGAAGTCGAACTGGTACTCGCGCCCGCCCGACCCCGTGGCCTGGCTGGTCATGATCAGATGGACGTCCGCACCCTCGGGGATGCGCACCCAGTTCACCCAGGGCAACTCGGTGCGGAAGTAGGTGAGGTCGCAGAAGCGGCTCGCGCAGTCGAGGAAGACGCTGACGCGGTCGCCGTTGACTCCCCCCTGTCCCTGGGCGGACACGCGGTCGTCGGGGCCCGCGAGAAGGGTGACCGCCGTGAGGCATGCAAACGCCGCCCCGGCAGAGTTTGAGGTTCGGGTCAGCACATGCGGGACCGCGGCAGCGGCGCGACGGTCATCGGCGCCTCGTGGTGATTACGATGGCGCCACCGATATGGTTGGTGCCGAATCGGGTGGTGGCGTCGGAGGCGCTCATGAAGCGGATTTCGTTGACCTCGGTAGGAAGCAGATTCCACATCTCACCCAGTTCCCCGCGAAGCTGCCCGTCAATGTAGACCCTGGCGGTCTGCGGTTCACGACTCTGGAACGTCGCTCCCGCTCTCGCTTGCAGCCATCGGGGGCGCAGTGCCCGCACGGCTTCGTAGACCGTGCTGTGCGGCACCTCCATCAACTCGTCCTGAGTGATCAGATTGCGCGAGCGGCTGGGGCCGCCGGATTCTCCGGACGACGCACATCCCGCTGAGAGGAGCGTAGCCACCAGAACCAGAGATGAATGGGCTCGCGTCAGCATCGTGTACCTCGCTTTTCCTGCTGCTCCGGCCGACGATTGCGGGATACCGGCCGAATCCGTTACTTCAAGTCGACACCCGCGGCCGCCGTACCGTTGGCGAACCGCGACCTCCAAGGTAGACGGAGAGGACCCCTTTGAGAAAGCCCAACGCTGGTCTGGCCTCAGTCGTGCTGGTCTCGTTCATGGTCTCGAGTTGCATGTCCATTCAGCGGATGCCCGTTCCCGAACCCGAGGTCCGGGACGATTTGAACGTGCGCGGGGTCGTGCTGGGCGAGGGGCCCGACAGGGAGACCTACGAGTTCTCGGAGGTGGAGGATTTCCGGTGGACGGAAACGAGCCTGGTAATTGTCGGCGTGGTGCATGCACCGGGCGAGCCCGACCACGGGCAGACCACCGCCGCGACCTTCCCACTGGCGGACATCAGCGAAGTGTTGGTCAACGAAGTGGACGGAACCCGAAGCTCCCTCATCGTCGGGGGCCTGATCATGGGGGCGACCATCGTCATCACCTTCCTGGTGACGGGCAAGTCGCAGTCAGGCGTGCCCATCGGAAGTTCGGACTAGGGCCTCGCAACACGGAAGCGCCCCCGCCGACCAACTGGCCGACGAGGGCGCTCATTCCACACATGTAAACACGGGATTACATAATGCAATCCCGTGTTTACATGTCAGTATCCGCTAAGTGCACACGGACGAGTTCTGAATCTCCGGGTTGAGGGTGCATTCGATCTCAGGGACCGGCATGCACGACACCCGCGGCTCGGCTCCCGGACCGATGAGGGTTCCACCCTGCAGGAATGGGTGCTGCCAACGGTCGAGATCGAAGAGCCGCCGCCCTTCGATCCACAACGTCAGGTAGCGTTCCCGATCCAGGATCGACATGGCGTCGTCCTGGGCGTTGGGGAATTCCATTGCACCGACCGAAGCCGGCTGGTCGATCGGGTCCGCACCGTAGAACGCTCGTACCTCGTTGACCTTGGCGGTGAACGTCGCGAGATCGCCGCCAGCCAGGGCGGCCTCCGCTTCGATCAGACGCATCTCGGTCCCGGACACGATCGGCACATCGCTGCCCTGCTCCGGGTACTTGTTCTGCCGATAGTGCGCGGTCAATCCGTCCGCGCCCTGGTGGGCGCCGCTGCCCTGGCCGGTGCAGTCGCCGGTCGGAGTCACTTCGCCCCAGGAGGGACCGCTGGGGTCGTTCCATGCCCCGCAGATCGTGTACGGTGCCCGGGGATCCCCGTCGAACACGGTCTGGGCGGGCGTCGCCCACAACCCGACCTCTGCGCGGCCCCAGGATTCGTTCCACACACCATTGCTGTTTGCGGTCTGGTGATAGATCGCGTAGTGCACGAAGTCGGTCGGCACCTGCGCTGCGGCCTGAACCGCCGCCGACCAGTTGCCCAGCCCGACATTCGCCTGCGCGATGCCGCCCTGCGCAGCGGTCACAAAAGCGCTGGCACCAGACGCGTTTCCGATGGTGATGGCCTGATTGAGCGCCACGATGGCGCTGTCGAAGGCGGCAGTTCGGGGTTGCAGCGGTCCCTTGTCGTACACGACATCGCAGAAGTTCTCGCCCAGAATACGGTGTGCGAGACCCATGAGGAGGAACAGCCGTGAAGAACCATCGAAGCTGTTGGCTTCGCCTTCAAGCACTTCCTGAAGCCGTTCCCACGCGCTGCCCGCGGCCCACGCGGCCTCGTGCGTCTGTTCCCAGTGCCCTTCCGAATTCTCGTTGTCGAACACGCCCCTTCGGTATTGCCCGGTGGAGAAGTAGCTACCGGTACCGGCAAGGTCGTCCGTGAGACGGGCGATGTCAAAGGCGTAAAAGTCGCCGATGTGGTTGAATTCCGCCGAAGCCCCGGAGACCAGGATCGGCATGAGGTCGCGCGTGGTAAGGTCTTCGTCCAGGATCCTCCCCGGATTGAGAACCTCGAGTTCGCACGCAGTCAGGGCAAAGACGCCGATAAGCGCAACGAAGGCGCCCCTGCCAGCTCTTGCAGTTCGTTTGGTGATCATTTTCGTCCCCCCCGTCAGAAGTTCAAGGAGAGGTTCAGGATAAAGATCCTGGGCGGCGCCATGTTGTAGTACTCGTTGGGCGTCGAGTCCCCGAACCCGTTGTCATTGGCCTCCGGGTCGAGACCGCGGTAGTCGGTCCAGGTCAACAGGTTCTTTCCGGCGATCCCGATCTGGGCGCTGCGCGCGCCAGGCACGATGCCGTCCGGCAGACGGTAGGTTACGGACGCCGAGCGGATCTTGAAGAAGTCCGCCGGATCCGTCCAGATTCCCTGGTCCGAGTAGGGCCCGATGCAGCGGGCGATATCGGCCGCCGGCAACCCCATGGTTGCAACCCGCGACGCTCCCGATCCACGGAGCGAGTAGTACTGCTCCTGAATGCCGGGGCATCCGTCACCCGGCCACACACGCCTGCGGACGTTCTGATATGCGATTCCGATGGGCCGCACCATGCCGTACTGGCCCTCTCCGACGACATCGATGGTCAGCGTACGCCAGAGCGTCAGTCGGGAGTTCAGCCCGACCGTCTCGGTGGGGAAGAGGTTGCCGATGTATCCCTTCTCCCATTGGGGCAGGGCGCCGATCTCATCGGGATTCTGAATGATGTCGTCCCACCGGATCCACAGGGGCAAGCCCACCGTCCGGCTGGTGCCAAGGTCCTCGAGAGGCCCCAGATCGGTGATTTCGCTGTCGTTAGTGCTGTAGTTGATTCCGATGTCCCATTCAATGTCGTCGGTCCGAATCGGAACGACATTGAGGAGGGTCTCGGTTCCCCAGTTCTTGACCTCACCCAGGTTCCTGAGTGTCGCCTGCTCCGTGCCTCCCGACGGCGCTTCCTGCACCCCGATCAGGGCGTCACGCGTGGTCTGGTCATAGGCGGTGAACTCGACACTCACCCGACCGTTCAGGAAAGAAGCGTCCACTCCGTACTCGAACTCCGAGGATACTTCGGGACCCAGATCCGCATTCCCCAGGTTGGAGATGATCACGGCCGGAACCTGCTCGTCGGCCGACGTTGCAGAGTAGGTGCGCTTCGCCGCGAAGGCGCCTGGGGCTTTGCCGGATTCGCCCCACGCGGCCCGCAACTTGAATGTCTCGGCGAAGTCGAACGGGAAGAAGTCCTCGTCCGAAATGGTGTACGCCGCCTGTACCTTTGGATATGCGGCGAGGCCGAATCCTTCCCCGAAGGTGCTGAAGCCGTCCCAGCGCATTCCGGCGGTCAGGAAGAGCTTATCGTTGAGCCCTACGACTTCCTGAACGAAGAAGCCCCCGTTTCGGGTCGTGATGCGACCCTCGAAGACCTGGGGGAGGTTGCCGCCACCCAGCACCTGTTCACCCGGTCCGGCGAACAGCTCGTCGAAACCGTTGATGGTGTAGTTGAACTCCTCATACACCTGTCCACCAAATGAGAGGTTGGAGGAAATGGCCTCGAGCGGGCTGTAGTTGAACGTCCCGCTGTAGTCGAAGGTGAGGTTGCGGTCGAACTGCTGATCAACCTCGCGGTTCCCGGCATGGTCCTCGTAGAATCCCCAGCCCTTGAAGTCGATGAAATCCGACGAGGTATAGTCGATCCCCACGTTCATGCGATGGGAGAACATATTGTTTGGTGCCCAGTTGACGGCCAGGCCGGTCACATACTGGTCGAGGTGGGTGATGATCTCGTTCTCCAGAACCAGCGAGTCATCGTTGCCGGGCGTGTACCCGGCGGTGCCGCGGAGCACGTTCAGGTAGAGGCCCGAAGCGTTGTTGCCGTTCGGGATCCAGGTGATGTTCCGACGCCCGTAGCTGCTGTTGAGCTGGATGTTGAGGCCGTCCGCCGGCTGGAAGGAGATGTTGGCCCGGACGCTGTAGTTGTCCGCCCCCTGCGGTTCGACCACGCCCTGCCGGTCCCCGTACTGGCCCGACACGAAATAGGTCGCCGTCTCGCCGCCGCCCCGCACGCTCAGGTTGTAGACCTGGTGGTGGGCGTTCCTGAACCAGCTTCCACTCTCGGGACAGCCCGGGTCGTCCACGCCTATCTGGCCGGTCTGGTGATTGAGGATGCCGGGATCCCGGCAGGTGTTGAGGAAGAGCCCTGAAGGGTTCACGTCGGCCGCTGGTCCCTGGTGGGGCATGACGCTCATGCCTTGCTCGATCGAGGCCGACCATGCAGGAGCTCCGGCCACGCCGCGCTTCGTGAAGATCTGGATCACGCCGCCCGCAGCCTCGGTCCCGTACAGCGTCGTGGCTGCCGGGCCCTTGATGACCTCCATGCGGTCGATGTCCGCAGGGTTGATCATGTCGAAGGCCGAGGGCGTCTGCGCACCCTCGTCGTCCGAGCCGATCGGGTTGCTCTCCAGCCGCACCCCGTCAACGTAGATGAGCGGGTTGTTGCCCTGTGTGAGGGAGTTGTTGCCCCTCAGCCGGATCTGGCTGGCCGCACCCACCTGCCCGCTGTGATCGTTGACCTGGATGCCGGTGGTGCGTCCCTGGAGCACATCGCCGAAGTCGGTCACCGCCGTGTACTGGATGTCCTCGGCGACGATCTGGCTGATGCTGTTGCCGACCTCTCTGCGGCGCGCCTGTCCGGCGGTGCCGGTCACGACGACCCCTTCGAGCGCGATCGCATCCTGGCGGACGTTGAAGTCGGCCGTGGCCGCACCGCCCGCTGGAACGGTCACCTCCATCTCCACACTGCCGTAGCCGATCATGTCGACCCGTACGGTGTGCTGGCCTGCCGGAACGTTGATGATCAGATAGCGCCCGACGTTGTTCGCGAGCTGCCCCAGCGACGTGCCGACCACGGAGACCTGCGCCCCTGCAATGGGCGCCTGGCTCACCGCGTCCTGGACGCTGCCGGTGATCGTTCCGGTCTGAGCCGCCGCTCTCTCCGCCAGCCCGAAGGCAAAGACGAAGGAAAGGGCGACGCCGAGCGGGACCAGACGCCCGGCACGATTCGGTCCATGAAGTCGCATGGATCCTCCTTTGGTTGCGGACGAGGTGTGCATCCCTCGCCCAATGCAACAGAATGCGAAGCGGGCATAGTGAGACGTGAATTGACGGCGCGCAAGTATACACGCGAGTATGCCCGGCGGAATCCGCCGTTTCAGCGGCTGGAACGCGGAGAAACCGTGCAGTCCGTCAACGTCGTGCAAGTCACCGCGAGACGTCCCCGGTCGGTTTCGGGCACCGAGAGAATCGACACGGCGGCCACGGCTTCCCGCACGTCGACGGCGCGGGGCGGTCGGAAGGTGATGTGCACTCTCCAGGCCTGCCGGCCACCCGCCTCGTAGGGTTCCAGTTCGACGTCCCCGATCCACGGAACCGCCCGCAATTCGCGGTTCAGGATCGAGATGTCGGCCTGGCTGCGCGGTCCCGACCCCATTTCCAGGGTCAGGGTCTCGTTGGAGAACGGGTAGTTCTCGCGCCAGCGGTTGACGGCCCCGTTGACCTGCCGCCAGTCTCCGCCGGACGCCAGCAGGTGCTGCGCAAAGTCGCGCAGGAGGAACTCGTTGTGCTTCACGCCCGCATCGAGCGCGTCCTCGAAGTGCGTGACGAAATCGCCCTCTTCGCCCCGCACGATGGACTGGACGCCTTCGAGGAAGTCCGTATCGGGATCTTCGGGGTTCACAACCCGCACGACCTCGGTCATCTCCGCCCAGCGGTCGCTGCCCCAGTCGACGGGCTCACCGACCCTGGACAGATGGAACTCGCGCGCCCCGATGGCGATGCCCACGCCGTAGATGACGAAGAGGATCCGGTAGCTCTGGAACACGACACCGAGGGTACGGCCCCACGACCTCCTGGTACGGCCTGACTCCGGGGGCGGGGCGCGTCGCGTGGTGGACATGCGGCCGCGCTTCGACGAGGGCCGCCCTCGCCTCGGTCGGGGCCCCGCCTTCCTCGCCGAAGGCGGCCCGCCGCCGTGCTTGCGACCGCCGCGCCCGCGTCCGCGCCTGCTCACAGTCCCCCCTGCACCTGCTTGTCCCTCACCTTCCAGATGAAGGAGTCGACGTAGTAGTGGAGCAGCGCGTAGGCGTACAGCATCATCTGCGACCAGAGTTCGTAGCCGCCGGCATAGTCCAGCGCCGGGATGTTGAACTGCGGTATCGCGGGGTACGGGGCAAAGTTGACGACGCCGAACCCGAACTCGTCCAGCGGCCGGTTGATGAGGAGTTGAAACGCGACCGCGTACGCGCCGCCCAGGATCAGGAACCACTTCAGCCTGCCGCTCCCGGTGAGCCTGCTCCAGAACCCCGGTCTGGACGCGCCGGTGGCAGCGGAGCGCTTCATGTAGGAGTAGACCATTACCATGTACTGGACCCCGTGCATGACGCGGTGCGCGACCGCATACAGCAGGATGGAGTTCGTGTGCCACGCTACGAAGTACCACAGGAAGTAGCTCGCGGCGATGAAGGCGTACTTGACAGGGTTGATCTGCGCCCCGGCCTTGACCGTCTTGCGCAGGTGCAGGAGGTAGACGATCAGGTAGCCGCCGGTGACGATCCAGCTGAGCAGGAGCAGCCCTTCCACGAATCCCGCCGAGATGGGGATCTGCATGCGGTGCAGTTCGCGGATCCAGAGGAAGCGGAACATGGGCGCCTGCAGGAACATGTTCCCGTAGAGGATCCAGTGCAGCGCGAGATCGTATTTGCGCGTGCTCTCGAGGCCGGTCCTCGCCTTGAAGTCGTAGACGCGGCTGAAGCCATGCTGCTGCATGATGCTGTGCTGGTGGTCCCACGCCGACACGAGCAGCAACAGGGTGATGGGCGCCCAGACGAGTCCGGCGGCGGTCAGGGAGAAGATGGCGACGGGGCCGACGATCAGCCGGGCCTTGAAGCGCTCCCACACGTCGGGCATGCCGTAGCTGCGCACCCAGGTCGCGTAGTGGTGGGGGGTCGTCACCCACAGGTTGATCGAAGCGACCGCCACATACGGCAGCCATGCCTGGAAGCCCAGGGCGAGCGCCACCGCGAAGAAGGGGAGCCCCAGGAACCAGACCGAATCCGCGCGGGGGTTCAGGATGTAGCCGGTTCTGAACATGGATTCACGGTATGCGCGGACGGGGCGGGGATCAATGCGCTGCGGCGGGCGTGTGCGTGGTTCTTCCGCGGAGCCCGGGCCCACCGTCCGCGCTCGTGGCCGCCGGGAGGCGTACGCCTCCGGCCCCTGCGCGGGCCGGCCCGGGACGGGAGCCGCGTTGCCGGGGACGCGCGCAACCCACAAACTCATGCGTCCGGTATCGTTGACGCCGTGGCTTGGCCCGGCCCACCAACACACCAAATCCCCGGGGACTGCAACCATGCTATTCGCCGCTCATTCGGGCCTGCGCTTTCTGGTGCTGGTCGGCGGGCTCTTCGTGATTCTCTATGCCGCCGTGGGTTTTTTCGGCAAGCGCGAGTATTCGTCCGCGATGGCGCGGCTGGTGTCCGTGTTCACCGGCCTGATCCACCTGCAGGTGCTGGTCGGCTTTGCGGCGCTCTTTGTCCGTCCGTTCAGCACCATCCTGATCGGGCACATCTTCCTGATGATCGCCGCGGCGGTCGTGGCCCAGTTCACGGCCTCCGTGGTGAAGCGGCGGCCGCCGGAGGAGCGGAGCTACGGCCCCCACCTGGTCGGCGCGATCCTGGCCATGGTGTTCATCGCGCTCGGGATCATGGCGATCGGGCGGGGGGTGCTGCAGAGCACGTTGTAGCGGTCCGTTAGCTGCCAACGCCAGCGGGGCGCCCCGCTGCTGCGAAGCGCCCCGCCGGAATGGGGTTCGGGTCGGTTGGCCGGCTAGCCGGTCGGCCCGTTGATGTTCGGGTTGGTGTCGACCTCGCCGCGCGAGATCGGGAAGCAGAGATCCTGCTGAATGAGGTGCGAGCCCTCGTTCTGGCTGCCCGACGGCGTTTCGAGAGGATGCCGGTCGCCCGGTGTGTTATCACGGTTCCAGCGGAAGAAGTCACCCAGGCGGCGTCCTTCGAGCCAGAGCACGATGCCGCGCTCGCGCTTGAGCGCCGTCCACGCTTCTGCCGCGCTCGATGCCTCGGCCATGTCCACGCCCGCAGCCGAACGCAGCATGTTGATCCTGGCCAGTGCGCCCTGCCAGTCTCCGGACTGCAGCATGGCTTCAGCCTCGATCAGGCGCATTTCGGTGCCCTTGGACAGGGGAATGTCGGCGCCCGCGTCCGGATACTTGGTCTGCGGCCACCAAGGTACCTGACCGCAGCACTGCACCGCGGCGTCGCCAGTCTCGTCGGTGACCCGGTACGGCACGCGCGGATCCCCGTCCGGGTTGTTCTCGCTCATCGCATAGTCTTCGTACTTCGTGTAACGCTGCGTGTGGGCCTTGTACGGCTCGGCCTGCGACGCGAACTGGATCCGGTTGCGGGTGGCGTCGCCGTAGGTGTCCCAATACGGCAGGTGCCAGGTGAAGCCGTCGGGGATGCCGGACGCGTCCGAAACCGCGCCGGCCCAGTCGCCCATGAAGGCCTTGACCGCAGCACGGCCGGCCACGGCTGCCATGGCCAGGTCGCCCGAACCCAGCGAGGCGGCCTGGTCGAAGCGCGCGATGGCGCGGTCGTAGTAGAGGCTGCGGTCGCCGGCGCCCTCGCCATCGATCACGGAGAGACAGAAGTTTTCGCCGAGGAGGCGATATGCGTAGCCCGTCCACAGGTACGCCTCGGCCAGCAATGCCTGCTCGGAGGCACCGGTTTCCATGATCTTGGCGACGCCGTCGTCACCCCACCACCTGGCGCGCTGCGACACGTTCCAGTGGGTGTTGACGGTCTCGTAGTCGAGCTCCCCGTTCTGCCACTCGACCTGGATGCCGAAGCTGCCCGTCGAGCCTGACGGATGGAGTTCGCGGGAAATGGCGGCAGAGGTGTAGCCGACCCAGTTCTGGGCCTCACCCATGGCGCGGCCGATCCCGGCGACGATCGCTTCCTGAGCCGCGGTCTCGAAGAGGAACTCCTCCTGTACGCGGCCGGGGTTGACCACGTCGATGTCGCAGGCGGACACCAGCGCGATCAGCGCGGCGGGCAGGAGGGCGGCCTTGCCGATCAGGTCGGCGGCGCGAATCCGCGCCGCCTTCGTTGTCGTGTTCGTCATTCGTCTGTCCCCTCCCCTAGAAGACGAGCTGGAGCGAGAAGGTGTAGAACGCGGGTGGCGGCACGTGCTCCAGCATGCTGCGCACGCGCGTGTTGTATCCCACGTTGCCGCCGACCTCGGGGTCGAGCGTCCGCATGCGAGGGTCCACCCAGCGGAAGAAGTTCCGTCCCGAGAAGGTGACGCTGGCGCGTGACGCCTGTGCCATCTCGGCCCAGCTGTCCGGCAGCGGCGCCTGGAAGCTGAGTTCGCGGATCTTGAAGAAGTCGGCCGGCTGGATCGAGAAGTCGGACTGGTAGTGCGCGACGTCGCAGCGGGCGCGCTCCTCCGCCGTCAGCGCTGCGTAACCCTGGGTCTCCCAGGTGTTGTACGCCTCGAAACACCCGGCCCACTTGACCGAGCGCCTGGTGGCCGCGGCCTGCGCGCCGTTCGACATCCACGCGCCGCCCTGGTACTCGCCGCGGGCCGAGATGGTCATCGAGTGCGGCAGCCCCAGGGTGATGTTCATGCCCGCGATCGTCGTGGGCTGGTTGGGTCCGAAGGTGCTGTCCTGCACGATGATCGGATCCGCATGCGCATCCGGGTTGGCCACGCGGTCGGCGCGGATGACCGGCGCGGGGTGGCCTTCGATCACCCAGCCGAAGCCGCCGATAGAGAATTCCGGCGCGCCCCCGAGGTCGAGGATCTCGGAGTCGTGCAGGGAAAGGGTGCCGCCCAGGTCCAGGTTCCAGCTCTGGCCCCGGATGAGGCTGTAGTTGAGCCCCAGCTCGAAGCCGCTGTTGGCGAGTTCGCCCACGTTGGCCAGCTGCGAACTCGTGAAGCCCAGCGACGGAATCTGGCGGACGCTGAAGAGCGCCTCGGCGGTGTTCTGGGTGAAGTACGTGAAGTCGAGTGCCAGCCGATCGTCCACGAGTGACGCCTCGAAGCCCGCTTCGAGCTCGGTGGTGGTTTCGGGGCCGATCGCGGCGTTGCCCACGTTGGCTGGCAGGAATGCCGGGACGCCGCCCCAGCCTGCCGCGCTGAAGGTCCGGACTGCGTCGAACGCGCCAGGCGCCCGGCCGGCCTGTCCCCAGGCGGCCCGCAGCTTCATCGATCCCCAGCTCTCGTCCCAGAAGTCCTCGTCCGAGATGATGTACGATCCCGAGACCTTCGGGTACGCCTGCAAACCGAAGTCCGCGCCGAAGGCCGAGTTGCCGTCCACGCGCACGCCCACGGTCACGAAGTACTTGTTGGAGAAGTCCAGCCTGCCCTCGGCGAAGAGGCCGGCGTTCACGACGCGGGTCCGGTCCTCGAAGCCCAGCGTATTGCCCGCGTTGTCCACATCCGGGTCGCCTGGGCCCGGGAAGTTGTCGCCATACGCCGTCGTCACCTCGACCCGCTCGGTGACCGACTGGCCCCCGAACGAGATCGCGGAGCGGATCCCCGACGGCAGCTCCACATCGACCGATCCGAGGTAGTCGAAGGTCAGCGTGTTGAATTCGTAGCGGGAGGTCGCAAGGATGCCGGTGGGGGCCCGAATGAACCCGAACGGCCTCAGGTTGCGGTTGTCCTGCTGGGCCAGGTCATAGCCCACGCTCAACCGGTTGGTGAAGTTGGCCATCGGCGAATAGGTGGCCGTCATCCCCGTGATAAGGTGGTCGAGCTGGGTGGTGATCTCCTGGTCCAGGAAGGGGTTGATCGCGTTGAACGACTCGTCGTTGAGGTAGTTGCGGTCGCGGCGGAAGGTGTTCAGCGTGAGCCCGTGAGCGTTGTTGCCGGCCGCGGTGTGGGTCAGCTGGTCGTTGGTGTACGACGTGTTCCACTGAAGCTGGAGGTCCTCGCGAGGCGAGAAGGTGAAGTTGCCGCGCAGAACCAGCTTGCCCTCGTGGTCGTTGGCGAGGACGCCGTCGTCGGACTCGTAGCTTCCCGACACGAAGTACCGGACGTTTTCGGCGCCGCCGCCCACGCTCAGCGCGTAGTTCTGCTGGTGCGCGCCGATGTCGCTGAAGAGCCCGCTGTCGCACGGCTGGCCCTCGACGACGAACGATTCGTCACAGCCGGGTTTGTGGCCGCGCAGCCACGGGTTGATGAAGATGAAATCCGAGCGGCCGCCCGATAGCGATGTCGGGTTCTCCGACGGCGGACGGACCGACGGGTCCGGGCCGAAGGCAAGGTTGCGGGCCACGCCCTGGTTGATCTGGCCGGTCCAGGTCGCCTGACCCACCGATCCTCGCTTGGTGAAGATCTGGATTACGCCGGCCGACGCTTCGGTGCCGTACAGGGTGGTCGCCGCCGCGCCCTTGATGACCTCGACCCGTTCGATGTCCTGCGGGCTGATGCTGTTGAGCGGGCTCGACACATCGTTGTTGCTGCGTCCCGAGTACCCGATCGGGGGCACGTTCTTGGCGAAGCCCTCGCTCCTGACCCGCACGCCGTCGACATAGATCAGCGGCTGGTTGGACTGGGTCATGGACACGTTGCCGCGCAGGCGGATCATCGCGCCGCCTCCCGAGCTGGCGGAACTCTGTGTGACGGACATCCCCGGAACGCGTCCCTGGAGCAGTGCGTCGACGTTCTGAGGCGGGCCCACGATCTCCTCCTCGATGTTGAGCTGGGAGATCGAGTTCCCGACTTCGCGCCGTCGGGCGGCTCCTGCCGTGCCGGTCACCACGATCTCGTCGAGACCGAGTGCCTGGGCGGACATGGCGAAGTCCTGCTGCACCGTGGCGCCGGCGCCGACCGTGATCTGCGCCTCCGCCGTGGTGAAGCCGATTCGCTCGGCGCGGATGGTGTACTCGCCGGCCGGAACGTTGAGGATGATGAAGCGGCCGTTGTCGCGGGAAAGCGTGCCGAGAGCGGTGCCCTCAAGGTACACCTGGACCGACCCGACGGGACGCTGGCTCGCAGCGTCGGTGACGAGGCCGGTGACCGTGCCGTCCTGTGCGTGCAAAGCGGCGGGCGCCGCCAGCGCAAACACGAGGATGGCCGCCCCCGCTGCGACCGCTCCGCTCCCGAAGAAGCGGACGGATTCCAACATTCGGTCTACCATGTTTGCTCGACTCCTCTCAAACCTGGTTCTGCCTGCCGGGCCGTTTTGCCGGGACTTTCCCGGGACGGCACCGGTTCATTGACTCTGCTGAATATTTATGATCACCTCGGCGCTCGCCACTCCTTCGACGGCGTCTTCGGCTCGCGCCCGAACGGTGAACAGCCCCGTGGACAGGTAGGTGTGCTCCCTGGCGCCCGACGCCGTCTGGGCTCCGGCGGTCGCCAGCGAGTCCACCGTTCCGTCTCCCCATGTGAAAACGATCCCGTTCAGCCTCCGCCCGCTGACATTGTAGAGCACGGAGAGTTCCTCGTCGACAAGGCCGGTCTCGGGCCCGATCAACTCGATGGCAAGCGGTGCCCCGATCTCGTCTTCGTAGCACGAAGCCAGGACCCAGCCGGCCAGGCAGAGTAAAGATGCACCCAGGGCCGCGCGAAACGGCCGAGTACACCGACCGGGGCCCGCTGGTGAGGGTGCGACCCGAGTAGCCCTGCGGCAGTCGCTAGCACCCGCTACAGCGCTCATCGTGCCAAAAACGGTATCTGGATGATGATCCGGTCTTCTTCCGGCGGTCCCGGCGGCACCGTGGTTCCACGCCTCGAACGCCGCGCGAACTCGTACCACACCATCCCTCCGAGCACGGCTGCGACGACCCCGGCCAGCGAATACGTTCTGCCTCGATCGAGCGAACGGAGCTCGACGTCCGCCACCCCTGCCGCGGGGATCCGGAAGCGCTGGCTGTAGGAGTCCACGCGGATCCCCTCCGCTACGGTGACCACGGGAACCTCCAGGAGAACCCCGGCAGGATCCGCCTCGACGACTGTTCCCTCGACGAGGCGGTCGCCGCCGAACAGGTATTCAGCGAACTCCTCGTGCTGGGCCTGCGTCAGGAGCGCCCGCACCCTGTCGCCGCCTTGAAGCTCGGGAATGCTGGTGGGCCTGTAGGCGTGACACGCCGCGGCGGAGAGCGACAGCAGGAGGGCGGCGAGGGCTCGGGATACGGTCATGGTGACAGTAAACCTAACATTGCGCGCACCTGGCGAATGACCTCCAGGATCTCCTCGTCGCCGGGCGCGAACTCGAGCGCGTCGTAAAGGGACGGCATTGCCTCTTCGGGGCGACCGCTGTTGACCAGCGCGACCGCCAGGTAGAAGTGGGCCCGAGACAGACCGAAGTCGTTGCGAATGGCGGCCCGATAGGCCAGGATGGCGCCCTCCAGATCGCCTCGCCGGAACCGGGCGTTGCCGAGGTTGAGGTGGGCGAGCGCCTCGGTCGGACGCACCACGGTCGCGCGCTCGTAGACGGCTTCCGCCTCGGCTTCGCGTCCGAGCGTTTCCAGTCCCAGTGCCAGGTTGACGAGCGCGACAGGGTCGTCCGGCTGCCTTCGCAGCGCTTCGAGGTACGTCTGCACGGCCTCCTCGGTCGCTCCCACGCCGGTCAGCCCGGAGCCCAACGCAACCAGCGTCTCCGGCTCGTCCGGCAGGACCTCCTGGGCGCGGCGCAGGAAGTGGAGCCCCGCTTCAGGCCCGGAAGCGCGCTCGGCGGCTGCCGCCCACTGGGACAGGGCGGCGGCCCAGCGGGCCCGCAGCCGCGAGGGGTCGGCCTCGGCCCGCGGCATGCGGTCGAGGAGGGCGCGCACGTCCGGATGACCGCCCCTCGTGGCGTGAAGGGCGGCCGCGGCCACGGCGCGCACGTCCTCGTCGCCGTCTTCGGCCATCGCCGCCAGAGCGCGGCCGGGAGAGTCGTCGACGCCAGGTGCCGATTGCGGCCCCGCGGGGGCGCCTCCCACCTCCTCAGTCTCCGGGTTTCGCACCTCGCCATCTTGCGCCCGCGGCCCCGGGAGGCCAACGCCGCTCTCCACCCACCCCAACACCCACGTATCCAGCGCCATCAGCTTGGCCAATGCATGCTTGTCGCCCAGCGCGGCGGCTGCCGTCAGCGCGCTGTCCCGTTCGGTCTGGCCGGCGTCGGAGGACCTTGCCGCGATGAGCGCCTCCACCTCCGGCCGTTGCGGTCTGACATCGCCCCACCACGCTTCCGCCTGCCCGGCGAGTTCGGCGGCGGTCATGTCGCCGTGGCACTGCGCGCACGCCGATGCGAGGCCCATCGCCTCGTCCACGCCCGGCCGAGGGATCGCTATTGTGTGATCGGAGCGGCCGTAGGGGATTGCGTCCGAGAGTTCGGGGTGCTGGATGTAGGGCATGTGGCAGCTGACGCACGCGGCGCCCGGGGAGCCGGTGGGGTGGAAGGTGTGTTGCTCGGGCTCGGCCGCGATGCCGGCGTGGCAGGCGGTGCACTGTCCGTCGTCGAAGCGCCCCTGCAGCGGGTTGCCGAAGGCATCGCGGTAGTCCTGGGAGTGCGGGGCGTGGCAGTCGACGCAGGTCATCGAGCCGAAGAGGTAGCAGGCGCTGCTGCGGTGGGTCTGCTGGTAGCCGAAGGTGGCGATGCGGCCGTCGGGGAGGTACGGCGAGTCACCCACGAGCGGCAGTCCGAGGCTGTAGTCGACCGGTGGACCGCCCTGGCCTGGATCGAGGGCGCGCTTGAGGGCGTGGCACTGGAAGCAGACGGCGAGGGAGGCGTCGGTGGCGAGGGTGTCGAGGGCCGGAAGGCTCCCTTCGCTGGTGATTATGCCGCGGGTGGCCTGCTCGACGTGGGCCGCGGCGGGGCCGTGACACGACTCGCAGTTGATGCGCAGGGTGGTGAACCGGGTGTCGTAGCGCTGCAATTCGGGACGGTATTCGACCTCGATCTGGCTGCCGTGGCAGTTCTGGCAGTTCGCGAAGCGGCGGCTGGTGCCGAGGATGCGAACGGGAGGCCAGTCCCCGCATTCGCTGAGGCGCATCTCTTCGCTGATCGGCAGCCAGCCGGCGTCGGCGCGCAGCCGGGCGCGGTCCGCACCGGGCACCCAGAATCCCCCTACGAAGGCCGTGTTGCAGAACCAGGTGTCCGCGTCCTCCGAGTAGTCGAAGGGCAGAAACCGCTCGGTGCCATCCGGAAACGTCGTCATGTAGCCCTGCGTGCCGCCGCCCACCATGTGACCCCTTCCGATGACGCCCGAGACCTCCAGGTCGAGGGGAGGGCGACCCTCTCGTTCAACCCGGAAGATGTAGTTCCCGTCGCCGTCCACGACCGATGTCACGACGGCGTCCGCGAATCGGATGGCGTCTCCTCCGAATGGGGCGATGACGGTTTCCGGCCCCGGCGGACCACCAGCGGTCCCGTGAGCTGAAAGAGCCCATGCCGCGTACTCTTCCGCGTGACACGGGCTGCAGGCTTCCGAGCCGGCGAAACGGGGGATTGCCTGCACCGCTTCGGGCGCGGCCGTCCGGCGGCTGCTGCCCAGGACTGCAGCCGAGGCCGCGACCACGATGATCGCGGCCGTGATTCGCGTCCGACGACCGGGTGGCCGGAGCGGTGATCGGAACGATGAACGGGGCAAGGGGTCCCCCTGCTTCGGTTGACGATGCCGCCTGCTGCCCAATCTTATACCGCTGTGCCCCCTTCTTCGCCATGGCCGGTTGCAGCCGGGCCGGCTGACAGGGGGCGTCACCAAGGCTCAACGGCTACCTGGATCGACGTTCCATGGCAGACCCGGCACGAAACGCCAATTCCGGCGCGCTTGCGTTCGTCATGGGCGGCGGAGGAGCGCGGTCCGCCTATCAGGCCGGTGTGCTCCGCTACCTTTCACGCCGCTTCCCCGGGCTGCAGATACCGATCATCACCGGCGTGAGCGCAGGCGCCATCAACGCCGCACACCTCGCGGCGCACCACGGCACCTTCAGGCAGGCGACCGACGAACTCTTCCATCTCTGGTCGAGCCTGACCGTCGATCACGTCTTCCGGACGGATGCCGGGTCGCTGGGATGGCACGCGTTGCGCTGGGGGCGACAACTGGTGTCGGGGGGAGGCAAGTCACCGCCCCAGGTGCGCGGGCTCCTCGACACCGCCCCGCTGCGGGAGTACCTGGCCGACAGGATGCATGCCGTCGACGGCGAGCTCACGGGAATCAACTACAACCTCGAGACGGGCCGGTTGAGGGCGGTCGCGCTGAGCACCACGAACTACTCGACGGGACAGACGGTGCTCTGGGTGCAGGGCCAGGACGTGACGGAGTGGGAGCGTCCCAACAGACGATCCAGGCTGACGACGCTGACGGTGGAGCACGTCATGGCATCGTCCGCGCTGCCCATCGTCTTCCCCGCGGTCAAGATCGGGAAGCACTGGTTCGGTGACGGCGGAATCCGGCTGACGGCACCGTTGTCGCCCGCTCTCCACCTTGGCGCCGACCGTATCCTGGCGATCAGCACGCGCTACCCCCGTTCGCGATCCGAAGCCGACGCGCCGGTGGTGACGGGCTATCCACCCCCCGTCCAGGTGGCCGGCGTGATGATGAACTCGGTCTTTCTGGACCTGCTCGACGAGGATGCCTTTCGTCTGAAACGCATCAACCAGCTGCTTGTCGGACTTCCAGCCGAGCAGCGCCTCGGAATGCGTCCCGTGCGGTTGCTGACGATGCGGCCATCGATCGACCTGGGCCGTCTCGCCAACCGGTACGAACCGCAACTGCCCCGGGCTTTTCGCTTCATGACCCGGGGGCTCGGGACCAGGCACACGAAGGCGCCCGATTTCCTGAGCCTCATCATGTTTCAGCCGGACTACACGGCCGAGTTGATCAGGGTCGGGGAGGCCGACGCCGAGCGTCGCGAGGACGAACTGGCCACCCTTCTGGAACCGGAGGGAACGTCCGAGATTGGACAGGGTGCGAGAGTTGACGAAAGCATGACGACGAAGACGAAGGAGGCGCGGTGAACGCCCTCAGGACAGATACGGGCCAGAGCATGAACGACGCACAGGCTTCGCGCGCCGTGGCGGAAGGAGCCCGGGAGAGCCGCTGGGACAAGCGCAGCTTCATGAAGGAACTCTTTGGCGGCCGCCTGTCGCTGGAGTTGATCCACCCTCATCCCGTGCAGGATCCGAACGATGCGGCCAGGGCTGCTCCCTTCCTGGAACGCCTTGAGCGCTTCGTGGTCGAGCATGTGGACGGCGACGTCTTCGACCGGGAGGGATGGGTTCCGGACTCAGTGCTCGAGGGACTGGCCGAACTGGGCGCGTTCGGGGTGAAGATCCCGCGGGAGTACGGCGGTCTGGGCCTCTCCCAGACTTCGTACAACCGGGCGCTCGCGATCGTGGCCAGCCGTTGCGCTTCGACGGCGGCCTTCCTTTCCGCGCACCAGTCGATCGGGGTGCCCACGCCTCTGGTCCTGTTCGGCACTGAGCAACAGAAACGCGAGTACCTCCCCCGGGCCGCCGGAGGGGAGCTTTCGGCCTTCGCGCTAACCGAGCCCGAGGTCGGCTCTGATCCTGCGAACATGTCCACCTTCGCCGAGCTCTCGGAGGACGGTGACCACTACATCCTGAACGGCGAGAAACTGTGGACCACGAATGGTCCACGTTCGAAGCTTCTCGTGGTCATGGCACGCACGCCTGCTCGCGAAGGCGTCAAGGGGTCCCGGCCCATCAGCGCCTTCATCGTCGAGACGGACTGGCCGGGCGTCGAGGTCGCGCAGATCTGTCGCTTCATGGGACTGAACGCCATCTCGAACGGCGTACTGCACTTCCGCGATGTCAAGGTTCCGAAGGAGAACCTGCTTTGGGGCGAGGGCAAGGGGCTGAAGCTGGCGTTGATCACGCTGAACACCGGCCGTCTCGCGCTGCCCGCCTTCTGCGCCGCCGGTGCGAAGGGGTTCCTGCAGGCCTGCCGGAAGTGGGCCGGCGAGCGGGCCCAGTGGGGTGCCCCGATCGGGAAGCACGACGCGGTCGCCCAGAAGCTGGGGCGAATGGCCGCCGAGACGTACGCGATGGACGCCGTGGTCGAGCTCGCGGCCGCCATGTCGGGACAGGGAAGCGTCGACATCCGGCTCGAGGCGGCGATGGCGAAGCTCTGGCACAGCGAGAAGTGCTGGGACCTGGTGAACGATGCGGTGCAGATCCGGGGCGGGCGCGGATACGAGACCGCCGATTCGTTGCGGGAAAGGGGCGAGGACCCGGTTCCCCTGGAGCGCTCCCTCCGTGACGCGAGGATCAACCTCATCTTCGAGGGCACGAGTGAGATCATGCGCCTGTTCATGGCTCGGGAAGCCGTGGACCAGCACCTCGCGGTAGCCGGCGGCGTGATCGATCCCCGGCTGCCGACCGGACGCAGACTGGCCGCGCTTGTAAGGGCGGGGGTGCACTACGCGCTCTGGTATCCGGGGCGGTGGCTGGGCTGGGGGCGGTGGCCGCGATACGGAAGCTTCGGGCCGCTTGCCGGCCATATGCGGTATGTGAACCGCAAGTCCCGCAAGCTCGCCCGCACCATCTTCCACGCCATGCTCCGGTTCGGGCCGAAACTGGAGCAGCGCCAGGCCGTGCTGGGCAGGCTGGTGGACATCGGCTGCGATCTGTTCGTGATCACGGCCTCATGCGTGCGGGCGATGAAGCTGTTGGAGGAGAATCCCGCAGATCGCACACCGATCGAGTTGGCGGGCGGGGCGTGCACTCTGGCCCGTCGCAGAATCGACAACCGGTTCCGCAAGGTCTTTCGCAACGACGACTCCGACATGTACAGGCTGGCGCAGAACGCCATGGCGGAGCACTACGATTGGCTTGAGGAGGGTCTCTGCCACTGATGGTACGGCCTGCACTCCAGTTCATTCTGCTGTGGACCCTCGCACTCCTGCTGCTGGGCAGCGTCGTGCACGCAACCGAGTCCAGCCTGGCCTGTCCCGACTGGCCCACCTGCTTCGGGACCATGATGCCCGAGATGACGGGCGGGGTCTTCTGGGAACACCTCCATCGGCTATGGGCGGGGGCGCTGGTCCTGTTCTTTCTGGCCGCGCTGATCATCGTGCGGCGCAAGCTGCCCGGGCGGACCGACATCTTCCGGCTGGGCGTTGCCGGTCTGGTGCTCCTGGTGGTTCAATCGGTGCTGGGCGGCCTCACGGTCATCTACAGACTTCCCGACGCGATCTCGACCTCGCATCTGGCGCTGGCCTTCATCTTCCTGGCGCTCGTCACGGTCATGCTCGTCCGAACCGGTTCCGCCGCACACCCGGCAGACCTCGCCGGGGATCCAGGGGGTGGAATGGTGCGGCGAGCGGGGATGTGGGCGGCCTGCCTTGTGTTCGTGCAGTCGGTGGTGGGAGCTCTGGTGCGGCACACCGATTCCGGCATGGCGTGCCCGGATGTCCCTCTGTGCCTGGGAAGAGTGATTCCCCCGCTCGATCACCCGATGGTTCAACTCCACTTCCTGCACCGGGTGCTGGGACTGGTCCTGACAGTCGTGGTGGTCACGCAAGCCTGGCTTGTGATCACCCGGAGCGGCGACGCCGTTTCCCGCCGGCTGGCCGCGTGCCTCGGAGCCGGAATCGTCGGCCAGGTGCTGCTCGGCTTTCTCTCCGTCGCATTCCGCCTCGGCGTCCCCTACGTTTCCGCCCATACCCTGCTTGCCGCGACGCTGCTGACGCTGGCCGTCGCGATGGCGGCCCGCCGTCCGGCCGCGGTCCCGGCATGAGCGTGGAGGTCGTGGGGGACGGACTGGCAGCGTTCAACGCATGCCTGAACCTGACCAGCGCCGTCCTCCTGGTCACCGGGTTTCGTTTCATCCGGCAACGCCGAATACGGCGCCATCGGCGCTGCATGATCGGCGCCGTCACGGCCAGTGGACTCTTCCTGGTTCTCTACGTCGTGCGCTTTTCGCTCACGGGTACCCACAGCTTCAACGGCCCCGAGGCGATGCGGCCCGTCTACCTCTCGATCCTGTTCAGCCACATGATCCTGGCGATCGTCGTTCTGCCGCTCGTGATTCGACTGCTCGTACTCGCCCGGCGCGAGGATTTCGGCGCCCACCGCAGGCTGGCTCGCTGGACTTTTCCCATGTGGCTCTACGTCTCGGTGACCGGACTGGCGGTCTACCTCACGCTTTACCACCTGTAGAGACGTCCACCGTCCAGCGGCAGGCACGGTCGCCGCGGGTCTCACACTGTCTCTTGGCCACCACCAATCCGCTTCCCACGCTCTCCTGGAGCGCCTTTTGACAGAACCCGGTGATCATCTCGCAAGCGTCCCCGTCGGGGTCGACCTGTACGAGCGGTGACGCCGACATTTCAAAGGCGAAGGAGCCCGATACGAATCCGCCCAGACGTCGGCCGAACAACTTCCTCAGCGCGGTCGCGATTCGCTTTTTCGTCAGGTACAGGCGTAAAGCGCGGGGAAGCCAGCGGGTGACACGACTAACCTTCCTGGCGGCGAGTTGCGATCCCATCGTAAAGAACACCTCTGCCGCGTCGGGACGTCGCATGACAAGCCGAATGAACTCGGCGAACTCGTCTGCCGTCATCCTCAGGCCCTGGCGGACCCGGTCCCGGAAGAGCGCAATCTGTCGGTCTACGACGGCGCTCAGACCCAGCCTGCGCGGCATGGTCAACCGGACATCCTCGTCCTTGAGTCTGTCGGCGGGAAGGTCCGTGGTCCTCATGGCCTCCAGCAGCGCGAGCGCCACCTCGGCGGCGACCTGGCGTTTGTCGTGTCGACCCAAAGCTGTCACCCCGGTTGGAACACCTGGTACTCCACCCTTGCCCGGTGCGAGGAGAATCCCCGACGGGACAGAGAATGTCGCCCTTGGACCGCGACCCTTGCAAACAGCGACTGCCGACGAAGGTATTCGACGGGTCGGAAGCGCACCCTCCCACACCGGGATTGCCCCCGCACCTGAGCAATTCCTAACTTTGTTGCTCCTACGACAATACCCTTGGATGGTTACGCTGCAGGACCGTGGAGCGCCACCCAGTCTTCGATCCCCCCGAATACCGGAACTGGACAGCGGACCCGGTACTGGTACGCGACTACCGGTCCCGGATCACCGGGGATCCCCTTCGCGCAGCACTCGTCGACCAGCTGGAGTCGTCCGATCTCCTTGACCTCTACCGGGATCTGGTCTTGACACGACTCCAGGATATCGGACTGAAGCGCTGGGTCCGTCAGGGGGTCATCAGCAAGGCGTGGCTCGGCGTCGGGGAAGAAGCCGTGACCGTGGGCTGCGTGGCGGCTCTAGACCGAAGCCGCGACGTCGTCATCCCCATGATTCGAAACGCCGGGGCCTGTCACATGATGGGCCTCCCGCTCGAGCAGGGCTTCACCTGCTACCTCGGAACGGCCGACAGTCCGAGCGGAGGACGGGATTTCCACTACGGCGACATCGGCAAGGGGGTGATCCAGCCGGTCAGCCAAATGGGAACAAGTGTCCCCGTCGCCGCCGGAGCCGCGCTTGCCTTCAAGAACAGGGGGGAGGAGCGGGTGGCGCTGACCTGGACGGGCGACGGTGCCACCAGAACGGCGGCATTCCACGAAGGGATGGTGTTCGCCTCGCGCCTCGGGGCTCCTCTGATCCTGGTGATCCAGAACAACCAGGTGGCCCTTGGAACTACGCTGGAACAGCACGGAGCCGCGAGGCCCGAAGACATGCCGGCCGCCTACGGGATCGAGCCGTTGACGTGCGACGGCAACAACATTCTGGACGTGTACGCCGCTACCGCCCTCGCCAGGGAACAGTGCATCCGGGGGAAGGGTCCCGCCGTCGTCGTGGCAGAGACGTTTCGCATGGGGGGGCACGCGACCCACGACGAGAAGGAGGCCCGCGACACCTTCCCGGCCGAACTCTTTGTACATTGGGGACGCCGCGATCCGGTGGGACTCTTCGAGGCCTGGCTCCTCGACGAAGGGATTCCGGCCGAAACCATCACGGAGGTGGAAACTTCGGCCGACCGGGCCGTACGGGAGGCGGCGGAGCGGGCCCTTTCGTCCTGCGACAAGCTGCCGGAGCCCGATTGGGCCCTCTTTGAGGGATTTTCGGAGGGTGGGGCGCTCCACGGTCTGGCCCACCGGTTGGCGGCGCCGGGGCCGCCGAGAATCCTGACCCGGCAGTAGTCCTCAGGTAGCGCTAGGGAAATGGCCATGTTCGAGAATCTTCGCCGGGCCTTCAAGGAGGCCGTGGACAATTTCAATCGGGAGTTGGACCGGGACGCCGTGCCGGAGGCGGTGGACGGTCTGCTGAAGGGAATGGAGAAGGAGGCGGTCGCCGCGAAGAGCGGACTGGCATCCCTCAACCAGGAGCTGGAGGCGACCCGCAAGCGCGCCGCCGCCGAAAAGCGCGAAGCCGAGGTCTGTCGGCGGCGGGAAGAGCTCGCCCGCAAGATCGGTGATGTCGAGACGGCCGACATCGCGGCCAGATTCGGGGAGAAGCATGAGCTGCGTTGCCGGGTCCTCACCGAAAAGGGTGACGCGATCCAGGCCGAGGTTCGTCTCCGCGAATCCGAATTCGACGAAATGCTGAACCAGATTCGCGAGGCCCGCAAGCGCCGCAGTTCGATCGAGGCGACCGCGGGCAGATCGCGTGCCAGGAGATCGGTGAATGCCGCGGACGACCTCTTCGGGGAGCTGGACCGCATGGCGGAAAAGATCGATGGGAAAGGCTCGCGAACCGACAGCGAGGACGCCCCCTTCGACGATGGCCGCGAGTTCGACGAAGAGCTGGGGCGGACACGGCGGGATGAAGCGATCGATGCCAGGCTGGAGGAGTTGAAGCGGCGCATGGGAAGACGGTAGATTGGGGCCATGGAAAACTGGATCGGTGTAGCAGTCTGGATTGTGATGGGCGGGGTGATCGGCCTCGCCATGAAAGTGGTCGTGAAGCGGCCCGACACGACGCCCGGGCATTCGCGCCTGCTCTTCCTGCTTGGCGCCTTTGCCGCGGTCATCGGCGGCATGCTCGGCGTCGGGATTCTGGAGTTCGACGACCCGGTTGCTCTCAGCCCCGGCGGCATGGCAGGGGCGTTCGCACTCGCGGCGCTGCTCACGTGGGTCTATCGATGGGGGATCAAGGGCCTCACTTGAGCCATCGAGCACACGCCGGTTCCCGGACATGAACGATCCCCTGGCGTTCGCCGCCGAGCAGCGCGGCAGATTCTACCGGGAGCTCGACGAGTTCCTGCGCATCCCTTCGGTATCCGCCAAATCCGAACACAATCGGGATACCCGACGGGCAGCCGACTGGGTGCGCGACCAGTTGACGGGAGCAGGCCTGAAAGCCGAGGTCTTCGACACCCCCGGACACCCGGTCGTGCTCGGCGAGTGGAGGGGAGCCGGCCGTGACGCTCCCACCATCCTGATCTACGGTCACTACGACGTGCAGCCTCCGGAGCCGCTGGAGCTCTGGGATTCGCCGCCCTTCGAGCCCGACATCCGCGACGGCCGTATCTACGCCCGGGGTTCGGCGGACGACAAGGGACAGCTTTTCCTGCACATCAAGGCCCTGGAGGCGCACCTGACGACCCGCGGCCGCCTGCCCGTCAACGTCGTGGTCCTGGCGGAAGGCGAGGAGGAGGTGGGTTCGCCCAACCTCGTTCCGTTCGTCAGGGAGCACCGCGACAGGCTCGCCGCCGATACGGTCGTCATCTCCGACTCCGCCATGTTTGCTCCCGGCCTTCCGTCGCTCCTTTTTTCGCTACGCGGGCTCGCCTACTTCGAGATCCACGCTTCCGGCCCCTCGTCGGACCTGCATTCGGGCGCCTACGGCGGCGCGATCCTCAACCCCGCGAACGCACTGGCGAGAGTGATCGGCGACCTCCACGACGACAACGGCAGGATCACGATCCCGGGCTTCTACGACGACATCATCGAACCGTCCCGCGAAACCCTCGAGGGAATCCGCGCACTCCGGTTCGACGCGGACGAGTATGCACGCGAGGTGGGTGTCACGCCGTCAGGAGGCGAAAGGGACTACTCGGCGCTCGAACGCATGTGGACGCGCCCCACCTGCGATGTCAACGGCCTGCTTTCCGGCTACACGGGCGAGGGCGCCAAGACGGTCCTGCCGGCAAGGGCCATGGCAAAGGTCAGCTTCCGCCTCGTGCCGGGGCAGACGCCGGAGCGGGTCAGGGAGCAGCTCGAACGGCACCTGGCCCGCGTGGCGCCCGCGGGTATGGAGCTCACGCTTATCGAACTGCACGGCGGCCGGCCGTGGCGAGCCAGTCTGGACGGTCCCGTCTTCGAGGCCGCTTCCCGCGCGCTCGAACGGTCGTTCGGGACACGTCCGGTGCTCACCGGTGAAGGCGGCAGCATCCCGATCGTGGTCGAACTCGAAGAGATGCTGGGCGCAAACACCCTTCTCGTCGGCTTCGCGCTCCCCGGAGCGAACATGCACGCGCCGAACGAGTGGTTTGCCACCGACTGCTTCGAGCGCGGGATCGACACGCTCATCCATCTCTACGACGAGCTGGCCGGGTCCTGACTCCAGCAGGCTCTGGATAATCTCCGCGTAGCACCGAGGGTGGCGAGGCGCCGCCTCCCGAAGTGCAGTTGGGACTTACTCCGCGGCCTGCCAGGGCCGGGTTACCATCGCTGCCGCGCGTAGCATCGCCCGGGCCTTGTTGAGTGTTTCCTCGTATTCCGAGTCCGGGTCCGAGTCGGCCACGATCCCCGCCCCCGCCTGCACATGGGCGCAGCCGTCCCGCACGATCATCGTGCGGATGGCGATGGCGGTATCCATCTGCCTGCCGCCCCAACCGAGGTGTCCCACCGCGCCGGCATACGGTCCCCGCGCCGTCGGCTCCAGCTCGTCGATGATCTCCATGGCACGGACCTTGGGGGCACCCGAGACGGTCCCCGCCGGGAAACATGCTTCGAGCACGTCCAGCGCGGACAGACCATCGCGCACTCCGCCCTCGACCTGGCTGCAGAGGTGCATGACGTGGGAATAGAGCTCGACCTTCATGAGTTCGGGCACCGTCACCGTGCCGTACCGTGAGACCCTGCCCACGTCATTCCTGCCGAGATCGACCAGCATGCGGTGCTCGGCCAGCTCCTTCTCATCGGTGGCCAGCTCCCTGGCCAGCTTCCGGTCCTCGGCCGGACTGCTTCCCCGTCTTCTCGTCCCGGCGATCGGACGCACCGTCACCACGCCGTCCTCGAGCCGTACCAGCACCTCGGGCGACGACCCCACGATATGGAAGTCGTCCAGATCCAGGTTGAAGAGGTACGGCGACGGATTGATCGTGCGGATGGCGCGATAGAGCTGAAACGGATGCAGTTCGTAGCGGGTCGCGAGTCGCTGGCTCAGCACCACCTGAAAGGCGTCGCCCGCGGCGATGTAGTCCTTGATTCGGCGAACGCCCGAAACGAAGGCGTCGCGCTCGAAATTGCTCGTGTACTCGATCTCCGCGGTTCGCGGTGGCGCGAGTTCCAGCGACTCGGGAGCCTCGCGGGAGTGGAGGCGGTCAACGGTCTCGCGGAGTCTGTGCACGGCGTCCCGATACAGCTCCGTCAGGTCGGCGCGCGAAGAGGCGACGCCGGTCTCCACCGTGGTGATGGCCTTCGCTCTGCCGTACAGGTTGTCGACCGCCACGACGACATCGGAGAACATGAACATCGCCGTCGGGAGCCCCTGGTCGTCGGGTGGGGGTGTTCCCAGGCGTTCCATGCGGCGCACCACGTCGTACCCCAGGTAGCCGACCGCGCCGCCCCAGAAGCGGGGGAGGTGCGGGTCGGGTCGGGGATCCGAGCTTCGCAGCCGCGCCAACAGATCCCCGAGAGGGTCCGTCGTTTCCACCGACCGCCAGCCTCGACCGGAGTCCCAGATGGAAAGCTCTCCCCCCCGGAGCTTCCAGACCGCCCGCGGGCGGCTTCCCACGAAGCTGTAGCGCGCCCACTGCTCGCCGCCCACCACCGACTCCAGGAGGAACCCGAAAGGTCCATCCCTGAGCTTGTGATAGGCGGTCACAGCGGTATCGGAGTCGAAGAGCAGCTCGCACCAGACCGGAACGCGAACACCCGGTTCAGCGCTGTCGAGAAACGATTCGAGCGATGGATTGAATTCCAATTCGGATCGGCCGTGGTTCGGCGGAGGGGGACGCGCACCCGTGCAGGCGTGTATATTCACGGGCGACATGGACCTGAAAGCTAAGCGACCGATCGACAACCCGGCACAGTCCGGTGCCCGCCCCCCGTATTTTTGGGCAGGGGGTGTGGCGCTCGCTGTGGGCCTGCTCTACGCTGTGACGCTGGGCCCCACCACTGCTTTCTGGGATACGAGCGAGTACATCGCGACGGCCCACATCATGGGTATCCCCCATCCGCCGGGGAACCCCCTGTTCGTGGTGCTCGCGCGCACCTGGGAGATCATCCTGGGGGTCTTCGGCCTTTCCACGGCCGTCCGTATCAACCTCTTCTCGGCGTTCATGACGGCGATGGCCCACGGGCTCTGGTTCCTCGTCATCCATCACATCCTGGGCCATTTCTCGACCAACCGGCGCTTCCGCCTGATCGGCGCCGCGGCCGCAACGCTGGTCAGCGCGACGGCCTTCACGGTCTGGAACCAGGCGACCGTCAACGAAAAGGTCTACACCGTCTCGCTCTTCACCATCGCGCTGCTGTCGTGGTTGGCCTTCCGCTGGCGGGAGCGGCTCGGGCGCGGCAAGGACGACAACATCCTGCTGCTCATGGTGTTCATCTTGGCGCTCTCGGTCGGGAACCACCTCATGGCGTTCCTGGCCGCGCCGGCGCTCTTCATCTTCGTCCTGCTCGTTCATCCACGGACGCTCCTCAACCCGAGGCTCTATCTCTTCGGTGTCCCCGCGGTCGTGCTTGGCCTGAGCATCCATCTCGTGCTGCCGGTCCGCTCCGGCCTGGATCCGATCATCAACGAGGCGCACCCCACCTGCGAGAGCTTCGGGGCCGCCCTGGGAAGCGTCGTCACCTACGGAAACGCCGGTTGCGAGAAGCTCTCCGCGGCGCTCAGGCGCGACCAGTATGACAAGCCTCCCCTCCTCCCCCGCCAGGCGCCCATCGTGGAACAGTCACGCAACTGGCTCCAGTACTTCGACTGGCAATGGGCGCGGGGTCTGTCGCCTACGGACGTGCTTTTCGGGAGGTCCAGGATCCCGCTGACCCTGCTCTTCATCGGGCTGGGCGTGCTCGGATTCATCGAACACTATCGGCGTGACAGGTACAGCTGGGCCTACATGGTCTCGCTCTTCGTGGTCCTGTCCGCCGGCCTCGTCTACTACCTGAACTTCAGGCACGGGTTCTCGTTCGACGCCGCGGATCGCGAGGTCCGCGAGCGGGACTACTTCTTCATCGTCGGGTTCTCGGTATGGGGACTCATGGCGGGCCTCGGGATCGCGAGCCTGTGGCGGAAGGTGTCCCGAAGATCGGGTCTGCCCCTCCTGTACAGCGCTCCCGTTCTGGGTCTGGCGTTCATTCCCCTGGTCCTCAACTTCTCCTGGGCCAGCCGTGCGCGGGACTACTCGGCCAGGGACTGGGCCTACAACCTGCTCATGAGCGTCGAGCCCTACGGACTGCTCTTCACGAACGGTGACAACGATACATTCCCCCTCTGGTATCTCCAGGAGGTCGAGGGCATCCGCCGCGACGTCACCGTTGCCGTTACCTCCTACCTGAACACCGACTGGTACGTCAGGCAGCTGAGGCAGCTGACCCGCCCATGCGTACCTGGCCAGGATCCGGACGCCGACCCCACGCGCATCATCTGCCAGCGTCCCTACACGGCGGAAAACACGGACGCCATGTACACCCGCGACCCCGCCGAGGCCGAAGCGGCCGGCAAGGTGCCGATCGTCCTGGACTACGAGATCCGCCCGCCCACCCGGTCCATGTTCCGGGAAGATCTCGACGACGCCACCATCGACCAAGTGGTGAGGAGCCTGGTCCCGGTGGAGGAAACCACCGAATTCTCGCTGGGTCCGATCCGGGCCGTCTGGAGGGGCGGACAGAACATGTTCCCGTGGCACCAGTTTTCGCTGGCCGCCATCCAGAATTCGCTCGGCGACCGTCCAGTGTACTTCGCTTCCAGCGGGTCCGCCGCCTCCGCCTTCGGGCTCAGGCCGCACGTGATTCGACAGGGCCTCGCCTTTCGCCTGCACCCCGGTGATCCGGCGGACCTCCTGAACCAGGGCGTCAGGCGCAACACCGACGTGTCCCCCCTGACAGGTGTGGTGGGACCGTGGGTGGACATCGAGCGAACCACGCTCCTCACCAACGAAGTGTTCGTGCACAACACGGGGATCCCCGACGAATGGGAGTACTGGCCGGACTTTTCCACCATCGGGATCCCGAACTACTACGCCTGGGTCTACTATGCCTTGTTCACCGACGCCGAGAGCCGGGGTGACGCGGCGGACCAGACCACGTTTGGCGGTCGCTGGAACGCGTGGACCAGGCTTGGGTCCTCCACTCCGGACCAGAGCGACGCGGAGCCGTCCGGGGACGGTTAGTAGCAGTCCGTGGATGGACCCGCGTGAGCACCGCGGCCCAGCCCGGATACATGCGCCGACTCGAATGCCGCGGTGTTTTTGTCCACGGGCTGCCAGCCGCTAGCGCAGCCGGATCAGTCCCAGCCCCGACTTCTGCCGCCGGACCCGCCGTCCCGTGGGGGAATGCTCGAGCCGCAGGAGAAGATCGAAGCACTCGGGGGCGGCGGCGGCAACCTGCGGGGTGACCTTCACCACGAGCAGTGGAACCCGCCCGGCCAGATCGGCCAGCTCCACCAGCACCCGTGGGATGTCCTCACTGTTGAGCTGTTCGAGGCCGGTTGAAAAGACCGCCGATCCCGGCCCAGTGCCGCACTCGAGCGCCAGTTCCACCATGGCAATCCGGGTCGCCAGCTCGAGGACCGCGATCTCTTCTCCGCCCGCACCCCCGCGTGCTCCTTCCATCCAGTCGCTGAAAAGGCCCGGGAACGCTCCCGCAATGCGGCCTCCCGTCAGAGCCACGGCCTTGCGGTGAATTGCGCGCCCTACGCTGCGCCGCGCCGCGGCCGCCACCTCGGTTCCCATGCCGGCGGCCTCGCGCACGACCTCGGCCGACACGGCGGCAACCTCGGCCCGCAACGCCGCGGCCCGTTGCTCCAGCTGTCTGACCCGGCGCGGCCTGGACTGCAGCTGGTCGCGCCGGCGGCGCCACCACCGCCCGTCCTGCACGACGACCTCCCATTCCTCTCTTCGCACGGTGCAGACCACGCCGGCGTGCTCACCGAGCGGTCGACCACAGCCCGAACAGGCAGCGTCCTCACCATCCTTCTCGATCTGGCGGACACGCTCCCGCAGCTCCCTTTCGCGATCCCGATAGAGCGATAGCCTCGTCTCGGCGTCCTGCTTCTCGCGGACCCACGCGAGGATACCGGCTTCGGCCGCAGCCTCGGCCGCGGCGGCTCTCTTCTCCAGTTCGTGGAGGTGCTCCTCGCCCCGGCTCGTGTCGGCCGCCGCCACGCGCCCGCGTTTCCCTCCCGTGCCGCTTTGGCTGCCCATTCGCCTCCGCTGTTGCTCGAGCGATCCCGCGGCCGACAGCCACACCCTGACGGCACCGGCCCCGAACCACAGCGCGGCGTACTCCTCGCGCCGAATGCCGTGTGCAGCGAGCAGGGGCGACAGCAGTGCCTCGAAGCCCGGCGTACCGATCCTCACGGGGCCTTTCGGGCCGGAGACGGCCGGACCAGGCCCCGGAAAGTCGCCCGCGCGGCCGAAGGCGTCCTGGAGGACATCCATGTATTCACGCCAGTCGGCTTCGTCCGCGGCGACAAAGGCGATCAGTCCCCGCTCGTCGCGAAGGTCGATGCCGGACCTCCGCGTGTTCCCCATCAGGGTCTGGAGCCTCACGTCCGGGAGACCCCGTCGGGCAGCGCATCGATCCGGAGCTGTGCGACGCGTCGCCGGATCCGCACCAGAACGTCCCTGTCCAGTGCTGCCAGTTCTCGTGCGGAGAGACCCCTGACGGGAATACGCACGAGCTTCCCGTCGATCCCGCCCGGAACTCCCGCCAACGCCTCGCCCAATCGACGCGCCACGGTGGCCACCCCGCCCCCCGCGGCGTCGACCGGAGCCAGGCTGACGGCGGCGCGGGCATCGACCGGCGAGAATTCCACCCGGCCGGATCCCAGTTCGACGGTCAGAAACCCCTTGTCCACCGCGGCTTCACCCCAGGGATCCGGCCCGATCCTCTCCAGCGAACCCGAATAGTGCGCGCTTTCGGAGACCTGGGTGCGGACATGGTTCGAACCGAGCGCGACATAGTCCCAGTCACGGAGCCTGACCGGAAGGGCAGGGGCGGTCCCGCTGGCCAGCGCCGCATGGATCACCAGGACGTTCCACCTGGCGCGGGGGTCGGGCCGCAGACTCGGCAGGCGGGGTGCGGCCACCGCTCCGTGCGGGACCAGCGTGACCGCGACCTCCCCCTTTCCGACCTTCAGGCACCGAACCGACGCGGCGGCCACCTCCACGGCCTCCAGTGCTCCCACCACCGAGAGCGGTCCGTGCCGCTCCGGATCCACGGGCGTGTCTCGGGCGCCGGCCACGATTGCCACCACCACGCCGGGCAGATCCTCGCGCAGCTTCCGCACTTCCCTGGAGAAGACGGCGATGGGCGACGCGGTCACATCGGGATGATCGAAGACATCGCCTGCCATCACCACAAGCCCCGGTTCCAGCTCGGCGATCCGGCGAAGCGCCGCCTGGAACACCCGCAACACGTCGTTCGCCCGCCCCTGTCCACGTCCGGCTCCACCGTATCCGAGGTGAAGATCGGAGAGGTGGGCGACCCTCATCGCCACTCGTCGCGCCCCGAGGGCACCTCCGGCGAAACTGTTGTCATCCCGTCGACCGCTTCGGGGGGCGCCTGGGAACGATCGAAGCACCACAACTCGTCGCATCTGGCCGCGAGCCGCGGAGGCCCGTCGATGCCCAGTCCCGATCCGACATAGCGGCGAAACGCGAAAGTGACCTCCCGGGCGTCCTCGAGCAGGTGTCCCGGGACTCTGCCCCGGCGACCGCCCACCCAGATCCTTTCGACTCCCGCCTCGCGGAGCGACTTGATTCTCACGGCTGACAACGCCTCGCGCTCGGCGACCACCGTCCACCCCGGCAGCTCCGGAACCGGGGATAGGGCCAGCCTGGCCTCTTCCCAGCCAAACCCCCGGACGGCGAGTTCGCGTACGTCGCCGTCGGCTTCGAAGAGCTTCCAGGGTCGGTCGCCATCGACAGGGAACCAGCTGCCGGCGCCGATGAACAGGACTCCGTTGGCGCCCTCGAGAGTGCCCGCCACCCCGATCCGCCAATCGCCGGTCGGCGCCGGCTCGATGGCACGGTCGGTGCCGCCGTCCCACAGAACGCGCACGGAACGCTCGGGGATTGCGGTCAGCCAACTCTCGAACCGCAACTCCGGGCGTTCCGGCGTGTCGAGCGTCAGACTTCGCCGCGGCACCCGGTCGAAGATCCATCCCTGGCAACGAGCGCCCGCCGATGCCAGTACGGCGGCACCGAGAAACACGGTCACGGCGAGTACCGGCTCCCCGAGCAGGGCCAGCATCAATGTGCCCCCGGCGGCCAGGCCCATCGCGCCGCCCGCGAACACCTGGAGTTGCTCGCCAGTTCCGAGCGAAACCGCGAAACCGTTCATCCGGCCCCACACGCCACCCGCGAAGTAGGCCGGCAAGGCCGAAGTCAGCGCCAGCCCCACGCCCTGCGCGACGGGAGTGGCCCCGAACCCGTTCATGGTTTCCCACAGCCCGACGAAACCGGCGCCCAGGACCAGCGCCACCAGGAACCCCATCCACCCCCGCGCGGCCGACGTAACGGTCCTGTCGGAGGCGGCGCTGCTCGCGGCACTGCCCATCAGGATTCCCGTTACCAGGGACACGGCGCTCACCGCGAGGAGCACTCCGCCCGCGCGCGTCAGCCCACGGGAGTTGTAAAGAAGGATCCCTGCGCCGGTCGCCAGCGCGGCCGCCAGCGCCGTACCGGCCAGAAACGACGGAATCCAGACGAGGCGGCGTGCCCGGGTCATGAGTCGAGCGATTCGTAGCGGCCCCGGAAGAAGAGGAGTGGATCGCCTCCGGATGCGTCGGCCTCGTGCACGCGTCCGACCAGAATCATGTGATCCCCGGCCTCGAAGGTCCGGTAGAGGCTGCAGGCCATCCACGCGACGACATCCTCCAGGATCGGGCTGCCCCCGTCCTCCACGGCATAGCGGACGTCCTCGAAGCGCCGGTCGGTGTCGATCTCTGCGAAGCGCTTCGCAGTCGACGCAGCCCCCGCCCCGAGGACGTTGACGGCAAATGCGCCGCTCGACAGGATTGCTCCCAGCGATGAAGACTTCTCCGAGACGCATACGAGTACGAGCGGCGGGTCGAGGGATACCGAGGTGACCGAGTTCGCGGTGAGTCCGAAGGGCGTGCCATCGCGATGCAACGCAGTGACGACCGTGACGCCGGTGGGGTAGTTTCTCATTATCCGGCGAAAGCGCGCGGGTTCGAGTCGGGTGTCGCGGTTCATGCAGGATTCTATCGCTCCGCTAAAGCTCCGCAAGAATCGTCTGATAGCTCCTGTGACGTGCGTGCCCGATGTGTCCTTCCTCCACCGCAGCCAGCACGGCGCAGCCGGGTTCATGGATGTGCACGCAGTCGTTGAACCGGCATTGGCCCAGATGGGGACGGAAATCCGCGAAGCATCGGCCCAGGTCCCGTGCCGAGACATCCCCTGGCCCCGCGTCCGAAAAGCCGGGCGTGTCGGCTACCTCGCCGCCCCCGGCGAGTGTGATGAGGCGGCTCGACACCGTCGTGTGCCTGCCGGCCCTGGATCGCCTTCCGACCGCCTGCGTGCGAAGGGCCAGCCCCGGCTCGACGGCGTTGAGCAACGAGGACTTGCCTACGCCTGACGGGCCCGCCAGCACCGAGGAACCCGAGTGAATGAGCATACGGAACGCTCCGATCCCTTCGCCGGTCACGACCGATGTACCGACCACCTGATAGCCCGCCTTCCTGTAGGCTGCCCCCAGTGCATCGGCCAGGGCGCGCCCACCCGGCAGTTCGACCTTGTTAAGCACGATCCCGCACTCCATCCCTCCGGCCTCGCCCATCACGAGCATCCGGTCGATGACGCTGCGCGAGGGCGGTGGATCGGCGACCGATGCCACCATCAGCAACCGGTCCAGATTGGCTGCCAGCACCTTGGCGAAGCGGCTTGTGGATGACCGTCTCGACAGCCTGGTGCGCCGAGGCAGTGCCGCTTCGATCACCGGAGCCTCTCCGGATGCGCCTCCAACTTCGACGTAGTCGCCGATCACAATCCGGTCGCGCTTTCCGAAGTGCTTGATGCGCCCCCTCAACGAGGCTGCGACCGTCCCGGCATCGGTCCGGACCCGGTAAACGCCGCCCACCGTTTCGACGACCTGACCCCGAACCAGGCGGTCGCTCACAACGGACGGGACTGGCCAGCGGTGCCTAGCGGCCCGCTGACGGATTCCTCACGTGCTGGCAGCCTGCCGCTAGGCGGCGAAGGACTTGAGGGCCTTGCCCTTTTCGCCTTCCCGAAGGCGCTTGAGCGCCCGATCCCTGAGCTGTCGGATGCGCTCCCGCGTGACGCCGAGGAGGTTTCCGATCTCCTCGAGAGTGTGCTCCCTCTCACCTTCGAGCCCGAAGTAGAGCCTGAGCACCCGCGCGTCGCGCGGATCGAGCGTGCCGAGCGCGTTGGTGACGGCCTCCGTGAGAAGCCGGTTCTCGACCTCCAGCTCGGGCTCGGCAGCCTCCTCGGTGATGAAGCGCTCCACCAGCTGCGAGTCCTCGCTGTCGCCGATCGGCGCATCGAGACGGATTTCCGCGGCGTTCAGCGTCTGCAGCGACTCGACGAGCTGTGGCGTGAGGAAGGTGGCCTCGCCCAGTTCCTCGCTGGTCGGATCCCGCCCCAGCTCCTGCTTCAGCCGCTCCTTCTCGCGGAAGATCCGTGCCAGATCCGACGCCCGGTTCAGCGGCACGCGGACCGGACGGCCGTGATTGGCGAGCGAAGCCAGAATGGCCTGACGGATCCACCAAACGGCGTACGAAATGAACTTGACACCCTGCTCCGGATCGAACTTGCGAGCAGCTGTGACCAGCCCGACGTTGCCCTCCTGAATCAGATCCGTCAGGGAGACACCACGGTTCTGGTACTTTTTCGCGACGCTGATCACAAAGCGCAGGTTCGCCTTGGCGAGCGCCTGGATCGCCTCTTCGTCACCCTTCTGGGCGCGCGCGCCCAGAACCTTCTCCATATCAGGCGTGATCAGTTCGTGGCGGCTCACATCGCGCAGATACTGGTCCAGCGCGGTCTGTTCATCCAGACTCGCATCGAACCCCGTGAGCAGATTCACCCTTCTCTTTCCACGCCGACTTTTCCTGGCCATCTTTCTTTCTCGATTCTCCGTTACGGACCGGACAGCCCGTCCGGCGGAAGCGCGTGGTATGTACAGCCGTTAACAATACGGTTGTGATCGCGCCGTGTCAATGATTTTCTTCGGGTATCGGCAGCCCGGGCACTTCGAACAGCGGTGTTCCCGGTCATTTCCTACCCCCGCTACTACAGACGTTCCTGGTTCCGCTCAAGGTTGTCTCCGAACGCGGAGTCGTGCCCGTGAGGGACTCGCCATCCGGTCGGCGCTCCGCCAGCCGATCCAGCAGCCACTCCGGGTCCACCTCCCTACGCTCGAAGGTGAACAGTCGCAACACCCTTGCAGTACGGTGCAACTCCTCCGCAAGCTTCGGCAGGTCGATCAGCCCCGGAATCCCCTTCCTTCCCAGCCGAACCGTCCGACCATTCCGGTCGACGAGGACGTCGAGCTGGAACATGGCCTTCGTAACCGGGAAATCGAGGATCACCTCCCCGGGTGCCAGCCCCAGTTCCGCAGCTACGCCGTCTTCCCAGTGCCGCTTCTCGGCCGTGTCTCCACTTACCCATTCGGGGAGAGTCCGTTCCTCCAACTGCCACGCCGGTATTTCGGCTGCCCGCTTGGGCAGCTTGCGGTTCTTCAGCGCGGGCAGCCAGCGCCGGCTCAGCCGCTCCGCCACATCGCCGGACCCCGACCGGGCCCGCTGGCGGAGTTCGAACAGGAGTTCCTCGTCGGTGGGGCCGATCAGATCCAGAGGGGAGAGGATTCGCGCTTCCACCGCCGTCTCCACGATCCGCTTGTACAGCCCGGTGGCCGCCCGCACCGCGTGGTGCCAGTAGACGTTTCGGAACATCTGGTACTTGGCGAACAGCAGGGATTCCAGCGCGCTCAGCGACTTCGCCCGCACGCCCACCTCCCAGTGCCCAGTAACGGGATCCTGCAACACCGCCAGGCCCTGCAGGAGCCGCTCCGCGTCCACCTCGCCGTACGGCACGCCGCAAAAGCGGGCGTCGCGGCGCAGGTATTCCATCTTGTCGAGATCCAGGCTCCCGCTGACCAGTCCGCGCAGAGCCGTGTCCCCCTCTCCCCTGATGATCCGGAAGATCTCCTCGGGCGCGCTCGTCCCCAGCGGCGCCAGCGCGGCCCTCAGTGCCGGCGACTCGAAGAAGAGCGCGCTCATCTCCTCGTGGTCCCCTGCAATCCGCTCCGGCTCGAGCTCCTCGAGAGCATGCGAGAAGGCGTAGTGACCGATGTCATGCAACAGGGCCGCGTAGGGGACCAGCGGGGCGCCTTCCCACGCTTCCGGGGGAAGCGCGGGGCCGGACTTCAGGATCCTTGTCGCGCGGACGGCAAGGTGATACACGCCCACCGCGTGATCGAAGCGCGTATGCGTCGCTCCCGGATACACCAGGTGGGCGAGACCGAGTTGCCGAATGTACCGCAGCCGCTGGAAGGGAGCGGTGTCGACGATCGACGCTGCGACGGCGTCGAGGCGAATCGTGTTCCAGACCGGGTCACGAATGACGATGGAGCGTCCATGCCTGTGCATGGAATGCCACAATAGCCGCTGCCCCCGGCACCCGCAATAGCTGTTTGGGACATATTTGGGCGAAACACATTGACGCATACCGAACAAATGGCGAAGTTGCGTCGCCATGAACACCGAATCGCTGCGAGAAGAGGTCTGCGCCACCGCCGAGGAGCGCCCCGGCGTCTACCGCTGGCTGGGCCGGGACGGGCGCATCCTCTACGTGGGCAAGTCGGTGCGGCTCCGGTCGCGCCTCCTCTCCTACTTCCGCGAAGAAACAGGCAAGACGGCCCGCCTGGTCGCCGAGGCGACATCGGTCCGTTGGGACCATGCGCCCAACGAATTCGCCGCGCTCTTCCGCGAGATGCACCTGATCCGGGCGTGGCAGCCGGAGTACAATGTCCAGCACAGGCGCGACCGGCGCTACGGGTTCATCAAGATCACGCGCGAACCCGCACCGCGCCTCGTTCCGGTCACGCGCGTCCACAACGACGGCGCCCGCTACTACGGTCCCTTCGGACAGACGCAGTGGCTGGCCCGGGCGGTCCACGAGCTTTCGCTGGCGACCGGCCTTCGGGACTGTTCCTCCGACACCCCCATTCACTTCGGCGATCAGTTCGAGATGTTCCCGGGCGGTCGCACCCCGCGTTGCATCCGCGCCGAAACGGGGACCTGTCCCGCGCCCTGCGCCGGCCGATGCACCGCAGCCGAGTACAACAGCCGCTTGCGCGTCGCCCGCGCCTTTCTCGAGACCCGCAGCCGTCGTCCGCTCGAAGAGCTTTCGGATTTGTTGAAGAGGGCGACGAAGCGCCTCGACTTCGAGTACGCCGCGCGTCTCCACGACCGCATGGAAACGCTGGAACGATTGAGGGACCACCTTTCGGGGTTCCGCGGGCAGATCGAGCATCTCAACCTCGTCTACCCGGTGCCGGGATTCGGCGGCGACGACCGGGTGTACCTCATCCGCCGCGGCACGATGTGGGGCGAGATGCCCTGGCCGAAGAGCGACGCGGCCCGCCGTCGCGCCAGCGAGGTCGTGGAGGGCGCATTCCGTCCCGCCCTCGCGGATCGCGACGCGACCCTGGAGGCGGACGCGGCTGCCGAAGTCCTGCTGACCCTTTCGTGGTTCAACAAGCGGCCCGATGAACGGCGCCGCGCACTGACGCCCGGGAAGTGGCTCGCGGCAAGCCGGGAGTCGGTGGCCTAGGCCCCCGCAGCGCCAGGTACTCAGCCCTGCTTCTTCGCCCAGCGCAACGGTGGGATGACGTCGCCCTCGGCACACGATTCGATCAGGATGCCCAGGCGCCTCTGCCGGGTGTCCTCGCGCTTCGCGCTGACTACCCACCACGTCACCTGCTTCCGGTAGGACGGCCGCGCGTTGCAGAAGTACTCCCACGCGGCGGGGTTCGCCTTCAGCCTGCCTTCGTACTCGGGCGGCAGCGACGCCTCCCCCGACTGTTCGTACGACGCCTGTTTCTCCCTGTGTCGGTCCCGCCGCTCGTACGCTGCCAGCCCTGACTCGGCCACCAGCCCCTCCGCGATCAGCTCCTTCATGCGGCCGAGGTTCCTGGCGCTCCAGTGGCTGCGCTTGCGGCGCGGAGTGAAACGCAGGGTATAGCTCTTCTGGTCGACCGATTTCTTTAACCCGTCGATCCAGCCGAAGCAGAGCGCCGCGTCCACCGATTCGGGCCAGGTGACGCTGGGCAGGCCCGTGCCCTTCTTGTAGTAGCCCACCCAGAGTTCGCCGCCCTGGTCGTGGTTCTTCTCGAACCAGGCCCGCAGGTCGGCCTGAGTGCGAAAGAAGCGTGGGGAGGTGGGCGTGCCGCGCCCCCGGGCGTCACCCACCGGGCACCAGCATCGTGCGCTCCGCGGCCACCGATTCGATCCGTTCTCGCGAGTAAAAGACGGGGAAGAAGCGGTCGTCGGCCCAGAGTTTGAAGAGGTTGTCGTAGAAGGGCGAGTCGGGGTCGCCGGACTGACCGGGGGTGTTCGAGCCGACCGCCCGGTCCCAGTCGCCGGTGTCCACGATGAGCCGGAACGATGCGCCCGAGGTCTGGTTGTCGCCGCCGCCGGTGTTGTTGAGGGTGTAGCTGTTGCCGCCGCGCGGCAGTGGTCCGACGGTGAGGCGGGCGGCCACTTCGGGCGACGCGGCGAGGGAGAGGGGGTGGAAGATGGTGGCGTGCTTGTAGTCGGGTTGGCCATACTGCCAGCGGTCCATGTCGCTGCCCAACCTGTCGCGCAGCGACGCCACCGCTTCCTCGAGGCTGCGCAGCAGCACCGCGTCGCGTCCCCCGACGGGGTCGTCGCCGAACTCACCGCCGGGCGCGATGAGGTGGCCGATCACCTTGACGAGCGCCATGCCGCCCAGCACGCGCCGCTGGTTCGGCGGGACGAAGGCATCGCGCACGTTGGATCGGACCCGGGTTTCGAAGGCGTTGTAGATCCCCGCCGCGACCGAGGTCGGTTCCAGCACGAAGTCCCACGCCAGGAGCAGTTCGCGCGCCCGTTCGACATCGCCGCCGCCGGGCGCCACGTGCCGCAGCATCGGCACCAGGGTGCGCGCCGGGATCGAGAGGTAGTCCGTCTGCAGTGCCATCATGTCGGCCATGGAGTGGAGGCGTCCCGAGCCGAGGACCTCGGCGGCGCGCGTCCACCGATACGGGTCGGACCACTCGAACCCGATGGCATCCATGTAGGGGTAGTCGGGCGGCGTGAGGTGGTTGTTCGCAGTGGCGAAGTAGCCTTCCGGAGGGTTGTGGACGCTGGGCTTGGCCGTGATGGGCAGGTAGCCGTCCCACTCGTAGCGCCCGTCGCCGGGAACCGGGACCAGCCCGGACCAGTTGCGCCGGATCGGTGCGATACCGACCGCCTGCCAGCCGATGTTCCCCTCGCGGTCCGCCCATATCATGTTCTCGCCCGGAATGTTGGAGTAGTTGCACGCCTCGACGAACTCTTCCCAGGTGCGGGCCTGATCCATGCGCAGGCTCGCCAGATAGGGGGCGCCGCCAGGCTCGAGCCAGGCAGCCCGGACGGCGTACGCGACCCTCTCCTCGTGGTCCTCGAAGACCACCGGCCCATGACGCGTGTACTTGAATTCGGCCGCATGCGGATCCTCTCCCTTCACGGGAATCTCCTCCGCAATGACGGTCATCTCCTCCCATCCATCGCGATACCGGTAGCGGTTCGGGTTTTTCGGGTCGGTCTCGTAGACGTACAGGTCCTCGCCGTCGGTGCGGAAGACGGTCAGGCCCCAGGCCCCGTACTCGTTGTGCCCGATGCTGACGCCCGGGATCTCGGGCTCGCCGCCGCCGATCACGTTCCACCCCGGGCCCACCAGGTGCACCCAGTATCGGAGCGAAGGAGCCGACTGGGCGCGGTGGGGGTCGTTGGCCATGAGGGGATAGCCGCTCTCGCTCAGCCGCCCGCTCACGACCCAGTTGTTCGAGCCGAGACTCTCGTAGTCCGGCCAGGCGAGGGGATCCTGCCAGCTGGGGGCGTCGCGCGAGCCGGGGGCGGCGCCCCGAACACGTTCCATGGCCGCCTCCAGCCGTGCGAAAGCCCCTTCGTCGGCCCGGTGCTCGGGCGCGAGGTGCTCTGGGCGAAAGCGGATCGATCCGCGGAAGGCGTTGTACGGCCCAAGGATGTCCTGGCTGAGCAGGTCGGCGTCGATCGCCGGATCGAGCGCGATGTCGGGATCGCCCGGGTGGAAGTTCGCGACTCGCTTAACCGCGTCGGCGCCCACGGCGGCCACCGCGCGCCCGTAGTTCAACTCCGCCCCGATGTTGCCGAGCAGCCCCTGGTGGCGGGAGATCACGACCTCCGGCGTCCACCGCTTCGGGCGGATGCCAAGGAGGTCGAATTCGATCGGGAGCAGCGAGGGGTCGGCCTCGGTCTCGGCGATGTAGGCGTTCACTCCGTCCACGTACGCGGGAATGATGAGCGAGCCCCGGTCGTGGTAGTGGTTCATCTCCTGTGTCATGTCGCCGCGGAAACGGAAGAGGCGGAAGCCGATGTCGCGTTCCAGCTCGCTCGGACCCAGCAACTCGGCGACGGTGCCGGTGGCCTGCGCCCTCCAGACCTCGAACTGGAAGAGGCGGTCCCGTGCGGCGGCATATCCCTGGGCGAAGAAGAGGTCGTACTCCGTCTCGGCGTAGATGTGGTTGATTCCCCATCGGTCACGGATGATCTCGACCGGGGTGGTGAGGCCGGGAACGGTCACACCCTCGCCTGCCGGAGCGGTCTGGGCGGCAGCGCTCATCGGGCCGGCCGGAAACAGGGCGAGCACGACGGCGGGTGTGAACAGCGATCGGGAGATTCGCATGGCATGAGCCTGGCAGGGTACGACGGGTCGCAAGAGTCCGAAAGGTAGCGCACGGCCACGGATCCACGCGATCTTGCCCCGAATCCTTCGACAGCCCGACAAGTCCCTGTTGCCAAGGAGTCGAATCATGAAGATCGCCCTGCCGGTCGCGCCACTCCTGATGGTGCTGGTCTCCGCCTGCGGTCAACCCGCCGATCAAGCCGCCGAAGCGCCCGCCGAACCCGAGGCCACCACCCGTCGCATCCCGCAGTTCGAAAACGAACACGTGATCGCATGGAAGACCGTGATCGTCCCGAATCAGCCCCTCGCAATGCATCGGCACGACAACCCCCGTGCGATCATCGCGCTGAAGGGCGGCACGCTGACGGTGATTGGCGACTCGGGCGAGCGGCACGACATGACCTGGGAGACGGGCAGCGCCTACTGGCTCGAAGCAGACCCGCCGGGCGAACTCCACGGCGACGTAAACGAGGGGCCCGACCCCATCGAGGTGATCGTGGTGCAGCTGAAGGGGGTGGGGATGGAGGAGGGGACCGACGGCGGTTGACGGGCTGTTCGGCCGGGATGATCCAGCAGGGGCTATTGAACCAGGGGGAAGTGCCTGGTTGTCGAGTCCCTTGAGTCGCTCGAAGTGAAACGGCGCACCGTACATCGGTCGACTCGCCAGAGTTCGCCGCGACCCGCCGGCCCCGACCGTCTTGCAAACGGGGAGCCGCACGGTATCTTGCCCGCCCATCATGAACCGACGCCACTTCATCCAGACCTCCGCCACGGTCGCCGCCGGCACCGTCCTGTCCTCCCGCCTGAGTGCAGAGCAGCGCCCCATCCATTTCGAGGTGCACGGACCTGAAGGCGGCGTTCCCCTCTTTCTCGGTTTCCCCCTCATGGCGTCCTACGGCGAGATCTTCGGCGCGCAGCAGGCTGCCGTGAAGGACGGCTACCTGAGCGGCCTCACCGATCGCTATCGCGTGCTGCTGGTCGACTACCCCAACGTCGGCAGGACCCTGGTCCCCGCGCCCGGCGAGATGACACCCGACCGAGTGTATTCCGACCTCCTGTCAGTCGCGGACGCTGCCGGGTTCAGCCGCTTTGCCTATTGCGGGCACCTCTGGGGCGCGATCAACGGCCTCATGCTGGCATCGCGCTCGGATCGCGTCTCGGCATTGATCTGCGGCACCTGGCCGCCGCTCGGGGCACCGTACGCCGACATGCTGCGCGGCGGCGAAATGCAGCTTGCCGAGCCCCCGCCCCACGCCATGGTGATCCTTCGCAACCCGGAGCAGTACGCGCAGTGGCGCACCTTCTATGGCGGCATGCAGGATTGGCCGGAAGCAGAGGTTACGGCCGCGATCACGTGTCCCCGGCTGGCCCTGATTGGCGCGAATGCCGAGAGCTCGGTGGCGGGCATCCCGCTACGCCTGGTGGAGCGCTTGCGCGAGGCCCGGCCAACGCTGGAGGCGATGGGCTGGGCGGTGCGTGAAATCCCGGGGGCGGAGACCGCGGCGATTCTCGATCCGGCCGTAATGGTGCCGGAGATGCGGGCGTTCCTGGAGCGAGTCGAAGGATAGCCGTGGCGAGAAGGTGGCCGCTCTACCGCCACCCCGCCCTGATCAGCGCCTCCCGCACCAGCGGAGCGGCCTGATCGACGCCTGCTGGCGCGACAACCGGCTCGCCAACCTCGTGAACTCCGAAACGTTCGGGTCGTTCATCTGGGCGGCGTAGCCGGCGGCAACGTAGCCGAGCCAATAGTCCTTGTTCCCGATGATGTGGTATCCCCCCACCAGGAGCCCCACGGCCCGTTCGCTGTAGGGTGCCATGAACGCGGCCAGCCTCGCCGTGCCGGAATAACCGCCCAGTACGAACTCGTCGACACCGGCTGCGTCCGCGACACGATGCAGGTCCGAGGTTACGAGTTTGACAGGATAGTCTTCGTAGTCGGAGGGATCCCAGTCGGTCTGTCGACCGGCCAAGTGCGCTTCCCACGGCGCCCGTTCAGCTTCATCCGTCGCCTCTGCCAGAAGTCCCCTCTGGCCCAGCGTGATCACCCGGGGTTCGTGGATCACCACCCGGTAGCCGTGCGAAAGCGCTTCAGCAAGCGCCCGGTTCTCGTCCGGATGGCGCGCCAGAAGGATGATGGCCGGTCCCTCGCCCCACGCGTCGAACCAGAGATCGAAGCCGTCCTCGGCCTCTACGGTGGTGCCGCGGGACTCTAGCTGAACAGGGCTCGGCGGCTGGTCCGGCTCACAGGCCGCAGCCTGAACGGCGAGAATCGTCAGAACCGCGACCGGGGCCAGCTGTCGGGACGGCACCCCCTACCTCCCGCTCCCCCCCACCGCATCCACCTGTGCCTGGTACAGCCGGCGCCCCTCCTCGAACGTGGCCAGAACCTCGGCCTTGTGCGCCGGATCGTCCCAGCGGTCCATCACGTCCAGTTCGAGCAGCACGTGATCGATCCACCGCACGAAGAACGCCGCGTCCTCGCGCGACCGGATCGGCTCGCCGTCGGCGATGACGAAAACCGGGTTGGTGTGCGCGAAGAGGTAGCTGTCCATGGCACCGTGCTGTGCCGGTCCCAAAACGCGCGCCGCGATCCAGCCGCTCCCCTCGACCGGGATCTCCAGCTCGACGTCGATCGACCGTCCGTCGCCCGCGGCCTCCACCCTGTGCACGATCCGCCCGTTCTGTACAATCTCCAGCCCGTGCATGACAAACAGCGACCGCGCCGTCGCCCGCACCGTCACCACGTCGCCGCGCGATACCGCCAGCTCCTGGCCCATGCCCTTGGGCGCGCCTTCTCCCCCGGCCTCGCCGCTGCCGGCCCCGCCCGCGGACCCCACAGCCTCCAGCGTCATGATCGGCCCGCTCGAGACAAAGGCCCGCCCCGCCGCCATCGCGTCGGCCCAGGCGTCGTAGTGCAGGTGATCCTCGCCGGTGTAGACATATGTTCGCGTCGCCCCCACCGCGGGGTGCCGCCAGATGTCCGACATCACGTCCGTGCCGGCGGTCCCCGCAATGCGCGATCCCGTGTTGAGGAGGCGGTACCACACCTCGGCCGTCCCGAGCTCGTCGCTCCAGATACACGCCAGATCCACAAAGTCGGCCAGGCCGAGAATCGCGTCGACGGGCAGCTCCCGCGCATATCCGACCCCCGCCGCGTCCAGATCGCGATGCTGCAGCCCGAAGGGGTGGACGTAACCGCCAATGCCGCCCTGCTCATGCACCCTGCGAAGCACGTTCGCGTTGTCAGGGTAGAGGGCATGGTGCGCGGTCCCCACAGAGCCGATGTAGAAGGGGGTGATCAGCTCGACCAGGTTCAGCAGCGAGAGGTGCGCGAAGAAGCTCGGCCGGTACTCCTCGTTGTAGTAGACGATCGTGCGCGGACCGCCGTGCGGATGCGGATGCCCCAGGAAGTGCTCCAGGTCCTCGACCCGGCTGTTGCCCCAGTAGTTGGCGATCATGCCGTTCGCCACGTTCAGATCTTCGGCGTGGGCCTTGTTGCGCAGATCCTCGGGGGTCACGAAGTAGTGTCCGCCGTAGTTGGGGTGGATGTGGTTGTCGCCTGAGTACCAGCCGTCCGCCGCCATGTCGATCCAGCGGTCGAGCTGGATCTCGACGGTGGTGTGTTCGCCGGCCCGCACATCGACCGTGCGCGCGACCGGCTCGTATTCAAAGCCCCGCCAGACCTCGAGGCTCGCCTCGCCCACCGGCAGGGTCGCCGTGAAGCTGCCGTCGCTGTGGAAGTAGTAGTCCTCGGTGACGCTGACGACGCGGGGGTAGCTGCTGTGGGGGAAGTAGGCCCGGCCGTCGGCGCCGGTCAGGTAGATGCGCGACGGCAGCAGCTCGCCGCCCGAGTCGCTGACGCGCACCCGCACCTGGCCGGTCGGCTCCGACGACGCGTAGTCGTCGATCCGCACCCGCCTGGGCGCGCCGCCGCCCCGAGTGACGACGTACAGCCCGAAGCCCATCCCGTTGTCGATGGTCCGCGGCTGGTCGTCGGTTCCTCCGTTGCGCGCGTACACGATGTGCTCGCCGTCGGGCGACCACGACGGGAAATACTCGTCCGTGCGCGTGTGCGTGAGCCGCACGGGCTGGATGCCGCGGGACGATTTCTCGCTGGGGACGGCGTAGATGTCGTTGTTGCCCGAGGAGTCTGTGATGTAAGAGACGATGCCCCCATGCGGGGCGACGACCGGCGCCGCCTGGTAGTTGGTCTCGATGCGCAGAAGGAGTTCCGCCTCGCCGGTGCCGGAACGCCATCTCCAGAGGGAACCGGAGCCCAGCGCGGCCGCGCCCCGCCGCGACACGAAAACGATGTCCCCGGTGCTGCCGACCCAGTCTCCGGCCATGTCGTTGGCCTGCGGGTCGGCGATCACGGCCTCGGCCTCGCCACGCTCCATGTCGTATGCCCACAGGTCGAAGGTGCCGTCGCGCTCGGTGGTGAACAGAATGCGGCCGCCGTCGGGTGACCAGCGCGGACGCAGGTCGAGGAACGGGTGCGTGGTGAGGCGGTGCGGCTCGCCGGCCGTCCCGCTGGCGCGCGCCCCCACCTCGACCACGAAGATGTCGAAGTTGCGGTCGATGTCGGCCGCGTACGCGATGTGGGCGCCGTCGGGCGACCAGCTCGGCTGCGAGTGGTACCCCGGCCCGCTCGTGACCTGGCGCGCGGTGCCCCCCTCGGCCGGCACCACCCAGATGCGCCCCTGGTACGCGAACGCGATCGACCCGCCGTCGGGCGACCATGCCGGGTAGGTGGGCGACGCGGTAACCGGCGGCGGGAAGTAGCCCTCCATGTACATCCGGCCCGCGCCGCTGCTGCCCGAGAGGTTGGGGTAGCCGCCGGGGAAGGGGTCGGGGTAGTCGTACTGCTGGGCGGTGGCGGCGCTGGCGGAGAATGCAGTCAGCGCGGTGATGGCCAGGGCTCGGAGGGCAGAGTCGGGCCACTTCATTGTTGCGTTCATCGGGGGGTCCAGGGAATGCAGCGTCTTGGTGAGTTCGGCAGCATGGTAACACCGGGAACCCGTCGCTGCGAGCGCCACAATTCACTTGACACCAACATCTCCCGCCGGCATAGTAGATGTCGTTCACATTACAGGACATCAACCGCAATTACATTGACTGCAAGAAGGGAGCATGCCGTGAGTCAGATTACCGCGCGAGTACCCCGGCCGGTGGTCGAAGCGCTGGACGCCGCTGCGGCCCAACTCAGGCGAAGCCGGGCGCAGGTGGTTCGCGAAGCGCTGGAACGCTACCTGGAGGACTACGACGATCTCGCAGTGGCCCTGGAGCGGCTTCGTGACCCCACGGACCCCGTCCTCGACTGGGATGAAGTCAGGCGTGACCTGCTCGATACGGATTAAGCGCAGTGCGGCCAGGAAGCTGGCCCGAATCCCGCGGGCCGATCGAGTCCGCATCGTGCGGGCCATCGACAACCTCGCCGATGAGCCACTCTCGGGAAGCGCGCTAAAGGGAGAACTACGTGGGCTACGGCGCCTTCGCGTGGGTCACTACCGAGTCGTGTACGAAGTTCTGGATGGGGAGCTGGTCATTCTCGTGGTCCGCGTGTCGCACCCGCGCGAGGCATATCGCCGGCGATGACGAGGGACGGTTAGTCGGCCGCCTGCCGCCGATAGTGCAACATCCGCGCCGCATATCCGAAACCGAAGAAATACCTGCGCAACCCCTCTGCCGAATCGGGGGGCACATTGGGGTCGAAAAAGAGTCGACAGAACTCCTCGCGGGCCCGCAGCACTTCCTGGCAGCGGTGGCCGTACCAGCGGGGGTCGGTCGCGGTCAAGTCGAAGAGCTCGAGCGCCCGATCGAAAGCACTGTCGAACCGTCTGGTGTTTCCCGCGTTCCACGCCCGGATAGCGCGATCCACCTCGCTGCCCACATTCCCGAGCTGCTCGACCAGCTGCAAGCGGCTCCAAGTGCCCGCCGTGGCCTTGTGGATCGTGCGACTCATATCGAACGGTTCACTTCGCCACGATCAGTGCGTCGACCACATCACGGATCCGGGCACGCGTCTCCCTGTCGTCAACGCCACGCGACCGATTTCCATCTCTTGGGCGGATGTTGATCATGGAGTCGAACTCGATCCAGTCCGGACCCTCGTCTTCGGGATAGAGGTTGATTCCCCAGAGGTCCTGCTGACGGGAACCGTCCGCCAGAAGTAGCGCCTCGTCGTCCGCGTGCAGGTCTCCGCCAACAGCCAGGATACCGCGCGAAACATCGACAACGCCTTTGATCCAGTCCCCGAACTGGTCTTCCGCCCACATTGCAAGATCTGAGCGGGAGATCTGGGTCGAGACGATGCGCCCCGTGCTCAAGCCATCGACTCCTCGTCGGAAGAAGCGGGTGGGGTTGGATGGGGAGGGTAAGGTAACCACAGTGGTCCCACAGGCCGACCCGGAGACCCCCTTCGGTTGCCTCCCGCGCGCGCACTGCGAAACTTGGGGCATCCATCCCATCCGACTTCGCGAGCGCAACCATGCCCAGAATCCACCGAGACAGTCTCGCCGCCCTCCTCGTCACGGCCACCCTTGTCACCGCCGCACCACACGAAGCCCAGGCCCAATCGCACTTCGAGTCGATGGATGTCTTCCAGCTCGAGTACGCGGCCGACCCGCAGATCTCGCCCGACGGCGGCCAGGTCGTGTACGTCCGCACCTCGATGGACATCATGCGCGACCGCAAGCGCTCCGAGTTGTGGATCATCGATGCCGACGGCGCGAATCACCGGCGGCTCGGCGAGGGCGGCTCCCCGCGCTGGTCCCCCGACGGCACCCGCCTCGCATACACGGCAGACGGCCAGATCCACCTGCGCTGGATGGACACCGGCGAGACGGCCACGCTGACCCAGCTCACCGAATCCCCGGGCGGGCTGCGCTGGTCGCCGGATGGTCGCCACATCGCCTTCAACATGCTCGTGCCCTACCCGGCGCCGAGTCTGGTCGCGCCGCCGAGGCCGCCCGCGGGCGCCGAGTGGGCCGATCCCCCGATCATGGAGGACCGCTTCAAGAGCCGTCAGGATGGCGTCGGCTACCTCGACTTCGGCTACAGCCACATCTTCGTGATCCCGGTCGACGGCGGGACGCCCACGCAGGTCACTTCCGGCGACTTCCAGCATTCGAGCCCCGCCGCCTGGTTCCCCGACGGTACCCACGTCGTCTTTTCCGCAAACCGCAACCCGGACGTCCTCGACTACCGCAACTCGGAGCTCTACATCGCCTCGTTGCCGACCGGCGAGATCCGCGCCCTCACCGACCGCCCAGGCCCCGACGGAAGCCCCGCCGTGTCTCCCGACGGCCGCCAGGTCGCCTTCGTCGGCTACGAGGACCGCACCCGCACCTACCAGGTCAGCCGGCTGCAGGTCATGAACGTCGACGGCAGCGGCCACCGCACCCTCACCGCCGGCCTCGACCGCAGCGTCTCCAGCCCCGTCTGGGCCGCCGACGGGAGCGGCGTCTACTTCCAGTACGACGACGAGGGCAACTCCAGGATCGGGTTTGCCACGCTCGACGGCGACACCGAGGTCCTCGCCGAAGACCTTGGCGGCACCTCGTACGGCCGCCCCTATGGCGGCGGCTCGTTCTCGGTCGCGAACGACGGCACCTTCGCCCTCAATCAGACCCGCCCGGACATGCCCGGCGAGCTCGCGGTGGGCAGGCCCGGCGCCGGCGCCCGCACCATCACCGACCTCAACAGCGACCTGCTGGCGAACCGGACGCTCGGCGAGGTCGAGGAGATCTGGTGGGAGTCGTCCTACGACGGCCGCCCGGTCCACGGCTGGATCGTCAAGCCGCCCGACTTCGACGCGAATCGCCGCTATCCCCTGATCCTGGAGATCCACGGCGGGCCGGTGTCGAACTACGGCGACAGGTTCTCCGCCGAAATGCAGCTGCTGGCTTCCGCAGGCTACGTCGTGCTGTACGCCAACCCGAGGGGGAGCACAAGTTACGGCGAAGAGTTCGGCGACCTGCTCTACCACAACTATCCCGGCCAGGACTACGACGACCTCATCTCCGGCGTCGATGCGGTGATCGAACGCGGGTACGTCGACGAAAGCAACCTGTTTGTGACCGGCGGCAGCGCGGGCGGGATCATGACCGCGTGGATCGTGGGCAAGACGGACCGCTTCCGGGCGGCGGTGGCGCAGAAGCCCGTCATCAACTGGATCAGCAAGACGCTGACCGCGGACAACTGGTACGGCTACTACTTCAGCCGCTACGCGGGACTGCCGTGGGAGGATCCGGAGCCCTATTGGGAGTTCTCGCCGCTGTCGCTGGTCGGGAACGTGAACACGCCGACGATGATCATCACCGGCGAGGAGGACCTGCGGACGCCACTGTCGGAGTCCTACCAGATGTATCACGCGCTCAAGATGCGCGGGATCGACACGGCGGTGATCCGGCTGCCGGGCGCGTCGCACGACATGAGCCGGCGTCCGAGTCAGCTGATGGCGAAGATCGCGAACATCGTCGCGTGGTTCGATAAGTACCGGTTGACGCCCGCGGCAAGCTGATTCCGCATGCCGAAGCAGGCCAGAGGGCGCGCTGCCAAGGGTGCGGCAACAAAGCCGAGACTCCTCTCGGGCGGCAATCCCCAGATCCCGAAGGGTGACGGGGACGGGCCCGTGCAGGCCTACATCGCGGCCATGCCGGGGTGGAAGCACGAGGTCGGCCGATACCTGGATGCGCTCGTCGCGCACAGTGTGCCCGGCGTCCGCAAGGCGGTCAGATGGAACTCGCCCTTCTACGGCATCGAGGGTCGGGGGTGGTTCCTTTCCTTCCACTGCTTTACGAGGTACATCAAGGTGACCTTCCTCAACGGCGGCTCGCTACGCCCCGTGCCGCCGGTGGCCTCCAGGCACGAGCACGTGCGCTATTTCCACATCCACGAGGACGACGAACCCGACGAGGCGCTGCTGGTCAGCTGGCTTGAGCAGGCTTCGGCGCTGCCGGGAGAGGACCTTTTCTAGTGCGATACGAGAGAAATGTCATGAAAACATTACAAAATATCATGTTGTCTTTACGTCGCGATGCGTTGCTGGCGGCGGTCCTGCCCCTGGCTGCCACCACACCCGTGCACGCCCAGGAGTCCGCCGACGCCCCCGACTCCCTCGCCACCACCTCCCTCCCCCTCGAGCCCACACGCACCGTCCGCTTCACCACCAGCGAGGGCTCCTGGATCTCCGTCGACATCAGCCCCGACGGCGCCACCCTCGTCTTCGACCTCCTCGGCGACCTCTACACCCTGCCCGTCGAAGGCGGCGCCACGACCCCCCTCCTCACCGGCCCCGCCTTCGAAAGCCAGCCGCGCTTCAGCCCGGACGGAAGCGAGATCGTCTTCGTCTCGGACCGGAGCGGCGGGCAGAACCTCTGGGTGCTCAGCGCGGACGGCTCCGACACGACCCAGATCACCCGCGGCAACGACAACCTCTACACCTCGCCCGAGTGGACCCCCGACGGCGAGTACCTGGTCGCGTCCCGTACCTTCAGCCCCCTGGGCGGCGCCGCCAAGCCGTGGCTCTTCCACCGCGACGGCGGCAGCGGCATCGCGCTCATCGACGAACCCGACAACCTCAAGGCCATCGGCCCCGCCTTCGACCCGACGGGCCGCTACATCTACCTGGCCCGCGGCACCCGCGACTGGAACTACGACGCGGCATTTCCGCAGTACCAGCTCGTCCGCTACGACCGTGAGACGGGTCGCCAGGCCACGGTGACGGGCCGCTACGGTTCCGGTTTCCGCCCGGGCGTCTCCCCCGACGGCGGCACCCTGGTCTACGGCACCCGCCACGAGGACGCCACCGGTCTCCGCGCCCGCGACCTCGCCACCGGCAACGAGCGCTGGCTGGTATACCCCGTGCAGCGCGACGACATGGAGAGCCGCGCGACCCTCGACATCCTTCCCGGCTACGCCTTCACGCCAGACGGCGCGGCGCTGATCGCGTCCTACGGCGGACGGCTGTGGCGCGTCCCGCTCGATGGCGCCGACCCTGCCGAAATCCCATTCACCGCCGACGTGACGATCCACGCGGGCCCGCGCCTCGACTTCGACTACCCCGTCGAGGACACGCCCACCTTCCGCGCACGCCAGATCCGCGACGTGACGCTGTCGCCGGACGGCAGCACGATCGCCTTCACCGCCCTTGGCGAGCTGTATGTGATGGATGCCGATGGAGGTGACCCGCGCCGGATCGGCGCGGAGGTCGACGGTGCCCTTTTCCATCCAGCGTGGTCGCCCGACGGTGCGACGCTGGCGGCGGTGAGCTGGCGTGAGCCCGAAGGTGGCCATCTCTGGACCATCTCGCCCGATGGCGACGGGGCCGAGCGGCGGTCGCAGGCGCCCCACTATCTGCAGTCGCCCGCCTGGTCTCCCGCCGGCGACCGGATCGTGGTGCTGCAGACATCGGCGCGCAGCCGTCTCCAAGGCGCCGGCGGCGGGTCCCAGCCCGACCTCGTCTGGTACGCGCCTGACGGCGGCACGGGCGGTGCGACGGTCATCGCCGAGTCTCTGGGGCGCTCCCAACCCCATTTCCGAACCGACCAGGCTGACCGTATCTATCTGCACGCGGGCGCGCGCGGACTCGTTTCGGTGCGCTGGGACGGCACCGACGAGAAGCAGCACCTCAGGGTCACCGGTTTCACGGCCAACCGCGGCGGCTCGCCGGCCAACGCCTCGTCGATCCGCATTTCCCCCGCCGGGGGTCGGGCCCTCGCCAAGGTCGGTAACGACCTCTACCTCATGACCGTCCCGCAGGTGGGCGCCGAGGCCCCGACCGTCTCGGTCCGCAATCCCTCCGTCGCCCCGGTCCCGGTCACCCGCATCACCGAGTTTGGCGGCGAGTTCCAGTCCTGGAGCAGCGATGGCGAGGAGGTGGTCTGGGCGCTCGGCAACGCCTGGTTCCGCTACAACCTCGACGCCGCAGAGGCTTTCGCGGACAGTGTGGAGGCGGCAGAGGCCGACGCCCCCGCCGACACGCCAGCGGAAGCGACGGATCCCGCCGAAGATCCCGAAGACCCCGACTCGTCCTCCGACGACGCCCGCTACCGGCCCACCGAGATCCGCGTCGCCCTCGAGGTCCCCCGCGACCTCCCCACCGGGTCGCTCCTGCTCTCTGGCGCCCGCGTTATCACCATGCGCGGCGACGAAGTCATCGAGCGGGGCGACATCCTCATCGGCGGCCACCGCATCGCCGCGGTGGGCCCATCCGGCACGCTCTCCGTCCCCGACGGCACCGAGGTCCGCGACGTCAGCGGCATGACCATTACGCCCGGCTTCGTCGACACGCACGCCCACCTGCGTCCGCCGGCCGGCGTCCATACCACGCAGCCGTGGGGCTACCTCGCGAACCTGGCGTTCGGCGTCACGACCACACGCGACCCCCAGACCGGCGTGTCGGACGTCCTCACCTACGCCGACCGGGTGCGGTCAGGCGACATCCTGGGCCCGCGCATCTACTCCACCGGCCCGGGGGTCTTCGGCGACTACCAAGCCCTGGAGGGCATCCGCGACCTCGACCACGCGCGCGACGTCCTCAGGCGCTACTCGGACTACTACGACACCAAGACCTTCAAGATGTACCTCTCGGGCAACCGTCAGCAGCGGCAGTGGCTCGTCATGGCGGCGCGCGAACTCGAGCTCATGCCGACGACCGAGGCCGGACTCGACTATCAGGCCGACCTGACGCACGCGATGGACGGCTACCCCGGCATCGAACACAACGTCCCCATCTACCCGCTCTATCACGACGTCGTCCGCCTCTTCTCGGAGACCAGGGTCCTCAACACGCCGACGCTCATCGTCTCCTTCGGCGGCCCCATGGGCGAGATCTACTGGTTCACGACCGAGGACGTTCTCGGCAACGAGCGCCTGGTGCGGTTCACACCCCGCGAGACCCTCGACTCCCGCACCCGGCGGCGCGCCGGCGCGGCGGGTTCGGTCGCGTGGGCGATCGACGAGGAGTACGTCTTCGAGGACCACGCCCGCTTCCTGGCCGATGTGGTCGCGGATGGCGGCTACGCGGGGGTCGGCAGCCACGGCCAGCTGCAGGGCCTCGGCTTTCACTGGGAGCTGTGGATGGTCGCCTCGGGCGGCATGTCGAACCACGACGCGCTCAGGTCCGCGACGATCTTCGGCGCGAACGGCATCGGCCTCGAGACCGAACTCGGCTCGATCGAGCCCGGCAAGCTGGCCGACCTGGCCATCCTGTCGCGCAACCCCCTCGATGATCTGCGCAATACCGTGTTGGTCGAACAGGTGATGATGAACGGGCGCCTGTTCGAGGCGGAAACCCTGGACGAGGTCTGGCCGCGTCAGCGGGCGCTGGGGTACCGCGGGTTCGTTGAGGACGAGCCACCGGGGGTTGGGCGCTAGGAGCGCGCTGTTCGCCAACCCCGCAAGGTTGAGATAGCGCCGGCTTCCGAGGCGCGGCGCACATACCGTTCGTCGGCCGTGACGAACACACCGCCGAGGCCGAGTGCCACGGCATGGTACGCCGCGTCGTAAAACGCGACTCCGTACTTCACGGACAGGGACACGGCGCGGGTTCTCCAGTCGTCGTCCAGCGGCGCCTCGGCCAGGCCGAAGTCGGCCAACGAGGCGAGCAGCTCGTCAGCGTCATCGGGGAACCGTCTCGCCAGCGTGTTCCCGACCTCGTAGATCCAGAGCTGGGGAACGACCAGCTCGAGCTTCCCGGCCACCGCTTCGTCACGCAACGCGAGCGCCACGTCCGTGTCCTGCTCGTCGTCGCCCGGCAGAACCCACTTGAGAATAACCGACGCGTCGGGCGTTACGATCACCGCAGCCGCTGCTCCCGCTCCTCCCGTATCCATCGGACGATCTCACACGTCCTGACGGCGGGCAAGCGTGCGCGCAGGGCGTCCATACGGGCCGAGGCTTCGCGCCTCCTGGAAACTCCCGCCCACTCCCGAATGGCGGTGTTGACGGCGCGGCTGCGGGTACCGCGCGGCAATCGTTCGATGATGCGCCAGGAGTCATCGTCCATCATGATGTTGACCCGTCGAGCCATTTTCTCCTCCGTGGCTGTCTCAAGGAGTGTGTAATGATTACACATCACCTGCGTTTTGGCAATGCCTCGTCAAGAGCCGACAACCCTGCTATTAGTGGGATCCCACCATCAGGCGATGGACCACCCACCGATCCGGCTCGCCCAACTACCGACCAACCATCCCCGGAGAACCCCTCATGAAGTCGCCCCGAAGCGCACTCTTGCCCGCCCTCGCACTCGCCCTCCTCGCCCCCCTCGCAGCCCCACCGGCCCACGCCCAAAGCCCCGAAGCCATCTCGGCCGCGCTGGGCGATATCGAGTGGCGTCACATCGGCCCCGTGAACATGGGCGGGCGCGTATCCGCCATCATCGGCGTGCCGGGCGATCCGCGGACCTTCTGGGTCGGCGCCGCCAACGGGGGCGTCTGGAAGACCACCAACGGCGGCGTGACCTTCGAGCACCAGTGGGACGACGAGAACACCTACTCGGTCGGGGCGCTGACGCTCGCTCCCTCCGATCACAACGTTCTCTGGCTCGGTGCCGGCGAGGCGGATCCGCGCAACTCGGTTTCGTACGGCGACGGCGTGTACCGTTCCACCGACGGCGGCGCCACCTGGACCCACCTCGGCCTCGACGACAGCGAGCGCATCAAGCGCATCGTCGTCGATCCGCGCGACCCCGACGTCGCCCTGGTCTGTGCGATGGGCCACGAATGGGGTCCCAACCAGGAGCGCGGCGTCTTCCGCACGACCGACGGCGGTCAGTCCTGGGAGCACGTGCTCTACATCGACGAGGACACGGGGTGCTCGGACATGGACCTGGACCTCACCAATCCCCGCAACGTCTACGCCGGCATGTGGACCTTCCGCCGCCGGCCGTGGCGTTTCGACGACGGGGGCAGGGAGACGGCGCTTTACGTCTCGCGCGACGGCGGCATCTCGTGGAAGAAGATCACGACCACGCCCGACGAACCCATGGCCCGGATCGGCATCAGCGTGGCGCAGTCGCGTCCGAACATCGTCTACCTGATCACCGAGTACCCCACCGCGGGCACGCTCTTCCGGTCCGACGACTACGGCGAGACCTGGGAGATGGTCAACGACAACAAGAATCTGATCAACTTCCGACCCTTCTACTACTCCGACGTCTATGTCGACCCGTCCGACCACGAGACGCTCTACACGCTCTCGGGCGCGCTGGCGAAATCGACCGACGGGGGCCGAACCTTCGAGCGCATCGCCAACGACGTGCACGGAGACCACCAGGCCTACTGGATCGATCCGGCGGACGGCGAGCGCGTACTCTCGGGCTCTGACGGCGGCATGCAGGTGTCGTACGACGGTGGCGCCAACTTCCACATCTTCCGCAACTTCAGCCTGGCGCAGTACTACCACATCTTCGTGGACGACCGCGATCCGTACTACGTGTGCGGCGGCCTGCAGGACAACGGCAACTGGTGCGGTCCGAGCCGGCTCAACGACCGCCGCGGCATCCTGCCCGGCTACTTCTACACGGTGTCCGGCGGCGACGGCTTCTACACCGTGCCGGTCCCGGGTCAGCCGAACCTGATCTACTCGAACGCGCAGGGCGGCTACTTCCGCATCACGGACATCAACTCGGGGCAGATGCGGTCGATCGAGCCGTGGCCGCTCATGATCGGCTCGCAGGGGCAGGGCATGTTCCAGGCGCGGTACCGCTTCAACTGGGACGCGCCCATCGTCATCTCGCCGCACGATCCGGGCACCGTGTACTGGGGCGGCAACGTGGTCTTCCGCAGCAACGACTACGGCCACTCGTGGGACGTGATCAGCCCCGACCTCACCACGGACGACCCCGAGAAGCAGCTCGATTCCGGCGGCGAGATCTACCTCGACAACACGGCCGCCGAATTCCACACCACGATCCTCACGATCGCCGAGGACGAGTTCGAACCGGGCGTGATCTGGGTCGGCACCGACGACGGCAACGTGCAGATCACGCGCGACAACGGCGCGACGTGGACGAACGTGCGCGACCGCGTGCCCGGTCTGCCCGCCGAGACCTGGATCGGCAACATCGAGGCGTCACCCACGGACGCCGGCGCCGCGTACATGGCCGTCGACAACCACCGCCTCGACGATTTCACCCCGCACCTGTACGAGACGCGCGACTACGGGCAGACGTGGCGCGACATCTCCGCCGGACTCCCGCAGGACGACTACGTGAAGGTCGTGCGGCAGCACCCCTCGAACCCGGATCTGCTCTTCGTCGGCATGGAGCGCGGCATCTTCGCATCGTTCGACCGCGGCGACACGTGGGTGGACATCCGCGGCAACCTCCCGCGTGTGTCGGTGCGGGGAGTGAAGATCCAGCGCCAGTACAACGACCTCGTGATCGGTACGCACGGGCGCGGCGCGTTCATCCTGGACGACATCCAGCCCATGGTCGAGCTGACCGAGGCACTCGCCGGGGACGCTCATCTCTTCGACATCCGCATGGCGACGGAGTGGGAGATGTGGGGCCGCACCAGCAACTTCGGACAGAGCCGCTTTGCGGGCGAGAACCCCGACCCCGGCGCGTGGATCCACTTCCATCTCTCGGAAGACGCCGCCGAGGCCGCGGGCAACTCGATCGACGTACGCATCACGGACGGCAACGGCGTGCTCGTGCGCGAGTTCCAGCACCGCAGCGTCCGTCCGGGCGTGAACCGCGCGATCTGGGACCTCCGCTGGACCGGCCCCGAGCCGATTCCGGGACAGGGTCCTCCAGGCGGCGGGTTCTTCTTCTTCGGCCCGACAGGCCCGCCCGCGGTGCCCGGCACCTACATGGCCACGGTTGACGTTGGCGACCGCGAGTTGTCGAAGGACTTCCAGCTGCGCGGCGACCCGAACGTGGCGGCGTCGCAAGCCGTGTACGAGGAGCGTTTCACCGCCGCCATGCGCGCGCGCGACCTCGAGACGCAGCTCAACCGGATGGTGGGCACGATCAACGACCTGGACGGGCAGATCGACGGTCTGCTCGAGTCGATCGAGGGCAAGGATCTGGCCAACGAGGAACAGGTGAGGACCGTCGCCGGCGACGCGCAGGACCAGTTGACGGCCGTGGCGAGCGAGGTTCGCCGTCCCCCGGGATCGATGAGCTACCGCGACTGGCCGCGTCTGATCGAGCAGCTTCGCAACATCTCCCGAGCCGTCTCGGGCCCGCAGGCGCGGCCCACCGTCGGGCAGATGGAGGTGCTCACCGAGATCGAGGCCGGGGCCGCCCAGCGGGCGCAGGAACTGTCCGGCATCGTGAACGGCGTGATTGCCGACCTCAACGAACTCCTGGAGGACGCGCCGAAGATCATTACGAACTGGCGGCGAACGATCAGCTGACGGGCAGCGCGATCGACGCGACCGACGGAACATCGAATTCGTCCCTGACCACGCCCCACACCCGGGAATCCGAAAAGCGCATGGCGTCGAACCGCTCGGGCAGGCGCACTTCGCGGATGACTCCGTCGGGCGTGATTCGCAGCCACTGTGTGGCTCCCTTGAGGCCGCCGGCGTCCAGATCGACAGGGTGCAGCCACATCGTGCCGTTGGAGCTGCAGCGGAAGTCGACGTAACGCGGCAGGTAGCTCGCGAGTTCGTGCGGCCGCCCCTGGACCGACTGCGCCATCCGATTCAGGACGCGTAGGCGGACGGCTAACGGACAAGATCCCGGCAGGAGATCACGTAAGTCTAACTGGGGCTGCACGATCTGCCACTCCTGCCGTTGGGCTGGACCTTGCTGGATCGTGCCGCGAGAGCGGGAAAACGGGTTTGGAACGG